>DATCEH010000096.1:0-24248 GCA_036510225.1 Solirubrobacteraceae bacterium | reverse complement strand
GGCGACGGGCCTGGTCTGTCGGAGAGTGTCGGCTCAGGACGTCGTCTGGCTGTATATAACGGCTAGCGGTATATACTGGTTTGGTGCGGACGCCGACGTACTTCATTCTTGCTTCGCTGCTGGACGGGCGGCGGCACGGGTACGAGATCATCAAGCAGGCGAGCCGCCTGTCGGGCGGACGGGTGCGCCTGGCGGCAGGCACGTTGTATGGGGCGCTGGAGCGTCTGCTCGGGGCGGGGCTGATCGAGGTGGTCGGGGAGGAGATCGTCGGCGGCCGGGCGCGGCGGTACTACGCGCTGACCGATCGTGGGCGGGGCGAGCTGCGCGACGAGGCCGAGCGGTTGAGTCAGGCGTCGCTGGCCGTGCTCGGCCCGGCGGTGGGGGAGCCGGCGTGAGGACTCCGCGTCGCGTGGGTGAGCCGGCGTGAGGACTCCGCGTCGGTACCGGGTTGCGCTGCTGGCGTTTCCGAGGGCAGCACGGGCGCGTCATGCGGCCGACCTGCTCGGCGTCCTCGGCGACGCGGACGGCGCGGCGGGATCCGCGTCGTGGCGCGAGGCGGCGCTCGTCGTGATCGCCGGCGCCGGGCTCCGGGTCGACGGTGTGGCCGGGCGGTTGACGCCGGGGCGGCTGTTGCCGGCGGCCGGCCTGACGACCGCGGTCGGCGCGTTTGCGCCGGGCCGGGCGTGGGGGATGCAGCCGTCGGGACCCGGACGGATGCTGGTCATCGCCGGGCCGACGCCGGCCGCGCGGTGGTTGCTCGTCGCGGCTGCGGCGCTTGCCGTCGGGAGTGCGATCGGCGACCGTGGCGTCAAGTCGTTGATCGGGACGAGTCTGCTCGCCGGGTCGGCGGGCTTGGGGCTCGCGCTCGCGACGACCGTGCGTCTGTCGGTCCCGCCGGCGCAGCGGCCGGGCATGGCCGGCGCCGCCGAGCACGGACTGATCATCGGCGGCGGCCTGACCGCCGCGGTCCTCCTCGTGTCACTGGGTCTGGCAAGACTTCCCACGCGGGTTCGGATCCGCGCCTGCGGGGCGTTCCTGGGGGTCGCGTGCGCGGCGACCGTGACCACCACGCTGCGGGCTGGACTGTACGCCGGCCCGGGCGGGAGTCGGGTGTCCCTCGGAGCGTGGGGCCTCGGTCCAGCGGGACTCCTCGTCGCCGCGACGGCCGTGGTCGGAGGGCTCGCTGCATTGGGTCGCAAGCGCTGGGATCAGTCGTCGGAATCGACGGGCGGGCGCCGCTGAACCTGTCGGGCGGGAGCCGGGCAGGTCCTCCGCGACCGAGTACCGTGAACGGCTGAATGATTCCGACGGGGTGTCCGGACGTCAACCAGCCGTGCGGGCATCCGGAGCTGACGCAGTCAGGGCCGGCCCTGCTCGACTTCTTTCGCGGCGTGGGCATCGTGCTCGTGATCTGCGCGGTTGGCTGGGCGATCTGGTGGCTGTGGCAACGGGGCCGCGTCAGGATGATCCGCCGGCAGAGCGAGATCCTCCACGACGCACACCAGGAGGCGGCCGTCCCGCCTGACCGGCCAGCTGCGAAACGCCGCGGCCGGCGACGGCCGTAGCCGCTACACCCGCTCGACCTTCGCCAACCAGGCCGCAGCGCCCCGTGCGTGGAGCATCGTCCGGATCCGGTCCGGGCTGACGGAAACGACGCTCCGGCCGCCGACGCGTGTGAACGCTCGCCTCAGGTCGTCCCGGCTGGACGGATGCGGGCCGGCGTCCGGTCGGAGGTCACTGAAACACAGGACGTACACGTGCCCGCCAGGAGTCGTCACCGACGCCAGACCCGCGACGTAGTCGCGCCGCTCGTCGCCGTCGAACGTGTGAGCAGCACGCCGACCGGACCAAGGCGTTTCGCCGTGAGCAAGGGTCGTTCGCGGAGTCCTCGTGCGCGTGCGGCAGGTTGACGTGGCGAGATCAGGCGTCGCGGCGGTTCAGCTCGTAGAACGCCGCGGCGGCGATGATCGCGACGAACAGGCAGAAGACGGCGAAGCCGGCCCACGGGGGGAGTGTGTGGTCGCCGCGGACGACCCCTGCGACCTGCTGGCCGGCCTGCGTCGGCCAGAACTTCTCGACCGTGTGCTCGATCGAGGCCGGCAGTGCGGCGGCGATCCCCGGGAGCACGAAGAGCAGGGCGACGAGGAGCGAGATCGCGGCGGCCGCGGACCGGAGAATCGTCCCGAACAGGAGTCCGAGCAGGCCGATTCCGGCTCCGTAGAGACCGCCGCCGATCAGGGCGCGCAGCACGTGGGCGTCTCCGAGACCGGCACTCGGAGCGTGCGCCGAGATCAGGGCCTGGCCGATGAAGAACGAAACGAACGTGATGAGCTCGGTGACGACGAAGACGACCGAGACGACGACGGCGGCCTTGGCGGCGAGGAGCCTGCTGCGACGAGGCACGGCGGCCAGGCTGCTGCCGATCGCGCCGGACGAGTACTCCGACGTCATCAGGAGGGCTCCGAGGACACCGATCGACAGCTGTGCGATGCCGAGACCCGACGCGCTGATCGAGGTCGGATCCCACGACGCCCGCGTGCTTGCGGACTTGCCGTACTGGTTGGCCGAAACCGCGCTGATCAGGGCGCCGAGGCCGATCCCGAGGACGGCGGCGACGATCAGGGTCCAGATCGTCGAGGGGACGGTGCGTGCCTTGGTCCATTCCGCGCGGACGGCGTCTGTGAAGTTGGCCGCACGATAGGCCGGCTTGGCCGGGATCGGCTCGGCGGTTGCAAGCGCGGTCGTCATGCCGCTGCTCCAGTCGCGTGGTACTCGACGCTGTCGTGGGTCAGGTCGATGAACGCGTCTTCGAGGGATGCGCGCTGGGTAGCCAGCTCGTAGAGCGTGAGACCCCTGGCCGCTGCCAGGATTCCGATCGCCTTGCTGTCAAGACCGGCAACCTCGATGCTGTCCTCGGTTCCCGGCGCGACCCGGGCGCCGAGCTTCGTGAGCTCGACCGACAGCTCGGCCAGTTGCGGGGAGCGGACGAGGACCCGGTGTTCGGAGTTCGACTCGACGAACTCACTGACCCCCTCGTCCCGCAGCAGCTTGCCCTGGCCGATCACGATCAGGTGGTCGGCGGTCACGGCCATCTCGTTCATCAGGTGACTCGACACGAACACCGTCCGGCCCTCGGCGGCCAGTCGCTGCATCAGCTTGCGGATCCAGACGATGCCCTCAGGGTCCAGGCCGTTGAGCGGCTCGTCGAAGATCAGTACGGGCGGATCTCCGAGCAGGGCTCCGGCGATCCCGAGCCGCTGACCCATGCCCAGCGAGAACCCGCCGACCCGGCGGCCGGCGGCCGCGTCCATGCCGACCAGGCCGAGGACCTCGTCGACCCGGGCGGCCGGAATCGCGTTGCTCTGGGCGAGTGCCAGGAGGTAGTGATACGCGGTCCGGCTCGGGTGGACGGCCTTCGCGTCGATCAGTGCGCCGACCTCCCTCAACGGCGCTGGGAGGTCCCTGTAGCGCCGGCCGCCGACCGTGACCCCGCCTCCGGTCGGATTGTCGAGACCGAGGATCAGCCGCATCGTGGTCGTCTTGCCCGACCCGTTCGGTCCGATGAACCCGGTCACGATGCCGGGGTTCACGTCGAAGCTCAGATCGTCCACGGCCAAGGTCGCCCCGTAGCGCTTCGTGAGGTTGCGAGCCTCGATCTTCTGGCCTCCGCGTGAGAGTGCCGAGCTCTGGGGCAATTCGGTCAGCGTCCTTTTCCGTTGGGTCCGCGGCCATCCGCGCCGGCCGGCGGGCCTCCGTGAACCGCCGCCGACTGCGGGTTCCATTGGACACTCGGCGGCTCACAGACGAGCGCGACTGTTCACGTCACGAGACCGAGCGTACGGGCGCGTGGGCACGCTTCCATCAGTACAAAACCCCGCCGCCCCTGTGGTTTGCACTCGGTCGCAGCGAGGATCGCCGCTCACGTGCGCGTCTCGTGCGTCCGGCCGTGTCGACCCCGCCTGAGAGACGGGCGGGACGCCGTGTCGGTCAGGGTTGACGAGCGAGACCCGGGCGGGTAGGGGGGCGATGCCGGTGATGGCGCGGCGTCCGCGTAGAATGGTCCGATGTCCGACGAGGCGACATTCCGGGTCAAGTCCGGTCTGGCGGAGATGCTGAAGGGCGGCGTGATCATGGACGTCGTCAACGACGAGCAGGCCAGAATCGCCGAGGACGCCGGCGCGTGTGCGGTGATGGCGCTCGAGCGGGTCCCGTCGGACATCCGGCGGGATGGGGGAGTCGCCCGGATGTCTGACCCCCTGATGATCCGCCAGATCCAGGAGGCCGTGACGATCCCCGTGATGGCCAAGGCCAGGATCGGGCACTTCGTCGAGGCGCAGGTCCTCGAGGCGCTCGAGGTCGACTACATCGACGAGTCGGAGGTCCTGACGCCGGCCGACGAGGCCAACCACATCGACAAGTGGGGCTTCAACGTCCCGTTCGTCTGCGGCGCCACGAACCTCGGTGAGGCCCTCCGGCGGATCGGCGAGGGGGCGGCGATGATCCGGTCGAAGGGCGAGGCCGGGACCGGCGATGTCGTCGAGGCGGTCCGCCACATGCGGGAGATCGTCGGCCAGATCCGCCGGGTCGTGTCCAGCGAGCCGTCGGAGCTGCCGAGCCTCGCAAAGGAGTACGGCGCGCCCCTGGACCTGATCCGCGGCGTCGCCCGGGACGGGCGGCTCCCGGTCGTCCTGTTCTGCGCCGGCGGCATCGCAACGCCTGCGGATGCCGCGCTGATGATGTGGCTCGGCGCCGAGGGCGTCTTCGTCGGCTCGGGAATCTTCAAGTCCGCCGATCCGGCGCTGCGGGCGAGGGCGATCGTCGAGGCGACGACGCACTACCGCGACCCCCAGCGGGTCGCCGCGGCTTCGGAGGGTCTCGGTTCGGCGATGGAGAGCCTCGAGACGCGCAAGCTCGCCGGCGAGCAGCTGCTCGCCCAGCGCGGCTGGTGAGCCCGACGGCGGGCGCAAGCCCGCCGACCGACCGCCGGTTGATCGGGGTGCTGGCGCTCCAGGGCGACTTTGCCGCCCACGCCCGCCTACTCGAGGGTCTCGGAGCCGACGTGCGGGAGGTTCGCGTCCCGGACGATCTCGACGGACTCGACGGTCTGGTCCTGCCGGGTGGGGAGTCGACGACGATGATGCTGGGCATCGCCCGCGAGCGCCTGGCCGACCCGCTCCGGGCGGTTGCGGCGGCCGGGATGCCGATCCTCGCGACGTGCGCCGGCCTGATCATCCTCGACCGGGACCACCTCGGCGTGATGGATGTCCTGTGTGAGCGCAACGCCTTCGGGCGGCAGGTTCGCAGCTTCGAGACCGATCTCCGGCTCGCGGGATTCGACACGCCGGTTCGAGCCGTCTTCATCCGGGCGCCGTGGATCGCCGGGCACGGGCCCGGCGTCGACGTGCTCGGCGAGGTCGACGGCCACGTCGTGGCCGCCAGGGAGGGGCGGATCCTCGCGGCGGCCTTCCACCCGGAGTTGGCCGGGGAGACTCAGCTCCACGCGTGGCTGCTCGCCGAGGTCAGAGCCTCCGCCGCAGGCGAGCCCCGCCCGGCCTGATCGGCGGCGGACCAGGCCAGCGCGATCGCCACGGACCAGGCCGGCACGATCGCCACGGTCCCGGCCGGCACGATCGCCACGGTCCCGGCCGGCACGAGCGCCACGGTCCCGGCGGGCACGAGCGCCACGGTCCAGGCCGGCACGAGCGCCACGGTCCAGGCCGGCACGATCGCCACGGTCCCGGCCGGCACGATCGCCAGAGGTCACGCCGGATCGGTCGTCGATCCGGCCGGGTGTCAGCCGCTGGGGATGATCTTGACCGTCCAGTTGCCGATCGCGTTGATCAGGAAGCCGTAGTACGCGCCCTTCTTGATCGTCGCCGTCCCGCTGTGGGCCTTCGAGTTGACCGGCGACTGGACCTTCACGCTGGCCGGGATGATCTGGAAGATCGCCCCGGTGTTGGTCCACTGGATCGTCGAGTCCTTCGGAATCCTCAGGGGGTCCGGCTTGCCGATGTCCTTGACGCCGGACCCGCTGAACGTAAGGGTCTTCGCCGGGGTCTGGGACAGCGGGGTCTGGTTGGACTTCGGAGCGCTGGACGGCTTCGGCGTCGTTGGAGTCGTCTTGGTGGTTGCGGTCTTCCCGGAAGTCGGCTGGGTCGTCGTCGGGGTCGACGCGGTCGTGGTGGTCGTGGACGAGTGCTTGCTCCCTCCGCCACACGCCGTCCCACCGAGCACGAGCAGGCCTGTCAGCAGGGCGGCCGAGAAGTGCGTTGGCTTCGTCATCTTGTCGTCTCCTTCGGAGGTCCGTTAAGGCCGCACTCAATCATCCTGCGCCACAGCGGACGCACCCGTCGGCCGACGAGACGGAATCTCGCGAAGGGCGCGGATCGCGGGGGCTCCTGGCTCGGCTGAGCCGACTGGGCGCGGGCCGGTCGGGCGTTGCCGGTTCGTTGACACGGACGGTCGCGACCCGGGCATCGTGTCACGGCCGGCGACCGCGGTCAAGCCGCGACCCGGCGCTCAGTTCGGCTGGTACCCGGTCACGCCGGCCGCCGGGACGCCGCTCGCGGGCGGAGCGCTGCCGGACGCCGTGCCGAGCTCGTGGACGGTCGACGTCCCGGTCGTCGTCGGTTTCGGCTTGGTCGGTGTGGTCGCCGGTGTGGTCGCCGGGGGCTTCACGGTCGTGTGCGTCACCGACGTCCCGGTCGTCGGGCCGCCGGTCGCTCGGGGGGCCGTCTTCGGCTTCGTGGTCACACCTCCGGCCTTGAGTTGGCGGGCGAGGGCTTGCGCACGTCGCTTCGCCGCTCGTCTCCTCGCGGCTGCCGTCGCCGCGCTCGAGGTCGTCCCGCCGGGTGAGCTTCCGGCGGTCGCGCCGCCGGCGGTCGCGGCGCCGGTCCCATTGCTCGCAAGGCCCCCACCCGCGGTCGACGGGACGGTCGTGCTCGGGTCGGTCTGAGCGCCCGTCAGCGGGTTGGTGCTCGGGTGGCGGGATCCGCCGTTGAAGACGCCGGCGACGAACAACGCGATCAGCAGCCCGACGACGAGGACGGCGGCCGGGCCTAGCACGCGGGCACCCGTCCGGCGGGTGGATCCGCCGCCTGCCAACGGCGTCCCCAGGCGGCGACGGCGTAGCGGCTGCTCAGCGACGAGTCCGCCGGCCGGCGGCGGCGGCGTCTGAGCGCTCGGCCAGTCGCCCTGCTCGCCGTGGTCGTGCTCGCCGTCCGGCTGGTCGTAGCCGAGTGCGGCATTGATATCGATCGCGCTCATCACCCCGGTCGGCGAGTCCCACGCCGCGGGCATCCCGTTCGGCGGGGTGTCCTGCTCTTCGAGTGGCGTCGGCTCGGCCGGGCCGGCGGGACTCCCGGCGCCGGACGGCAGGCCTGCGGGTGGTCGGCCCTGGCTGCCGTCGGGGACGCCCCCCGCCTGCGCGGGCCGGCCGGAGGCGCCGGTCGGGGGGAAAGGGGTCGCCGACGGGCCCGCACCGGGCGGCGACGGTCCAGGCGCTGCCGGGGCCGGTGGTCCGGGCGTCGGCTGGGTCGAGGCCGGTGGTCCGGGCGTCGGCTGGGTCGACGCCGGTGGTCCGGGGGTCGGCTGGGTCGACGCCGGTGGTCTGGGCGTCGGCGAGGTCGACGCTGGTCTGGGGGTCGGTGACGGCCCGACCGGGGTGCTCGTGGAGGACGAGCCGGCGAGCGCGACGTTGCGTGGCAGCTGTGGCACCGGCCTCGATCGCTGCGGGGTCACGGAAGCCTGCTGGGCCGGCGGGATCGGCCGGGGTGCGGGGCGGTGGCCGTTGGGGCTCGGCGCGGGCACCGACCGCCGGAGGGCCTCGACGATCTCGAGGCGGGTGATCGGATCGAGCGTGTCGACCGCCGGATGGAAGTACGCCCGCTCGGCCTGCTGCTGGACGGCCTGGGTCGCCCGGCACGAGACGCATCGTGCGAGGTGGCGGCGGAGGCGGTCGCGGTCGGCTGGCGAGAGCGAGCCGGTCGCGTCCTCGGCCAGGAGGGCGGAGATCTGCGAGCAGGGAACATCGGCGTAGACGAGACCACCGACCGGCTTCGGCGCCCGCTGGGCCGCGGCCGCGCGGGTACGCCCGAGCAGGAGGGCCTCAGCGTCGATCGACAGCGGATCGACGGCACGGACGGCCCCCGCCCGAAAGGCCGAGAATGCGGCTGTCGCAGCCTCGATCGCCCGTTCTGGGCCGCAGATCGTCTGGCAGTATCCGACGACCGACGGACCCCGCCTGTCACACAGAGCGGCGAGTGCCTCGGCCTCGCCGTCGAGCACGCCGCGGGCGCTCACCCCTTGCCATTGGTCTGACATCCCCTGAAATGTAGGTGACTGCGGCTTTTCCCTGCGTGCGGCCACCCCGCCATACTGAGCCCATGCGGATCTCAGTGGCCGCCGACGAGCGGGTCGGCGTCGCCGAAAAGGTCGTTCGAGAGCTGGTCGGCCGGGGTCACGACGTGATCGTCCACGGGGCGCTGGCCGACGGCGAACCCGGCGATTGGGCGTGGTCTGCGGAGGCCGCCGCCCGCGATGTCGTCGACGACCGGGCCGACCAGGGGGTCGTCTGCTGCTGGACCGGCACCGGGGCGTCGATCGCCGCGAACAAGGTCGCCGGCGTCCGAGCCGCCCTCTGCAACGACGCGCAGACGGCGGCCGGCGCCCGTCGTTGGAACGACGCCAACGTCCTCGCCCTGAGCCTCCGCACGACGACCGACGCGATCCTCGCCGAGATCCTCGACGCCTGGTTCGCCACCCCGCCGAGCCCCGACCCAGCCGACCAGGCCAACATCGGTCACCTCAACGAGATCTGACCATCCCGCTACCCCCCGCAACCTCACGCCCGCCACCCCTCTCAAGAGAGCGGAGTCCGACCCGCAGACGCCCCCGAACCGAGCGGTCACCCCAACCAGGTCACTGACGCGGTCAGCCAAGCGAGGCGAGTCGGGCGGCGAGGACGCGGACTGTGCGAACGCCCCCATAAGAAGCCGCGCTCAGCACGCCGACGAAGAACCCGACGGGATAGTCGGTCTCATACGACGCGGCGATCGACACCCAGACCGTCAGCACGGCCAGCCCGACCGCCAGGCCGATCGCCCGACCCGGGCTGCTCGTGAGCGACCGGGCCGCAGCCGGCGACCCGATCATCAGGCTGAAGATCAGCAGCGTCCCGACGACCGGGACGGTCATCGTCGTCGCGAGAGCCACGACCAACAGGAAGCACAGCTCGATCCGCAGGCTGCCGACCCCCCGGGCCTCGCCGACCTCCGGCAGTACGGACGAGAGCATCAGCGGGCGGTGGATCCAGCCGATCGCCGCGACGCAGACCACCGCCAGCCCGAGCGTCGGCCAGATCTCCTGGCTCGAGACGCCGAGCACCTCGCCGAAGAGGAGTGAGTAGATCTCCGGGGCGTACTCCGCGCTCAGGCTGAGAAACAGGGCTCCCAGGCCGAGCATCACGACGAGGGCCAGAGCGGTCGCCACGTCGTGACGGGCCCGCCGGCCGAGCAGCCCGATCCCGAGCGCCCCGAGCACGGCGAACACGCCGAGGCCGACGATCGTGCTCACGCCGATCAGGCTCGCCCCGGCCGCCCCGGCGAACGACCCGTTGGGAACCGCGTGGGCGACGAACGCCGAACCCCGGAGGACGACGTAGAACCCGACGAGACCGGCGACGAGCGCGACGATCGTCGCGACGACCCACGCGTTGAGCATGAAGCCCGAGAACACCGCCGCCCCGACCCGTCGAGCCCTACGAGACGATCTCGAGCTGGCCGACGCCGACCGAGTCATCCGACCCGGCTTCGTCCCCACCGCCCGCAACCACCAGCAACCGTCCCCGAACATGGAGCACGTCGACCCGGCGGCCGTACAGCTCGCTCAGCACGTCGCTCCGAACCACCTCGTCAACCGTCCCGCTCGCCGCCCGGCCCTCCGCCAGGTAGACGATCCGGTCGAGCACCGGCAGGAGGGGGTTCATCTCGTGGGCCGACAGCAGGATCGCGATGCCCTGCTCCCGGGCGATCCTCGCCAGCAGGGTGACGACGTCGTGACCGCTGCGGAGGTCCAGGTTCGCCAGCGGCTCGTCGAGCAGGAGCACGCGCGGCCGGCTGATCAGGGCGTGGGCGATCAGGACCCGCTGCTGCTCGCCGCCCGACAGCTGGCCGATCCTCGCGTCGGCGAACCGCTCGGCATCGACCGCCCGGAGCATCTCGTCGACCAGCCGTCGCTTGTCGGCCGACCGCCGGGGAATGCCCATCCTGTGGCCGTCGAGGCCGAGTCCGACGAGGTCGCGCGTGCGCAGCGGCATATCCGGGTCGAGGATGAACTTCTGCGGGACGTAGCCGATCAGCGGGTTTCGCCGCGAACGCGGCCGGCCCCCGACAACGACGCGGCCGTCGGTCGCCGCCTGGAGGCCGAGGATCACCCGCAGCAGGGTCGTCTTGCCGGCGCCGTTGGACCCGATCAGCCCGGTGAACTCACCCGACCGGATCTCGAAGCCCACGTCCCGGAGGATCTCCCGGCCTGAGAGCCTGACGCTGACGCCCTCGACACCGAGGACCTCCTCGCCGCCCGGACGCCGGCCTGGATCGACGCTCATGACCCAAGGCTACCAAGTGATGAGATTGAGTCTTGCAAAGTCGTGGCGGATCTGGCGGGTGCGATCGCTTCGATGACCCCGTTCCGCCGCCTCGCTCGCCTCCGGCCTGCCCCGATCGGCCGTGACCGGACCCAGCTGCGCCGACGACGACCCAGGTTTCGGCTCGCCTCGCGCCCCGACGCTCGTTCACGGCCGGCGCCCCGCGGATCGGCGACCACCCGGCCGGTCGGGGTCGGGGCCGGGGCCGGAGCGGCGAGCGGCGGCGTCGCGGCACGCTCGACCTCCCGCACGACCGCCCGCACGTACCGGTGCGCGAGCACCGCGCCGACGATCTCCGCGTCCGCAGCCGGGTCGCGGCTCGTCGTCTCCAGGGTGTCCGCCTGCGTCAGCACTGGTCCTCTCACCTCTTCCTCGGCGTGGGCCGGTCGGTCTCTGGATCAAGGATCGACGCTCCGCCCCGACTGGCGTGTGAGGTTCGTCACACAGCCCGCCGCTCTGCTACTCGCCGGCGACCTCGAACGTCGCCAACCCGTCGGTGACCGTCTCGACGAGCCGGCCCCGGTTGAGCAGAAGGTCGGCGTGGCCGAGCACCTCCGACAGGGTCAGGTACGCCTGCGTGACGGCGACCGTCCCCCACAGCGCCTGTGCGATCTCGTACGCGGTCCGCGGCGCCTCGGCCACGAGGTCGTAGATCTTCTGGGCCCGCCGCTCGTGCAGCCGCAGCCGCTCGTCGATCAGCGCCACGTGGCCTTCGACCGGCAGGCCGTGGCCCGCGAGGATCAGGTTGATCTCCATCGCCCGGGTCGCCTCCAGGGAGGCGATGTACGAGACGAGGGCCTGCGGCCGGGGTGATCTCGCGTCCTCCTCGCCGCGGTCGCCCAGCGGACGGGTCAGCAGGGGATTCGACGAGATGTGCCCGATCAGGTGGTCGCCGCCGATCAGGATCCGCCGGCTCGCATCCCAGAAGACCGTGTCGCTCGGGCTGTGACCCGGCCGGTGGAGGATCTCGAGCGACCGGTCGCGCAACTCGAGCCTCGTGCCCGGGACCAGCCGCCGGCTGACGGTCACGCTCGACCCCCACGCCCGGTAGCTCGCCGACACCGCCCGGAGCGCGTGGACGACATCCTCGGGGATTCCGTGACGCAGGAGCTGGCGGGCGGCGAACCGGTCGTCGAGCTCCATGTCCTCGCCGAAGCGCTCCAGGTACGGAGCCAGCTGGTCGAGCGCGGCGACCTCCGCGCCCGACCGCCGGGCGATGATCGCCGCCAGGCCGATGTGGTCCATGTGCTGGTGGGTCAGCACGAGCAGGCCGAGGTCCTCGATCCGGTGGCCCAGCCGGTCGAGCCCCTGCTCGAGCTCGTCGAGCGCGACGCCCGAGTTCGGACCCGCGTCGATCAGGGTCAGCGGATCGTCGTCGATCAGGTAGAGGTTGACCGCCCCGACCGCAAACGGCGTCGGAATCGACAGGCAGTGGATGCCGGCGGCCGTGGCCGGAGCAAGCGGCTCGGCCGCCCCGGTCACGACCGGATCAGCTCGAGGACCTCGTCCCGCCGGCGCTCCATGTCCTCCTCGGAGACCAGCGATTCGAGGCAGAGCCGCAGCAGCGGCTCGGTGTTCGACGACCGGACGTTGAAGTGCCAGTCGTCGTAGTCGACCGAGATCCCGTCGAGCCGGGTCACCCTCGCGTCGGAGTACTTCTCGGCGATCGCCTCGATCCGGCCCTCGGCGTCAGCCACCTCGCTGTTGATCTCGCCGGAGATGAAGTACGTCGACCGGTACGGCTCGAGCAGCTCGGAGAACGGCTGGCCGGCCCCGGCGATCAGCTCGAGAATCAGGAGGGCCGGGAGAGTCCCCGAATCGGCGCAGTAGAAGTCGCGGAAGTAGTAGTGGCCGGAGACCTCCCCCCCGAACAGTGAGCCCTCCTCGCGCATCCGCGTCTTGAAGAACGCGTGACCCACCCGGTTGATGTGCGGCGTCCCCCCGGCGACGAGCACCGTGTCGGCGACCGCCCGGCTCGCCCGCACGTCGTAGAGGATCGCCTCGCCGGGGTTCCTGACGAGCAGCGACTCGGCCAGCAGCGCGGTCAGGAAGTCCCCGTCGACGAAGCGCCCGGTCTCATCGATGAAGAAGCACCGGTCGGCGTCGCCGTCCCAGGCGATCCCCAGGTCGGCCTTGTGCTCGAGGACCTGGTCGATCACGAACTGCCGGTTCTCCGGGAGGAGAGGGTTCGGCTCGTGGTCGGGGAAGTTCCCGTCCGGCGTGAAGTACGTCTCGATCAGCTCGATGTCGAGCTCGCGCAGAATCGGTCCGACCATCGGGCCGGCCATCCCGTTGCCACCGTCGACGACGACCTTCAGGCCCTTGATCCGGCTCGCGTCGACGAAGCCGAGCGCCGCCGCCTGAAACTCGTCGTAGATGTCGAGCTCCTCGTGCGTCCCCTTGTTCTTCGCCGCCCCGAGCTCTCCCGACTCGATGATCGCCCGGATGTCCTGGATACCAGTCTCGCCCGACAGGGCCAGCGCGCCCTCGCGGACGAGCTTCACCCCGGTGTACGCAGCCGGGTTGTGCGACGCCGTGCACATCAGGCCGCCGTCGAGCTCGCGTGACCCGACCAGGTAATAGAGCATCTCCGAGCCGACCTCGCCGATGTCGATCACCGTCACGCATTCCTTCATCAGGCCGGCCCGGTAGCGCCAGGCCAGGCCGGGAGCCGAGAGGCGCATGTCATGACCGAGGCCGACCTTCAGGTCCTCGGTCTGCTTCCCGGAGAGCTTCGCCAGGGTCAGCGCGAACGCCCGGCCGATCTGCTGAGCGACGTTCCCGTCGATCTGCGTGTCGTACAGGCCGCGGATGTCATATGCCTTGAAGATCGCCGGGTCGGGAGCCATCGGGCCATCCTAGGGGCTCGCGCTAGGCGGCCGGCCCGAGACGGCATATCCTCCCCGGCGGATGGCCATGCGTCAGCGCCCGTCGAGGATCCCCGACTCCCTCTCCGCCCCGGCCCAGATCCTCCGGTCCAGGCGGCGCGAGCGGCCCCGGCCGGACGACCGGCTGGGGGCCTTCAAGCTCGAGATGATCGACCGCGCGTGTGACCTCGTCGACGCCCACAGCCTCGCCGACCTCGGCGGCGTCCGCGCCGTCGGCGGTGGCTACTCCTTCCATGCCGCCCGGCGCGACTCGATGAGGCGGGTCGTCCTCGTCGACGAGGACTTCACCCCCGAGGTGACCGACCGCCAGTCGGCGACCAGCGTGCTCGAGCTCGTCCAGGGCAACTTCGGCGACGACCGGATCGCCGGGCGGGTCGGCCCGGTCGACGTCGTCCTCCTCTTCGACGTCCTCTTCCGCCAGGTCCGTCCCGACTGGGACGAGGTGCTCGACATGTACGCCGCCCAGACCCGCTGCTTCGTCGTCGTCCAGCCGACCTACAACCGCGCCGACGAGGGCGCCGTCCGCCTCGTCGACCTCGGCGCCCGGCCGTACCTCGACATGGTCCCAGACCTTGCGATCCACATCGAGGCCCTCGAGCATCTCGACGACGCCAACGTCCGTCGCGGGCGCCGGTGGCGCGACGTCCACGACATCTGGCAGTGGGGCATCACCGGCGACGCCCTCGAGCAGAAGGCCGCCGGCCTGGGCTTCCGGCTCGCCCACGGCGAGTCCCGCGGACGGTGGCGGGGGCTCGACGCCTTCGACGACTGCGCATTCGTCTTCGTCCGGGACGCCGCCTGATGCCCAGGCGACAGCGTCCGACCGGCCGGGCCGGCCGGCGCGATCCCTGCGACGACTCACGGCGCCCCCGACGTTTCGACCGCGACCGCCGGCCCGGCGTCCCGGACTCCGACACCCGGTCGGGGCGCGGACCGTCCGACGGGAGACCCCGCCGGAGGGGTTGACCGAAGGACCCGCACGCGAGGGGTTGATCACGGCCGGGCCCCCGGATAGCGTGCGCCCAGGCACCCGCGGACGCGGGGCCGGTCAACAAAGGGGGAGATTGACGTGGACCTGTCAAAGCTGGGTCAAGACGATTGGCTCGTCGGCGGCGGAGGGATCCTGCTGATCATCGACCTCCTCTTCTTCCCCTGGCATCACGAGTCGCTGACGACGATCCTCGGCTCGGCCTCCGCCTCCCAGACGGCGACCTCGGCGCCCGATTCGCTCTGGGGCGTGCTCGCCGTCCTCCTGACCCTGGCCGTCGTCGTCGACCTCGGACTGTCCCTCTTCAGTCCCCAGACGCAGATTCCGACAACCCAGCTCGGCCGGGCGATGACCAGGTGCGCCGCCGCCGCCCTGGTGATCTTCTTCCTGCTGCTGAAGTTCTTCGCCCACACCCAGTACCTCGGGTTCGGCGCGTACCTTGGCTTCTTCCTCGCGATCGCGATCGTGATCGGCGCCTACCGGTACGCCCAGGAGGCCGAGGTCTAGCCGGCTGGAGGTAGCCTGCGGCGGGTGCGGATCCTCTGCGTCGGCAGCATGTATCCGCCGCACCACCTCGGTGGCTACGAGCTGGTGTGGCAGGCCGCGGTCGACGACCTCCGGGCCAGGGGACACGACGTCCGCGTGCTGGCCAGCGACCACCGGGAAGCCGGCGCGGCCGGCTTCCCGGAAGCGCCGGACGTCCACCGGGAGCTCCGCTGGTACTGGCGAGACCACGCCTTTCCCCGGGTCGGTCCCCGCGCCCGGCTCGGGCTCGAGCGGTCCAACGCCGCGACCTTCGACCGGCACGTCGACGACTTCCGGCCTGAGGTCGTCTCCTGGTGGTCGATGGGCGGGATGTCCCTCTCGCTGCTCGAGCGCGCCCGCCGCCGCCGGCTCCCCGGGGTCGCCTTCGTCAACGACGCCTGGCTGATCTACGGGCCGCTGGTCGACGCCTGGATCCGCTTCGCGACCCGGCCGGGCGTCCCGGCCGAGCTGCTCGAGCGGGTCACCGGCCTGCCGGCGCGGTTCGACCCACAGGCGAGCGCCCACTTCGTCTTCGCCAGCGAGGACACCCGCCGGGCGTCGCTCGAGCGCTGGCCGATCGACGGCAGCGAGGTCGTCCACGGCGGCATCGACCGGACCTTCTTCGACGGAGGCGTCCCGCCCGGCGAGTGGGGCTGGCGGCTCCTGTATGTCGGGCGGATCGACCCCCGCAAGGGGATCGCCACGGCGATTCGCGCGCTCGACCAGCTCCCGGCCGCCGCGACGCTGAGGGTCGTCGGCGGGGGAGACGAGACCCACCTTCGTGAGCTGCGTGACCTGGTCGACTCGCTTCGGCTCACCGAACGCGTCAGCTTCGACGGACCCCGGCCCCGCGGGGACCTGCCCGGCGTCTACGCAGCTGCCGACGCCGTCGTCTTTCCTGTGGAGTGGGCCGAGCCGTGGGGTCTCGTCCCGCTCGAGGCGATGGCCTGCGCCCGGCCGGTCGTCGCGACCGGGACCGGCGGGTCGGCCGAGTACCTCCGCGATCGGGAGAACTGCATGCTCTACGCCCCCGGCGATCCCGCCGGCCTGGCCGACCGGACCACGCAGCTGGCCGACGATGCCGGCCTCCGCGAGCGCCTGCGCCGTGGCGGGCTGGAGACCGCCCGGGCGCACACCGACGAGGCCTTCAACGACCGGGTCGAGGCCGTGCTCGCCGAGGCACTGCTTCCCCCGTCGCCTCGACGTTGACCGCCCTGCAGGGCTCGCGCGGATCGCCCAGCCTGTGATCGACCGGGCTCCTCGTCGAGGATCATTCGGGCCGGGCTCGGGAGGTCGGAGGCCGGCGGGCTCTCCGCGGGGAACCGCGTCGTCGAGAAGTGCACGCTCTCCACGGAAACTAGTTGACTGACTCAGTCAGCTACTTTGCGATGAACGTCTGAGCATCCACCTCCGCCGCCCGGGAGGAGCCTGGTCGATCACATCCACTCCCCCCGCGCCCGACCTGCCCCCGCTCCGCCCCGCCCGCGCCCGACCTGCCCCCGCCCCGCCCCGCCCCGCCCGACCTGTACCCGGGCCCGCCCCCACTCCGGCGCCGCCCGCCCGCGCCGACCCGAGGCGCAGTCGGCCGAGCGAAAAGTGCGAAATCCGAGTGAGTCAGTCAACTGCTTTGCTTGGAGAGTCCACTTCTCCACGACCGGTCCCGCTAAGTCGTCAGGTCGACGACGGCGAGGTCGGCCCCCAGCGGGAAGGAGACCTGGTTCCCGCGGACGACGGCGCGAATCGCGGCCGGCCCGGCGTTCGGGACGTACACTGCCGCGCTGGCGACCGGGTGGAGCAGGTCGATCGTGACCGGCAGAGGCGGCACCTGTCGCGGTCCGAACGGCACTCCCGGTCCGCCGGCGAAGACGTCGGCGTCCGCCCGCCAGACCAGCAGCTGGAAGGTCCCGTCGCTGCGCTCGAGGAGAACGGTCCTCACGTCGACCGCGGCCGGCGGGCCCTCGTCGGCCACCGTGCCAGGGCCGACGGCTGCCGGTCCCGCGGCGCGAACCTCGAAGGTCAGCGTCCCCGGAGTGAATGTCGGGGCCGACGGCTCGGCGAGCAGGGCGAGAAGCCGCTGCACGGCGGCGTACGCCGGCTTCGGCGAGTAGTCGTCTCCGACGAGGCCGAAGTGCTGATTCGCGTTGTCGGCGACCGCCGGGCCCTGGTCGCCGCTGCCGGGTACCGTGTCGAGCAGCTCGTAGATGAAGGTCCTCCTCGAGCCGTCGCCGAACGCCTCGGCCAGGAGCCGCGGAAGGTAGGTCGCCTGAGCGGCCTCGTCGACCGGGGCCACGCCGGGTGGGATCGCGCCGCCGGGCACGTACCCCGTGGTGTAGCCGGTCTCCGTGGTGACCAGCGGGCTGCCCGGCGGATTGTGAGCGGCGGCGATCGAGTCGAGCAGCGTCTCTGGCCCTGCGGTCCCCGGGTAGTAGTGGAGGTTGGCCTCGTCGGCGAGGCCGGCGAGTGACGGGAGCGGCGTCGTGCCCTGGATCACCGATGGCGCGATCACGGGGACCGGCTCGAGGCCTGGGCTGGCCTGCGCGTCGTCGAAGATCAGCTTCTGCGCGGCGAGATCGTCGGCTGCCCAGTTCGGATCGCCGATGCCGTCCCACTCGTTGGGCCCCTCCAGGCCGTCGAAGATGCCTGGACTGCCGGCCTCGACGGCCGCGATCTGGACGATACGCTGCTCGACCTCGGCCGCGGCGAGCCCCCACGGTGGGGCGCCCGTACCGTCGTCGACCAGGGCGGTGACGCCGATGCCGGCGGCGTGGAGGGCCTCGAAGGCCGAGACCACCGCCGACTTGCCGTTCGGCGTCCCGTCGGGGTTCTGCGTGTTCTCCCACTCGTCCCGGACATGGCGGATGCCGAGCCCCTGCAGCAGGGAGATGACCCGGCTCTGGTCGGCGTAGGCCGTGTCCGTGAACCCCGAGTGAATGTTGATCCCGACGGAGTCGACGAACGAGTCGGACGGGCGCGCCACGACAGTGCTGAGAGGCCCGGCCGCCGCGTTCCCGCATCCCACCAGCGCGACTGAGATCAGGCAGACTGCCAGCGCGGGCGGCCGCCGGGGCCGGCGCGAGCAGGCCGAATCCCGGCCCCGCATGATCGAGCTCATCAACTGCCTTTCATTGTGCTGGCGGCCTGGCACTTCGACGCAGGGAATCTCAACCGAGCGTCGGGACCATGGTCAGCCGCTGGGGCCGTGAACTGCATCGCGCGCCCCAGCCGAGGCAGCACGCCGTGCTCTCAGACTAGAAGACGCCTGTCGCCCCGTCGTCCGGGGAAGACCGCGACGCTCGTGCGCCAAAACACGGAGCACGGCCAGGGTTTATCGTCGTGCCTGGTCAGACCCGTGCTCGGCGCACGGATCGAAAAGGAGGTCGTGATGGCCGTTGGGCAGCAGACGGGACAGTCGACCGCGGTCGACGCCCTCTCCTACGAGGACCTCTACCGCCGGTGGGAGCTCCACGGCCAGTGGCGGGCGACGCAGATCGACTTCACCGCGGATCGGGCCGGATGGGCCGAGCTCACCGAGATGCAGCGCAAGTCGGCCGTCTGGCTGTATTCGATGTTCCTCGCCGGCGAGGACTCCGTCGCCGTCAGCCTCGCCCCGTACATCGACGCGGCGCCGACGCTCGAGCAGAAGTACTTCCTCACGACCCAGCAGGTCGACGAGGCCCGCCACGCGGTCTTCTTCCACCGCTTCTTCACCGACGTGATCGGCTCCGACGGCGGGATCTCCGAGACGGTCGCCGCCAGCCGGGTGGATCAGAGCTGGGGCTACCGGCGGGTCTTCGAGCGCCTCGACCGGATGGCCGACGAGCTCCGCGGGGACCGGTCGCTGCCGAAGTTCGCCCAGGCGATCGCCCTCTACCACATGGTCGTCGAGGCGACGCTCGCCCAACCCGGCCAGCACTTCATCGAGGCCCATTTCGCCGCGTCCGGGGGGATGCCGGGCTTCAGCGACGGCATGACGATGGTCTCACTCGACGAGCAGCGGCACATCGGCTTCGGCGTGAAGACGCTCGCCGACTGCTTCGCCAAGTCGGACGAGTGCAGGTGGGCGGTCGCCGAGTTGATGGCCGAGGTCCTGCGCTACGTGGCCGGCGTCTTCGTCCCGCCGAACTGGGACCGCTCGTACACCCGGTGCTACGGCTTCGAGCTCGAGGACGTCTACGCGTTCGGAATCGGCTCGATCCGCACCAAGTGGCGGGCCGCCGGCTTTCCGATCGAGGAGATGCCCGCCGGCGTCTTCCCGGTCGACTTCTCGCTTGGCGACGAGGAGATCGCCCGGCGGGTGATCCTCCTGACCGCGGCCGGCGTCCTCGGCGAGCCGAACCAGCCGCTCGACATCACGCCCGAGGTCCAGGCCCTGTTCTTCGACATCGTCGCCGAGTCGGTCGACCCCGGCCGAGCGGGATCCCGGCCGCTCTGCATCCAGTGGCGCTTCTCCGACGCCCAGCCCTGGCATCTGCTCGTCGACTCGACGACCGCCCGCCCGATCCCCGGCGAGGCGGCGTCGCCGGACGTGACGATCGAGGCCTCCTGGAAGGACTGGATCGACCTCGCCGCCCGCGGCATCACGCCTGTCGGCGCGGTCGTCGGCCGGCGGTTCAAGATCCACGGGTCGCCCCGCGCCCTGCTCCGTCTCCCGCGGCTGGTCCGCTACCGCCCGAAGGTCGTCTGAGCCGGCCGCGCGAAGGTCGCTCGGGCCGGCCGCTACCTCTCCTTGTGGGCGTGGTGGACGACGTGGCGGACGTGGATCCCGTTGGTCGACTCCAGTGTGAACCGGGCCTTCTCCTCGACCCGTTCGAACCCGGCCGTCCAGAGCATCCGCCGCCAGGTCCGGGCGCTCGGCAGCCAGAAGACGACCGCGGCCTCGCGGTCGGCCCGGTAGCGGGAGACGGGAAACGGGATCAGCTCGGCCAGGCGGTCGTACTCCTCGGCCGAGACGAACATCCCCGAGCAGAGGCCGGCGATCCGCTCGAGCGCGAGCAGCTGATCCCGGAGGTGCATGATCACCGACCCGCAGAAGACCAGGTCGAACGTCCCGAGGTTCTCCGGCCGGGCGTCGTAGATGCTGCAGTCGACCCGCTTGACCTTCGACCCGAGCAGCTCGTGCGCGATCTGGAAGCTCTCGCCCCGCAGGCGGGTCGGGAACTCCCTCGGCCGGCGGCGGGGCGGGAAGTCGAGGTCCTGCTCGTGGTCGAGGTCGAGCGCGACGACCTCGGCCGCCCCTCGCCGCTCGAGCTCGAAGGCCCAGAAACCGTCCCATGTGCCGACGTCGAGCACGCGGAGCCCGTCCAGCCGGTCGGGCAGCCCGTACTGGTGTACGAACGGCCGCATGTCGAACCACCCGGGCGTCACCGTCCCCGGACTGAGCTCGATCACGTGGTACCACTTGGCGGCCAGGGCCCGGTCGATCAGCTCCACGCCGCCAGCTTATGGGCGGGCCCGTCCTCGCGTCGGTCGGCCCGGTGGGTGCGATAATCCGGCTGTGGAGACCGAGCGGCCCGGGGTCAGCGTGATCGTTCCGTTCGCCGGCCCGCAGCCCGAGCTCGAGGAGATGCTCCGGCGGCTCGCCCGGATCGAGGTCCGCCCCGGGGACGAACGCCTCCTCGTCGACAATCGGCCCGACCACATCCCGCCGGCCGGCGGCCTCCCGCCCGGCGTCGGGATCCTTCACGCCGGGGAGATCGGCTCGTCGTGGTATGCCCGCGACGCCGGAGTCACGCAGACCCAGGCCGACTGGCTGCTCTTCGTCGACGCCGACACGATCCCCGCCCCCGACATCCTCGGCCGGTACTTCGCGGCCCCGGTCGACCCCGCGGTCGGCGTGCTCGCCGGCGGCGTGCGCGACTGGACGACCTCCCGGGCGGTCTGCGCCCGGTACATCTCCGCCCGGCGGAAGATGGACCAGCAGATCACCCTGTCCTACCCATACCTGCCGTACGCCCAGACCGCCAACTGCATGGTCCGGCGACTGGCCTTCACGGAAATCGGCGGGTTTCCGAGCCACGCCCTCTCAGCCGGGGACGCAGACCTCTGCTGGCGCCTCCAGGAAGCCGGCTGGCTCCTCGAGTCCCGGCCGGAGGCGGTCGTCGATCACGAGAACCGGACTCGCTTCTATGACCTCTTCCGCCAGCTCGCCCGTCACGGTGCCGGCCTCGCCTGGCTCGAGCGTCGCTATGCCGGCAGCGCTCCGGCGCCGAGTCTGCGCGAGTTGGTCGGGCGGATCCCGCACTACCTGCTCGCCGCGGCCCGGGCTCCCGATCGGGACGAGGCGCTCTTCGCCCTGGTCGATCTCGTCAGCCTCTACGCCCGTGACGCCGGCCGGCTGCACTACAACCGCGCCCGCCCGCGGCCGGTCTCCACGGCCAACTGAACACCGACCGTGGCGCCCGCGATCAGCGTCGTCGTGCCCGTGCGCGACGGGGCCGCCTCACTCCCGGCGCTCCTCTCCAGCCTCGACGCCCAGACCCTCCCGGCAGACCGCTTCGAGGTCGTGATCGTCGACAACGGATCCCGCGACGACGAGACCGCCCGCGTCGCCCGGGCGGCCGGTGCCGTGGTCTGCTCGGAGTCCTGGTCCAACCGCGCCCGGGCCCGCAACGTCGGGGTCGCGGCCGCCGCCTCCCCCCTGATCGCCTTCACCGACGCCGACTGCCGGGTCGCCCCCGGCTGGCTCGACGGCGTCGTCGCGTGTCTCGAGCACGCGCCCCTAGTCGCCGGACCCGTGCTCGTCGACCCGACCGCGACGCCCGGGCGATGCGAGCGCCTCGAGGGGCTGTGGCGCTTTGACCAGGAGACGAACGTCCGCCAGAGCCATTGGGCCGCGAGCGCAAATCTCGGCGCCCGCCGGGCCGCGCTCGAGACGATCGGCGGGTTCGACCCGGCATACCTCCAGATCGGCGAGGACGTCGACCTCTGCCTGCGGGCCAGGGCAGCCGGGTACGAGCTCGCCTACTGCGCAGCCGCCGTCGTCCACCACGACCCCGAGACCCGCCTCTGGCCGATCCTCACGCGGGCCTACCGGCACGGCTGGTCGAGCAACCAGCACCACCACCGTCTGCCGATCGCGGTCGGCTGGCGCTACTGGCGCCACCCCCTGCCCGCCGTGCGCGGCGACTGGGCGCTGCGCAGCCGGGGCGGCGACCCGCACACCGACGGCGACCTGGTCGGCCTGGCTCGCGTCGAGTACGCCGCCCGAGTCCTCGGGTCAGCCTGCGCTGAGCTGCGCCGGGCCCGTTGAGCGCGGCCTAAAATCCGGGCCCAATTGCCGGAACCTCGCAAGGCCGTCTGGTGGCGCTACCTCATCGGCTCGATCCTCATCGTGCTGCTCAGCGCCGGAGCGATCTCCACGGCCGCCCTGCTCGAGGTCAAGCGGGTCTCGACGGCCCTCAGCCAGAGCCCAAGGATCCAGGCGGCGAAGTTCCTCACACCCGACCAGGCGGGCGCCCCCCAGACGATCATGGTGATCGGCTCCGACCGTCGCTACGCCGGGACCGACGCGTCGACGTCGGGGCGAACCGACACGATCATGCTGATCCGGATGGATCCCAACAAGGGCCAGACGTCGATCCTCTCGATCCCCCGGGACCTACTCGTCAACTTCACGATCAACGGAGCGACCTACACGAACCAGAAGGTCAATGCCGCCTACACCTACGGCGGCCCCGACGGCGCCCTCCAAGTCGTCAAGGCGGCACTCGACGGGATCCAGATCAACCACGTCGTCGACGTCAACTTCAAGTCCTTCTACGCCGTGATCAAGGCGATCGGCTGCGTCTACGTCGACGTCGATCACACGTACTTCAACCGGAACGTCGGGACCGCCGCGACCGACTACGCGAACATCGACCTCAAGCCCGGCTACCAGAAGCTCTGTGGCTACCCCGCCCTCGACTACGTCCGCTACCGGCACACCGACTCCGACTTCGTCCGGGTCGCCCGCCAGCAGGATTTCATCCGGGCGGTCAAGGAGCAGGTCGGCGTATCCGGGCTGCTCGACAACTTCGGCAACATCACCCAGGCGATCGGCAAGTCGATCGAGACGGACTTCCGCGGGACGACCGACACCCTCCGCCTGCTCAAGCTCGCCGCCTTCTCGCTGACGAAGCCGATCCGCCAGGTCAAGTTCCAGGCCGACCCACTCGACATCATCAACGGTGAGGACTTCGTCTCCGCGACGCCCGACCAGATCACCGCGACCGTCAGCGACTTCCTCCACGGCAACCAGCACGTCCAGGTGAAGACGGCGTTCCACGCCGAGAGCGCCCTGCGCAAGAGCCGCTCGTTCGCCTCGATCGGCCTCTACCCGGCCGCCCCGACCGACCGCCAGGCGGCGACCGTGATGGCCCAGCATGCCCACGTGCCGGTCGAGTTCCCGACCCTGAAGACGTCGAACGGCTTCCTGACCGACGAGCACACATACGCGATCCGCGACGCGCACGGCAAGCTCCGCCGCGGCTACCGGATCGACTGGCGAACCGATGCGGTCGGCAGCTACTACGGGATCGAGGGGATGAAGTGGACCGATCCACCACTGTTCCGCAACGCATCGACGCAGACGATCGGCGGGATAACGTACCTGTTCGTCAACGACGGCTCCCATATCCACGATGTCGGCTGGCGGGCCCACGGGATGCTCTACTGGATCAGCAACACGGAGCTCGAGGGGCTGACGAACCCTCAGATGCTCTCGCTCGCCCGGTCGGCCTCGCTCCTGCATGTCCACGATGCCTCGCTCCACGATGCCTCCGGGTCCCAGGCGGACGGCGCCACGGCGGTGCACCAGGGTGCTGGCACACCCGGCACACCCGGCGCGGACGGCGTCACGACACCTGCCCCGGCGCCCGACACCACGCCCTCATCGACGGGTCCCCCAACGCCTGCCGACTGACCACGCCCCTGGCGAGCTTCCCGGTACTCGTCGATTCTCGCTGGTCTTCGGGCCCGTTCCGGGTGATGTCATTCCGCGGTCGTGATGCTCACGCGGCGGGCTGGCCTCGGGGAGCACCCCGTCGAGGATCACCGCTCGGGCTCGAGAGTGGTCAGGCGACGCTCTTTGCGGGGACCGGGTGGTGGAGACGGAGACTCTCCAAAAAAAGTAGCTGACTGACTCAGGCAACCATTTCACGATGAACGTCGACAACATCCAGCTCCGCCGCCTTGGCGGGTCCCGGTCGACCAACATCCCGACACC
>DATCEH010000095.1:0-21245 GCA_036510225.1 Solirubrobacteraceae bacterium | reverse complement strand
CGGCCCCACGCCGGAAGGCGCTCCGGCCGAGCGCCCGGATCGTCGCGTCGGCTGCCGCCCGCCGGTGCCAGACGGCCGCCCCCGCGACGTAGCGGATCCGCCCGCCGCCGGCCAGATGGTCGCGCTCCCAGACCTCCTCGTCGCCGGCGCCCGACCGGCTCTCGTCGAACCGGCCGGTCTCGTCGAAGGCCGTCCGCCGGATCGTCAGGTTGGCCCCCCAAGCGTGGCGGACGTCGACGTCGTCGTCACCCCGCTCGAACTCCGTGATCGGGGCGCCCTCCCGACCGCACGTCCGCAGGCCGCGACCCTCGAGCCGGGCGTGGATCGGCCCGGTGAAGACGCCGACACCCGGCTCGGCCGCGGCCGCCGCGAGCAGGGCCCCGAGCCAGCCGGGCTCGGCCTCGATATCGTCGTCGACGTAGACGATCAGCTCCGCGCCGGCCGCGTCGAGGCCGGCGTTGCGGGCGGCGTTCAGGCCGCGCCGGCTGCCGAGCGACACGTGGGCGGCGCCGTGGCGGGCGGCGATCGCCGCGCACGCACCCGGCGGGCCGTCCTCGACCACGAGCATCTCCGCCCCCATCCGTCCGGCCTGGGCGGCGATCGAGGCGAGCGTGACGTCGAGGTAGTCCGGCCGCCCGAGTGTCGGGACGACGATCGTTGCGCTGGGTGCAGGCTCCATCAGTGGCCAGACTAAGGCAGCATGAGCAGATCGTTCTCTTCCTGCACAACCGCTACCGCACGCCCGGCGGCGAGGAGCGGGCCGTCGAGAACCTCCTCTGGCTGGTTCGCGACCGGCTCGGCGAGGACGCCGAGCTGCTCGAGCGCGACTCGGCCGGGCTCGGTCGGGCCGGCGCGGCAGCCGGGATGCTGCGCGGCGGGCTCGACCCCGACCAGGTCGGCCGGGCCGTCCGGCGAACCCGGGCGCGGGTGGTTCACGCCCACAACGTGAACCCTGCGTTCGGCTGGCGGGCGCTCGCCGCCGCGCGGGAGGCCGGCGCGCGGGTCGTCCTCCACCTCCACCAGTACCGCCTCGTCTGCGCGGTCGGCGTCTGCTTCACCCGCGGGGAGACGTGCACCCGCTGCCACGGGCGCAACACCCTTCCCGGAGTCGTGCGCGGCTGCCGGGGAACCGGCCCGGAGGCCGTCGTCTACGCGGCCGGGCTCGCCCTCTGGCAGCGGCGCCTCGCCGCCCAGGTCGACGCCTTCGTCGTCCCCAGCCGGTTCGCCGTCGACCGGCTCCGGGGTCTGGGCGCGCCGCTCGGCGAGACCCACGTCGTCGGCCACGTGATCCGCGAGTTCGCCCGCGCGCCGGCCGATCCGCCCGGCGGGGGATACGCGCTGTTCGTCGGCCGGCTGGCCGCCGAGAAGGGCGCTGACGTGGCGATCGACGCGGCCCGCGTCGCCGGGGTCGAGCTCGTCATCGCCGGCGACGGGCCGCTCCGCGGGGAGCTGGAGGCACGGGCGGGCTCGGGCGAATCGGCCGGGCGGCCGGGGGTTCGCTTCGTCGGGCGGGTCTCCGATCGAGAGTTGGCCCAGCTGCGGGCCGGCGCCGGCGTCGGGCTGGTCCCGTCCCGCTCGGGCGAGACGTTCGGCCTGGCGGCGGCCGAGGCGATGGCCGTCGGTCTGCCGGTCGTCGCCTCGCGGATCGGCGCGCTGCCCGAGCTCGTCTCAGACGACGGGCTCGTCCCCGTCGGAGACGTGCCGGCGATGGCGGCTGCGATCGGTCGACTACGCGGTGACCCGGCGGCCGGAGCCCGGGCCCTCGAGCGGGCCCGCAGGCTGGTCTCGCCCGACGTGGTCGGCCCGGCGCTGGCCGCGGCCTACTCGGGTTAGTTCTGTTCGTTTGCCCGGCCGGGCCCCCCGGGCGGCGGAGGTGGCTGTTGTGACGTTTCATCGCGAAATGGTTGCCTGAGTCAGTCAGCTACTTTTTTTGGAGAGTCCCCTTGTCCACCCCACCCGGTCGCCGGCAGAGCGCGCCGCCTGAGCGCCCGAGGCCCGCTGAGGTCCGGCCTTCGGCAGGACCGTCGACCCGGCTCGTCCGTAGGATGACCTCCAATGCGCGCGATCGTCACCGGCGGCGCCGGCTTCATCGGCTCGAATCTCGTCGATGCGCTGCTGGTCGCCGGGGCCGATGTCACCGTGATCGACAACCTCTCGACCGGCCGGGAGGCGAACCTCCACCAGGCGATCGAGCATGGCGCCCGCCTGCGGGTGATCGACATCCTCGACCCGGCGGACGTCAACGGTGTGTTCGAGTCCGACCGGCCGGACGTCGTCTTCCACATGGCGGCCCAGATCGACGTCCGCAAGTCGCTGGCCCGGCCGGCGTGGGATGCGGAGATCAACGTCCAGGGGACGATCAACGTGCTCGAGGCCGCCCGCCGGATCTCGCTCGCCCGCCTGGTCAACACGTCGACCGGTGGGGCGATCTACGGGGACGCCGACGTGATCCCGACGCCCGAGACGGCCGCGACCCGCCCGGAGGCCGCCTACGGTCAGAGCAAGCTGTCGGCCGAGGGCTACTGCGGCCTGTACGAGCGGCTCTACGGTCTGTCGTGCGTGACCCTGCGCTACGGCAACGTCTACGGCCCCCGCCAGGACCCGCTCGGCGAGGCCGGCGTCGTCGCGATGTTCTGCGGGCGCCTGATGCAGGGCGCCCGGCCGACCGTCTACGGCGACGGCCTCCAGACCCGGGACTACGTCTTCGTCGGCGACGTCGTCGAGGCCAACCTCGCGGCCGCCGCCTGCGGCGAGGTCCGCGGGGCGGTCAACGTCGGGACGGGCCGCGAGAGCACCGTGCTCGACCTCGTCGCGGCGATGGGCCCGCTCGCCGGAGCCGCCGACTTCACGCCGGAGTTCGCCCCGGCCCGCCTCGGCGAGCTCGACCGCAGCTGCCTCGACGTGACCCGGGCGGCCGAGCTGCTCGGGTGGACCGCGTCGACCGAGCTGCTCGACGGCCTGCGCCGGACGATGGAGGCGACGCTCCCGGCACCCGGCCCGTGAACCCGGTGGCGGCCCGCCGGGCGCTGATCACGGGGATCGCCGGACAGGACGGGTCATATCTGGCTGAGCAGCTCGTCGACGGCGGCTACGCGGTCCACGGGATCGTCCGGCCGACGACCTCGCTGGCCAACCTCACCGGGGTGCGCGACCGGATCACCCTCCACGAGGGGGACCTCGCCGACCCGGGAACGATCCGGCGGGCGCTCGGGGAGTCCGCGCCGGACGAGATCTACCATCTGGCCGCGCCGACGTTCGTCCCCGACAGCTGGCTCGCCCCGGCCGGGACCCTCGAGGCGATCGTCGTCGCGAGCGCCGACCTGCTCGCCGCGGTCCGCGAGCTGACGCCGTCGGCCCGCGTCGTGGTCGCCGGCTCGCGCGAGATCTTCGGGAGCCCGGTGTCGAGCCCGCAGGACGAGTCGACGCCGTGCCACCCGGCGACGCCATACGGCGTCGCCAAGCTCGCCGTCCACCAGCTGGTCGGCCTGCTCCGTGACCGCCACGACCTCCACCTGTCGTCGGCGATCCTCTTCAATCACGAGTCCGTCCGCCGGCCGGCCCGCTTCGTCACCCGGAAGGTGACCCGGGCGGCGGCGGCGATCAGCCTCGGCCTCGAGGACGAGCTCGTGCTCGGCGACCTCGACGCCGTCCGCGACTGGTCGGCCGCGGCCGACATCATGGTCGGCCTGCGGCTGATGGCCGGTCACGACGACCCGGGAGACCTCGTCCTGGCGAGCGGCGTCGGCCACTCGGTCGGCGATCTCGTCGCGGCTGCGTTCGCCGGCGTCGGGTTGGATCCGGCCGTCCACCTCCGTGTCGACGAGCGCCTCCGCCGGCCGGCCGAGCCGGCCGCTCCGGTCGGCGACCCGACGCGGGCCCGGGAGCGGCTCGGCTGGTCGGTGACGACGAGCTTCGAGGACCTGATCGGCGAGATGGTCCGCGCGGACCTCGCCGCACTGCGCTGATCCGGATGGGCGCCGGGCCTGACCCTGACGGATACGGTCGCCGGGAGTTCGTCCGGCGGGCCGGCGTTGCCGGCCTCACGCTCGGGTTGGCCGGGTGCGGTGCCGGCGGCGCCCACCACGCTTCACCGCCCGGGCGGCGGCCGACGTTCGGCAGCGTGGGACCGCCGGCCGGCCGGGTGTCGATCGCCGACCTCGCCGCCGCGGTTCGCGGCCGGGTGATCACAGCCGGGTCGGCGGCGTACGCCGGGGCCAAGGAGATCTACAACGAGGCCTATGACGGGGACAGGCCGCTGGTGGTCGTCCGGCCGGTCGACGAGGCCGACGTCCGCGCGACCGTGCTCTGGGCGGCCCGCCGGGACGCTGTCGTGCGCCCGCGCGGCGGGGGTCACAGCTATGCGGGGTACTCGAGCGGGGACGGCGTCGTCGTGCTCGACCTCCGTGACCTCGACGCGATCGCATTCGACCGGTCCTCGGGCGTGGCGAGCATCGGCCCGGGCGCTCAGCTGGCGAGCGTGTACGCCGGCCTCGCGGCGCACGGGGTGACGATCCCGGCGGGGTCGTGCCCATCGGTCGGGATCGGCGGACACGCGCTCGGCGGGGGGATCGGCCTGGCCGGCCGGGCGCTGGGTCTGACGACCGACAACATCCTCGGAGCGCGGGTGGTCACGGCCGACGGCAGGCTGCACCGGGCGGGGGCGTCAGCGGGCGAGGACGCCGAGCTGCTGTGGGCCCTGCGGGGAGCCGGTGGGGGGAACTTCGGCGTCGTGACCAGCCTGCGGATGCGGACGCATCGGGTCGCGCCGACCTCGTGGTTCTCGGTGTCGTGGCCGTGGTCGTCGGCGGGCGAGGCGCTCGCGGCGTGGGACGGGCTGGTTCCAGGAGCGCCGGACGCGCTGACGTCGGTCTTCCACCTGTCGGCCGGGGCGGGGGAGCTGTCGGTGAGCGCGAACGGGCAGTACTTCGGGACCGCTGGCGCGCTGACCGATCTGCTGGCGCCGTTGACGGCGGTCGAGGCGGCCAGCCTGTCGACGGGGACCGACCAGTACCTCGACCTGATGCTCCGCTGGGCGGGCTGCCTGCACACCGGCCTGGCGGCGTGCAGGACCGAGCCGCTGGGGAGCCTCTCACGGGCGAGGTTCGCGGCGAAGTCCGACTACGTGAGCAGGCGGCTGCCGGGCGCCGGGCGGGATCTCCTGATCGGGGCGGTCGAGCGGGCGTCGACCGACGGGTCGTTGTCGAGCGCGGCGATCCTGCTCGACTCCTACGGCGGGGCGATCAACCGCATCGCATCGGGGGCGACGGCCTTCGTCCACCGGACGGCGCGGTTCGGGATCCAGTACCTCACGTACTACGCGTCCGCTGCGGAGCGACCCGCGGCCCGGGCGTGGCTGGACGGCGCGTGGTCGCCGATGCGGCCATACGTTTCGGGCGAGGCCTACCAGAACTACGCGGATCCGAACCTCGTCGGGTGGGAGCGGGCCTACTACGGGGCCAACTACGCACGCCTGCAGCGGGCGAGGGCGAAGTACGACCCGGACCGGCGGTTCGACTTCGCCCAGGCGATCGCGGCAGGCTAGCCTCGGCTCAGCAGGTGCCACCCTTCGCGGCGTTGTAGCCCGACACGCTGAGCGAGCCCACGGAGAACGCGGGCGCGTTGCCGCAGAGCAGGCTCCCGCTGACGGTCATGGAGTCGAGTGTGCCGCCGCCGGTGTTGCCGTGGAGGGACACGCCGGCGCCGAAGAAGCTCCCGTCCGTCAGATCCAGCTCGCCGCCGTTGTTGGTGTATGAGAACGAGCCGTTGAACCGGGGGGCGTTGGCGTCGGTCCACGGCGCCGACGCGGCCCCCTTGCTGATGCTCGTGGCTCCGGAGATGCGGAGTGAGTCGAGGTAGTTGAAATTGTCGACGCCGAGCGAGCCCGGGGCCAGCGGGGCGAGTGGCCCGTTCATCGGCACGTTGGTGACCCCGGTCAGCGACAGCCCGCCGCCGATCGACGACGCCGGCCCGAAGGAGTCGAATGCCTCGATCGACGTTCCCGTGACGCTCCCGCTGATCGAGCTCGGGTTGAGGCCGTTGTCCACGCCGATGCTGAGCGCGGCGCCCGGGTCGATCTTGAGGCTGCCGTTGACGTGGACGCCGTCGAGCGCGCAGCCGGCACCGGATGGGACTTCGAGCGGGCCGTTGATCGTCGTGTCGGAGAGGATGCCGGTGCACTGGGTGACACCTGCGCCGATGGCCGCGCCGGCGGGGAGTGCCGCAAGCGCCCCTGCGAGCAGCGCCCCGGCCAAGATTGTGCGTTTCATTTGACAGCCCCCTCAGCGCCTGAGCGCGCGATTGACGGATCGGACTCGACTGCGACCTTGAACGGAACATGATCGCCGGGTGTGAACGGTTAGTCAAGGTCGCTCGTTCCCGCTCGGGCGTTTGATCCCGATCGGAAGCGGGCACGCGAAGGGCATGCGAAGAACACAGAGCAACGTTCCCCACGTCCGCCTGGCCGGCGACGTCGAGATACCGCAGGTCGGGTTCGGCGTCTTCCAAGTCCCGCCGAAGGACACCGCCGAGGTCGTCACGCAGGCACTGCACGTCGGCTACCGGCACATCGACACGGCTGCGGCCTATCGCAACGAGGCCGGCGTCGGCGAGGCGATCCACACGGCCGGACTCGACCGGGACGAGGTCTTCATCACGACGAAGTGCTTCAACGACGACCACGGCTACGACAAGGCGATCCGGGCGTGCAAGGCGAGTCTCGAGCAGCTCGAGGTCGCCTACCTCGACCTCTACCTGATCCACTGGCCGGTCCCGGTCCACGACAGGTACGTCGAGACGTGGAACGCCCTGATCGATCTCCAGGCCGACGGCCTGACCCGGGCGATCGGAGTCTCGAACTTCCAACCGGCTCACCTCCGGCGTGTGATCGCCGCGACGGGAGTCACGCCGGCGGTCAACCAGGTCGAGCTGCATCCGAGCTTTCAGCAGGCCGGCCTGCGCCGTGAGCATGCCGAGCTGGGGATCGTGACCGAGGCTTGGAGCCCGCTGGCCCAGGGCCGCGTGCTCGACGACCCGGCGATCCTGGCGATCGCCGAGACACACGACAAGTCGCCCGGGCAGGTCGTGATCCGCTGGCACCTTCAGCTCGGGAACGTCGTGTTCCCGAAGTCGGTCACGCCGGAGCGGATCGAGCAGAACTTCGACGTCTTCGACTTCCATCTCAGCGAGTCCGAGATGGCCTCGGTCAACGCGCTCGACGCCGGCGAGCGGACCGGTCCCGACCCGGACACCTTCGTCCGGCCGTAGCACTCGCCGCGCCGGTCGCGGTCGCGACAGGCGCGAACCGGGCGCGGGGCCGGGGCGCCCGGCCGACCGCCCGGCCGGCCGTGAAGCCCGTCCAACGCTCGACCCGCCCCCGCCCCTGCCGGCCGAACGGGCCGCTGCCGTGCGACGCCGGCCGCCGGCCGGCGAAGGCCGACCGTTCGGCGGGGGGTATGCTCCATGTACCGGGCCGCTGCCGACCCCTTTTCGGAAGCGGCATCAGAACGGATCAGCGGTAATCCGCGGCGGTCCTCGTCCTCTGTCTCAGGGGGCGGCGAACTCCTCGTAACTGATCGACCGCAAGGGTGACACCCGCGTCCCTCGCCATGGCGGTCCTCTCCGGAACGGGACGCGGCGGAGGTCCAAGGATGGCGCACACGAACGGGCGGCAGGTCGCCGGGAGGGTTCCCAGCGAGGTGCTGACGGCTGTCGTTGACACAGCCTCAGGTTCCACCGGTCGCGGTCAGGCCGAGGTTCGGGCGTCGATCGGCGGCGACGGCGAGGGTGTCACCACGCGAGCTGCGACGCCGTCGACTGAGCCCGGACCGTCCGGCACCGGACCGTCCGGCACGCTTGAACGCGTGCCTGACCTCGAGGCGATCCGTCAATCGGTTCTCGAGCGCAGCGGCGAGCTGCAGCAGGTGATCGGCTCCGTCACGGCCGAGCTCGACCTCCTGATGCGGATCCTCGAAGTCCTTGACGTCGGCACCGGGGACACGGCCCAGACTGGCCCGTCACGCGATCGCCGGCGTCGGCCGGCCGCCCGCGAGCGCGCGCGACCGGCCCGGGCTCGGGAGACACGCGCCGAACAGGCGCTGCGTCTGCTCGCCGAACAGCGCGCGCTGACCTCCGGTGAGCTGGCTCGGGCGATGGAGATCGACCCACAGTACGTGTACCGCGTACTGCCAAACCTGCTCCGGGCCGGCAAGGTGGTCAAGACCGGACGGACCTACGTCCTACCCGAGCACCCCCTCGACGCAGATCGCCCGGCGGCGGCCTCCTGAGCCTCAGGGATCGCCCCCTGGACGGATGTTTCGCGGGCGGCCGGCGCCCGACCATCCCCGGAGCCTGGGTGGCAGTCCCGGGCACCCTCCCGACCGTGAGATCGGGAGGGCCCGCGAGCGCAGTCAGACGGTTACGCTGACCTGCGTCAGCCGGTGACCCCGTCGGCCTTGCGTCAGACGGTGACGCCCTGGCCGTTGGCCTGAGTGGCCTGCCCGACCGCGGCGGCCGGGTGGTAGCCCTTGCCCTGCTTGGTGATCTTGTCGTCGCGCTGGAGTTGCGGGAGAACCCGGTAGAGGTAGTTCGGGCCGATGCCCATCGCGGTCGCGAGCTCCGACGCCGTGATCCCGGGGTTCTTGGTGATCTGCTCAACCGCCTGTTGTGCGCGGTTACCGCCGCCGAGCGGCCGGCCGCGCTTGGGGCGGGGGGTGGTGCTCGTCGCCGGACGCGGCGCGCGCGCCGCGGTCTTACGTGTGGTCTTCGCGCGTGAGCGCGTCGCCCGGCCGGTGGTGGCTGCCGGCGCTCCCGGCGCTTGGCTCGGGGCGTCGAACGCGGCAGCGAGTTTGCTGAGTTGGTCGGCCTCGACGCGAAGCGGCTCGATCAGTCGTTCGACTTCGGCGAGACGCGCGTGGATCTGGTCATGGATGGTCTTGACGTCAGGCAAAGGGATGTGTCCTTCGAATGGTTGTGTGTGTTGGCTGTCAACTGCGTTGTGCAATACAACCTAGGCTACCGGTACAACCGGTCGAGCCGTCGCGGCCCACCGGGCCCATGTCGGTGATGTGCGCTCAAGCGTCAGGTCACGGGCCTTCGCCTCAAGGCAGCCCGCCACGCGGTCGAGGGGATCCTTGTGGACGTTTCGATCGATCAAGGCCGGCGCCGGCGGCCGCTGCGAACGGTGGCCTTGATCCGGCCGCCGCACGGGTCCAGGCGGAACCCGGGGCCGGCCGAAGCAGTCGTCGTGGACCACCGGCAGCCGGCCCGCGGACGGGTCGGCCGGCGAGCTTCGCCCGGGCAGCGTAGTCTTGCGCTCGCCGCATGACCCAGGACCTCCATTCGATGCGAGCCCCGCGGGCCCAGATCAACACGCCGTGCATGCTCCGTCGACGGACCGGCTCGCCGATTCCGGCGCACACGGTCGAGCTCGGACCGGAGGGGATGCGCGTCTCCAGCCCGCGACCGCTCTCGGCCGACGAGGCGGTCGACTTCGACCTGCCCGGCCTGGCGATGCGGGTCGGCGGCCACGCCCGGGTGCTGCGCCAGCAGCGGCTGAACGTCTACGTCCTGCGCTTCGAGCGGCTCCCCGAGCCGATGGTCCGGTGTCTCCACGCGCTGGCGATCAACTCGCCGTCTCCGCCACTCGACTGAGCCCTCCCCCGGCGCAGCGCACCGGCCGTGGCTCCCGGCCGCCTGCCGATCCCGGCCCGTGGCCGGCCGTCCTTCAGCGGGAGAGCAGCTTGCGGTCGTTGTCGACCATCAGCCTGATCATCGTCTCGAAGCTGGTGCGCGGCTCCCAGCCGAGCACGCGCTTGGCCTTCGACCCGTCGCCGACGAGCTGGTCGACCTCGGCCGGCCTGATCATCGCCTCGTCGATCTCGACGCGGCCGTCGAGCTCGAGGCCGGCCTGGTCGAAGGCGACCTCGAGGCACTCGCGGACGGAGTGGGTCACGCCGGTCGCGATCACGAAGTCCTCGGGCTCGTCCTGCTGGAGCATCAGCCACATCGCCTCGACGTAGTCCTTCGCGTAGCCCCAGTCACGCTCGGCATCGAGGTTGCCGAGGCTGATCTTGTCGATCTGGCCGAGCGCGATCGCCGCGGCGTGCCAGGTGATCTTGCGTGTCACGAACTCCAGGCCGCGGCGCTCGGACTCGTGGTTGAAGAGGATCCCACTGGTCGCGTGGAGGGCGTAGGACTCCCGGTAGTTGACGGTGATGAAGTGGCCGTAGGCCTTCGCCACGCCGTAGGGCGAGCGCGGGTAGAACGGGGTCAGCTCGGACTGGGGAATCTCGCGGACCTTGCCGAACATCTCACTCGACGACGCCTGATAGAAGCGCGCCTCCGGGCAGACCTCGCGCATCGCCTCGAGCATCCGCGTGACCCCGACACCCGTGAACTCGGCGGTCAGCGTCGGCTGGAGCCAGGACACGGCGACGTAGGACATCGCCGCGAGGTTGTAGATCTCCTCGGGCTTGGACGCCCGCATCGTGTCCACGAGCGATCGCTGATCGAGGACGTCGCCCTGGTGGAGGGTGATCCGGTCGCGGAGATGCTCGATCCGGTCGAACTTCTCCGTCGACGAACGCCGCACCATGCCGTGGACCTCATAGCCCCGGTCGAGCAGCAGTTCCGCGAGATACGAGCCGTCCTGACCGGTGATGCCTGTGATCAAAGCCGTCCGACTCATATGGCAAGGGCCTCCTGTTCGCGTAGCCAGATTGCGGTGCCGGTGATTCCCTCGCGCACGTCGATCTTCGCCTCCCAGCCGAGCAGGCGCTTGGCCTTCTCGACCGACGGCCACCTGCGGGGGACGTCGACGGCGAAGCTGGGGAGGTGGGCCAGCTCGAAGGCGTCAGGGTCGCCGCCGCAGACCTCCCAGATGACGCGCGCGATCTCGGCGACCGTCAGCTCGTCGGCGGCCGAGATGTTGAAGTCCTCGCCGAGCCCGGCCGGCGAGCTCATCGCCGCGACGATGCCGTCGGCGATGTCCTCGACGTGCGTCAGCGTCCGGGTCTGCTCGCCCGAGCCGAAGATCTGGAGCGGTCGCTGACCGGCGAGGACCTTGCGGATCAGGTCGGGCACGGCGTGGGCGATCCCCGGCTCGTCGGTCGGCATCTCGCCGGGGCCGTAGGCGTTGAACGGCCGGCAGATCGTGTACCGCAGGCCATGCTCGTCGTGGGCGGCCCGGCAGTAGACCTCGCCGGTCAGCTTCGAGAAGCCGTAGGCCGACCGGGGGACCGGGCAGTCGTCGATGTAGTCCTCAGGCGTCGGGAAGACCTCGGCCCGCTCGAAGACCATCGACGACGAGACGTAGACGAACCGCTCGAGGTCCTCGTCGAGAGCCGCCCGGATGACCGCGTTGTAGAGCGCGTTGTTGACCTCCGTCAGCGTGTGCGGGAGCCGGTGGAAGTTGGCGATCCCGCCGACGATCGCCGCGCAGTGGATCGCGTGGGTGCACCCGGCCATCGCGAGCCGCGCCTGCTCGAGCAGGCGGAGATCCCCCGTGTGGACCTCGCAGCTCTCGCGGATCCACTGGGGCGCGTCACGCTGGTCGGAGACACGGATCTCGAAATTCGGGTCGCCGATCAGCCGGCGGACGATCGCGGCGCCGATCATGCCGACGCCGCCGGTCACCAGGACGCGGGTCACCCGGCGGCAACCAGGTCGCGCAGCTCGGCCGCGAACGCGAAGACCTGTCCGGCGCCCCAGCAGTCCCACGGGTCGATCACGACGGCCCCGACGGGAATCGCGGCGAGCGCCTCGGGGGTGCAGAAGACGCTGTGGTTGGTCGCCACGATCACGGCCTCGGCCCCGTCGAGGACGTCTTCGAAGCTGGCGGTCGGCGTGTCGACGAGCGGGTCGTGGACGGCGACGTCGGCCAGCTCGCGCTCGAGCAGGCGGATCAGCTTGTGCGAGAGGGAATCCCGCTCGTCGTCGGTGTCGGCCTTGAAGGCCAGGCCGAGCACGGCGATCTTGCGACCGTCGAGGCCGCCGAGCCGGCGCTTGGCGCCCCCGACGAGGAACAGGGGGACGGACTCGTTGACCCGGGACACGGCCAGCAGCATGCCCGGAGCGGCCGAGCGCTCCTCGGAGAACGTGAAGTCCTTGCGCAGGCAGGTCCCCGCCGTGAAGCCCGGCCGGGCGATCCCGCCGCGCGGGTAGTCGCGGTTGATCAGGTCGATCACCTCGAAGACGTTCGCCCCGTGCTGCTCGCAGTCCATCATCAGGAGGTTCGGCAGGGCGAAGTTCGTGTACCGGAGGATGTTCGTCCAGATCTTCGCGAGCTCGGCCTGGGCCGGCGTGGTCTGGACGATCGGCGCACCGAACACCCCGAACAGCTCGGCGGCGACCTGACCTGACGTGTCGCCGACGCCGCCGATGATGCACGGGAGCGTGTCGATCTCCTCGAGGAAGCGCCCGGCCGCGATCCGCTCGGGCGCGTGCGAGACGTAGACGTCGGTCCCGATCTCAAAGCCCCGGTGCTTGCGCAGGTACCCGGCGACGAAGGCCGTCGTCCCGGGGGCGATCGTCGACCGGAGGATCACCGAGTGGCCGCCCCGAAGGACCGGCAGGAGGTCGTCGAGGGCCTGGCGGATGTCGCGCATGTCGATCTCGATGTGCGAGAACGACGGCGTTCCCAGCGTGATCACGATGTGCCGGGCCTGCGCGGCATCGGCGATCCGGTCAGACAGCGCGAGGCTGGTCCGGTCGAGAAGAGCCTGGGTACCGGTCTCCCGAAACGGCATCCGCCCGTCGCGGAGGGCTTCGAGTCGGGCCGGATCGTTGTCGATTCCGAGCACCGACATACCCCGGTCGGCAAAGCACAGCGCCAGCGGCAGGCCCACTCGGCCGAGGCCGACGATCGAGACGTCGTAGCTCATCGCCCGACCAGGCTACACCGGCCGCGCCGGCCGTCACCGGCCGGCCGGCCGGCCGACTTCAAGCGGTCTGCGGGGGTCTGCGCAATAGACTCGCGGCGGCGACACCGGTGTTGCCAAGCCGACATGATCCTGCTCGAACGCGCCAGATGACCAAATGTCTCGTTCTCGGCGGTGGGTTCCTCGGCAGCCATGTTGCCGTCGGCCTGCTCGCCGCCGGCCACCCGGTCACGCTCTACAGCCGGTCGTTCAACGACTGGCTCGACGGACCCGAGCTCGTCGGCCGCGAGCGGATCCGCCGTGTGCAGGGGATTCTGCCGCCAGGCGAGGGCCTGGCCGAGCTGGTCGACGCCGCCGAGGTCGTCTTCTTCCTCGGCGGGTCGAGCACGCCGACGATGGCCGGGACCGACCCCGGCGGATCGATCATGGCGTCGGTCGTCCCGGCGACCGCGCTGCTGGATCTGATGCGGGAGACAAGCACTCGCCGGGTTGTCCTGGCTTCGTCGGGCGGCGCGGTCTACGGCGTCGTCAACCAGCTTCCGACTCCCGAGGATCACCCGACCGAGCCGATCAGCATCCACGGGCACAACTCGCTGACCGTCGAGCGCTACGCGATGTTCTACGCCCGCCGCTACGGGTTCGAACCGGTCATCCTCCGCTACGCGAACCCCTACGGGCCGGGCCAGCTCGCCCGGCGGGGACAGGGCGTGATCGCCGCGTGGTGCGATGCCCTCGCCCACGGTCGGGGGATCTCCGTCTACGGGGATCCCGCGACCCGGAGGGACCTGCTCTACGTCGACGACGCCGCCGCCGCGACCGTCGCAGCCGGCTTCGATGCGGATCCCGGGACCTACAACGTCGGATCGGGCTGCTCATTCTCGCTCGACGAGCTCGCCGGCAGGCTTCAGCGGATCTCCGGCCGAGAGGCGCCGATCGAGCGGCTGCCCCACCGGGGGGTCGACGTTCCCGCGACCCAGCTCGACTGCTCCCTGCTGAGAGCCCAGACCGGTTGGGAGCCGGTCACCGGGCTCGACGACGGACTCCGGGCGAGCTGGGAGTGGGCGCGCGGTCGCGCGAGATAGCGCCTCGGACGGAGCGCAGGTTCGGGTGAGGAGGCGGCCGGAGCCTCACGGTGCGGACGCCTCCCGGCAGCGGGCCGCCTTCAAACCCCGGGCAGGGCCGGGCTCAGTGGCCGGCGGCGAGCTGGCTGCGATGAGCCGCGTACTGGCGGGCGAAGCCGACCACGAAACGCGGGTTGTAGCGGGCGTAGCGCCGCCAGAGGCGACGCGGCTCGTGCATCAGCCGGTAGGTCCACTCCAAGCCGGTGCTCTGCATCCATGCCGGAGCCTGGGGGACGAGTCCCGCGTGGAAGTCAAAGGCGGCGCCGACGCCGATCAGCATCGGCACCTCGATCCGGTCGCGCAGCCGGCCCATCCAGATCTCCTGCTTCGGCTGGCCGGTTCCGACCCAGACGATGTCGGCGCCGGACGCGTTGATCTGCTCGACGATCCAGTCGTCCTCGGTCTCGGTCGGCGGCGTGAACGGCGGCGCGTACCCGCCGACGATCCGCAGGCCGGGGAACCGATCCCGGAGATTGCGGGCGAGGGTCATCAGGGCGCCCTGGTTGCGACCGCCGTAGAGGTACATCCGCAGGCCGGAGGATGCCGCCCGCTCGCAGTAGCGGGCCATCAGCTCGGGACCGTAGACCCGCGAGGAGCCTGCGGCGTGTCCGAGCGCGTGGAGCGCCCAGACGAGCGGCTGGCCGTCGGGAACGGCGAGCGTGGCTCCGAGCACGGCGTCCCGGGTCTCCTGGTCCTCCTGGGCGACCATCACGAGGTGCACGGCCGCGGCCGTCAGGTAGCCTCGCGACCGGCTGGCGATCATCGCGTCCATCCAGTCCATCGTGGCCTCGTAGTCAGAGAGGGCCAGCGGGACCCCGAGCACGTTGGCCTGGGGAAGCGGTGAGGGCGCGGGCACTACCTGTCGTGTTTGTGTAGGGCTGGTCATTACCGTGCCTACCCCCTAAATGTAGGGTTGGTCATTTACCGTACCTACCCCGTAAACGCAGTTTCGCACGAAAGGTTGTGCACTTGCTCCCAGGGTCTGAAGATGCGGCGGACTACACTGGTCGGCGAGCGATGCGGGTGGGCATTATCGGACTCGGCTACGTCGGGCTGCCCCTCGCGGTCGCATTTGCGCGTGCCGGGGCGGAGGTCGTCGCCGTGGACACCGATCCGCGGAAGATCGAGGCGATCGCCGCGGGGCGTTCGTACATCGAGGACGTCGACTCAGACGAGCTGGCCGGCCTGCGGGACCTGATCGAGCCGACCACGCGGTATGCCCGGCTCGAGGGAACCGACGCGATCCTGATCTGCGTGCCGACGCCGCTGACCGGCAACCGCGAGCCCGACCTGACGCCGCTGCTCGACGCCGCCCGCGGCCTGGCCGATGTCGTCCGGCGGGGCCAGCTGGTCGTGCTCGAGTCGACGACGTACCCGGGGACGACCCGCGAGCGGCTGCTCCCCCTGCTCGAGGAGTCGGGCCTCGCGGCCGGACGCGACTTCCATCTGGCGTTCTCGCCCGAACGGGTCGACCCCGGCCGGACGGACTACACGCTGCAGACCACGCCGAAGGTGCTCGGCGGACTGACCGAGGCGTGCGGCGACCGGGCGGAGGAGGTCTACGGGATGGTCTGCGACCAGATCGTCCGGGTCTCGACGCCGGAGGCGGCCGAGCTGGCAAAGCTGCTCGAGAACATCTTTCGGTCGGTCAACATCGCCCTGGTCAACGAGCTGGCGATGCTCACCGACCGGATGGGGATCGACATCTGGGAGGTGATCGACGCGGCCGCGACCAAGCCGTACGGCTTCATGCGCTTCGAGCCGGGCCCCGGGATGGGCGGCCACTGCCTGCCGGTCGACCCGTTCTACCTGTCGTGGCGGGCCCGGGAGTTCGACATGTCGACCGAGTTCATCGAGCTCGCCGGGAAGATCAACCAGCAGATGCCCTACCACTGCGTGAGCAAGGTCGAACGCGCGCTCAACGACACGGGAAAGGCCGTCCGGGGTTCGCGGATCGCCGTGCTCGGGGTCAGCTACAAGCCGGGCGTGTCCGACTGCCGGGAGTCGCCGGCCCTGAAGATCATCGCTCTGCTCGGCGGGCTCGGCGCCGACCTGACCTACCACGACCGCTTCGTGCCCGAGCTTCCCGACTACGGCCTGCGGTCGGCGCCGATCGAGGAGGCGATCGCCGGGGCCGACCTGGCGCTGATCGTGACCGCGCATTCCGGGCTCGACTACGCCGGTCTGGCCGACCTCGTGCCGTGCGTGATCGACCTCCGCGGGGCGACCCGGTCGCGCAACGCCGCCAACCTCCAGCGGCTTTGAGTCGCGACGAGCCGGACGGGACGGTCTCGTGAGCCGGCCGGTGACGGTCGCCGTCGTCGGACTCGGCTACTGGGGGCCGAACCTCGCGCGGAACTTCGACGCGCTGCCGGGGTGTGAGCTGCGCTGGTGCTGCGACGGCGACCCGGCCGTCCGCGAACGCCTGTCGCAGGTCTTCGGGGGCGCCCGGTTCACCGACTCGCTCGACGAGGTCCTCGCCGACCCCGAGCTCGACGCGGTCGTCCTCGCGACGCCGGTCCCCAGCCATGCCGACCTGGCGATCCGGGTCCTCCAGGCGGGGAAGCACTGCTTCGTCGAGAAGCCGCTCGCCCGATCGGCCGTGGACGCCCAGCGGGTGCTCGACGCGGCGGCGGCGGCCGGGCGGATCGTGATGGTCGGACACCTGCTCGAGTACCACCCCGGCGTGCGCAAGCTCAAGGAGGTCGTCGATTCGGGAGAGCTCGGGGAGATCCACTACGTCTACTCCAATCGTCTCAACCTCGGTCAGCTCCGGGCGGACGAGAACGCGCTGTGGAGCCTCGGCGCACACGACGTGTCCGTTCTCCTGATGCTCGCCGGCGACGAGCCGTACGAGGTCACGGCCCGGGGGGAGTCCTACATGCGAGACGGCATCGAGGATGTCGTCTTCGCGTTTCTGCGCTTCCCGTCGGGCCTCGCCGCGCACCTCCATCTGAGCTGGCTGGATCCTCACAAGGAGCGCCGCTTCACGGTCGTCGGATCTCGGCGGATGGCAACCTTCGATGACATGGCGATCGACCGTAAGCTGACGATCTACGACAAGGGCTTCGACGAGCGGACCGACAGCTATGGCGAATACATCACCCGGTCGGGGGATGTCACGAGCCCGCGGATCGCCAATGCCGAGCCGCTGCGCCTGGAGTGTCAGCACTTCCTCGAGTGTGTCCGCGACGGCACCGTGCCGATCTCCGACGGCCACAGCGGACTCCGGGTGGTTCGTGTGCTCGAAGAGCTCCAGGGTGCACTCGTGCGCTCCCGGCGATGACCCTCACCCCCGACGATCGCGGCCCGGGCCTCCACGTCGGCGACCGGGTGCTGGTCGCCGGGGACGTCGTCTTCGGCGCACACGTCACGATCCACGACGACACGCGGATCGGCCGGGGGTGCGTGATCGAGGACGGCGTCGTGCTCGGCAAGCGCCCGCGTCTGGCCCGTCACTCGGCCGGCCGCGGCCTGGATCTCGCAGGCCTCGAGCTCGGCTCGCGGGTGACCGTCTGCTCGGGGGCGGTCGTCTTCGCGGGGGCGGTGATCGCCGACGGGGCGATCATCGGCGACCAGTCGTTCGTCCGCGAGCGGACCAGGGTCGGGCCGGGAAGTGTGGTCGGCCGGGGGAGCGTGCTCGACAACGACGTCGTCGTCGGGGCTCGCGTCCGGATCCAGACGAACGTCTATGTGACCGCCGGCTCGGTCGTCGAGGATGACGTCTTCGTCGGGCCGGGGGCGTCGACGACGAACGACGACACGATGTCCCGGCATGGGCCCGACCGCCGGCTGGCCGGCGCCACATTGCGGCGGGCCTGCCGGGTCGGTGGGTCGGCGGTCCTCGTCCCGGGTGTCGAGATCGGCGAGGAGGCGTTCGTCGCGGCGGGGGCGCTCGTCACGCGTGACGTCCCGGCGCGGGCGGTCGTGATGGGCGTTCCGGCGCGCGTCGTGCGCGAGGTCTCGGACGCCGACCTGCTCGAGCGATGGCGGTGAGACGCGGTCGCCGGTTCGTGCGACGTGGTCCCAGGTCATCGGGGTCGAACTTGGGTGGACGTGCTCTTTCGGAGCGCTCCCGGGTCCGCGCGGGGTTGGTCGCGATCGCGCTGGGTCTACTCGGTTCGGCCGGGTCGGCCGAGGCGAGGACGACGCTGCGGGCCTGCGGGGATCACGGGAGGCTGACCTGCGGGCGGGTCTCGGTGCCCCTGGATCGGACCGGTCGCGTCGCCGGGCGGGTCAGCCTGTTCGTCGAGCGCTACGCGACCGTCGCCCACCCGACGGGCACGGTGGTCGCCCTCCCCGGTGGTCCGGGTCAGTCGGGTGTCGACCTGCTCGGCGACTTCCGCGACGGCCTGCGATCGCTGCTCGGGACACATGCGATCGTGACCTTCGACGAGCGTGGCATCGGCCGCTCGCAACCGCTCGACTGCCGGGTTCCGGCGGATGACGATCTCAGCGGGAAGCTGCTGAGCGCGTGCGCGCGCAGGCTGGGCGCCCGGGCGCGGTTCTACTCCTCAGACGACACGGCGTCGGACATCGAGGCCATCCGACAGGCGCTCGGGCTCGGCGCAATCGACCTCTACGGCGTGTCGTACGGGACGTTCCCGGCCACCGAGTACGCCCGCCGGTATCCGGCCGGTCTGGCTCACCTCGTGCTCGACAGCGCGCTCCCGGCCGACGGGGACCTCGACGTCAAGCTGAACACGTTCACATCGATCCGCCGCCAGTTGGCGACGATCTGCACCGTCGCCTGCCCGGGTCTCGATCCGGCCGGCGACTTCGCCGGGTTCCTGGCGAGGCTTGCGACGAAGCCACCGAAGGCCGATCCGACCGCGCTGAGCCGGGACGAGGGCGCCGGCATCCTGCTGAGCATCCTCTACGCATCCGACCTCGACCCGTTCGTCCGGGCGAGCATCCCCGCCGCCCTGAGGCTCGGCGCCGGCGGGGACGACTCGGCCGTGCTGAGGCTCGGCGCGATCGCCGAGGCGTCGGAGTCCGGCGACCAGGCCGACGTGGGGCGCGGCGCGATCACCCGGGCGTCGGAGTCCGGGGAGCAGGGCGACGTGGGGCGCGGCGCGATCACCCGGGCGTCGGAGTCCGGCGAGCAGGGCGACGAGGCGGACGCGCCGGCTGTGTCGTCGGCCGGCCGGTCGACCGTCGTCGATGCCGAGGGGGTGGCCACGCGGTGTGAGGACGAGCGGTTCGTCTGGTCGTCCGACGATTCCCTCGCGGTCCGCCGGGAGAAGGTCCTCGCCGAGCAGGCCGGACTGACCGCTGCCGAGGTGGCGCCGCTCACGGCGACCGCCGCGCTCGACGGGTCGGGGATCGCCGACTGCGAACGCTGGCCGGATGCCGGCGCCCACCCGGCGCGGGAGACCGGGCCGCTGCCGGCCGTGCCGACCCTGATCCTGAGCGGTGTCGACGACGTCCGGACGCCGCTCGAGCAGGCCCAGACGCTCGCCGGCCAGATCCCCGGCTCGATCCTGCTCACCGTACCCGGAGTCGGCCATGCGGTCCTGGTCAACGACCAGACCGGCTGCGCGCCGCGGGCGGTCGCCGCGTTCCTCACCGGCGCGACGGTCCTCCCGTGCGCGGCCGGCTCCCCGTCCCCGGTCGATCCCCTCCCGCCGAGCTCGTTCGCCGGGCTGGCTCCGGCCGGCGGTCTGACCGGCGAGCCGGGCGAGATCCTCACGGCGAGCGTGCTGACGCTCCGCCACGACGTCGGCTTCGTCACGCCGTACTCGTCCTACGGGCTCGCCGTCCCGGGCACAGCCGGCGGAGGACTGGTCGACCTGCCGGTGGACGGCCGCGCCGGGGCCGTCGCCTATCGAATCTCATATGTTCCGTCGGTCTCGCTGACCGGCGCCCTGACGTTCGTCAGCAGGGGCTACGGCACGGGCCGTCTCGAGGTCAGGGTCGCAGGCCACTCCTACGGTGGGCTCCGCCTGGCCGCCTCGGGGGCGATCACCGGCACGCTCGGGGGGATCCCGGTCAGCCTGTCGAACGCCGCTCGCGAGGCGATCGACCTGGCGAACGGCCTCGGCTTCATCGGGCAGCTGAAGTAGAGCGGTCGTATGGTGACGCCGGCGTGAGGCTGGTCGTGCTGGCTGCGATGCTCGGCCTCGGGCTGGTCTGCTCGACCGGCCTGGCGCAGGCGCAGGCAGCGCGGGAAGCGCGGGCAGGGCAGGAAGCGCGGGCAGCGCGGGCGCGGCCGGCGTGGCGGCCGTGCGACCAGGGCCGGCTGACCTGCGCCCGCGTCTCGGTGGCGCTCGACCCGACCGGCCGGGTGCCCGGGCGGGTCAGCCTGTTCGTCGAGCGCTACGCGATCGCCGAGCACCCGACCGGGACGATCGTCGCCCTCGCCGGCGGACCGGGTCAGTCCGGCGTCGATCTGTTCGCGAGGTTTCGCAGCGACTTCCAGGCAGTACTCGGGACCCGTGCCCTGGTCATGTTCGACGAGCGGGGCATCGGCCGCTCGGGCCAGCTCGACTGCCGGATCCCGGCCGGCGAGGATCTCGGCGGGCGTCGGATCACCGGGTGCGCGGCGATGCTCGGCGCCCGTGCGGCCTTCTACTCGACCGACGACACGGCTGCCGACATCGAGGCGATCCGTCGTGACCTGAAGCTCGGGCGGATCGATCTCTACGGGGTGTCATATGGGACGTTCCCGGCCACCCAGTACGCCCGTCGCTATCCGGGAGGTCTCGCCCATCTCGTGCTCGACAGCACGCTGCCGGCGGACGGCGACGTCGATGTGAACGTCAGCTCGTTCACGTCGATTCGTCGCCAGCTGGCGACGATCTGCACCGTCGCCTGTCCGGGTCTCGATCCGCTCGGCGACCTCCAGCGGCTGCTCTCCCGGCTGCCGGCCGCGACCCCCAGGCACGCCGGCCTCGCGCTGAGTCGCGGTGAAGCCGGCAGGCTGCTGCTCAACGCCCTGGAGGCCGCCGATCTGGATCCGTTCATCCGCGCGAGCATCCCGGCGGCCCTGCGGCTCGGCGCGGCGGGGGACACTTCGGCCATCGTCAGGCTCGGTGACCTCGCGGTCGCCTCCGAGCAGGCCGAGGCCGCGGTCGGCGCGACGCGGCCGGCTCAGGCGCGGGCACCATCGACTGTCGCGGTCGACGCCGAGCCGATCGCGACCCCCGGCGTGAACGGGGCGACCCCGGCCGGGCTCAGCCGCGCCTCCTCCAGGCGGACCTTGGCCCGGCGGACGGCGAGCGAGTCGTGCGGCGACCAGACGAAGCGC
>DATCEH010000094.1:0-43569 GCA_036510225.1 Solirubrobacteraceae bacterium | reverse complement strand
GACCCGGCCCGCCCTCCCCGGCCGCGGTCAGCCCCCGGCAACCTTGAGCAGGTACGCCCGGACGAACCCGTCGAGGTCGCCGTCGAGCGCCCGCTGGGCATCGCCCATCTCGAAGTTGGTCCTGTGATCCTTGACCATCGTGTACGGGTGGAGGACGTACGAGCGGATCTGCGAGCCGAAGTTGACGTCCTGGGCCTCGCCCTTCTCCTTGGCGATCTCGGCCTGACGCCGGCGCTCCTCCGCCTCGGCGAGCTTGGCCCGGAGCATCGTCATCGCCGTGGCCTTGTTCGACGACTGGGACCGCTCGTTCTGGCACTGGACGACGATCCCCGACGGCCGGTGGGTGATGCGGACGGCCGAGTCGGTCTTGTTGACGTGCTGGCCGCCGGCCCCGCTCGCCCGGTAGGTGTCGATCTGGAGGTCGTCGTCATTGATCTCGACCTCGCCCTCCCCCTCGACGACCGGGGCGACCTCGAGTCCGGCGAAGCTCGTCTGGCGGCGGTTGGCAGAGTCGAACGGCGAGAGCCGGACGAGTCGGTGGACTCCCTTCTCGGCCCCATACAGCCCGTAGGCGTTCTCGCCGGCGGCCTTGAAGGTCGCCGACTTGATGCCGGCCTCCTCCCCCGCGCTGACCTCGAGCAGCTCGGTCTGGAAGCCTCGCTTCTCAGCCCAGCGGAGCTCCATCCGGAGGACCATCTCGGCCCAGTCCTGGGCGTCGGTCCCGCCGGCGCCGGCGTTGATCGTGACGAGGGCGTCACCGGCGTCGTAGCGCCCTGAGAAGAGGCGCGCCTCCTCGAGCTCGAGCAGGCGATCCTCGACCGACGCCAGGTCGGCCTCGACCTCCTCGGCCAGCGACGGATCCTCCTCGGCGAGCTCGATCAGCCCCTCCAGCTCGCCGGCGTCCTCCTCGAGCGAGCGGAAGGCCTTCAGCCGGCGGGCGGTCCGGGCGTGCTCGGCGGAGACCTTCGCGGCCAGGTCGGAGTCGTCCCAGAAGCCCGACTCGCCCATCTGGGCCTCGAGCTCGGCGACCCGCCGGTCGAGTGCGGCCGGGTCAAAGATAGTCCGCGAGCAGCTTGAGCTGGTCGCGGACGGCAGCAAGGCGCTGCGGAGTCGGCTCGGCGGTCGGGGCGGTGGCCATCCTCATCCAGGGTACTAGGGACGTCGCGGGTGCCACGATCCGACCGGCCCGACCGGAGCGCTACCGCGGGTCGAGAATCGAGACGCGGAGCGGTTCGCCGGCGAAGCCTCGTTCGGCGAACGAGCTGACCGTGTACTCGCGACCCGCGACGACGACCAGCCCCCTGTCGGGGAGGCGGACGCCGGAGGCGGCGGCGAGCGAGCTCATCGCCTGGCCGGTCGACCCCTCGACGACGACGTCACAGCCGGTCAGCCGGTGGATCAGCCTGATGAACCCGATCACGTCCTGGATCGAGATCTCGATCCGCCCGAGGTAGGTCCCCTGGCGGTTGTGGAGCGCGTGGACCCGACCGCCGACGACGAAGCGCAGGCCGACGTCGATCAGGGTGCGCCCGCCCCGCGTGACCCGGACGGCCACGGCGTGGCGGATCGGCTGGTGGTGCATCGCGCTCCGGGCGAGGGCGTAGTCCCCGGTCGTCAGGCCGTCGAGTAGGGCGGAGATTCTGCTGATCACGTGGAAGGCGGCCCCGTTCGGCGTCCCGTAGACCTCCTCCGCGTAGGTCCGCTTGGCGACCGTCGCATACGTGTCGGCGCGCGTCTGGGCGAGCTCGGCCGCGCAGACCCGGCAGGGCTGGGCCGCGGATCCGCTGCCGCACGCGGCGAGGGCCAGGGCGAGGATCAGTCCGACCGGCGGGCCGAGCGCCGTCCGCCAGCCGGGGAGTTTCACGCGGCTATTCCGGGAATCCGGCGGACGCGGCAGGCGTCAGCTTACGGGCCGCGCCGGACGCGCCGTCAGGCGCCATGGCACTTCTTGTACTTCTTGCCCGACCCACACCAGCACGGGTCGTTGCGGCCGACCTGCTCGTCGGTTGCGACCCTGCGCTGCTCGACCACGGGCGCGACGGCCGCGACCGGCTCCTCGGCGACCGGCCCGCCGGCGGCGGCCGCGGCGACGGCGACGGCACTCGGGGGGGCGGCGAGTCCGCCCGATGAGTACGAGACGCTCGCCGGACGGGTTGACGTCCCGGCCGGCTTGTATGGGGCCATCGGCGGCGGCGGAGCTTCGGGGGCATCGCCGTTCGGCGCTTCGAGCTGGACCTGGACGTGGAAGATCATCCGGGCGAAATCCGACCAGATCGTCGTCATCAGGTCGGTGAAGAGATCGAAGGCCTCGTTCTGGTAGGCGACGATCGGGTCGATCTGGGCGAACCCGCGGAGGTGGATGCCCTCGCGGAGATAGTCCATGTCGTAGAGGTGCTCCCGCCAGCGCTCGTCGATGATCTGGAGCAGGAGGTACCGCTCGAGGGCCCGCATCAGCTCCTCGCCGAGCTCGGCCTCACGGGCGGAATACAGGGTGGCCGCATCGGCTACGAGCCGCTCGGTCAGGGACTCCCGATCGACCTGGTCGTCGTCGACGTCGTCCGGGCCGAAGGTCACCGGATAGCTCTGGGCGAGCACGGCGAACAGGCCGTCGAGGTCCCAGTCCTCGATGAAGTCGCCGGCCGTGTGCTCGAGGACGGTCCGCTCGATCACGCCGGCGATCTCCTCGCGGGCGGCCTGGGCCATGTCGCCGCCCTCGAGGACCTGGTCGCGAAGGGCGTAGACGACGCGGCGCTGCTCGTTCATCACGTCGTCGTACTCAAGGACCCGCTTGCGCTGGAGGAAGTTCTGCTCCTCGACCTTGCGCTGGGCCTTCTCGATCTGCTTGGAGAGGATGCTCGCCTCGATCGGCTCCTCGTTGCCGGCTTCGTCGACGCTCCCGAGCCGGTCGAGGATCTTGTAGATCCGATCGCCGGCGAACAGGCGGATCAGGTCGTCCTCGGCCGAGAGGAAGAACCGCGACTCGCCGGGATCCCCCTGGCGGCCGGAGCGTCCACGGAGCTGGTTGTCGATCCGGCGGGACTCGTGACGCTCGGTGCCGACGATGAACAGTCCACCCGACTCGAGCACCTTCTCCCGATTGCCGCTGACCCGCTCCTCGATCTTCGGGAGGACCTTCGCGAAGTGCTCGTCGTAGTCGGGATCCTCCGGCTTGAGACCGAGCTTGGCGAGCTCGAGCCGCGTCTGATGCTCGGCGTTCCCGCCGAGCTGGATGTCGACCCCGCGGCCGGCCATGTTCGTGGCGATCGTGACCGCCCCCGGCTGGCCGGCCTCGGCGATCATCTCGGCCTCGGTCGCCGTCCGCGGGTCGGTTGCGGTGACGGCATTCAGCACGTGGTGGCTGATGCCCCGCTGCTGGAGCCGCTCGGAGAGGAGGGCTGAGACCTCGACGGAGATCGTCCCGACGAGGACGGGCTGGCCGTGGGCGTTGCGGGCGACGATCTCCCGCTCGACAGCCGACCATTTGCCGTCGCGTGTCTTGTAGACCTGATCGTTGCGATCCGCCCGGACCATCGGCCTGTTGGTCGGGATCTGGACGACCGGGAGCTTGTAGATCTTCATGAACTCGGTCGCCTCGGTCAGCGCGGTGCCGGTCATCCCGGCGAGCTTGTCGTAGAGGCGGAAGTAGTTCTGGAGGGTGATCGTCGCGAGCGTCTGGTTCTCCTCCTGGACGCGGACGCCCTCCTTCGCCTCGACGGCCTGGTGGAGACCTTCCGACCACCGGCGGCCTTCGAGGATGCGTCCGGTGAACTCGTCGATGATCTTGACCTCGTCGTCGATCACCGCATAGTCGACGTCTCGCTTGTAGAGCGACTCGGCCCGCAGCGACTGGATCAGGTGGTTGACGAGGGGGCCGTTCTCGGCCCGGTAGAGGTGATCGATCGAAAGGAACTTCTCGGCCTTGGCGACGCCCTGCTCGGTCACGGCGACGGTCTTGTGCTTCTCCTCGAACTCGTAGTCGAAGTCGGCGACGAACTCCTTCTTCGTCCGGGGATCCAGTCCCTCCGGCGTCTTGCCCGGCTCGAGCTGGCGGGCGAGGCGGGCGAACTTCGCGTAGAGGTCGGCCGCCTGCTCGGGCGCGCCGGAGATGATCAGTGGGGTCCGGGCCTCGTCGATCAGGATGTTGTCGACCTCGTCGACGACCGCGAAGAAGTGCGTCGCGAGCGGACGGCCGTCCTCGGAGAACCGGCCACCGTGCTGGACCTTCTCCTCGAGGCTGGCGGCCATGTTGTCGCGCAGGTAGTCGAAGCCGAACTCCGAGTTCGTGCCGTATGTCACGTCACATGCATAGGCGGCCCGCTTCTCCTCGTACGGCTGCATCGTCTGGAGCACGCCGACCGACACGCCGAGCGGGGCGTAGAGGGCGTTCATCCACTCGGCGTCGCGCTGGGCGAGGTAGTCGTTGACGGTGACGACGTGGACGCCCTTACCGGCGAGCGAGTTGAGCACGACGGCGAGCGTCGCGGTCAGTGTCTTGCCCTCGCCGGTCCGCATCTCGGCGATCGCCCCGCTGTCGAGGACCATGCCGCCGATCAGCTGGACGTCGAAGTGGCGCATCCCCATCTGCCGCCTGCCGACCTCCCGGACGACTGCGAAGCACTCGGCCTGGAGCTTCTCCAGCGGCTCGCCGGCGTGCCCCCGCTCGCGGAGCTCGTCCATCCGCTCGCGGAGCTCGTCGTCGCTTTCGAGCTCGAGCTCGGCCTCGTACGCTCCGACCAACTTGACCCGCTGCTCGAACACCTTGAACTGCTTGCTCTCGCCCCAGTTGAGCGCACGATCGAAGAGACCCATGAACCTCAGCCTACCAGCGGCCGGGACCCCGCCCGCCGGCTGACTCCACCGGCGGACGACGCCACGGCGATTCCCCTCAGATGGCTGCCGACGCCTGGTCGGCGATGCCGGGGACGCGGGCCTCGCGTCTGCGGCGACGCTTGTCGCGGTCGCGCTTGACCTGGCGGGTGAGCTCGTGTGCACAGAGGTTCATCGCGTGCTCAGGGTCCCACGAGCGGTCGCTCGCCCGGAGCGTCGTGCCCTTGAGGTAGAGCACGGCGTCGACGATGTTCGCGTCGGGAATCGCCGGGTTGCGCTCGAGTGAGAACTCGATCTCCAGACGCGTGGACTCCGGCGTCTGCTTGCCGACGTTCGCGAAACGCTTCATCACGTGCTCGCGAAGCTCGTCGGTCACCGGAACGTTGCGGCCCTTGACGTCGATCTGCATCTGTACACCTCTCACGGTGGACTGTATGTGGCGCGCATATGCGCCCCCCAGATGCTACGCCTCCCGGCGGCCGGGGCCGTAGGTTCCAGTGCGACAAGGCGGCATCTCGACAAACGTTGTGCCGCTGGCGCCGGTTAGGCGAGAATCACCGGCGTGAGCCCGCACATCGCGTGGACGTTCGAGCCGGCCGTGCTGATCGCGCTCGCCGCGGCGCTCTACCTCTACGTCCCCCGTTGGCGCCTCGTCCGGGCCGAGCACGGGGCCCGAGGCGCCGGGCGGTGGCGGCTGGTCTCCTTTCTCGGCGGCCTGCTGGCGGTCTTCGCGGCCCTGATCTCACCGATCGACTCGATCTCCGACGACCTCTTCTTCGTCCACATGATCCAGCACGTTCTCCTCCTGGACATCGCCCCGATCCTCCTGATCTGCGGCCAGACGAAGCTGATCCTCCGGCCGGCCACGCGTCGCCTGCTCCACCTCGAGGAGTCGGTCGGCTGGTTCGGGCGGCCGCCGTTCGCCGTTGCCTTCTACGTCGGGGTCGTCTGGTTCTGGCACGTGCCGGCGCTGTATGACCTGGCGCTGCGCCACTCGCTCGTCCACGTCCTCGAGCACATCCTCTACGCGTTGGCAGGCGGCCTCTACTGGTGGCACCTGCTCTCACCGATCCGCAGCCGTCACCGGCTCGGCGGAATGGGACCGGCCGTCTATATGGCCGCGACGAAGCTGTGCGTCGGGATCCTCGGGATCGTCCTCGTTCTCGCGCCGCACGCGCTGTACGGGTTCTATGCCCGGAAGAGCGGCTTCTGGGGCCTCGGGGCGCACACCGATCAGGAGCTGGCCGGGGGGATCATGGCGCTCGAGCAGTCGCTGGTGATGGGGATCGCCCTGACCGTGATCTTCATGCGCATGCTCCGCGACTCCGAGCAGGAGGCACGGCGGGCCGAGCGGCTGCTCGACGCCGAGGAGGCCGACGCCGACGCCGAGGCCGCGACCGCGACCGCGACCGCGGTGGACGCCGGCGGAGAGCGCCTAGGCCCTGGGCCGGAGGCTCTCGAGGATGCCGGCGTGGCCGGCGATCGCGCCGATCAGGATCGCCCGGTCGGGGACCTTCGTGCCGGGGAGGACGATCGTCTCGCGCAGGCAGACGCCGTCGCCGAGCGTGGCCCCGTCGCCGACGACGACGGGCCCGTGGAGGCGGACGCCGGCGCCGATCCGGACGTCGTGGCCGATCCAGATCGGGAGTGACGCGACGGCCTTCGCGTCGAGCGTCGACCCCTCGCACACAGTGATCCCCGTCACCTCGTCGGTCTGGCCGACCGGCTCGATCTCGAGGCCGCCGTCGAGCGCGTCGAACGTGCCCTGGCGGAGCTCGGCGAGCGAGCCGACGTCGTTCCAGTAGGAGTGCGTCTCGTGGACGTGGAACGGAGCGCCGGCGGACAGGAGCTCAGGAAACACGTCGGTCGCCCAGTCGACCGGGTCGACGGCCGGGAAGTGGTCGAAGATCTCCGGCTCGAACATGTAGATCCCGCAGTTGCCGAGGTCAGACCGCGCGTCGGCGAGCTCGGGCTTCTCCTGGAAGCCGGTGATCTGGCCGTCGTCGTCGTGGATCACGACCCCGTACTCCCGGGTGTCGGCGACCCGCTTGACCGCGAGCGTCGCGATCGACCCGGTCTCCCGGTGGGTGGCCGCCAGCGCGTCGAGGTTGATGTCGGTGAGCGCGTCGCCCGAGATCACGAGGAACGTCTCGTCGCCGAAGAAGTCCGCGCAGTTGCGCACGCCGCCGGCCGTCCCCAACAGCTGTTCCTCGAAGCGGTAGGTCAACTTGTCGCCGAAATACCCGCGGATCGTCTCCGGGAAGTAGTGGAGGTTGGCGATCACCTCGTCGATCCCGTAGCGGCCGAGCAGGTCGAGGATGTGGGCCATCACCGGCCGGTCGAGCACCGGGACCATCGGCTTGGGCAGCTCGTAGGTGAGCGGGCGCAGGCGAGTTCCCAGGCCGGCCGCAAGAACCATCGCTCGCATTCGGGACGTCACGCTAGCGAAACGAGCGCAGATAGCTCTCCTGGGCCTCGGTCAGCGTGTCGAGCTCGATGCCCAGGCTGCCGAGCTTCAGCCGGGCGACCTCCCGGTCGATCTCCATCGGCACCGGGTGGACGCCGGGGGCGAGGCCGCGGCCGGTGCGGACGAGATGCTCGGCTGCGAGGGCCTGGCCGGCGAACGACATGTCCATCACTGCGGCCGGGTGGCCCGCAGCCGCCGCGAGGTTGACGACCCGGCCCTTGGCAAGGAGATTCAGGCGGCGTCCCCCGCCGAGGTCATATTGGTCCACGAGTGGAAGGACCGCCACCGGCGGGGCGATCGCCGCCGCCGCGAGGTCGGGCAGGCTGATCTCGACGTCGAAGTGGCCGGCGTTCGCGAGGATCGCCCCGTCGCGCATCCGCTCGAAGTGCTCCCGCCGCAGGACGTCCGGCGCGCCGGTCACGGTGACGAAGACCTCGCCCCGGTCGGTCGCCGCGAGCGCCGGCATCACCTCGAAGCCGTCCATCCTGGCCTCGAGCGCGCGGACCGGGTCGACCTCGCAGACGATCACCGACGCCCCCGCCCCCTGGGCCCGCTGGGCGACACCCTTCCCGGCCAGGCCGTAGCCGAGCACGACGAAGCTCCGCCCGGCCAGCAGGAGGTCCGTCGCCCGCAGGATCCCGTCGAGCGTCGACTGGCCGGTCCCGTAGCGGTCGTTGAAGATCCGCTCGGTGAGGGCCTCGTTGACCGCGAGCACCGGGCAGCGCAGCTCGCCGGCGGCCTCCATCGTCCGCATCCGGACGAGCCCGGTTCGCGTCTCCTCGGTCGCCCCGAGCATCGCCGCGGCCGCCGGCTTCGGCCCGACGTGGGCCGCGGCGATCAGGTCGCCGCCGTCGTCGATCGCGATGTCCGGCGCGTCCTCCAGGAGCCTGGCGAGATGGGCCGCGTAGGCCGGGCCGCCATCCCCCCGGCGGGCGTGGACGGCGGCCCCGTGGTGGGTCACGAGAGCCGCGGCGACGTCGTCCTGGGTCGAGAACGGGTTCGCCGCGCAGACGCCGGTCTGCGCCCCGCCGGCGATCAGCGTCCGGACGAGGTTCGCCGTCTCGGCCGTGACATGGAGGCAGACGGCGATCCGCACGCCGTCGAGCGGCCGCTCGACGGCGAAACGCTCGCGGATCGCCGCGAGCACCGGCATCTGCGAGTCGGCCCACTCGATCCGCGCGAGACCCGCCCGGGCCAGGCCGAGGTCGGCGACATTGGGTGGCGGGATCGGGACTCGGGCCATCGGTGGCCGACCTCCGTGTCGGCGACTTTCACAGCGCGCGCGGAGCCCGCCGGAGCGGGCTCCGCGAAAACACCTGTCTAGTAGCGGTAGTGATCAGGCTTGTACGGGCCCTCGACCGGCACGCCGATGTACGCGGCCTGCTCCGGCCGCAGCTCCGTCAGGTGGATGCCGAGCGCCGCCAGGTGCAGGCGGGCGACCTTCTCGTCGAGCAGCTTAGGCAGCACGTAGACCCGCTTCTCGTAGTCCTCGTTCTTGCACCACAGCTCGATCTGCGCGATCGTCTGGTTGGTGAACGAGTTGCTCATCACGAAGCTCGGGTGACCCGTCGCGTTCCCGAGGTTCATCAGCCGGCCCTCCGACAGGACGATCACCGAGTGGCCGTCGGCGAACTGCCACTCGTCGACCTGCGGCTTGACGTTCACCTTCGTGATCCCCGGGACTCCCGCCAGGCCGGCCATGTCGAGCTCGTTGTCGAAGTGGCCGATGTTCGCGACGATCGCCTGGTGCTTCATCCGGCCCATCTGGTCGGCCGTGATGATGTTGACGTTGCCGGTCGTCGTGATGAAGATGTCCGCCGTCTCGACGACGTCCTCGAGCGTCGCGACCTGGTAGCCCTGCATCGCAGCCTGGAGCGCGCAGATCGGGTCGATCTCGGTGATGATCACACGCGCACCCTGGCCCCGCAGCGACTCGGCACAGCCCTTGCCGACATCGCCGAACCCGCAGACCACGCCGACCTTGCCGCCGATCATCACGTCGGTCGCCCGGTTGAGGCCGTCGATCAGCGAGTGCCGGCAGCCATAGAGATTGTCGAACTTCGACTTCGTGACCGAGTCGTTGACGTTGATCGCCGGGAACAGCAGGCTGCCGGCCTCCTGCATCTGGTAGAGCCGGTGGACCCCGGTCGTCGTCTCCTCAGTGACGCCCTTGATCTCCCCGGCGATCCTCGTCCACCGCTGGGGGTCGTCGGCCAGGGACTGCTGGAGCAGCGTCAGGAAGACCGTGAATTCCTCCGACTCGGCCTGCGCCGGGTCCGGCACGACGCCGGCCAGCTCGTACTCGGCGCCCTTGTGCACGAGCATCGTCACGTCGCCGCCGTCGTCCAGGATCATGTTCGGCCCGCCACCGCCCGGCCAGACGGCGGCCTGCTCGGACGCCCACCAGTACTCCTCGAGGGTCTCGCCCTTCCACGCGAAGACCGGCACCCCCTGGGGCTCCTCGGGCGTCCCGCCCGGGCCGACGACGACCGCCGCGGCCGCGTGGTCCTGGGTCGAGAAGATGTTGCAGCTGCACCAGCGGACCTCCGCGCCCAGGGCGGTCAGCGTCTCGATCAGGACGGCCGTCTGGATCGTCATGTGCAGCGACCCGGTGATCCGCGCGCCCTTCAGCGGCTGGGCGTCGGCGAACTCGCGACGGGTCGACATCAGGCCGGGCATCTCGTGCTCGGCCAAGTCGATCTCCTTGCGACCGAAGACGTGCAGCGAGAGGTCTGCGACCTTGAAATCGGTCAGGACGGCTGTCGGGGCGGTGGTACTCACGTGATGATCTCCAATGGGGTGGGTGTTGTCGCGGCCAGGAGGCCCTGGTGCTTGTCCTGCTCCCAGCGCAGCCATTCGTCAGCTGGCACGTCCTGCGGGCGTCGGGCCTCCGTCTCGAACCAAGCCTCCACCGCGTCGCCCAACTCGGGGTCGCGGCGCAGGCGTAGCGCGAAACCGATCTCGGCCAGCCCGACATCGAAGCTGCGCAGGAGCTCGCGGAGGGTCCGCAGCCGCTGCAGCTCCTCGGCCCCGTAGAGCCGGTAGCCGGATTGCGACCGGCGCATGGCGAGCAGGCCGACGCGCTCTATGTAGCGAAGCATCCGCGGCGACCAACCGGTCGTCTCAGCAGCCTCGTGGATCGTCAGGCCATCCATCTCCTCCGTCCACCTTATCGCGACCCGCCAGACCTTGCCACACATGTGTCAATGTTGGGCGGCCGGCGGGTCCCGGTCGGGGCCCGGCAGGCCGGCGGGACGCGGTCTTCCTGGGCGCTGGTCGGCGCCCCTGGCCAGGCTCGACTGCCGGCCCGGCGGGGAGGCTTCGGGGCTTCGGGGCGGCCGGAGCGATCGGCTGCCGCGGACGGTGACGGCCAGTGGAGCACACGCGCGTGTGGAGACCACGAGAAAGTAGCCGGCGGCCATGCTCACGCGGCGGGGGGGCTTGACGAGCATGCCGTCGAGGATCAGGTCGGCCCGGGCTTCGGGAGGTCAGGGGCCGGCGAGCTCTCTGGGGCGGACCGGGTCGTGCGGGCAGTGGACTCTCCAACGAAAGTAGTTGACTGACTCAGTCAGCTACTTTCGCGACGAAGGTCTCCCATCCACCTCCACCGCCCGCGAGCAGCCCGGTGGATCACATCCCACACCCCCGCGCCCGACGCGGCACCCGCCCCCATCCCGGCGCCACCCCGGCGCCACCTCGCCCCGCCCCGCGCCGACGTGCAGTCGGCCGAGCGAAAAGTGCGAACCCCAGTGACTCAGTCCACCTACCTTGGGAAGAGGCGGCGCCGGCCGGCCAGGCTCAGTCGCGCGCGGCGAGGGCGTCCTCGAGCGCGACGATCGCCGGCACCGGCGACGGGTCGAGGCCGCGGAGGATCGCCATGTAGAACGAGACGAGGTCGCCGAGCAGGACGAGCGAGACGACCCGCTCGACGCTGGTCTGCCCGCGCGTCTCGATCCGGAAGGTCTGCTCGGCGGATTCGCCGACGAGCTTCTCGGTCAGCTCGATCCGCGTCTTGACCCGCGGGTGGATGTCGCAGTCGTCGAGGAAGATCGCAGTGAACCGCCCGACGCCGCCTGCCCCGCTCCACCCGACGATCTCGTTGTGGTCGAGTTCGGGCAGCTCGCTCGAGAAGGCCGGGACCTTCGCGTTCTCGTTGATCTGCGTCTTCCACCGATAGGCGATCGGCCCGGTCAGGTAGGCGCCGGCGATCACCGGGATCGTCCCGTGAAGGGCCCGGGCGATCGTCTTGGCCAGCGAATCCTCCGGGCTGTCGGGGCCCCACTCGGCGACCAGTCTGAGCGTGTGGGCCGCGGCCACGTCGATCTCCGCGGCCAGTCGGGGGGCCGCTCCGCAGAGGGCGGCCACCTCGAGCGCGGTGACCAGCATGTACGCGACCGCGCTCCGCGGCTGGAAACCCCCGGGGATCGGGATCACCGGGACGCCGTCGGCCCGGGCGAGCTCGGCCAGCTGGCCGCCGGTCGTCACGACCACCCGGCGAGCGCCGACCGCCCCGGCGGCCTCGTAGCACGCGAGCGTCTCGTCGGTCTCGCCGGAGTAGCTCGCGCACAGCACCGTCGTCTCGGGCGTCGTCCACGGCGGGAGCCCGTAGCTGCGGGCCGCGAGGATCGGCCGGGACGCGTGGTCGCCGAGCGCCGCCCGGGCGAGGATCCCGCCGATCGCATCTCCGCCCATACCGGCGACGACGAGCCCGTCGCGGCTGTCGACCGGCGCGATCGCTGCCGACTCGACCCGCCAGAGGGCATCGCTGAGGTGCTCTGGCATCGCGAGGATGTCGGCGAGCTGGGCTGACGCGTCGAACGCGCCGATCGTCTTCCAGTCGAGGGAGCCCACGTTCAGAACCTGATCCCGCCGTCCGGCAGGCTGACGCCGGGGAAGATGCGCGCGCCGTTGGTGATCACGTTGTCGGATCCGATGCTCACGTTCTCGCCGAGTACGGCGCCCCCGGTGATCTGGGTGTTCGCACCGATCCTCCCGCCCGGGGCGACGATGCAGTCGCGCAGCACGCACCCCTCGCCGATCTCCGACCCGGCCAGCACGACCGATCGCTCGATCACTGTCCCGGCGCCGACGCTGACACCCCGGCCGAGCACGGCGAGGCTGCCGATCTGGGCGCCCGCGGCGATCCGGCAGCCGTCCTCGACGACCGCCGGCGGGACGATCCGCCCGGCGTTCTCGACCGACCCGCCAACCTCCATGTAGTCGCCGCCGAGCCGGGCACCGACCGCCGTGTCGATCCGCCCCTCGATGATGTCGAACGTCGCCTGGAGGTAGCGATCCGGCGTTCCGATGTCCGACCAGAAGGCTTCGCACGGGAAGCCGTAGAGGCCGTTGCCGACGAGCGCCGGCCAGACCTCCCGCTCGATCGAGACAGCCCGCCCGGCATCGATCCGGTCGACGACGGTCCGCTCGAGCACGTACGCCCCCGCGCTGATCAGGTTCGTGTCGACCTGGTCGGCGCTCGGCTTCTCGACGAACTCCCGCACTGCGTTGTCGGCCTCGAGGCGGACCAGGCCGTACGCCGTCGGGTCGTCGACGCCGACCAGGGCCAGCGTCCCCTGCGCGCCGGTCGCCTCGTGTTGGGCGATCTGGGCGGTCAGGTCGAGGTCGGTGAGGACGTCGCCGTTGAGCATCAGGAACCGCTCGTCGAGCCGCGACTCCGCGTACTTCAGGGCACCCCCGGTGCCGAGCGGCTCGGGCTCGGCGATGAAGTCGAGTCGCAGGCCGAGGGCCGACCCGTCGCCGAGGACGTCCTGCACCTTGGTCGGGAGGAAGCCGCAGCAGAGCACGACCTCGTCGACGCCGTGGCGGCGCAGCCATTCGAGCATGAAGACGATCAGCGGCCGGTCGACGAGCGGGACGACCGGCTTCGGAACGGTCGACGTCAGCGGCCGCAGGCGGGTGCCCTCGCCGCCGACGAGAATCACCGCCTGCACGCGCGCCGCATCGTCCTGGGCCCGGTCCGCCCCACTACGGCCGCCCGATGCCCTCGTAGATCAGGCCGGCCGCCCGGACGACGTCGGGGTCGAGCGCGTTGCGGCCGTCGACGACCAGGGTTCCGCTCATCGCAGCGGCGACGGTCGACCAGTCGAGCTCGGCGAACTCCGGCCACTCGGTCACGAGGACGACCGCGTCGGCGCCCTCGATCGCCTCGAGCGGCGACGCCGCGAAGGCAACCCCGCCGGGCATCAGCGCCCTGGCCTCCTCGGTGGCGACCGGATCGTAGGCCCGGATGTGCGCGCCCTCGGCCTGCAGGCGGGCCGACAGCACGAGCGAGGACGCCTCCCGCATGTCGTCGGTGTTCGGCTTGAACGCCAGCCCTAGCAGGGCGACCGTGTTCCCGACGAGTGACCCGATGTGCTTCTGGAGCTTGGCGATCACCCGCCGCTTCTGGAGCTCGTTGACCTCGATCACGGCGTTCAGGAGCTGGAAGTGATAGCCCGAGTTGCCGGCGAGCTGCTTGAGGGCCGAGACGTCCTTCGGAAAGCAGCTCCCCCCGAAGCCGATCCCCGGGTTGAGGAACGCCCTCCCGATCCGCGAGTCGAGGCCCATTCCCCGGGCTACCTCGACGACGTCGGCCCCGGTCTCCTCGCAGACGTTGGCGATCTCGTTGATGAAGGAGATCTTCGTCGCGAGGAACGCGTTCGACGCCAGCTTGACCATCTCCGCGCTGGCGACGTCGGTCCGGACGAGCGGGCAGCCGAGCGGCGCGTAGAGCTCGACCACAGCGTCTCCGGCCCAGTCGCCGTCGTCGCCGACGACGACCCGGTCGGGCTTGAGGAAGTCGGCGAGGGCCGAGCCCTCCTTGAGGAACTCGGGGCACGACACGTAGGCCAGGTCCTCGATCCCCTGCGCCCGGCCGGCCCGTTTGATCGCCGCGCCGGTCCCGCACGGGACGGTCGACTTCATCACGAGGGCGCGGTCCCTGGACCAGGGGACGGCGTCGACGACGGCCTGGACGGCGGAGAGGTCGGCGTCGCCGCTGTAGGTCGGCGGCGTCCCGACCGAGACGAACAACAGCCGAGCCCGGTCGAGTGCGTCGTCGAGCGACGTCGAGAAGTGCAGGCGCTCACGGTTGCGGGCGATCGACTCGGCCAGACCCGGCTCGTAGATCGGGATCTCGCCCCGGCGAAGCCGCTCGATCTTCCCGGCGTCGACATCAACGCAGTAGACGTCGCTGCCCAGTTCGGCGAAGCCCGCAGCCGTGACCAGCCCGACATACCCGGTGCCGATCACCCCGATCGGCTCGCGCTCGGTCACCATGAGCCGGGAAGGGTACCTGGGAGCGCGAGTCAAGGACCCGCGCTCGTCCCGTTTGGCCCGAGTCAGGCCAGCCTGGACCTTCGAAAGCAGTTGAGGGTCTCAACTCGGGTTTTCGCACTTCTCGCTCGGCCGGCTGCACGTCGGCCCGGGGGCCCGGGGCCGGGGGCCCGGGGCCGGGGGCCCGGGGCCGGGTGCGGGGGCGGGGCGGGTGCGGGTGCGGGTGCGGGGCGGGCGCGGGGCGGGCGCGGGGCGGGTGCGGCGCGGGCGCGGGGGCGGGCGCGGGCGCGGGCGCGGGCGCGGGCGCGGGGGGCGCGGGACGCGATCGACCGGGCTCCTTCCGCGCGGCGGAGGTGGGATGTTGAGACGTTCATCGGGAAATGGTTGCCTGAGTCAGGCAGCTACTTTCCTTGGAGAGTCCCCATCTCGACCACCCGGTAGAGCGCGCCCGCAGCTGACCTCCCGACCCGGGCTGACAATCCTCGACGGCGCGGTCGGCAAGCCCTCGCCGCGTGAGCGTGACCACCGCCGAATATCACGCGGAACGGGGCCTGGCCCTTACGCCAGCCCGCCGTCGACCGCCAGCCCGCCGTCGACCGCCAGTCCGCCGTCGACCGCCCGCAGCGCCGGGCGCCCCTCGCGGCCGGCCTGCCTGCCGAGACCGGCGACGAAGTGTCCGAGCGTGCGGCGGTAGTGGCCGAGCGACGACAGCGACACCCACTCGCCCGGGCCGTGGTGGCCTCCGCCGACCGGGCCGAACTCGACGGCCGGAACCCCGGCTGCCAGGAACCAGATCACGTCCGAGGCGCCGTCACGCCCGATGCTGAGCGTCTCGGCCCCGCCCCAGCGGCCGGCGGCGTCGCCGAGCGCCAGCACATATGGGTTCGACCGGGAAACCGTGGCCGGCTCGCGGTGCAGCATCCGTCCGATCTCGAGATCCGGAATCTCGCGGATCTGCGCGAGGATCTCCTGGGGGTCCTGGCCGGGGAGATAGCGGATGTCGACGTCCATCCAGCAGGAGTCCGGCACCTTGTTGAAGGCGTCGCCGCCCTCGATCCGGGCGAGGTTGATCGACGGCCGGTCGAACAGGTCGGAGGACTCCTGGCTGAACGGGAGGGTCTCGATCCGGCGGAAGGCGTCGTGGGTCTTGAGGATCGCGTTGTCGCCGAGCCAGGGGGTCGACCCGTGGGCGGCGGTGCCGCAGACGTGGATCCGGACCGCCAGAACGCCCTTCGCCTCGACGCCGATCTGGAGGTCGGTCGGCTCGCCGGTGATCGCGAAGTCGGCCCGCAGGCCGTCCTGGACGAGGACCTCGGTCGACCGCCGGTCGACGTCTGCCGACTCCTCGTCCGGGACGCAGAGCAGCCGGAGGCGAACGGCCCGCTGGGATGCGGCGTCCCGCATCGCGAACATCATCCCGGCGAGCGCGCCCTTCATGTCGTAGGCACCCCGCCCGAACAGGCGGTCGCCCTCGACCCGCGGCTCGAACTGGCCGGCTCGGGCTGGGACGACGTCGAGATGACCATGGAGGATGACCGACGGCGCATCGGGCGGGCCGACGTCCGCGAGCAGGACCGGGAGGCCGCGGTGGTTGGTCTCGTCGACCCGGATGTCGTTCGTCTCGAGCCAGGCCTTGACGAAGGCCGCCGCGCTCCGCAGACCCTCGTCACACGAGGTGTCGTAGCCGATCAGGGCTGCTGCGAGTTGATGCTCGTCCATCTGAGGCAGAGGAGACTAGCGGGCCGTCTCCCGTCCCCCGGGCCGCCGGCGGCCCTCGTGGCGCTCAGGCGGCGCCGGCGACCTTGAGGAACGCCTCGGCCCGGCGGATGTCCCGGCGGGCACGGGCCTGCTCCTCGCTGTCCGCAGGCGCGGCGTCGGCCGCCGAGCGCGCCGCCTCGAGCTTCGACTCGAGCTCGCCCCGGTCGAGCTGACCCGGGTCGAGTGCCTCCTCGACGAGGACGAGGGCCTGGTTGTCGGACATCTGGAGATAGCCCTCCGCCTGGGCGAAGCGGACGATCTCGGTATCGGAGCGGTAGAGGCGCAGCTCGGTCGGCTCGAGCGTCGCGAGGACCGGCGAGTGGTTGGCGAGCAGCCCGAGCGATCCGACGGTCGTGATCGTCGAGACCATCTCGACCTCCTCGTTGAAGACCTCGCCCTCCGGGGTGAGGACCTCCACCCTGAACTTCGTCCGGGCCATCAGGCAGCGGCCTTGACCACGTCGTCGATCGTCCCCTTGAGGAGGAAGACCCGCTCGGGCAGGTCGTCGTGCTTGCCCTCGATGATCTCCTTGAACCCGCGGATCGTCTCGGCGATCGGGACGTACGCCCCGGGAGTGCCGGTGAACTGCTCGGCCACGAAGAACGGCTGCGAGAGGAAGCGCTCGACCTTGCGGGCCCGCTGGACGATGACCTTGTCCTCGTCGGAGAGCTCGTCGATGCCGAGGATCGCGATGATGTCCTGGAGCTCCTTGTAGCGCTGGAGGATCTCCTTGACCTCGTTGGCCACGGCGAAGTGCTCCTCGCCGAGGATGTCCGGCTTGAGGATCGTCGAGGTCGAGTCGAGCGGGTCGACGGCCGGGTAGATGCCCTTCTCGGAGATCGCCCGGTTCAGCGTCGTGGTCGCGTTGAGGTGCGCGAAGACCGATGCCGGTGCCGGGTCGGTGAGGTCGTCGGCCGGGACGTAGATCGCCTGGATCGAGGTGACCGACCCGGTCCGGGTGGACGTGATCCGCTCCTGGAGCTGACCCATCTCGGTCTCCAGCGTCGGCTGGTAGCCGACCTGCGAAGGCATCCGACCGAGCAGCGCCGAGACCTCGGAACCGGCCTGGACGAAGCGGAAGATGTTGTCGATGAAGAGGAGCACGTCCTGGCCCTGGTCGCGGAAGTGCTCGGCCATCGTCAGACCCGACAGCGCGACCCTCATGCGGGCTCCGGGAGGCTCGTTCATCTGGCCGAAGACGAGCATCGTCTTGTCGAGGACGCCCGACTCCTTCATCTCCAGCCAGAGATCGTTGCCCTCGCGAGAGCGCTCGCCGACGCCGACGAATGCCGACAGGCCGCCGTGCTCCTTGGCGAGGTTGTGAATCAGCTCCTGGATCAGCACGGTCTTGCCGACTCCGGCACCCCCGAACAGACCGACCTTGCCGCCCTTTGCATACGGCGCGAGCAGGTCGATGACCTTGATCCCCGTCTCGAACATCTCGGTCGTCGGCGTGAGATCCTCGACCCTTGGCGCCGGCTGATGGATGCCGCGACGCTCGACGTCGGCCGGCAGCGGCTCGCCCTCGTCGATCGGCTCGCCCAGCAGGTTGAAGATGCGTCCGAGCGTGATCTCGCCGACCGGGACCGTGATCGGGCCGCCGGTGTCGACCACCTCCATGCCGCGGGAGAGACCGTCGGTCGTGTCCATCGCGACCGCGCGGACCCGGTCGTCACCGAGGTGCTGCTGGACCTCGAAGACGAGGACGCCGTCCCCATCTGCGCGGGCGACGGTGATCGCGTTGTTGATGTACGGGACGCGGTCGGGGAAGACGGCGTCGATCACGACGCCCTGGATCTCCTCGATCCGGCCTGTGTTCGTCGCGCCGGCTTTGGCGTTCTTCTTGGTGGGGGCGGTGGCTGCTTCCATCAGATGGCTCCTTGTATCGGCTCCTCGTACTGGCTCCGAAAATTGGCTCAGTGGTGCGTCGTCCTAGACCAGCGACTCGGCGCCGGCGACTACTTCCATTATCTCCGCGGTGATGTCCGCCTGGCGGGCGCGGTTCAGCTCGAGCGTCAGGTCCTCGATCAATTCTCCCGCGTTCTCCGACGCGCTGCGCATCGCCGTCATCCGCGCGCCGTGCTCGGACGCCGTCGAGTCGAGCAGGGCCCGGTAGATGGAGATCTCGACGTAGTCGGGAACCAGACGCCGGAGGATCTCCTCGGGCCCGGGCTCGTACTCGACGAGCGCCCGGTGGCCAGACTTCTCCCCGGCGTCGCCGTCGGCGTCGGCGTCGGGTTCGTCGGCGTCGGCACCGCCGAGGATCGTCGCCTCGGCGATCGGCAGGAGCGTCTCGTGCGTGACGTTCTGCGTAAGCGCCGACACGAAGCCGTTGTAGAAGATCTCGACCCGGTCGATCTTGCCGTCGACGTACGCGGCGACCAGGTCCTCGGCGATCTTCCGCGCGTCGGCGTAGCTCGGCCGGTCGGTGAAGCCGGTGTAGGCACCGGTCACCTCCTTGTTGCGGAAACGCAGCGACGAGACTCCCCGACGGCCGGACGCGAACCAGACCGGCGTCTTCCCGGCGGCTTCGAGCTCGGCGCCGGCGCGGAAGCCGGCCCGGAGGATCTGCGAGTTGAACGCCCCGGCCAGGCCGCGGTCGGCGGTCACCAGCAGGAGCCCGACCCGCTGCTCGGTCTCGTGGGCCGCGAGCAGCGGCAGCCGGGCGGTCTCACCGCTGCCGGCGGCCTCGGCGGCCTGACGGGTCATCCGGCGGAGGGCCCCGGCGTACGGCCGCACGGCGACGATCCGCTGCTCGGCGCGGCGCAGCCGGGCGGCCGAGACGGCCTCCATCGCCCGGGTGATCTTCTGGACGTTCTTGAAGCTGGCGATCCGGTTCTTGACGTCGCGCTGAGACATCAGCGCACCCGGGCGGCCGCGTCGTGGCGGGCAGGGCGGACCACGGCTATGCGGCCGCTCCGGCGGCTACCTCGGCCTCGGTCTCGACCGGTGCCTCGGTCTCGACCGGTGCCTCTGCGCGCGGCGGAGGCGGCGCCGCCGCGTCGTCGATCGGCTGGCCGTCCTCGTCGAGGTCGTAGCCGAAGTCCTCGGCGAACCCGCTGACCGCCTCGCGGAGCTCGTCCTGGGTGTCGTCCTTCCAGTTGCCGGCCGCGATCTTCTCGCGGAGGTCCTCGTGCGACCCGCGGAGCGTCGAGACCAGCTCGGTGAGGAACTCCGAGACCCGGTCGGCGTTGATCCGGTCGAGGAAGCCGTTGGTCGCGGCGAAGACCTGGATCACCTGATCCTCGACCGTCAGCGGCGACCGCTCGTTCTGGTTGAGCGCCTCGACCAGGCGTGCTCCGCGGGCCAGCGTCCGCTGTGTGTCGGCGTCGAGGTCTGATCCGAACTGGGAGAAGGCCTCCAGCTCCCGATACTGGGAGAGCTCGAGCTTGAGCCGCCCGGCGACCTTCTTCATCGGGCCGATCTGCGCGTTGCCGCCGACCCTGGAGACCGAGATGCCGACGTTGATCGCCGGACGGACGCCCGAGAAGAACAGCTTCGGCTCGAGGAAGATCTGACCGTCGGTGATCGAGATCACGTTCGTCGGGATGTAGGCCGACACGTCGCCGGCCTGGGTCTCGATGATCGGCAGCGCCGTCATCGAACCCCCACCGAGCTCGTCCGACAGCTTGACGGCCCGCTCGAGCAGGCGCGAGTGGAGGTAGAAGACGTCACCCGGGTACGCCTCGCGACCCGGCGGGCGGCGGAGCAGCAGGGACATCTGCCGGTAGGCGTACGCGTGCTTGGTGAGGTCGTCATAGACGCAGAGGGCGTGACCGCCCTTGTAGAGGAAGTACTCGGCCATCGCGCAGCCGGCGTACGGCGCGAGGAACTTGATCGGGGCCGCCTCGTCGGCGGCCGCGGCGACGATGATCGTGTTGTCGAGCGCACCGGCCTCCCGGAGGGTCTCGGCGATCGCGACGACCGTCGCCATGCGCTGGCCGATCGCCACGTAGACCGAGACGACGCCGCTGTCCTTGTTGTTGATGATCGTGTCGATCCCGATCGTCGTCTTGCCCGTCTGCCGGTCGCCGATGATCAGCTCCCGCTGACCCCGACCGATCGGGATCATCGAGTCGATCGCCTTGATCCCGGTCTGCATCGGCTGGGTGACCGGCTGGCGCTGGACGACTCCCGGGGCCTTGAACTCGGCCCGACGGGTCTCTGTCGTCTCGATCTCACCCTTGCCGTCGAGCGGCACGCCCAGCGGGGAGACGATCCGCCCGAGCAGGGCATCGCCGACCGGGACCTCGAGCAGGCGGCCGGTCCGCTTGACCGTGTCGCCCTCGACGATCCGGTCCCAGTCGCCGAACAGCACGGCGCCGACGTTGTCGGACTCGAGGTTCAGGGCCAGGCCGGTGACGTCATGGGGAAGGTCGAGCATCTCGAACGACATCGCGTTCTCGAGGCCGTGGACCCGGGCGATGCCGTCGCCGACCGACAGGACGGTGCCGACCTCGGTCAGCGAAGCGCCCTCGGTGTCGAGGCCCTCGATCCGGCTCTTCAGGATGCTGGTGATTTCGTCAGGGTTGATGCGCATGTTCTTCTCAGGCTCCTTGCGTCGCGGGACGCCCCGCTGGATGGTCCACCGGTCGCTCGGTCGGTGCTACCACTCAGCCCCTGGCGACTTGCTTGCGTAGTTGTTCAAGTCTGTTGACGATCGACGCGTCGAGGATCGAGTTGCCGACCTGGACGACGAGGCCACCGAGGATGTCCGGCTCGACCCGGGCCGTCAACTCGACCTGCCGGCCGGTCTGCTCGCCGATCCGCTTGCCGATCTGGGCGAGCGTCGACTTGTCGAGCTTGGTGGCGCTCGTCACCTCGACCGGCAGGAGTCGGTTCTCCTCCTCCCAGAGCCGGTCGAGCTGACGCCGGATCCGGAAGATCGCCGGCATCCGGTGGTTCTCGAGCAGCAGCTCGAGGAAGTTGGTCAGGGCCGGGTCGGCATCCTCGATCATCGCCCGGAGCCCGTCCTTCTTCTCCTCGGTCGAGAAGTACGGCGAGAAGAAGAACACCTGGAGATCCCGATTCTGGTCGACCGCGTCGGCGAACTGGCCGAGCTCGTCCCGCACCTTGTCGAGCTTGCCCGCCTCCCGGGCGACTTCGAACAGTGAACGGCCGTAGACGGTCGCGATCTCTTCCATGTTCAGTTGCTCTCGGAGCCGGCCGCCAGCGCCGTGAAGTCCAGCTCGGAGAGCGCCTCCTCGACGAGTCGCTTCTGATCGTCCTCTGAGAGGTGCTTGCGGGTCACCTTCTCGGTCGCGAGGATCGTCAGGTTCGCGACCTCGGTCCGGATCGCCGAGATCGCCCGCCGGGTCTCGGCCTCGATGTCGCGGCGGGTCTGCTCGAGCAGCTCCTCACGCTTCTCCTTGGCCTCCTCGAGCGCCCGGTGCTCGGCCGCCTCGGCGGTCGACCGAGCCCGCTCGAGGATCTGCTCGGCCTGGATGCGGGCCTCCTTGAGGCGCTCGCGGTACTCCGTGAGAACCTCGTGGGCGTCCTCCTTGAGCTTGGCCGCCGTGTCGATCGACTCCTCGATCGCCCGCTGACGAGTGTCGAGAGCATCCCGGATCCGGGGGAAGACGGCCTTGTTGAGGATGTAGAGCGAGATCCCGAAGACCAGCAGGGTCCAGAACATGATCCCCACGTCGGGCGTGATCAGCCACGACCCGCTGTCGGCGATCGGCGTATTCGTCAGGAGGGCCATCGGTCTAGAGGAAGAAGGCGATGAAGCCGCCGACCAGGCCGTAGAAGAAGCACGCCTCGGTCAGGGCGAAGCCCAGCCACTGGATCGAGCTGATCTCGTCGCGCATCTCCGGCTGGCGGGTCACCGACTCGATCACCTTGCCGAACAGCATTCCGATCCCGGCGCCGGCCCCGGCCGCGCCGCCGCCGGCACCCGCACCGAGGGCGATCGCACGACCGGCCTTCTGGCCGTAGGTCGTCGGGTCCACGGCTGCGGCAGCCGCGATCAGCGGATTCACGAGGTGGAGTAAGGCGGGCATGATGAAGTTGAGCACGACTCGAAGCTCCTTGTCAGGGCTAGTGGTGGGACACGGCGCCACCGAGGTAGATGGCCGCGAGGATGGCGAAGATGAAGGCTTGGAGGCCGGCGATCAGGACCGCCTCGAAGAGGAAGATGGCAATGCCGAATGGCAAGGTCACCCAGCCGAGGAGCTGCAGTCCGAGCAGCACGGCGAGGTCCCCGGCCATGAAGCCGATCAGCAGGTGACCGGCGAGCAGGTTGGCCCAGAGCCGGATCGTCAGGGACAGCAGCCGCAGGAAGTTCGAGAGGACCTCAAGCGGGAAGATCATCACCTTCATGCCCCCCTCGACGCCGTCGGGGACGAGGCTCTTGACATATCCGATGAACCCGTGGGCCTTGATGCCCTCGATGTTGTAGGCGATGAAGACCATCAGGGCCAGCGTCAGCGGAAAGCCGACGTTCGTGTCGGCGGCGTAGATCTGGAAGGACGGGATCTTCGCGCCGAAGAGATGGAAGCTCGCGCCGGAGTTGACCGGCAGCGGGATGTAGCCGATCAGGTTCGACACGAGGATGAAGATGAACAGCGTGCAGATCACCGGGAACCACTTCTTGGCCATCCGGTCGTCCATGTTGTCCTTCGTCATGCTGACCGACAGGTTGTAGAACGTCTCGACGGCGGTCTGGACCCGGTTCGGGCGCATCGTCATCCGCTTGGACACCCAGACCATGATGCCGATCGTGATCGCCGCCGCGATCACCAGGTACAGCACGCCCTTGTTGAGGTTGACCGGTCCGAACAGGTGGACCCAGGTCAGCAGGTGGAACTCGTCCTGCGGAAGGTACGCGGCGTTCTTGTGGCCCTTGACGCCGAACAGGACGGCGAACAGGACGATGCCCAGCACGTAGACGCCGCTGATCCCCCAGATCAGCTTGCGCTTCGTGCTCATCGGGTGCGCCTTGGCTGCGGCGGTCCGCTGGCCACCCGGATCATGAAGGCGACCGAGTAGGCGCCGAAGATCACGACGGCCGCCGTCAGCCCGTCGGTCCGGGCGATCAGTCCGGCGATCACGATGCCCCCGGCGAGCAGCCAGGTCCGGCCGAAGGCCTCGAAGAGGTTGAAGCCGAGTTGCCTGCGCGGCTCGGTCACGTTGGCAATCCACCGCTTGTCGACCTCGGCGATCACCCGCTGGAGGATCCACGTCGCCGCGCCGACCCCGTAGCCGACAACCGGCGCACCCAACGCGAGCGCGGGGATCGCGATGAGCGCCACGAGGACGACATCCAGATACCGTAGGAACACCATGAACAGCGCTTCGGACGTCGCGTCGACGTCTACCGCCAACGGAGGCTCCCCGGTTGTGCCAGAGTCGCGCGGGAGACCGCTGTCGCGCCGGTCCGCAGATCGGCGTACTGAAGTCGGTGGGCAGCCAAAGGCTTGGGCTCGGTCATCTGGTGCTGGACCCTACAGAGACGGCAGGCCGGTGGGTTTCCCGCGGGAAGCCGACGGCGCGGTGTCCACCCGCGCTGCGTGCCCACCCTATCGATCCAAGGACTTAGTAACAAGTTTGTAACATCCGGCGCGAAGTCTTGCGCTTGGTCCCGAAACCCGCCATTCATCCCCCGCCGGCCGGTTCGCCTCGCGCGCGAGGAAAGAATCGTTTCGGTCGGCACCGGGTGGTCAGGCCCGACTCCGGGGTCGACCCCGACTCGACGCCCGGCCGCGTCCGCGGCGCTCCGGCAAGGCGATCCGCTACCTTGCCAAGCGGTCGCGAATGGGTGTGCAAGAAACAACGGTGGCGCGCGGCCGCGTGCTGCTCGGACGTGCTGGTCTCAGGCTGCCACACGGCTGGCCCGACGCCGTGCTCCAAGCCGCGCTCTGGGCGCTGGCCGATCTGCTCTACGAGGGCGTGCGGGGAATCGTCGCCGGGCGGACGAGCGTCGCCTTCGCCAACACCCGCTGGGTGATCTCGCTCGAGCGATCGACCGGGACCTTCTGGGAACCCCACGTCCAGTCGTGGATCCTCGGTCATCGAGAGCTGATCGAAGTGATCAACTGGATCTATCTGAACGCCCAGTTCTCGGTCAATCTCCTCTTCCTTGCCGGCCTCTACATCTGGCGCAACGAGATCTTCTGCTTCGTGCGGAACATGTACTTCGTCGCGATGGGCCTGGCCCTCGTCATCCACCTCGGCTTCCCCGTCGCCCCGCCCCGGCTGTTCCCGCAGTACGGGTTCATTGACACGGTCCAGCGCTACGCCCACATCAACCAGGACGTCGGGGCGATCTCCCTGTTCGTCAACCCGTACGCGGCCGTGCCGAGCATGCACATGTGCTTCTCGCTGCTCGTCGGCGGGACCACGATCCGCCTGACCAGGCGGCCCTGGCTGCGGGTGCTCGGCGGGCTCTACCCGCTGGTCGTGCTGTTCGCGATCGTCGCCACCGGCAACCACTTCGTCTTCGACGCCGCGGCCGGCGCCGTGCTCGCCGTCGTCGCCGGCTTCGCCGCCAGTCGCGTGATGGCTCCGCTGCGTCCGAGCACCTGGGCCTGGGGCGGGCAGCCGGTCCTCAATCCACCCGAGCCCGAGCCCGAGCCGGCCTGAGCCGCCGACCGGGCTCAGACCCTCGTCGTCAGGCGCAGCCCCCGGCGCTCGAGCTCGTCGAGCACCAGCGGCAGGGCGGCCACCGTCCGGCGCCAGGACCCCGGCGAGGAGTAGTCGTCCGCGTCGTGCGCGAGCAGCACCGACCCCTCGCCGAGTCCAGGGCCGGTCAGCAGGCCGGCGATCGACGCAGCCGTCGCGCCGGCCTCCCAATCCCGGCCCCAGTGAGTCCACAGGAGCGACCGCCAGCCGTTGGTCCGGGCGATCAGGAGCGCGGCGGCGTTGAACACTCCGTAGGGCGGCCGGTAGAGCTCGATCCCGACCCCCGTCTGATCCTCGATCCGCGCGCGTGCCCGGGCGATGTCCTCGCCGACGGCGGCCGGTCCGAGTCGCAGGAGGTTGCGGTGGCGATCGCAGTGCAGTCCGATCCGGTGTCCACCGGCCAGGATCTCCCCGGCGAGCCCGGGATTCCGGGCGACCTGCTCGCCGACGAGGAAGAAGGTCGCGTGGGCGCCCCTCGCGGCCAGGAGCTCCAGCACCGCGGGCGTCCCGTCCGGGTGGGGGCCATCGTCGAAGGTCAGGCCGACGTCCCGGCCGTCCAGCGTCCGGTCGGCGATCCCCAGCCGGCTGAGCACGTCCGGGAGCTCGTGACCGTCGGCGTTCCAACGCGCGACGAGGCCCGTCAGACCCGGCAGGAGATACGCGCCGGCCAGCGCGGCGGCACCGGCCGCGATCCGCCGGGGGGTCGAGCCGAGGAGACCAGGCCGGGCAGGCTCGGTCACAGACTCGTCGCTTCCGCCCGCTCGGGCGACGTCAGCCGGTCAGGGTCGAGAATGGCACGCCGTGGAGGTGGTCGGCGCCCAGCTCGGCTGCGAACCGATCGATCGATCCGATCGACTTGGCCGAGCCGTCGAGTGTGATCACCACGACGTCGCCCGGCCGCAGCGGCCGGGTCGGCACGGGTGAGGTCGAGTTGAGCGCGACGGACCCGACGACCCGCCGGGCACCCGTCGTCCGGGCGCTCAGGATCTGCCCGACGGTCAGGCTGCCCTGCGGCGCGAGGTAGAAGAACCTGTGGTTCAGACGCAGGACGCGGGCCTCCTTGCGCAGCTTGCTCCTCGTCTCGACCCAGCGCAGCGCCCGGGCCGGGGTGATCTCGCACATCGGGGCGTCGCCGAGCGCCCGCAGCCCGGTGATCGCCGGGCTCGTCAGGACGCCGGTCATCGCGAACGACGCCTCGACGCCGTCACGGTGCAGGCGCTCGGCCACGGCAGCGGTCGCGGCCGGCGTCGTCCGGACGATCACGCCGACGTCCGGCTTGTCGGTCGGCCAGGTCCGCACGGACGGGACGATCCGCTGGGCGACCGCGGCGAACTCGTCGGTCGAGAGCATCCAGGTCCCGACGCCCATCGCCGCGATCAGCGCCGTTGTCGTGTTCGCCAGGCGGGGCCGCCAGGCCGGGATCGACCGGACGCGGAGCGGGGCGCGGAGCACGACGTCGGACGCATCGGGCACCTCGTCGAGCTCCGGGCTGTGTTCCGAGCTCGGGACGGCGCAGCTCCGCTCGACGAGGTGGCGCAGGTCGGCCGTCGAGTTGGCCAGCCGGACGAGGTCGAGGTCGGCCATCGCCTGCGTGTTGATCTTCGCGTGGCCGACCGGCAGGCCGTAGGAGACGACCGGACAGCCCCGGGCCATCGCCTCGAGGCAGGTGACACCGCCGGTCGAGTGGACGAGCACGTCAGCCGCGGCCAGCAGAATGGGCATCTGGTCGGTGAAGCCGAGCACCCGGACGTCTGGGTTCCCGGCGAAGCGGCTGCCGAGCTTCTCGTGGATCAGCTCGTTCTTCCCGGCGAGGCAGACCAGCGTCGCCCCGGGGATCTGCGAGAGCTCGTCGACGGCTCCGGCGAGGTCGCCGACTCCCCAGCCGCCGCCTGATACGACGACGACCTTGCCGTCGAGGGGAAGTCCAAGCTCCCTGCGGGCCGCCTGCCGGTCGAGCGGCTCGAGGAACGCGGCGCCGATCAGCGGCCTGACGAGTCGTACGCTGCCCGACCCGGCGATCCGCTCGACCGGGGCGACCGACGCGTCGTACATCACGAGGTGCATGTCGATCCCCCGCTGGGCCCAGAAGAACAGGCCGGTCATGTCGGTGATCGTCGCGACCGTCAGGCACTTGACGATCCCGAGTCGGCGCAGACGGCCGAGCACGACGGTCACCGCGGGGTAGGTGGACACGACCACGTCGGGCGCGTGCTCGTCGATCCGCCGCCGGAGTCGGCGGCCGCCGAGGCGGAAGAGCAGGGTGCGCGTGACGAAGCGGATCAGCGCGACGTGCTCGAGCAGCCAGTAGTAGAACGAGTAGGACCACGGCATGAAGCGCAGCTGGGTCCGGTAGCCGTCCTCGACGACATAGCGCAGCAGCGGACCCATCCCCCGCAGCCCGTCGATCACCGTGACCTCGACGTCGTCGGGTCCGTTCTCGAGCTGCTCGCACAGCGCCCGCGCGGCCGCCGCATGGCCTTCGCCGACGTTGGCCGAGAGGATCAGAACGCGCCGCGGACCATCGACCCGCGGGGTCCGGCTGGCGTTTTGGCGGCGAAGGCGCAAGTTGATCAGGTGGCGTCCGACGGCTCGCGGTCGGCTGCCAGGTCTCGGGACCCAGGGCGGATTGCCGCCGGGTGGCGCCGAGCGAGGCCCACTGTAGCGGGAGCCACCCCGGAAAAGGCGGGATCCGGCACAACGGCCGGCGGTCTTAACACGATCTTCTCCGGTACCGCCGCGGCTCTGCACTGCTCGGCGCGAGCCTCCGGTCGAGCCGGAACCCGTGGGAACGGGTCCCGGGCGCAAGCGGGAGAATGGGTCGATCGCGACCACGACCAGCCCCCCGCCACCCGCGACGCCGCCGCCCCAACAGGCGACGGGCGCCGCTCACACCGGCCGGCGCCCGGCCGACCGGGTGACCCGGGGGATCGGCACGCTCGCCCTGGCCGGTCTCACCGTCGCGCTCGTCGGGCTGGGAGCGAAGGCCGCCGCGGCTGCGTCCAGCCTCGTGCCCGCGGCCGGTCCCGGACGGTTTCCCGGTTGGCTGGCCGGACCCCTCCACGGCCTGCTCCCGGGCGTCCACGGCGGCGGTTACGAAGGACTGCTGCTGGCGATCTGCGCGTGCTATGCGATCGTCGTCGCCTGCGCCGGCACGCTCGGACGGCGAACCCTGTGGACGGGGATCGTCCTCGCCCACATCGCCGTCCTGCTCGCTCCGCCACTGCTCTCGGCCGACGTCTTCGGCTACCTCGACTTCGCCCGGCTCGGCGTCCTCCACGGTCTCGACCCCTACACCCACACGGCGGCCGCCGCGACCGGGGACGCGGTCTACCCGTACCTCGGCTGGCACGACGTGAGCACACCGTACGGACCGCTGTTCACGCTGTTCACCTACGGTCTCGTTCCGCTCGGCATCGCCGGCGGGATCTGGGCCCTGAAGGTCGTCGCCGTGCTGAGCAGCCTCGCTGCGATCGTGCTCGTCTGGCGCTCAGCCGAGCGCCGCGGGCTGGCGCCGGCGCCGGCCGCCGCCCTGCTCGGTCTCAACCCCCTGCTGCTCGTCTTCGCAGTCGGCGGCGCCCACAACGACACCCTGCTCGGCCTGCTCGTCGCCGCCGGCCTGGTCGCCGTGCTCGACCGCCGCGATGTCACCGGATCGGCGACGCTGGTCGGCGCGATCGCGATCAAGGCCTCAGCCGGGCTGGCCCTCCCATTCACATTGATCGCGGCCCACCGGCGCGGCCGCGGCCGGCCGGCCGTCGTCGCGGTCGTCGTCGCGCTGGCGGCCGTCGTCCTGGTCACGCTGATCGGCTTCGGCGGCCAGGTCTCGGGCATCGTCGGCTCGCTCCGCGGCCAGCAGCAGCTCGTCGCCGTCCACAGCGTCCCGTCGTTCGTCTCCCGCAGGCTCGGCCTCGGACGTTTCGATTCGACTGTGCGTGGCGGCTTCGATGTCGCCTTCGCGCTGGTCGCGATCGCCTGCCTGATCCAGACGTGGCGCCGCCCCGACCGGTGGCTCGAGGCCTACGGGTGGACCACGCTGGCCCTGCTCTGCGCGACTGCCTGGCTCCTGCCGTGGTACGCCCTGTGGGCGCTGCTGCCGGCCGCGCTCACCGCCGATCGGCGCCTGCGCGCCGCGACCCTCGTGTTCTGCGCCTATCTCGTCGCCACCCGCCTGCCGCTCGCCTACCCGGTGCTCGGATAGCCCGGAGGCCGGGGAGCGCCGGCACGGGTGAGTTGTGGGTGTCTCGTGCAAAGACGTGTTGGCGGGAGGACCCGTTCTCGGTGATCTCGGGCGGCGACGATGACCAGGCCGGCCTCGGCGAGGGTGTCGGCGAGCGAGCGATCGGCAGAGGCTCGAGAGAGGTCAGCCGAGGATGCTGAGACCTTCGTCGCAAAGTGGTTGCCTGACTCAGGCAGCTACTTTCCGCGGAGAGTCCCCTTCGCCACCGCCCAGTCCCACGGCAGAGAGCCCGCCCCCCGCCCGACCTCCCGAAGCCCGAAGTAGCGCCCCTCGACGGCACGCTAGCCAAGCCAAGCCCCCCCGCGTGAGCGTCGCCGCCGCCGAACATCAACCGCAACGGGGCCCGGCCCAAGACCAACCTCGACCGAGACGCCCGCCCGCCCGCCGCTCGCTCAGGCCCGGCGCCCCGGCGACCTGTCCTCGGGCAGCGGCGGGCGGGCGCGGCGGGCGCCCGTCGGGCCGCGCGGCGCCGACTCGGTCGTCTGGACGATGTCGAACTCCCCGGTCTCGAGGCTCTCGGTCACCGACGCCTCGATCTCCTGGTCGGTCGCGTCTGGTGCGAGGCGTCGCTGGCGGAGCGTGGCCAGGCGCTTGAACTTGAGGATCTCGAGCACGTAGATCAGGTAGACGCTGGCCGCCCCGACGATCAGACCGAGCCCGCCCATCACGAGCGACCAACCGGTATGGAGGTGGCCGTGATGGTCGGAGTACGGGATGAAGCGCAGGGCCAGGGCCAGGCCGGCGAGCATCAGCGTCCAGCCGTAGAGGTAGAACACCGTCCGGCGTGGGCTGAAGCCGATCCGGGCCATCCGGTGGTGGAAGTGCTCGCTGTCGGGCTTGTAGACCGGCTGGTGGTACTTGAGCCGCTTGAGCACGACGAACGTCGTGTCGAGGAAGGGGACGGCCAGCAGGATCAGCGGGAGGGCGAACGAGACGACGACCGGCGTCTTGACCGTCCCCTCGACCGTGAGCACGCCCATCAGCAGGCCGAGCAGGTTGGACCCGCAGTCGCCCATGAAGCTCGACGCCGGCGGGAAGTTGTGCAGCAGGAAGCCGAGCGCCGCGCCGGCCGTCAGGGCCGCGAGAACCCCCGGCTGGGTGCGCCCGAGGTCGAAGGCGATCACCGCGAGCGCGGCCGCGATGATCATGCAGACCCCGGCCGCGAGGCCGTCGACGCCGTCGGAGAAGTTGACGATGTTCATCAGGCCGACGAGACCGATCGTCGTCAGTGCCCCGCCGGCGTTGGGGAAGTGGAGCGCGCCGACGAACGGCAGCGTGATCAGGTGGACGACGACCCCGGCGTGGACGGCGATCACCGCGGCCGCAACCTGGCCGGCGAGCTTGATCACGGGAGCGAGGTCGAAGCGGTCGTCGAGCGCGCCGACCACCGTGATCACGGCGGCCGCGGTCAGCACACCGTTCCAGAGGCGGCTTCCCGGGAGAAAGACCAGCCCGCCGACGAGGGCCCCCGCGAAGATCGCGAGGCCGCCGAGGAGCGGCGTCGCCCGGGACGAGAGGCCGCGTTCGCGGGGCTGGTCGACGGCGCCCAGGCGCACGGCCAAGCGCATCGTAAGCGGCGTCAGAACCGCTGCGATCGCCGTTGAGACCATGAACGCGTAGACCGCGTCGAGCTCGGTGATCCTCATTCGCGCGGCCCAAGCATCGCAGGGACGGGCGTCGCGCGGGCTAATAATCTCATCAGCCGTCGCCGAGCCGCCCGACCGGCGGCGGCGACGGCTCGAGCAGAGCGCGGACTTCGTCGACCGTCAGCGCGCCGACCCGGACGACCCGCCAGGCGCCGGACGGCTCGTGGCCGGAGAGGTCGACCACGGTCGACGGGACCCCGGGGAGCTCACCCCGGTCGAGCACGAGGTCGGCGCCTTCGCGGATCGACCTGGGCACATCGACGAGGCGGCGGGCGTCTCGCCCGCCGGCGAGGTTCGCACTCGACTGGAGGAGCGGTCGATCGAGATCGAGTCCGCCGAGCGGCACGCGGAGTCCGAGCAGGCCGGCCCCGGCCAGCGGATATCGCCGACGGGGGTTCGCGACGAGCACGGTGACCGGGCCCGGCAGCAACCGGCCCACCGCCTGCCGGGTGCGCGGTCCGAGCTCGTCCAGCTCGGCGAGTAGCGCGTCGAGCGTCCCCCACATGACGGCCGCCGGCTTGTCTGCGGGTCGCCCCTTCAGCTCGTAGAGGCGGCGGACGGCGTCCGGGTTCCCCGGATCGCAGCCGAGCCCGTAGACCGTGTCGGCCGGGAACACGATCACCCCGCCGGCGGCGACGCACCGAGCGAGCTCGTCGACCGTCGGCCCGCGGCCCGGCTCGGTCACCGCCGGGCCACGATCACCCGCTCGATGCCGGCGAGGTCCCGCCGGGTCTCGACGCGGGGAAACCCCGCGCGACCCAGCAGGCCGACGACCGCGGCGGCCTGCCCGGCGCCGACCTCGAGCCCGACCAGCGGGGTGGCCGTCACGGCGACCTGGTCGATCAGCCGGCGGATCACGTCGAGCCCGTCGGGGCCGCCGTCGAGGGCGAGCACCGGCTCGTGCGTGGAGACCTCCGGCTCGAGACCGGCGAGGACGTCGGTCGGGATGTACGGCGGGTTGCAGAGGATCGCATCCCACTCGCCCGACAGGCCGTCGAGCAGGTCGGCCTCCTGCCAGTCGACCTCGAGGCCCAGACCGACCGCGTTCGACCGCGCAAGGGACAGGGCCGGCCGGCTGCGATCCGAGCCGGAGACCCGCAGGTCGGGACGCTCGTCGGCGAGCGCGAGGGCGACCGCGCCGCTCCCGGTCGCGAGGTCGAGGACCCGGGCGCCGGGGGGAAGCTCGAGGCCGACCTCGACGAGATGCTCGGTCTCCGGGCGGGGGATCAGGACGCGCGGGTCGACGGCCAGCTCGATCCGGCGAAAGGCCTGCCGGCCGAGGATGTAGGCGACCGGCTCGCGGAGCACCGACCGGCGGCGGACGAACGACTGGAAGGCCCGGACCGCCGGCCCTTGCACCGGCGCCTCGGGGTGGCTGTGGAGCCGGCCCCGCCGGACGCCGAGCACGTCGGCGAGCAGGAGCTCGGCGTCGAGCCGGGCGCTCGGCGACCCGCCAGCCGCGATCGCGACACACGCGCCGTCGAGCGCATCCCGCACGCTGACCGCCCGCGCCGTGGTCGTCCCACCCGCCGGAGTCACGCGTCGCCGGCCTGGTCGGCCAGCCGCCGGCGCTTCTCCTCGGACTGGAGTCCGCTCGTCAGCTCGCCGAGCTCGCCCTCGAGGACGGCGTCGAGGTTGTGGACGGTCAGCTTGATCCGGTGGTCGGTGACCCGCCGCTCGCCGTAGTTGTACGTGCGGATCTTCTCGGCCCGCTCGCCGCTGCCGACCTGCGAGCGGCGATCGGCCGCGAGCCCGGCCTGCTGCTCGGCGAGGGCCCGTTCGTACAGACGGGCGCGCAGCACGCGAAGTCCCTTCTCACGGTTCTGGAGCTGTGACTTCTCGTCCTGCATCGAGACGACGATCCCGCTCGGCTTGTGGGTGATCCGGACGGCCGAGTCCGTCGTGTTGACCGACTGGCCGCCGGGCCCGCTCGAGCGGTAGACGTCGATCGTCAGGTCGCTGGGATCGACGTGGACGTCGACGTCCTCGGCTTCGGGGAGCACGGCGACGGTCGCCGTCGACGTGTGGATCCGGCCCTGCGACTCGGTCGCCGGAACCCGCTGGACGCGGTGGGTGCCGCCCTCGAACTTGAAGACCGAGTACGCGCCGTCGCCCTTGATCGCGAACGTGTACTTGCCCTCGCCGATATCCATCGCCTCGGTCTGGAAGCCGAGCCGCTCGGCGTAGCGGCCGAGCATCCGGTAGATGTCGGCCGCCCACAGGCCGGCCTCGTCGCCGCCGGCGCCGCCCTGGATCTCGACGATCACGTTCTTGTCGTCGTTGGGGTCCCGCTCGACCATCGCCAGGCGGATCTCCTCCTCGATCTCCCCGATCCGGGCCTGCGAGCTCTCGAGCAGCTCGCGCAGCTCGTCGTCCTCGGCGTCGGCAAGCAGCTCGAGCGCGCCGGCCGCGTCGTCCCGGGACCGCCGCCATTCACGCGTGAGGACGGCCGCCGGCTCGAGCTGGCTGTAGGCCCGACCGAGCTCGGCGTAGCGCTGGCGATCCCCGCCGATCACCTCGGGGTCGTTCATCGCCTGGCCGAGCTCGGCGAAGCGGGACTCGATCTGCTCGATCAGGGATTCGATCACCGACTCGACCATCAGGCGACGACCTCGATCCCGACGAGCTCGTCCGCCGTGTGCAGATCACCTTCCTCCTCGTGGAGGACGGCCTCCAGCGCGGCGATCGCAACGGCAAGCTGGGTGAGGTCGGGCTCGCGGGTCGTCAGACGCTGGAGGGCGAGCCCCGGGCTCATCACGATCTGAACCCACCGCCGCCGGCGGTTGCGCCCGGCGAACTTGATCGCCTCGAACGAGAGGCCGACGATCAGGGGGATCCCGAGGATCCGGGTCGCGACCAGCCAGTACCAGGCGGGCAGGCCGAGCGGGGCGAAGACGAAGATCGAGATCACCATCACGATCAGCAGGAAGCTCGTCCCGCAGCGGGGGTGCAGGCGGGAGAAGCCCTGGGCGTTCTCCGGGGTCAGGGGACGGCCGGCCTCGTAGCAGGAGATCGTCTTGTGCTCGGCCCCGTGGTACTCGAAGACCCGGCGGAGATCGCGCAGTCGGGAGAGCAGCGTGAGATAGCCGAGGAAGATGCCCGTCCGCAGGAGGCCCTCGATCAGCCAGAACAGGGTCGACGAGTGGAGGCGTGACTTGATCAGGCTGGTCAGGCCGACCGGGGCGACGAAGAACAGGCCGATCGCGAAGATCATCGACACGATCACCGTGCCGGCCCAGACGCCGCCGGAGATCTCGTCGTCCGCCTCGGGGAGCTGGGCGCTCGCCGAGATGTTCAGGGCCCGCATCCCGACCGACAGGGATTCGCCGAGCGCGATCACCCCGCGGATCAGGGGCAGTCGCATCCACCGGTGGCGGCGCAGGGGCGAGTCCAGCGGGAAGATCCGGACCTCGATCGGACCGGTCGGGACCTCCCGCCGCTGGCTCTCGAGCTGTTCGTCGGTCGGCTTGCGGACGGCGATCGCCCACGTCCGCACGCCGCGCATCATCACGCCCTCGAGAACCGCCTGACCCCCGACCGGGGCGTCGCGCGTCGCGTTCAGGGTCTCCTGCGAGTCACGTACCGACGGGCTCGCGAAATCCCGCTCGACCGACTCGGCCGGCGGCACGACGGGCACCGAAGCCTCGGACCGGCTCGGCGCGGCCACGCCCTACCGCGATGCGGCGGCGCGCTGGCGGCTTTTGGCGACCCGGCGCTGGAAGCGCTCGACTCGACCGCCGGTGTCGACCAGCTTCTGCCGGCCCGTGTAGAACGGGTGGCAGTTGGAGCAGATCTCGACCTGGATCTCGCTCTTCGTGGAGCGGGTCGTGAACTCGTTGCCGCACGTGCAGCGGACGTGGGCCTCTGTGTAGTTGGGGTGGATCTCGGTGTTCATCGGACCACACAGTGTAGCGACCCGGCTGGGCGATCGGCTGATCCGGACCCCTCACCACGACTTGCCGGTCGCGTCCGGCAGCCGGGCCGCCGGGTTCGGGCAGGCCTCACTTGCAGGTGACCGTCCGCGAGTTGTCGACTTCGGTCGACTCCTGGATCGTGTGCTCTGGATCCACGGTGATCTGCAGGGTCCCGCCCGGCGAGCAGGCCGCGCCGGTGAACGTGACGACCGTCCGGTCGCCCGCGCCCAGCCCGGCGACCGACTGCTCGTCCAGCGCCGCGCCGTCGACCGTGAGGCCGACCTCGAATCCGCCGACCGCGGATGTCGTGCCGTCGTTGCGCACGGACACCGCGTACGTCGACGTCCCCGGACTCGCGCCCGGAGCGATCGACACGGCGCCGGCCACGAGGTTCGGGAGCTGGGCCGGCTCCGCGCACGAGACGGTCGTCCGGGTCGAGTGCTTGAGCACATGGCGGGCGCCGTCGAGCCAGCGGTAGCCGACCTGGACGCGGAACGACGCGGGCGCCGTCAGGCTCGTGACCTCCTGGCTGTAGTTGAAGACGCCGATCCCGGGGGCCGAGTTCTCCCAGACGCCGAAGCCCGGCACCCCGGTGACGAGGCGATAGCCGGTTGTCCCCGGCGTGTGCTCGTAGAGCTGGAGGCGAATGGACATCTGCTGGGTCGCCGCGGTCGCGACCATCTGCGCCGCGAACGTCGCATACCGGTCGGGCAGGTCGGCGGCCACGTGGCACGCGCTCAGGCTAGCGGTCGTCTTCCCCGGGCCGGGCCCCGGAGTCGGGCTGACGGTCGTCGGAGGTGTCGCCGCCCAGGCCGGCGCGCCGGGTCCGCCGAGGCTGGCCGCCGCGGCGAGTGTCGTTGCGATCGCGAGCATCGCGCTGCGGGCATGAGCCGGCCGGGGGCGGGGAAGTCGGGAAAGTTGCATGGCGAAGCATTGAACACCGTAAGCAGGCCGATGTTGCGGTGGTAATACAACGTTTACGCGATCGGCTTGGCGCTCTCGGCGATCGCCAGCATCTGCCGGTTGGTCAGCTTCGTGTCCTCGGTGTTGTTGAGCCAGTAGACCGCGTGCCCCGACCGCCAGGAGACGACCCGGATGTGGCTGCCATCGAGGTAGACGCCGTAGGTCCGACCGCCGAGCCTGCGCGTCTGGTGGGTGCCGGCGAGGATCGGCGGGGCGAGCCAGTTCGTGCCCTCGACGCCGTAGTACTCGCCGACCAGGCCGCGGGAGATCGAGATCACGTAGGCCTTGTGCCTGGCGCCGTTCTCGTCGCGGAGCGTGTACGCCCGGACGTCGTCCGGCGCGCCGCCGCTCTGGAGGCGCAGCCGGGGCTCGTACATCCGGATCGGGAGACCGACCGACGCGACGTTCGCCAGGCCGATGTCGTTCGCCGGGGTCGCCGACAGCCCGAGCGCGGCAACCGTCTTCGCTGAGGTCGCCCCCCGCAGCCTGACGGTCGGAACGGCGATCTTCGAGGGGGGGTTCCCGTTGAGGAAGTCGGACACCGTCGCCGTGATCTGGGCCGGCGTCGAGACGACGTAGCTCCCCCCTGCGATGAACACGTTCGGGTCGGACTGGAACGCGACCTGCCGGATCGGCCGGCCGAGCGAGAAGGCCGCGAGCGTGAACAGATGGAAGATCTGCGCCGTCCCGTGGATGTCTGTCGCGACCGCGCTGTGCAGCGCCTTGAGCAGGAGGTCCTCCTTGTCGAGCAGACCCTGCACGCCGATCTGCTGCTTGGCCTGCCGGACGAAGTCCTGCTGGCGGGCGACCCGCACGAAGTCGGAGTCGGTATGCCGGTAGCGGACGTAGTCGAGCGCCGTCTGCCCGCAGAGCTGTTGGTAGCCCGGCTGGATGTCGATGCTCGAGTAGTCGGTCGCCGCCGTCCCGATGTTCAGGTTGTAATAGTGGCGGTCGACGTACACGTAGACGCAGCCGATCGTGTCGATCAGCTTGCGAAAGCCGGCGAAGTTGACCGAGACGATGTGGTTGATCTGGATCCCGGGGAGCGTGCTCTCGACGGTCTTCGCGGCCAGCGACACCCCGCCGAGCGTGTAGGCCGCGTTGATCTTCTGCGTCGTGACCGCGCCAGCGACCGTCGTGATCGTCGTGCGCAGGTCCCGCGGCACCGACAGCTCGGACGTCTGGTGATGGCTCGGGTCCATCCGGATCAGCAGCATCGTGTCCGAGTGGGGCGGGTTCTCCCGGTCGGCGACGTCCTGCGAGAGTTTACGGGCGTCCGTCCCGATCACGAGGATCGTCTCGGCCTTGCCGGCCTGGGCCGGCGTGATCACGCCGGCCGACGTCTGGAGCGTGGCCGGACCGATCAGGTCGGACACGTGCTTGACCTCGAGCAGGACGGCCGCCGCCGCGGCGGTCGCGCTCAGCAGCACGATCGCCAGACTCCCGAGCAGGAACTTCTTCCACAGTCCGGATGTCCGCAGGCCGGCCTCGAACGGCGTCACGACGCCGCGCCTGCGCGGTCGGGCCGCTCAACCGGGGGTCGCCACACAGGCGTCGAGGACCAAGGCGCCGCCCGAGTCCCTGACGGCTCGGGCGTTCGCCCGCAACCGTCGGCCCACCCGACGCCGGCCAGAAGAAACAGACCGCGCAACGCGCGTCAGGTTATCCGGTAGAGCGGACCGTCGCCGCCCTCCGGGGTCGTCAGACGGCCCCCCTTCGCGGTAATCGCCCCACATTGCACGCAGTTCGTGTAGTTGACGAGGACCTCGACCGGATCTCCCGGTCCCGGCGTCGTCCCGGGCTTCGGTTCCGGCAGCTCGTAGACCCCCGCGGGGCACATCCACCGCCAGGTCTCGGCCACCGCACGGGGGACGTCTCGCCGGACGCGGATGTGATTGGGCGCGTCATCCCGGGTTGCGTTGCCGGTGATGAACACGCTCGAGAGCTTGTCGAACGTGTACTTCCCGTCCGGCTTGGGATAGCCGGCCTGCCGGTTGCCGACGAACATCGGCTGATCCGCATCCCGGTGATTGGACCACCGCCCGCCGGGAAACCGCCCGCCGGTCGCGAGCATCGCGTTGACCGCGGCCCCGCCGACGACAAGGCCCCGGTAGAACGGCTGGCGCATGTTCCTCGTCCGGCGGAGGTCCTCCGCGATGATCGACCCGGCGACCGCGGTCTCGTAGGCGGTCAGGTCGGTCGACCCGGCCTTCAGACCGGCGAAGATCGCCTCGGCCGCGAGCATCCCCGACTTGATCGCGTAGTGGATGCCCTTCAGCTCCGGGACGTTGACCATGCCCGCCCCGTCTCCCGTGATCGCCAGGCCCGGGGCGCTCAGCGTCGGCATCGCCCAGTAGCCGCCCTCTGGAATCGCCTTCGCCCCCCACGCGATCCGCTCGCCGCCGTCGAGGATGCCCCGGATCAACGGGTGGAGCTTGAACTGCTGGAGGACGTCGTGGACCGAGAACGTCGCGTCCGCGTAGTCGAGGCCGGCGACGAAGCCGATCGACACCCTCTTCTCGCCCATCGGGTAGACCCACGACCCCCCGAACTCGTGGTATCGCCTGGGGATCCGCAGTGGCCAGCCCAGCGTGTGGATGACCTTGCGCAGCGGGCGGGGAACCTCCCAGACCTCCTTGACCCCGAGCGACCAGACCTGGGGCTCGGCGTGCTCGGCGAGGCCGAAGTGACGGATCGCCGCGCCCGTCAGGTGTCCCCAGCCACCTTCTGCGAGGACCGTCGCCCGGGCGGTCACGTCGGCTCCGGGTTCGAAGTTCCGTTGGGGCTTCCCGTCCCGGCCGCGGCCCTTGTCGCCGGAGCGGACGCCCCGGACGACGCCGTCGGTGACGAGCAGCTGGGTGGCCGCCGTCTCGGTCAGGACGTACGCGCCTGCCTCCTCCGCCCGTTCGGCCATCCACCGGCACAGCTCGGAGACCGAGACGATCTGGTTGCCGTGGTTGCGGAAGTTCGGCGGCACCACCGGCAGGCGGATCGCCCGCTTCTCGCTCGCCATGAAGTAGACCGCCTCGCCGGGAACCTCTCCGTAGCTCGGCCAGTCCCTGCGGGTCAACTCGGGGAAGAGCTCCTCGAGCGGCTCCGGGCGCATCACCGCGCCCGAGAGGTTGTGCGCCCCGCAGACCTTGGCCTTCTCGATCACCGCAACCGGGACCTCCCCGAGTTGCTCGAGGAGGTCCGGCTCGCCTTCGAGCAGTTGGAGCAGCCGGTTCGCCGCGGCCAGACCGGCCGGGCCGCCGCCGACGATCGCCACGCCGACCTCGATCCGCTCGTCCTCGGGGTCGAGCGCGGCCTTGATGAACTCCCCGGCCGGGTCGACCGGCGGCGGGTAGCGGCCGGGGGCGAGCCGGGCGTCGGGCCTGGGTGCCACGGCTACGGCCTCAACCCGCCCGGCTCTTGAGCGCCTCGGTCAGCTTCGGCAGGATCTTGTTGAGGTCTCCGACCACGCCGAGGTCTGAGAACTCGAAGATCGGGGCGTTCGCGTCCTTGTTGATCGCGACGACGTTCTCCGAGCCCTGCATCCCGACCTTGTGCTGGATCGCTCCGGAGATCCCGGCCGCGAGATAGAGCTTCGGCGAGACCGTCTTCCCCGTCTGGCCGATCTGCGCGGCGTACGGGTACCACCCGGCGTCGACGACCGCCCGGGTCGCAGCGACCGCGCTGTTGGAGCCGAGCGCCGCCGCCAGCGCCTCGCACAGGTCGAATCCCTCCGCCCGGCCGAGGCCACGGCCGCCGGCGACGAGGATGTCGGCGCCCTCGATGTCGACGTCGGCCCCCCGCTGCTCGCCCCGCGTGATCATCGTCGCGCGGGTCGAGAAGGCCGAGAACTCGACCGCGACGTCCTCGACCTCGGCCGCCGCGTCCCCCGGCGCGGCGATCTCGAAGGCGTTGAGGCGGGCGATCACGATCCCGACGGGGCTCCGGTAGGAGATCTCCGAGATCGCCGTGTCCCCGAGGATCGGGCGCTCGGCGACCAGCTTGCCGTCGACCACGCGGACGCCCGTGACCTCCATCGCCACGCCGGCCTCCAGGCGGGCCGCCAGACCCGCGCCGATCTCGAAGCCGAGCAGGCCGCCGCCGAACATCGCGTAGGCGATCTCGTCCCGCCTGACGACCTCAGCCATCGCGTCGACGACCGGCTGGGCGAGTCCCTCGGGGCCGGCGACCCGGTAGACCTTCGTGATCCCGTACCCACCGAGCCCGGCGCACAGCTCGGCCGTGGCCGTGTCGCCGACGACGATCGCCTTCGCCTCGCCGCCGAGCTCACCCGCCAGGCGGACGGCCTCGCTCACGGCGCCGAGCGAGTTCTTGTTGAAGGCGCCCTCGTAGTGGAGCGCGTAGACCAGGATGTCGGGCATCAGATCAGCTTCCTCTCGGCCAGCCAGGCGACGATCCGTGCGACCGTCTCGTTGGTGTCGTCGTCCTCGATGATCTCTCCCGCCGCCTTCTGCGGCGGCGCCTTCGCCCCGGTCCACCAGGCACCCGAGTGCTCGCCGCCGACCAGCGTCTCGTCGATCTCCGCGTCGGCCACCGACAAGACGTCGAGCTGCTTCTTCTTCGCGCCCATGATCGCCTTCAGCGACGGGTAGCGGGGCTCGTTGATCGCGTCGCCGACGGAGATCACCGCCGGCAGCTCGACCGCGACGGTGTCGTACCCGTACTCGGCCTGGCGCTCGCACCGCAGCCGGGCCGGGCTGTCGTCGTGGGCCGGCTCGACGTCCAGCCTGATGACCTGGGTCAACGACGGCATCCTCAGGTGGTCGGCGACGACCGCGCCGACCGTGTAGCACTCGCCGTCGTCTGACTGCTGGCCCAGGAGGACGAGGTCCGGCTCCTCCCGCCGGAGCGCCTGGGCCAGCGCGTAACCGGTCGCCGCGACGTCCGACCCGGCGAGCGCGTCGTCACTCAGGTGCACCGACCGGTCGGCCCCCAGCGAGACGGCCTTGTGGAGCGCGCGGACGGCGCTCGGCGGGCCCATCGTGACAGCGACGATCTCGTCGATCTCGAGTACGCCGCCCTCCTTGATCTGCATCGCCGCCTCGATCGCGTGGGTGTCGTACGGGTTGAGGTTCCGCTCGCCGGACCGGTCCATTCGACCGGTCCTCAGGTCGATCCGCTTCTGGACGGCGGCGTCCGGCACCTCTTTGACCAGGACGCAGATTTTCATTGGTGACTCCTCATCGCAAAAGGGGGTTGCATCGAGCTGGCTCGGATCGCTGAAGGATCGCTGGATGCATCGTACCGCGCTCGTTGACTGACGAGTCAGTCGACCGCCGGGCGGGGTGTTCAGCCGGGCCCAGGTCGGGCGGGCCGGGGCCGGACCGCTCCCGCGGGCGACACGGCGGTCGGTCGCTTCGGCGAGCGGTCAGCCGACGGCGACCGGTCAGCCGACGGCGGCTACGGCGTCGCGGATGTAGTCGACGATCGCCTGGGTCGAGGCCCCCGGCGTGAACACCTCGGCCACGCCGAGCCGCTTCAGCTCGGGGATGTCGTCGGCCGGGATCGTCCCGCCGAGGGTGATCACGACGTCGTCGATCCCCTGGGCGTGGAGCAGGTCGACGACCCGGGGAACGAGCGTCATGTGGGCGCCGGAGAGGATCGACAGGCCGACGGCGTCGGCGTCCTCCTGGATCACGGTCTCGACGATCTGCTCGGGCGTCTGGTGCAGGCCGGTGTAGATCACCTCCATGCCCGCGTCCCGCAGCGCCCGGGCGATGATCTTCGCCCCCCGGTCATGGCCGTCGAGGCCGGGCTTCGCGACCACGACGCGGATCTTCTTCTGGATGGCGTGGTCGGGGTCAGGCATGCCGGGGTGGCGCCCGAGAGTCCAGCCGTCCGGCGCCGGCGCATTCTAGTCGACGCCCACCCCTTCCACCCGCCCGCCGGACCCGGCCGCGGGGCGTCGCGCGGGGTCCGGCAGATCCCGTACACGTCTGCGGGTCATCCCGCCTATCGGATCCGACGGGCGGCGGCGACAATCCGACCATGTCGACCACTCCCCTCACCGACCCCCCGACGGGTGGCCGCCCGGGCCTCCCGGTCCCGCTGACCCGAGCGCGCCAGGGCCGCTGGCTGGCCGGTGTCTGCGCCGGCCTCGCTCGTGATCGGGACCTCCCACTCGGGTCGGTTCGCGCAGCCTTCGCGGTGGCGACCCTGGTCGGCGGCGTCGGCCTGCTGGCCTACGTCGCCTGCTGGCTGATCATCCCGGCGGACACCGGCGACGAAGCCGGGGTCGCCGGCACCCGGGGGATCGTGATCCTCGCCCAGGGCTGCGCCGCCGTCGTCGGCCTCGCGACGCTGGCCGCCGCGGCCGCCGCGGCAACGATCTTCGGCTTCGGGTGGGTCGTGCTCGCGATCGCGGCCGCCGTCCTCGTCGGCGCACTGGCGACCTGGCCGCGGGTCGCCGTCGGCTGGACCCTCCTGCCGATCGCAGCGCTCGTCCTCCCGGCCGTCGCGATGACCGTCGGCGGCGTGAGGATCGCCGCGCAGACGCGGGACGCGGCGATCGCCCCGCGATCGGTCGCAACCCTCCCGGCAGGCGGCTACAAATCCGGCCTGGGATCGCTGCTTGTCGACCTGCGGCACACGACCTTCCCGGCCCGCGGGGACGTGACCCTGCGGATCGACGCGGGAATCCGGCGGACGATCATCGCCCTGCCGGCCAACCGGTGTGTCTACGTCGACCTGCACCACGCCGTCGTCCCCTTCGCCGCGCGGCTCGCGTCGATCCTCAGCGGCCGGACCGCGCCGTTCTCCGGCGTCACCCTGTTCGGCACGATCCAGGGCTCGGGATCGGGCGAGAATGGGACCGTCCCCAGCCCCAATCCTGGAAGCCCGATCCTGACGATCTACTTCCACTCGGCCGGCGGCAGCCTGTACGTCCGCGACTATCCCGACGATGTCGACCCCCAGGTCGAGCCCGACTGGCCGGGATACCCGGTGACGCTCGAGCCGCGGCCGGACGTGAGAGGCACGCCCCCGGCCGCCGCTCGCCGACTGATCGACGGCTGGCTGCTGCGGCGGCGAGTCCAGTCGGCCTCGGCCGCCGCGCTCGACCGGCTGATTCCCGGGCCGTGCGGCGCCGCCGCCGGCCAACCGCCGGCGGGAGTGTCGACCGGAGCTCCGACGAACGAGCGGTACCTTCCCGAGTTCGTGCCAGCCGGCTCGCCCTTCCCCGGGGCCACGCCACTCCCGCCCGGGGCCAAGGCTCAGGTGACCGGCGGCGTGCCGGTCGCGCCCAAGGCGCCCGCCGCGCCCGCCCCACCGGGCAGCAACACCGGCGGATCCGCGACGGCTCCGCCAGGCGGCTCGAAGGCGTCCCCGACGACTCCGACGGGCGGCTCGAAGACGTCGAGCACGGCACCGGCCGGGCGGAGCCGGCGATGACCGGGCGCACGCGTGCGGCGATCGCTGCCCGGGTCGGGGATCCGGCATGGCGGGCGACGGCGGTGGCCGGGATCGTGCTGGTCGCCGGCCTGGCGATCGGTCTGGGCGATCCCGGGGACCGGGTGCTCGCCGCGTCTTTCGCCCTGTCGGGCGTCGTGGTCGCCGCCTTCCTTCTGCTGCCCGCGGCCATACGGGTCGTCCGCGAGCACGCGGCGCCGGCGATCGTCGGCCTGGTCGCGCTGCTCGCGGTCGCGTGGTCGCTGGTCAGGCAGGCCGGCCTCGGCCACCATCAGCTTCCGTCGGGCGTCCCGGGACTCAGGCTGGTCGGGGCGATCTGGGGCGCCGGCCGGGCGGCCTTCCTCCCGCTGGTGGTGATGACGCTGGCCGCCACCGGCGGACTGGTCCTGATCGCGGACTCGCTGCGGGCCCGGATCGGTGCGGCCGGCTCGGCCGGCC
>DATCEH010000093.1:0-6534 GCA_036510225.1 Solirubrobacteraceae bacterium | reverse complement strand
GACGCGAAGCTCTCGTCGTCGCCGGCGAACTCGGCCAGCAACCGGCCGAGCGGCGCGCACCCCGCCGGGTCGACGAACAGGGCGCAGACATCGTCGAGGAACTCGTAGCCGACCGTCCCTGAGACCGGCCAGTCGCGCAGGGCCTCGCCGGGGTGGAGAATCTTCTCGACCCAGACTCGCTCGACGCCTTCGGCCCGGAGCCGCCGCAGGTAGCCGGCCGGGTCGGCCAACCCGTCGGGGTGGTCGACCCGCAGGCCGTCGACCAGCCCGTCGGCGACCAGCGAGAGCACCCGCCGGTGGGTCGTCTCGAAGACCAGATCGTCCTCCTGGCGGATCGCCGCGAGGTCGTCGATGTCGAAGAACCGCCGGTAGCCCCCGCCGACCGGGTCGAGGTCGAAGAACCGCTCGCGCAGCTCGGGGTCCGCCCACCACCGGTTCTCCTCGCCGGTGCCCATGTGGTTGGGCACGATGTCGAGCACGATCCCCAGGCCGGCGGCCGCGGCCGCCGCCGCCAGCGCGGCGAAGCCCTCCTCGCCGCCCAGCTCGTCGCTCAAGCGGGTCGGGTCGACGACGTCGTACCCGTGCGTCGACCCCCGGCGGGCCTGGAGCGAAGGCGACAGGTATAGATGGCTGACGCCGAGGCGCTGGAGGTACGGCACGAGCTCCCCGACCTGCGCGAAGCCCAGCCCCGGGCCGAGCTGCAGGCGGTAGGTGCAGCGCATCCGCGGTTGCACCCGCCCGACACCGCTCCCAAGCGGCGAGCTCTCCTCCCCGGAGCCTGGCAAGCCAGCCGTCATGCGCTCAACCCGCGAGCTGGCCTCGGCGGAGCACGACCATCGACCGGGAGACCACGTTGATCGTCTCGCGAGCCGCGTACGCGCGCTCGCCCGCGGGGACCTCGGGCTCGGCCGTCGAGATCTCAAAGCTCCAGTGCTCGCCGAACGAGGCAACCGGGAGCGTCCACTCGACGTGATCATGGTGTGCGTTGAAGAGCAGCAGGAACGATTCGTCGACGACCGGCTCGCCGCGTTCGTCGTGCTCGTCGAGGGCCTCGCCGTTGAGAAAGACACCGAGGATGTGGCCGTCGGCGCGCTTCCAGTCACGCTGTGTCATCCGCCGGCCGTCCGGTCGAAACCACCACGCGTCGGGCAGCTCGGAGGAATCGGTGCGTCCCTTGAAGAAGCGGACCCTCCGGAAGACCGGATGATTTCGGCGGAGCGCGATCAACCGACGGGTGAAGTCGTGCACTGCCTGCTGCCACGGCTCGTGGTCCCAGCCCAGCCAGGACAGCGCGTTGTCCTGACACCACGTGTTGTTGTTGCCGTTCTGCGTGCGGCCGAACTCGTCCCCCCCGAGGATCATCGGCACACCCTGGGAGAGGAACAGCGTGGCCAGGAAGTTCCGCTGCTGGCGCTCGCGGAGCGCCTCGATCTCAGGGTCATCGGTCGAGCCTTCGGCCCCGCAGTTCCACGACCGGTTGTCGTCGGTCCCGTCGCGGTTGCCCTCCTGGTTGGCGTCGTTGTGCTTCTCGTTGTAGGAGACCAGGTCACGCAGTGTGAAGCCGTCGTGCGCCGTGATGAAGTTGATCGACGCGAACGGGTCCCGCCCGTCCTCCTGGTAGAGATCGCTCGACCCGGTGAAGCGCGACGCGAACTCGCCGACGCTCGCCTGACCCCGCCAGAAGTCGCGCATCACATCCCGGTACATCCCGTTCCACTCAGACCACAGGATCGGGAAGTTTCCGACCTGGTAGCCGCCCGGCCCGACGTCCCACGGCTCGGCGATCAGCTTGACCTGTGAGAGGACCGGGTCCTGGTGGATCACGTCGAAGAAGGCTGACAGCCGGTCGACGTCGTAGAACTCACGGGCCAGCGCGCTCGCCAGGTCGAAGCGGAAGCCGTCGACGTGACAGTCGACGACGAAGTACCGCAGCGAGTCCATGATCAGCCGGAGCACGCTCGGGTGCATCGGGTTGAGGCTGTTCCCCGTGCCGGTGAAGTCCATGTAGTGGCGGGGATCGTCGGCCATCAACCTGTAGTAGGCCTCGTTGTCGACGCCTTTGAACGACAGCATCGGTCCGAGGTGATTGCCCTCGGCCGTGTGGTTGTAGACCACGTCGAGGATCACCTCGATCCCGGCCGTGTGGAGCGCCTTGACCATGCCCTTGAACTCGAGTACCTGCTCGCCGTGGACACCCGAGGCCGAGTACATCGCGTGGGGGGCCAGATAGCCGATCGAGCTGTAGCCCCAGTAGTTGGTCAGGCCCCTGTCGGCGAGGAAGCTCTCGTCGATGATCGCGTGGACCGGGAGCAGCTCGACCGCGGTGACCCCGAGCTCCTTGAGGTAGGCGATCGCCTCGTTGCTGGCCAGGCCGGCGTACGTGCCCCGGAGATCCTCGCGGACGGCGGTGTTGCACTTCGTGAAGCCCTTGACGTGCGCCTCGTAGATGATCGTCTCGTTCCACGGCCGTCGCGGCGAGTGGACTCCGCCCCAGTCGAACTGCGGGTCGACGACCACGCAGCGGGGCATCGCCGGTGCCGAGTTCTCGTCGTCGAGCTCGAGGTCGGCATCCGGGTTCTCGGGGTCCGGCACGTACGGCAGGGTGTTGGCCGCCGCCCAGTCGACCGGCCCGTCGATCGCCTTGGCGTAGGGGTCCAGGAGCAGCTTGCTCGGGTTGAACCGCTTGCCCTCCTCCGGGTCGAACGGACCGTGCACGCGATAGCCGTAGCGACTGCCGGGTCCCACGCCCGGGATGTAGCCGTGCCAGTTGTGGGCGGTCCGGTACGGAAGCTTGATCCGACGCTCGATCTCGCGGTCGTCGAACAGGCACAGCTCGACCATCGTCGCGTGCTCGGAGAACAGCGAGAAGTTGGTCCCCGACCCGTCCCAGGTCGCCCCGAGCGGGAACGGCTGACCAAGCCAGATCTCGTCGGTCATCGAACCAGCGCCCCGGCGAGCGGGCCGAGCACGATCCGGCCGTCGTCGATCCGCGTGTCAGCGTGCGTCGCGAGCATGATCTCCCTTGCGTTGGTCGGGACGCCCTGGGCGACGTCCGAGAAGTTGCAGACGAGTCGGCCGCCGTCCCGCTGCACCGTCAGCCAGCGGGCGTCCTCGTCGTACTCGATCACCCCGGCCTCGCCGTGCAGTCCCCGCCGCGCGGCGAGCAGGTCGCCGTACAGGCCGGCGAGCTCGGTGTCGGCCCGGCGGGTCAGCTTCGAGTGCTCGAAGGTCTCGACCGCCTGCGGGTCGGGGATCTCCTCGCCGAACGAGGCGAACGCCGCGAACTCCGCGCGCCGGCCCTCCCGGGTCGCCTTGGCGATCCGCTTGTCGATGTGGTCGCAGAAGAACTGGAACGGCGCGTCCTCGCCGTACTCCTCGCCCATGAAGAGCATCGGCGTGAACGGAGACAGCAGCGTGCAGAACGCCGCGAGTCGCCGGCCGCCCGCCGGCAGCCGGTCACCGAACGCGCGGTTGCCAACCTGGTCGTGATCCTGGGCGAAGACGATGAACTGCTCGGGCGGACGGTCGTCGGCCTTCGCGCCGAACCGGCGGCGGCGGAACTCGGAGTACTGGCCGTCGTGGACGAACGGCCTGTGGAAGGCCTTGGCGAGGTCGCCGACCCGCCCGAACTCGGCGTAGTACCCGTCGCGCTCGCCGGTCAGCAGGACCCGCAGGGCGTGGTGGAAGTCGTCGGCCCACTGTGCGTCGCAGCCCCACCCGCAGGCCGACGCCGGTGCGATCACGCGTGGATCGTTGAGCCCGGACTCGGCGATCACGAGCGCCCGCGGGTTCGCGGCGTGGACACGGGAGGCGAGCTCGGCGACGATGTGGGTCGGGCTCGTGTCGAAGATCGCATGTACCGCGTCGAGGCGGAGTCCGTCGAGATGGAAGTCACCGATCCAGCCGGTCGCGCTCTGGAGAACCCATTCCCGCACGGGATCGCTGTCGGCGTCATCGTAATTCATCGCTTTCCCCCAGAACGTGTCGTACCGCGCTGTGAAGTACGGACCGAACGTCTCCATCGCCCGGCCGCCGGACGCGCCGAGATGGTTGTAGACGACGTCGAGGACGACGGCGATCCCCTCGGCGTGGGCCGCGTCGATCAGTCGCTGAAGGCCGGCCGGCCCGCCGTAGGCCCGGTGGGCGCAGGAGATGTACACGCCGTCATAGCCCCAGCCCCGCCGGCCGGGAAAGTCGGCGACCGGCATCAGCTCGATCGCATTGACCCCGAGCTGGGCGAGACCGCGCAGGTGGGGGATCGCCGCGTCGAAGGTGCCGTCCGGCGTGAATGTCCCGATGTGGAGCTCGTAGACGACGAGATCGGTCAGCGCCGGCGTCTCGAAGCCGGCGTCGGTCCATTGGAAGGCGCCCGGGTCGAAGATCCTCGACGGGCCGCGCAGGCCGCGCGGCTGCTCGCGGGTGCACGGGTCCGGCAGACGCCGGCGACGGCCGCCCGACGCTGGATCCAGGGCCAGCCAGTAGTCGTCGCCGGCGCTCAGCGGCGCGGTCCCCGCGAAGACGCCGAGGCCGGCGGCCGCGAGCGGGTGCTCGGCCCCGCCGCGAGCCGCGACCACGGCGACCGCCGTGGCGTGCGGCGCCCAGACCCGGAAGTCCGTCTGGCCCTCAGCACGCGGGCTGGCCCCGAGGCGGTGCTCCCACGGAAGATCGACCGGATTCGCTCCGGTCACGGCGCCAGCAGGCCGGCGGGATCGGCGAGCGAGGCGGCGTCCGGCGTCAGCCAGAGGACGGCCAGCGGCGGGAGCGTGAACTCGGCGGAGTGCGGCTGGTCGTGCCACGGACGCGGCTCGGCCTCCCGGCCGCCGACGTTGCCGTTGTTGGCGCCGCCGTAGAACGACGAGTCGGTGTTGAGCGCCTCGCTCCAGAAGCCGGGCCGCGGCAGGCCGACCCGGTAGCGCTCGCGGACGATCGGCGAGAGGTTGCAGATGCAGACCAGCGCGTCCTGGCGGCGGCTCCCGAACCGGGCGAATGCGATCACGTTGCTCTCGGCGTCGCCGCCCTCGAGCCACGTGAAGGCCTCCGGCTCGCTGTCTCGCTCCCACAGGGCCGGCTGGTCGGCGTAGACGCGGTTGAGGCTCGAGACGAGCGATTGCAGCCCGGCGTGGTCGGCCTCCTCGACGAGGTGCCAGTCGAGCGAGCTCTCGTGCGTCCATTCCCGCTCCTGGGCGAACTCCTGTCCCATGAAGAGGAGGTTCTTGCCGGGGTGGGCCCACATGTAGGCGAACAGCGCCCGGAGGTTCGCGAACTTCTGCCACCGGTCGCCGGGCATCTTCGCGTACAGCGACTGCTTGCCGTGGACGACCTCGTCGTGGCTCAGCGGAAGGATGAAGTTCTCGCTGAACGCGTACATCAGGCTGAAGGTCAGCTCGTTGTGGTGGTAGCGCCGGTGGATCGGGTCCTCCTGGAAGTAGGCCAGGGTGTCGTGCATCCAGCCCATGTTCCACTTGAAGCCGAACCCCAGGCCTCCGAGGTAGGTCGGCCGGGAGACGCCCGGCCAGGCGGTCGACTCCTCGGCGGCCGAGATGATTCCCGGTGCCCCGGCGTAGAGGACCTCGTTGAGCTCCTTGAGGAAGGCGACCGAGTCGAGGTCCTCCCGGCCGCCGTACTGGTTGGGCACCCACTCGCCCGCCTTGCGCGAGTAGTCCCGGTAGAGCATCGACGCGACCGCGTCGACGCGGATCCCGTCGACGTGGAACTCACGCACCCAGTAGAGGGCGTTGGCGATCAGGAAGTTGCGGACCTCGTTGCGCCCGAGGTTGAAGACCAGCGTTCCCCAGTCGGGATGCGACCCGAGGCGGGGGTCCTCGTGCTCGTAGAGGGCCGTTCCGTCGAAGCGGGCCAGCGCCCAGTCGTCGCGGGGGAAGTGGGCCGGCACCCAGTCGAGGATCACGCCGATCCCGCCGTCGTGCATCGTCTCGACGAAGGCCCGGAAGTCGTCGGGCGATCCGAAGATCGGGGTCGGCGCGTAGTAGGAGGTCACCTGGTAGCCCCACGACCCGCTGAACGGGTGGGCCATCACCGGCATCAGCTCGATGTGGGTGAAGCCGAGCTCGGCGACGTAGACGACCAGCTGCTCGGCGAGCTCGCGGTACCCGAGCAGACGCTCGGGTTCGCGGGGGTCGCGCCGCCAGCTGCCGAGGTGGACCTCGTAGACCGACATCGGCCGCGTCAGGGGTTCGGCGGTCGCCCGGCGGGCGATCCACTCCTGGTCGGCCCAGACGTGGTGGGTCTGGGTCACGATCGACGCGGTCCCCGGCGGGATCTCGGCTTCGAAGGCGAGCGGGTCGGCCTTCACGCGGAGCTCTCCGGTGGCTGTCCGGATCTCGAACTTGTACCGGGCGCCCTCGCCGACGCCGGGCAGGAAGAGCTCCCAGATGCCAGAGTGGCCGAGCGAGCGCATCGGGTGGAGGCGGCCGTCCCAGGAGTTGAAGTCGCCGACCACCGAGACCGACCGGGCGGCCGGAGCCCAGACGGCGAACGCCGTCCCGGAGACCCCGGCGATCTGCGTCGGGTGGG
>DATCEH010000092.1:0-156604 GCA_036510225.1 Solirubrobacteraceae bacterium | reverse complement strand
ACGTTGTTCGAGACGAACGTTGTTCGAGACGAACGTTGTTCGAGACGAACGTTGTTCGAGACGAACGTTGTTCGAGACGAACGTTGTTCGAGACGAACGTTGTTCGTTGTCGCTTGGAGGACAGGTCTCGATCGCAGCTCGGATTCGCGCGCCTCCCGGCATGACGACCCGGCAGACGGATCCGACGCATCGTCCGCGGGCTCAACAGCCGCGATGCCGCGAGTATTTCACCGGCGGACCGCTCCCGGGGAGAAAGTCGGACCGGCCCGGGGAGAAAGTCGGACCGCTCCCAGGGAGAGAATCCGAGAGCGACCGCCTCGGGGGTCCGAGAGCGACCGCCTCGGGGGTCAGACCGGGACCGGGGAGGCGGCGTGGGCGGATTCGCGGTCGAGCGCGGCGAGGGCGGACTCGCGGTCGAGCGCGACGAGCAGCGCTTCGGTCGCCTGCGCATCGAACTGGCTCCCGGCGCAGTGGCGGAGCTCGGCGCGAGCTGCGGCGTGCCCGATCGACGGGCGGTACGCGCGGTTGCTGGTCATCGCCTCGTACGCGTCGGCCACGGCCAGGATCCGCGCCTCGAGGCTGATCGCCCGCCCCGAGAGGCCCAGCGGGTAGCCGCGGCCGTCGGGGCGCTCGTGGTGTGCGGCGACCCACGGGCGGACATCGGCAAGGCACGGATGCTCGAGGATCTGCGAGCCGAGTGCCGGGTGTGTCCGGATCGTGGCGAACTCGTCCGGGCTGAGCCGGCCCGGCTTGTTGAGGATCGCGTCGGGTACGCCGACCTTCCCGATGTCGTGGAGCAGGCCACCCAGCCGGACGCGGCCGACCCGCTGCTCGGAGAGACCCAGCTCACGGGCCATCATCTCGGCATAGCGGCCGACCGACTCCGAATGCCGGGCGCTTCCGCTGAAGCGGAGGTCGACTGCGCCGGCGAGGTCGAGCATCACCGCGACGAACCGCTCGCCCTCGATGTCGCGGTTGCGCCTGCCGTACCGGGTCGGCGCGTCCCGCGTGAAGACGACGCTCCGGTTGCGGCCGGTCTCCTTTGCGTCATAGAGGGCCTCGTCTGCCGCATGGATCAGCGACGACGCGGTCTCCCCGTGGCCGGGGAAGGTGGCCAGGCCGAAGCTGATCGTGATCGGCACGGCGTCTGCGGCGAACTCGTCGAGCACGGCCGTCCGCAACCGCTCGGCGACCCCGAGCGCGCCGGCCTGGTCGGTGGCCGGGAGGATCAGGGCGAACTCCTCGCCGCCGACCCGTGCGACCGTGTCGATCTTGCGTCGCGAGGACTCGAGAATGCGGGCGATCCGCTGGAGAACGGCGTCTCCGACCTGGTGCCCCGAGCGGTCGTTGACCGCCTTGAAGTGATCGACGTCTCCGGTCAGCAGCGTGACCTCGAAGTCCCCGCGGCGGGCCCGTTCGAGCTCCAGGTCGAGCAGCTCGCGAAAGCTCCGCCGGTTGACCAGCTTGGTCAGCGGATCGGTCCGGGCGGCATCGTAGAGCCGGGCGATCAGGAGCTCGACCCGCTCGCGCATCGTCCAGATCAGGCCGGCCGTGACGAGCAGCGTGCCCATCGTCACGACCCACCAGGACACTGCCCCGGACGGTCGCGCGGCAACGAGCAGGGCGCCGTAGGCCAACCCGACGTACGCGATCTGGGCGACCGTCTGTCGCTTGGTGAAGAAGTACGACGAGTAGAGGAAGATCCACAGGTAGAAGAAGATCAGCGGACTCGGCCGCTCGGCCGAGAAGTAGGCGACCCCGGTGATCAAGGTGGTTCCCCAGATCAGGGCGACCCGCAGGACCCAGGTCGGCACGTTCCGCGCCCAGCGGAGCAGGACCGCCGAGACGAGGTAGGCGTCACCGACGATGACCAGCAGGCCGAGCGCATCGGGCCGGACCGAGTGCGGGAGGAGCAGCGTCAACAGGGCGAGGGTTCCCCCGGCCATGAACAGCCAGCCAAGGGCCTTCGCCATCAGCGAGACCTCGAAGCTCGACCCGCCGTGGCCGAGCCCGGTCAGCGCGTCGGACCGGAGCTCGTTGGTCAGCGCGCCCGGCGGGTGGTCGGCGTCGGCCGGCACGACGTGCGCATGCCGGGAGCAGAGCGCCGTGAAGACCGCGGCTGTCGCACTGTCGAACCCGGCCGCCGGGTAGGCACAGAGCAGCGAGAAGCTGCGCGTCAGGGCCAGGTCGTTCCAGAGGTCCTCGAGCTCGATCGTCGAGCAGACGTCCCCGGCGTCCCACAGCAGGGCGACCAGCTCGCCGTAGACCCGCACCGATCGACCGCCGGCGGCAGCCCGATCGATCGTCGGGCCGAGCCGGTCGCGGAAGCCGGCGGCGTCGAGCGCACCGTCGACGAGCAGGGCCCCGAGCAGCTCTCCGGCGTCGAGGGCGACGTACCGCCCGGCGATGATGGCGGCCTCGAGGTCGATCCCCGCGGCCCGAATCGCGCTCGCAAAGGCGGCCTGGTGGTCGGCCGTCGCGACGACGATCGCCGCGTCTCCCGACGCGAGCGCAGGCCCGATGAAGTCTGCGACCGATGCGGCCAGGCCGGCGCTGGTCTCGTAGAACGTGACGACGTGCTCCGACTCGCCGTCGACGGGCTTGACGCGGCGCTCGCGTTCGTGCGTGTCGCGCTCGACGCGCCGTCGTGTTGAGCCCCGGCCGGAGTGGGTCACTCCGGCGAGGGATGACCGCGATCGACCCGGGAGCCCCATCACTGGGCCATCGGCCGATCGACCGGTCAACTTGAGGTGATCTTTCTCCCGGCCGAGCGGCCCGTTCTCTGACGCGATTCCCAGGCTGCTCTCGGGAAGTCACGCGATCCTTTCGTGAGTCGCAGTGAGCCAATGGATGCGATCAGCCCCCAACCAAGGAGATCGATCAGGATGAGACAGATCAAACTAGCCATCGCGACGCTCGCCGCCACCGGCGCCCTCGTCGGCGGCGGTGCCGCGATCGCGAGCGCCGCCTCGAGCACCACGGCGGCCACCGGAACCACGACCCCGTCGACGGCGCCCGCCGCCGGTGATCATGCGACGCCGCCGGCCGCAGGCAAGGGCACGCCGCCGGCGGGCGGCGCGAAGGGTGCGTGCCCGAACATGTAGGACTCGATGACCGCAGCGACTCGATGACAGCGCCACGCCGGCTCCGTCCGCCTCCTCTGGCGGAGCCGGTGCCGGTGGCGGTGGCCGTGCCAACGATCGCCCCCGGCCCGCCGCCGGGATCGGCGGGCCAGACCTCACCCACAGCCATCCTCTCCGCCTCCCAGATACCTACCGAGAACCTGCCGGGTCGCACCGCGCGGGGAGCCCGACCGGTCGGCCGTGACGTCGTCGCCCGTGGGATCCGCGGCCTCAGCGCGCGCGGGCTGATCACGATCGGCCTCGCCGGTCTCGCCGGTCTCGCCGGCCTCGCCGGCTGCGGCGGTCGATCGGCCGGCACGCCGGGGTCGGGATCCCAGGCGAGCTCAACCGTGCAAACCGGGGGCGAGCTGGCCGTCGTCGCGACCGGTCTGGCCAACCCCCGGCAGCTGAGCGTGACCGCCGAGGGGACGATCTACGTCGCCGAAGCCGGGAACGGCGGGGACTCCGACTGCGCGAAGTCCGCCGGCGGCGGGCGGATCTGCATCGGTGAGACCGGGTCGATCGCCCGCATCGACGGCGCCAGGGCGGTGCCCGTGGTCAGCCGGCTGCCGTCGGTCGCCGCGCCCGGCGGGCAGGAGGCCACCGGTCCGGCGGACGTCGTGGCGACGAGTACGGGCGTGGCATTCGTGATCCAGGACACCGACCTCTACGCGTCGGGAGCCAACCAGTTCGGCGCGCTCGGCAGGCCGCTCGGCCACCTCGCGCTCGCCAACGCCGATCGGACCGGACTCCGTCTGGGTGCGGACCTCGCCAGGTACGAGGCGACGCACGACCCCGACCACGGGGCCGGCGCGGCGGCTGTCAGCCGGATCGAGAGCGATCCGTACGGACTGGTCGCCTACCGGGGCGGCTACGTGGTCGCGGATGCCGCCGCAAACGACCTGGTCGAGGTCGACGGGTCGGGCGCCGTCCGCACGCTCGCGGTCTTTCCGACCCAGTCCGAGACCACGTCGTCCGGGCGCGTCGTCGCCCAGTCGGTTCCGACATCGGTCGCCGTCGGCCCGGACGGGGCGCTCTACGTCGGCGAGCTGACGGGCGCTCCGTTCAAGGTCGGCGCCGCCCGCATCTGGCGGGTCGTGCCCGGCCACGCACCGACGGTCTACGCGTCCGGCTTCACCGACATCTCGGCGATCGCCTTCGACCGGGCCGGCCGACTCCTCGTGGTCGAGATCAACCGGCTCGGTTTGACTGACCGCAACGGCGAAGGCGAGCTGATCCGGGTCGGGACCGACCGGGCGCGGACGGTCCTGATCAGCCGGGGCCTCGTCTCGCCGACCGGCGTCGCGGTCGGTCCGGACGGCTCGATCTACGTCTCGAACTACGGGAGCTCGCCGAGCACGGGGGCCGCCCCGCACGGCGAGATCGTCCGACTGGCTCCGTGATCGAAGCGCCGCGTCGCGACTCGCCGGAGTTGCTCAGGCGTCGAAGGTGACGGCCATCGTCGTCGGGTAGGGGCCGGCCTTGACCAGCTTGCCGGCGTCACCCGGCGCCCGCGCGAGGTTCGGTTGCCGCAGGAGGGCCTTCGCGATCAGGGGGATCTGCATCGAGTTGGCAAAGCGCCCGAAGCACTGGTGGAGCCCGGCCCCGAAGTGGAGGTAGTCGTGGGCCGGACGTCCCGCATGGAAGCCGTTGGGGTCCTCGACGACATCCGGGTCGAGCATCGCCGACTGGGTCGCCGCGAAGGTCACCGTGCCGGCCTTGATCGTCGACGCGTGCATCGTGCCCTCGCCGACCGTGAAGTCGGTCAGCGCCCGCCGGATCAGGCCGGGACCCTGGGGAGCGAGCCGCATCCCCTCCCAGATGATCGCGCGGACCTGGTCGTCGTCATCGGCAACGGCCGCGTCGTGCGCGCTCGCGAGCGCGTCCGGGTGGTCGAGCAGGACGTCGAGGGCGAAGGTCGTCGCCGTCGCGATCGTCGGCACGAAGCCGGTCATCAGGCCGATCAGGTTGGCGGCGATCTGCTCGTCGGTGAACACCGTGTCCGGGTTCGCCTGCATTGCGATCAACCGGCCGAGGACGTCCTCGGCGTGGGCTCCCGACGCCTTGCGATCGGCGATCACACCCGCGAGGTACGGCTTCCACTCGCCGACCGCCGCGAGCGCCGCGGCGTGGATCTTGGGATCGTTGGTGACGTTCACGAAGATGTCCTCGAACATCGCGCACGCCCACTCGATCAGCTTGTCCTCGTCGGGCCCCGGCGTGCCGAACCACCGTCCGACCAGCCGCGCCGGGACGCGTTTGGCGAGGTCGGGGACCTCGACCCGTCCGTCGCGGGCAGCAGCCTCGGCGACGAGCGCGTCGGCCGTCTCGGTGACGAAGCTGATCATGGCCGGTAGATCGGAGCGTGGGGCCGCGAGGCGGAGGATCGAGATGTCGCGCTCGTACTCGGGCGAGTCGTCCAGGCCGAGGATGAAATCGCCGACCAGGGCCTGCATCTTCTCGTTGTACGGGGCGACCCCGAAGGCCTCGTCGTTGGTCAGCACCTCGACGACGTCGGGGTAACGGGTGACGATCGCGATGTCATGGATGTGGAGAACCGGCTTCACCGTGCGCAGGAGCGCGAACAGCGGCTGGGGGTGGGCGATCGCATCCGCGGTCAGCTTCGCCTTCCCCTCGGCCACGAATCGGTCGACGTCGGCGCCGAGTCGGCCGCCGAGATGCCTGAGGTCGTCCTCGATGCTCATGCTGCACCACCCCCTGCTGCTGCAGCAAGGAACTGCAGGCCGTTGATTCCGGGCACGAAGAAGTACTCCCCGCCCTTGACGGTGACGACCCGCTCGAGCGGGCCGAGGAAGAACGGCGGCTCGCCGGGCACGGTCATCTTCTTGGCCGTCGCCGGGTCCTCCTGATCCTGCGGCCCGAGCATCACGTCCTGGTCGTCGCCGAGGCCGAACGTGTTGCCGGCGCCGAGCCACTGGGACTGGACGAACTCGAACTGGCGGGCGATGCTCGCCTGCAGGGTGATGAAGATCACGCCCCGGTCCTTCCCGTCGTCGGGCGCTCCCGGCGGCAGGACCGGCCCGTAGGGGATCCCCCGGCGGATCAGGCGGTGGCGGTTGACGAGCTGGCCGTCGAACGGCAGGCTGTCGCGGGGGTTGACGCGGCGGACGTGAGCGCCGATCGGGCACCGCAGCCCGTCGGGGTCAGCGCTGTAGCGGGAGGCGTTGTTGCGGTCCTCGTCGGCGACGATCGTCGGATCCTGTGCGCCGGGGGAGAGCTCGAGTGGCGTGCCGTCCCGCCAGCGGCCGACGATCTTCGCCGCGAGCAGCTCCTCGCCGCCGGGGTATAGCCTGGCCGACTCGGTCAGCCGCGCGCGGAACTTCGCGACGTCCTGGTAGAGCTTGCGGTAGACGAGGTAGGACCCGTTGCACGCGAGCTCCGAGGCCGGCGGCGCCGCCGGGAGGACGCCCTCCTCGTCGGCGTAGCCGAGGATGAACTCGCCGGCCCTGATCGGTCGCCAGCCGCCGTCCTTGGTGACGGCACCCTGCCCGGGCAGCGATCGCACGCCACTGCCCTCGATCGAAGGCTGGGCGAAGCCGTCGGTGTAGCCGAAGTGCTCCTTGGCCTGGGGGAGGGCCGTCCCGATGTCGTCGTAGATCACGCTCAGGCCGCCGTTGCGGGCGAGCGCGTCGCGCAGCCGCTTGTCGTGGGCGTCGAGCGCCTCGCGGTGCTTGGCGCTGATCATCACGAGCACGTGGATCTGGTCGGTGCCCAGGCCGCCCTCCCAGTTCGACGGCGCGCTGTCCCCGGTGTCGCCGAGCAGCTCGGCCCGGGCGGCCATCCCCTGGCGAAACTCCTCGGGGAAGCCGGCGAGGCAGGCGTCGGGGAGCTCGAGCCTGCGCAGGCCGGCGTACGTGAATGCGAGGTTCACGCCGGAGTCCGGCTTGACCGACCAGGTCGCGGCCGTCTGGACGTCCTCGGTGATCTCGGAGATCCACGCGGCCGCCCGGTCGACATCGTCGATCCGCAGGAACAGGTACCCGGCGACCGCGAACGCGTAGCCGCGGACGACGAAGCCCTGGATCCGGGGAAGGTCGAGGTCGGTCATGCCGGCAGCCGCGTGCGCGCGTCGAGGTCGGTCATCCGGGGAAGGCCCTCGCGAAGGCGGCCTGGAGGGCGGCGGGCGCCATCGCCTGGGAGTTCATCGCGAAGTTGATCACGTCGCGCCGGACGCTCAGGCTGGTCTTGACCTCGTCGACCGTCTTCTCGCCGTACGCGGCGAAGAACAGCGAGCTCTCGATGTGATGCTTGCGCATGTACGCCGCGAACGCCGCCGCGCCGTCGCTGCCGGGATACCCGCTGCAGTGACTCCAGATCTCGTCAGCCGCCGGGCCGAGGCCGGTTCGCAGGGACTCGAGGTAGGAGTCGAGATCCGTGCCGTCGAAGTTGCTCGTGAAGAGGAGCTGGCCGCGCTTGAGGTGGTCGCGCGCGCCCTTGCCCTCGTAGACGACGTCACCCAGCACGACCCACCGGGCGAAGTGCGTCCGCGCGACCCGCGAGAGCGGGCTCTCCCGGCCGCCGTCGAGCGCGTTCAGGTAACGCGCTAGCGCGCTCTCGTGGCCCTCGCGAATCGGGGTCAGCACGGTCAGCGAGTGGGCCTGCCCACAGATGTCATGGCGGCCGTTCACAGGTCGCGCTGAACCTTCGTCAGAAACGACGCATAGGCCGCGCTGAAGGCGTCGGGGTCGAGGTCGGCCGACGTCCTGCGAAACTCGGCGAGCGCCGCCTCGACGCGGCCGGCCGAGACGATCTCGGTCGTCGTGTGTCCGGGGTAGGCCGACCAGTAGTGGTTGGCGACGTACTCGTTGCTGCGGATGTACCGCTTGAACGGCTCGACCGGGAGCGGACCCGGAAAGCCGATCGACGTCCCCCAGATCGCCTTCATCCTGAGGGCGACGACCTCCGAGAAGGCGTCGATGTACTGGTCCCACGTGCCGTTGAAGTTGCTCTCGAAGAAGAGATACGTGTGGTTCGGCCGCTGGCCGTCGCCCTCGTCGCCGTCGGGGAAGCGCTTGATCAGCGTCCACCGGGCGTAGTGGATGAACGACAGGACCTCGAGCTTCTTCAGCGTGAACGCGAGGTTCCGCCCGGCCCAGAAGACGATCCACAGCAGTATCGGCCCGCCCCGCCTGACCGGCGTCAACACGGTGATCGCAGTGGCCTTCCCCTCGATGTTAGCCACGCCCGGAGCGTAGTCCATCGACGTGACGTTGACCACATATTCACCCAGACCCGACGACCCGTCTCGACGCGGTGCTCGCACGGTTCGAGTCCGCTACGGCCCGACGTCTTCCAGCAGGGCGATCACCGCCCGGAAGCACCGGGCTGGTTTCGGGCGCGTTCTGACCGGGTATCCCGTGCATATGGCCTCGAGCAGTCTCCTCTCCGCAGGGATCTCCGCCTTGATCTGGCTCGTGATCTCGCTGGCGACGGGCGGGTCGGCGCTGTTCTCTGTGGGTGGCGCGATCGCGTGCGGAGTGGTCGTCTTCGTGATCGGCTACGTCATCCGCCTCGCCGTGTCCAAGAGCGGCCGCTCCTTCTAGGCTCAGGTCCCTCCGCCGGCTGGGATCGCGAACCGCGCGGCCCCCGGCGAGTGGCTGCCGATCAGGAGCTTGAGGCGGACCGGGACGGCGTTCGGCACCTCGAAGACCAATTTCACCCGCTTGGTCGCCCCGGGCGTCAGGCTCCGGAGGACGAGCGTCTGCCAGCGCGTGTGTGCGAGCGCGGTCGCGACCGCCAGCTGCGGCCGGTAGTCGACGCCGCCGTCGACCAGGTCGACCAGGCCGACCGAAGCCGTGCTCGGCGTCGAGGTCACACCCCGCAGGAGGAGCTTGACGATCACCAGGTTGCCGGTGAGAGCCGAGCCCGGCAGGGCCAGGCTCGTCGTCCGCTGCGCCGAGAGCGCCGAGTAGGACACGCCTCGGGCGACGACGCTCCCGCCGCTGCGGTAGGTCGACGTCGCCGTTCGCGCCGGCGTCGGGCGCGGCCGCACGAGCGGTCCGGGAGACGACTCGGCCGGGGTGGCGAAGACGCTCGGCGGCCCGGGTGCGACCGCCCGCAGCAGAGGGATCATCACGAGGATGCCGAGGACCAGCCCGACGATCGCGACAACGAGCGCCAGGTCGGGCCGCCAGCCCCGGCGAGGCTTCCCGTCCAAGCGGTTGGAGCCGCCTGCTCCGGTCTGCGCGGAGCGCACGGGCATCCGGTGATGCTCGCCGACCATCCTGCCGTCCATCGGACCTCCGTCCGCTCGTCGTCCCCTTGCGCCTCCGGCGGATCTCACGACAGACGATCCGACCGAAATCTGCGCTGATTGATCCAAAGATGCCTGCTCAGGGAGGGTTCGCGCGCGTTTGACGCAAAGCTTGCAATTCCTCCAAGGCGATTTCGGCGCCGACGGCCGCCTGCGTCAGTCCCCGGGCCGGGCTTCCCCACGGGGCTAGGCTTTGGCCGACATCCACATCGACCTAGGAGTTGGACGGGTGAATACGACCGCGCAGCAGACCGGTGCCGAGGACCTCCGAGCGGACTTCGTCTTCGAGGGTGGTGGGGTCAAGGGCATCGGCCTGTCGGGTGCCTACCGGGAGCTGACCGATCGGGGCTACACCGCCGAGTGCGTGGCCGGGACGTCGGCCGGCGCGATCAACGCCGCGCTGGTCGCCTGCGGGTTCACCGGTCCCGAGGTCGAGGACGTCGCCCTCCACCGGATGAAGTTCCCGGACTTCGAGGACAAGACCTTCCTCGACCGGTTCGGCAAGCCCGGCGAGGCCGCCGAGTTCTTCCGGACGCGCGGCATGCACAGCGGGGACTACTTCCTCAACTGGATGCGCGAGCTCCTCAAGGAGAAGGGCATCACCAGGTTCGGCCAGCTGCGCAACCCCGACGCGACCAGCCCGGAGCGGACATATCGCCTGCAGGTGATCGCCTCCGACCTCAGCGCCCGGAGCATGCTCGTGCTTCCGCACGACGCCGCGAAGATCGGCTGCGACCCCGACGACCTGGAGATCGCCCTGGCCGTGCGGATGAGCATGTCGATCCCGATCTTCTTCAACCCGGTGACCCCGGTCGACCACGACGGCAACCAGCACGTGATCGTCGACGGCGGGCTCCTCTCGAACTACCCGATCTGGCTGTTCGACGCGCCCGGCGACGCCCAGCCGGAGTTCCCGACCTTCGGGATGCTGCTCGTCGCACCAAATCAGAAGGCCCCGCTCGTCGCGACGGCCGCCGACGCCGAGCTCGCCGACGTGTCGTCCGACCTCGGGTTCCTCAAGGCGATGGAGGCCACGGTCACCCAGGCGCACGACCGCTTCTACGTCGAGCAGGCCAACTACGCCCGGACGATCCCGATCCCGACGCTCGGCGTCAGGACCACGGAGTTCGATATCTCACCCGAGCGGACCCAGGCGCTGTTCGACTCGGGCAAGCAGGCCGCCGCCCAGTTCCTCAGCACGTGGGACTTCCAGGCCTACAAGGACAAGTTCCGCAGCGGGACGACGCCGAGCCGCCGGGACACCGTGACGCCCCGGTAGGGCCAACCGAGGCGGTCTGGCCGCGAGCATCGCAGCGCGGCTCAGTGCCTGACGAGCGCCATGTGCCAGGGCAACGGGTTCAGCGGCAGGATCGCGATCGTGCCGGGCTTCGCGCGCGCGAACCGTTCGGCCTGGGTCGAGAAGTCAGTGGAGATGAAGACCGGGTAGTCCCAGCCGGCGGGCATCGCCACCAGGAGCGCGACGGCGACCGCGGCGATCGCCCCGCTGCGCAGCAGTCGCGCCCGACGGGTTCCGATCGTCCAGACCAGCGTCGCCAGGACCGCGAGTTGGGGGATCACGAAGTAGCGCTCTCCGTCCGGAGCTGCGGCGAGCATCCCCCACGTGCTGGCGAGAGGGTCGATCAGGGCAAGGGCGAGCATGCCCGATCCGAAGAGCACAAACAGCCGCAGCGGAGGCGGTCCGCTCCGCACGGCCACGTAGGCCCCGGCCATGCCGAGGGCTCCGATCGCGACGATCGCCGCGTTTCCACTCAGGCTCGCAGCCGGCCCGATGCCGACGATCGGAGGCATCAGTACCCGCCCGCCAAGGATCTGCCGCTTCCTCGCCGAGTCGGCGGCGCTGCACGCAGGCGAGCGGGGCAAGCACGATCGAGAACACCCCTGTCAGGCCGCAGACCAGGAGAATCGCGCCGTCGCCGACCCGGCCCCAGGCCCGCCTTGGCGGCGCCAGCACAAGGACGAGCGCGGCCGCGATCGCCAGATGCACCGGCGTCGGTGATGTTGGCGTCCACCGAAGCCGCCCCCGGCAAGCCGATGTAGAGCGCGGCGAGCAGGACCCGAACCGCGAGCTTGGGCGAGATCGTGGCCGCTCGCCTCCCGAGCAGCAGACCGACCGGGAGAACCTGCACGGCAATCGCCGCGAGGTTCGTCACCAGGGGCGCCTGCGTGAGCGGGACCGTGCGGGCGATGCCGGTGACGAGAACCGGGAGCGCATTCAGGTATCCGCCGATCGGCACGACGAGCGTGGCCAGCACCCCGTGTGCGTAGACGTTGGCGTAGAAGATCGTCCCGTCCTCGGCCCAGAACTGCGCGTCGGTAATCGCGTCCGGGCGTCGGCTGATCACCAGTCCAGCAGCGAACAACATGCCGAGGATTGGCACTGCTCCGGCCGCGATCGCGTCCAACGCACGTCTGGTGATCGAATCGGCCCGCGAGCCGACGGGCCGTCTCGAGCGAACCTCGGCCTCCGGCGACTGCGATTGGTGTGGACACCTCGTGTCCCATCGGCGGGCGGCGCAGGCCGCATTAGGAGCGCTTCCCGGGCCGGTTTCGGCGCCGGTGGTCAGCACGCGCGCCGCGGCGTCCGCGCGGGGGCTCCGCGGCCGGGTCGGACTATGCTCTGCGCCGTGAAGGCCGTGATACTCGCCGGTGGCCTGGGCTCGCGGCTGGCCGAGGAGACCGCCCTGCGACCGAAGCCGATGGTCGAGGTCGGCGGTAAGCCGATCCTCTGGCACGTGATGAAGATCTACGCGTCCCACGGGATCTCCGACTTCGTGATCTGCCTCGGCTACAAGGGCTACGTGATCAAGGAGTACTTCGCCAACTACGGCCTCCACACCTCGGACGTCTCCTTCGACCTCGGGCTCGGCACCCGGCAGGTCCACCGGTCTGAGACCGAGGCCTGGCGGGTGACACTGATCGACACCGGCGACGGAACGCAGACCGGCAGCCGCCTGCGCCGGGTGATGCCCTACCTCCAGGACGAGTCGGACTTCTGCTTCACCTACGGCGACGGACTCGCCGATGTCGACATCACCAGCCTCGTCGCCTTCCACCGAGCCCAGGGCCGGATCGCCACGGTGACCGCCGTCCAGCCGCCCGGCCGCTTCGGCGCGCTCGCCGTCGACGGCGACCGGGTCGACTCCTTCGAGGAGAAGCCGCCCGGCGACGGCGGCTGGACCAACGGCGGCTTCTTCGTCCTCAAGCCGTCCGTCGTCGACTACATCGCCGACGGCTCCGACGTCGTCTGGGAGCAGGAACCCGTCCGCGACCTCGCCCGCGACGGCCAGCTCGCCTCGTATCGCCATCGCGGCTTCTGGCAGCCGATGGACACCGTCCGCGACCGCAGCGCGCTCGAGCGGCTCTGGGAATCCGGGGAGCCACCATGGCGGAGCTGGGACTGACCGCCCCCACTTGAAGTCGCCGCCCGCGGATCCGCCCGGCGCCTCCGGCCCCCGCCCCGGCCCCCGCCCCGCCCGCCGGCTGCTCGGTCGGCCGGCCGCCCTGATCACGCGGGTCCGCCGGCGTGACGCTGCCGTCGTCGTCGGCCTGCTCGCCCTCGGCCTCCTGCTCGTCTACCCAGCCGTCCTCGGCGGCCGGGTCCTCGCGCCCGAGGACATCCTCCTCTTCAGCCCGCCCCTCCAGTCCCTCCGCCCGGACTCGCTGATCCGTCCGGCCAACTACCTCCTCACCGACTCGGTCGTCGTCTTCCATCCCGATCTCGCCTGGGTTCGCGGCGTCCTGCGGTCCGGGCATCTCCCGCTCTGGGATCCGGACACCCTCACCGGCGAGCCGCTCCTCGCCAGCCAGCAGACGGCGATGCTGTTTCCGCTCACCCTGCTCGCCTACGTCCTCCCCTTCTGGTCCTCGCTCGGCGTCATCGTCGTCCTCAAGGTCCTCCTCGCCGGACTCGGCACCTGGTGGGTCTGCCGAACGCTCGGCCTCCGGCCGGCGTCGGCCTGGCTCGCGGCGATCACCTACGGACTCGGCACGTACTTCGTCGTCTGGCTCGACCACCCCCAGACGAACGTCTGGCTGCTCGTGCCCTGGCTGCTGCTCGCCGTCCGCCGGGTCGCCCGCCGCGGCGACCCCCGCGGTGTCGCCCTGCTCGCGGCGGCCGTCGGCCTCGCCCTGCTCGGCGGCCATCCCGAGAGCGTCTTCCTCGTCGGTCTGCTCGTCGCCGCCTTCGCCGCGAACGAGCTCGCCGGTCGGGGCGCGTCGGCCTGGCTCGCCGGCTCGCGGCGAGCCGTGCTCGTCCGGCTGCTGGCCGCCGCCGGACTCGGAGTCCTCTGCGGCCTCGTCGTCGTGATTCCCTTCATCGAGCAGCTCGGCCAGTCGGTGAACCCCGCACGCGGCGGGACCAACCTTCCCCAGCGAGCCCTCCTCAGCCTGTTCATGCCCGACTTCTGGGGTAGACCCGACAGTGCCTTCTCGGGAAACGGACCGGTCGACTACGCCGAGCGGACGCTCTACATCGGCGCGCTCCCCCTCCTCCTCGCCCTCGCCGGCCTCCACCGATCGATGCGCCGGGAGCAGCGCTTCTTCCTGTTCGCGCTGCTCGGCGCCCTCGTCCTCGCGATCCACCTGCCCGGCCTCGCCGGCCTCCCGCGGCTCCCGGTTCTGAACGAGGTCGCCCTAGCCCGCGCCCTCGTGATCGCGTCGTTCTCCCTCGCGATGCTCGCCGCCTATGGTCTCGAGAGCTTCCTCGACGGTGACCCGCCCCATCGCCGGCGCATGCTCCTCGTCGGATCGCTCGTCGGCCTCGTCCCGGTCGCCGCTGAGCTCGTCGGCCGCCGCGGTGCCGGCCGCCTGCCCCGCTTCGCGGATCTCGCTCCCAGCCTCTGGGGTCACACCGTCAACCAGGCGCAGGCGCAGGCCGGCGCCCTGACGCGGTGGGTCCTGGCCGCGGGACTCGGCCTCGTCCTGCTCCTCCTGCTCGGCCGCGCGACCCGCCGCGGCGTGCTTCTCGCCCTGCTGCTCGCCTGGTGCGCGGTCGACCTCCTGGCCCTCGATCACGGCTACCAGCCCGCGATCCCCGACGCGCTCGCCGACCCGCCGCCGACGCCGTCGATCCTCGCCGCCCGTGCCGCCGAGGGCCACGGCCGGGTCGCCGGCCTCGGCCAGTACCTGATCTCCAACGTCGCCGAGCGCTACGGCCTGCGCGACGTCCGCGGCCACGAGCTGCCGGTGAATCGCCGCTTCATCGACCTCTTCAAGGGCCTCCGCGGCACCGTCGCCCCCGGCACGCTCCTGTTCACGAACTCGAAGACCGGCCGCCTCCTCAACGACCTCGGTGCGAGCCTCTTCCTGACCGGCCCGACCCGACGCCCGAAGCTCGCCCAGCTGCGCCTCGTCTCGGCGACCCCCGACGGCCGGGTCTATCGCAACACGACCGCCCTCCCGCGGGCCTATCTCGCCAGCAGCTGGACGCCGGTCGCCAACCGCGCGGCAGCCCTCAGCGCGACGCTTCGCGCCACGACCGACGAATTGCGACAGGCCCCGGTGATCGAGACCACCAACGCCCCGCCGACCAGTCCGACAGGCGGCCGCCAACCCTCGACCGTCAGATTCGAGATCGACGGCGCCGACGAGGTCAAGCTGAGCGTCGGGTCGCCGACGGGCGGCTACCTCGTCCTGCTCGACTCCTACTACCCCGGCTGGCAGGCGACCGTCGACGGCCATCGCGTGCCGATCCAGGCGGCCAACGAGGCATTCCGCGGCGTCCGGGTCCCCCCCGGAGATCACCAGGTCGACTTCCGCTACCGGCCGACCTCCGTTCTCGCCGGCGGGCTCGCGAGCCTCGCCGGCTGGCTGATCGTCCTGCTCGGACTGATCGCCAGACCCGGCCGACCCGGCCGACCACCGGCCGGCCGGCGACGTCCCCGACCGGCTCGCTCCCGGCGGTCGCGCTCCGAAAAGTCAGCCGACACGACGCCGGACGGTGTGCGCCTGATCGTTTAGGGTCAGGGCCGATGCCCGGCCCTCTCTGCCGCTTCTGCGCCCAGCCGCTCGAGCATGTCTTCGCCGATCTCGGCATGTCCCCGCTCGCCAACAGCTATCTCGCCGGCGACCAGCTCGCCGCGATGGAGCCGTTCTATCCGCTGCTGGCGTACGTCTGCTCCGGCTGCCTGCTCGTCCAGCTCGAGGAGTTCGAGACCCCCGACCGGATCTTCAGCGACTACGCGTATTTCTCGTCGTATTCGACGACCTGGCTCGACCACTCCAAGGACTATGTCGACCAGATGACCCACCGGTTCGGCCTCGACGAGTCCAGCCACGTCGTCGAGCTGGCCTCCAACGACGGCTACCTCCTCCAGTACTTCCACGCCCGCCACATTCCCGTGCTCGGGATCGAGCCGGCCGCCAACGTCGCCAAGCTCGCCCTCCAGAAGGGGATTCCCACGCTCGTCGAGTTCTTCGGCGTCGAGACCGCCCGCTCGCTCGTCCCCGACTCGGCCGCCGACCTCCTGCTCGGCAACAACGTCCTCGCCCACGTCCCCGATCTCAACGACTTCGTCGCCGGGATGAAGATCCTCCTCAAGCCGGGCGGCGTGATCACGATGGAGTTTCCCCACCTGCTCAGCCTGGTCGAGCAGAACCAGTGGGACACGATCTACCACGAGCACTTCTCCTACTTCAGCTTCCGGACCGTCCGCGCCGTGTTCGCCGCCCACGGACTCCGCCTGTTCGACGTCGACCGCCTGCCGACCCACGGCGGGTCGCTGCGGATCTACGGGGCCCACGCCGACGACGCCGGCAAGCCGGACACCTCTCGCACGGTGGACCTGCTCGAGACCGAGCGGGCCGCCGGGTTCGAGGAGCTCGCGACCTACGTCGACTACGGTCGCCGTGTCGCCCTCGACAAGATGCAGATCCTCGCCTTCCTGATCGACTGCAAGCGCGCCGGTCAGAGCGTCGTCGGCTACGGGGCGCCCGCCAAGGGCAACACACTGCTCAACTACTGCGGGATCGGCCCGGAGTTCATCGACTACACGTGCGATCTGAACCCCCACAAGCAGGGCCACTATCTCCCCGGCAGCCACATCCCGATCCGCTCGCCCGACGCGATCGCCCAGACCCGGCCCGACGTCGTGCTGATCCTCCCGTGGAACCTGAAGGACGAGATCATCGAACAGCTCGGCTACGTCCGCGACTGGGGCGGACACTTCGCCGCGCGATCTCCGGAGCTCAGCCTCCAGGCATGAGGTTCGCGCAGACGCCGCTCCCCGGTGCATGGGTGATCGACGTCGACCCCCTCGCCGACGACCGCGGCTGGTTCGCCCGGACGTTCGACGCGGCCGAGTTCGCCGCCCGCGGACTGCGCACGGACGTCGTCCAGTGCAACGCGTCGTTCAACGTCCGCCGGGACACGCTTCGCGGCCTCCACTACCAGGCCGCTCCCCACGGCGAGACGAAGCTCGTCCGCTGCGTCCGCGGCCGGGTCTTCGACGTCGCCGTCGACCTCCGTCCCGACTCGCCGACCTACCGCCGCTGGCACGCCGTCGAGCTGACCGACGCCAACCGCCGGATGTTCTACATCCCCGACGGCCTCGCCCACGGCTTCCAGACGCTGACCGACGACTCCGAGCTGCTCTACATGATGGGCACCCAGTACGTCCCCGACGCAGCCCGCGGCGTCCGCTGGGACGACCCGGCATTCGCGATCGACTGGCCGGTCGCGACCGGCGAGCGCATCGTCTCCGAGCGCGACCGCGGATACCCGGACTTCGACTCGTGAACCCCAGGCCGGCCACCTACCGGTGAAGCGCGTCCTCTTGACCGGTGCGACCGGCTTCGTCGGTCGCCAGGCGATCGGGCCGCTGCGCGACCGTGGCTACGACGTCCACGCGGTCAGTTCACGCCGGCCCCGCGAGAATGCCGCCGACGTCCATTGGCACACCGCCGACCTCCTCGACCACGCGGCCGCTTCCGACCTCGTCCGGCGCGTCCAGCCGACCCACCTGCTCCACCTCGCCTGGTACGCCGAGCCCGGCAAGTTCTGGACCTCCCCGGAGAACGACCGCTGGCTGGCGGCCAGCCGCCGCCTCCTCGACGTGTTCGCCGACGCCGGCGGGCGGCGGGCCGTCGTCGCCGGGACGTGCGCCGAGTACGACTGGTCGGGCGGCGGCCGCTGCCGCGAGGGCATCACGCCCCTGCATCCGGCGACGCCCTACGGCCGGGCGAAGGCCGCGCTCCACGCGGAGGTTGCGGAGTCGTTCGCCCGTGCTGGTATGCCATCGCTCGGGTGGGGGCGGATCTTCTTCCTCTACGGACCCGCCGAAGACCCCCGACGACTCGTCTCCTCGGTGATCGATGCCATCCTCGACGGTCGGCCCGCGCTTTGCTCGCACGGTCGCCAGGTCCGCGACTTCCTCCACACCGCCGACGTCGCCGCTGGCTTCGCCGCCCTGCTGGACGCCGACCACGTCCACGGGGCTGTGAACGTCGCCTCCGGCGAGCCGGTCACGATCGCCGAGCTCGTCGGCCTGATCGGCCGGGCCTGCGCCCGCCCCGACCTGATCGAGCTCGGCGCCCTCACCGCCCGAGCCGACGACCCGCCCCTGCTGGTCGCCGACACCCGCCGCCTGCAGGCCGAGGTCGGCTTCGTCACCCGGCGGACGCTGGCCGACGGGATCGCCTCGACGGTCCAGTGGTGGCGTCACGAGCGCGCCGTCCACCAGGCGCCGGCCCCGGGAGGCCCGGCTCGTGGCGACTGAGCCGCGAACGCACGATTGCCCCTGGTGCGGCGGGCCCGCCCGCGACCTGCTCCACGCCGGCGATCGCAACCGTGAGGTGACGCCCGCGAAGTTCACCTACGCCCGGTGCGTCCGCTGTCGCACGGTCTTCCTCACCCAGCCACCCGCCGACCTCGCCCGCTATTACGCCTCCGACTACCACGGCTTCGACGCCGACGGTGAGCCCGACTGGAAGGCGAACCCCCTGCTGATCGAGTCGGAAGCCTTCCGCGTCGGCCTACTCGTGCGCCACGTCGCCCCCGGCAGGATCCTCGAGATCGGCTCCGGCGCCGGTGGCTTCGCCGTCGCCGCCAAGGCCGCCGGATTCGAGCTCACGGCGATCGAGATGGACCCCAACTGCTGCGACCATCTCCGCCGGAAGGTGGGCGTCGCTGCGATCTGCACCGACGATCCCGTGACCGCCCTGGCGACCCTCGAACCCGCCGCGGTCGTCGCCCTCTGGCACGTCCTCGAGCACATGCCAGACCCCGATGCCGTCTTCCGCGCCGCCGCCGCCAAGCTCGCCCCCGGCGGCCTGCTCGCGCTCGGCGTGCCCAACCCGGCTTCCCTCCAGTTCCGTCTGCTCCGGCGCCGCTGGCCGCACCTCGACGCCCCGCGGCACGTCTCGCTGATCCCGGCCGCCGCTCTGATCGCGCGTGCCGGCGACCTCGGCCTGCGCTGCGTCGAGCTGCTCGCCGATGACCCGTTCGGTCGCCACTCCAACATGTTCGGCTGGGCTTACGCCCTCCGCCGCCGGCCGGCTCGCGGTCCGACGCCCGGCCCGCTGATCGCAGCCGCCCAGCTGCTCACCCGCCTGCTCGAACCGCTCGAGCGCCGCCCGAGCCTCGGCGCAGCGATCACGATCGTCCTGCGCAAGGACGGCTGACACGGACCGGCCGACCACCCAGGGAGCAGCCCCAGCCGCAGCCGCAGCAGCCGCCGCCGCCGCCGCCGGCGACCCCGACGTGCTCGACACGCCCCAGGCTGGTCCGCGTGCCCTGCGCGGCGGGGTTCTGCGGACTGCCGGCTACGTTGCCGGAATCCTCCTCTCGCTGGTCGCCGTACCCCTGCTGATCAGCCATCTCGGGATCGCCGGCTACGGGCGCTACGTGACGATAATCTCGCTGACGACGATCGTCGGCGGCCTGACCGAGGGCGGCCTGAACGCGATCGCCCTGCGCGAGTACACGACGGCCACCGGGACCGAGCGCGACCGTCTGATGCGCGACGCGATCGGCATCCGGCTTGTCCTGACGACCGTCGGCGCCGCCGTCGCCGTCGCCTTCGCCGCACTCGCCGGGTACGGCTCGCAGCTCGTCCTCGGCACCGCCCTGGCCGGCGTCGGTCTCCTCCTCCAGCTGCTCCAGAGCCTGCTCGCCGTCTCGCTCCAGGGGGATTTCCGGTTCGGCTGGGCGTCGAGCACCGACCTGCTCCGCCAGCTCGTCAACGTCGCTCTGCTCGTCGTGCTCGTCCTCGCCGGCGCCAACGTCGTCCTCCTGCTCGGCGTCGCGATCCCCGCGTCGGGCCTCTCGCTCGCGCTGACGGCCGTCCTCGTCCGCCGGCGGATGCCGCTCTGGCCGGCCTTCGCGGTCAGCAAGTGGTGGCCTCTGATCCACGACAGCATCCCCTGGGCCGCGGTGTCCGCCCTGAACGTGGTCTATTTCCGGCTCGCGATCGTGATCATGTCGGTCGTCGCCAGCGCCCGCGAGACCGGCTACTTCGCGACGTCCTTCCGGGTTGTCGAGATCCTGATCGGGATCCCGGCGATCGCCGTCGGCGCCGCCTACCCGATCCTCACCCGTTCCGCCCGGGACAACCGCGACCGCTTCGGCTATGCCACCGAGCGGATGTTCGAGCTCTCGGTGATCGTCGGCGGTTGGATGGTCGTCTGTCTCGAGGTCGGTGCCCATTTCGCGATCCACGTCCTCGCTGGCAACAAGGCCGATCCCGCGGTCGCCGTGCTCCGGATCCAAGGGGTCGCCGTCGTCGCCACCTTCGTCTCCGTCGCCTGCGGCGTGCCCCTCCTCACGCTCCGTCGCTACCGCGACGCCCTGCTCGCCAACGCGATCGCCCTCGTCGTCTCCGTCGTCCTCACGCTCCTCCTCGTCAGCCCGCTCGGCGCTCGCGGCGCAGCCATCGCCGCCCTCACCGCCGAGGTCGTCCTGGCCGTGATCGTCGTCGCCTGCCTGCTGCGCGCCTCCCCCCAGACCAGCCTGCCCTTCGCCTGCCTGCCGGCCACGGCGGTCGCCGCCGTCGGGTCGGTCGCCGCCGGTCTTCTCCTGCCGGTGAACCCCGTCGTCGGAGCCGTCATCGCCAGCCTCGCGTACTTCGCCGTCCTGCGCCTGCTCGGCCGCTTCCCCCCCGAAGTGCGCGAGCTCCTCGGTCAGCGTGTCCCCGCCCGCTTCAGGTAGCTTGCCCGGCGATGAGCCGCGCGGTGGATGTCGTGATCGTCACCGCCGACACCCGCGACCTCGTACTCCGCTGCCTGGACCGGCTCGACGATCCGGTGATCCGCAGTCGGACGGTGGTCGACAACTGCTCGCGCGATGGCACAGCTGAAGCCGTCCGCGCCGCCCACCCCGACTGCCGCGTCGTCACGCCCGACCGGCCGGTCGGCTACGCCACGGCCTGCAACCTCGGTGCGGCCGGTGCGGAGGGCGCGGCCGGTGGGGGCGAGCTGATCCTCTTTCTCAACAGCGACATCCTCGCCCATGCGGACGCAGCGGCCCAACTGGCGGCGGCGCTCGACGGCGACCCCGAAGCGGTCGCGGCCGGCGGCAGACTGGTCGATCCCGGGACGCTCGACACCCAGCACCGCTACGGGCCGAAGGCCCTGCCGACGCTTGCCACATTCGCGGCGACGCTGTCCGGTGTCGAGCAGCTCTGGCCGGGGAACCCGTGGACGACGGGGCATCTGACCGACCCCCCGCCTGACACCCACACGTCGGCTGTCGTCCAACCGGCCGGCGCCTGCCTCCTCGTCAGGCGGGTCACGTTCGAGACGATCGGCGGCTTCGACGAGGCATTCTGGTTCTGGTACGAGGATGTCGACCTCGCCCGGCGGCTGGCGGAGCGCGGCAGCCTGCTCTACGTGCCGGCCGCCGTCTTCGAGCACGTCGGCGGGGCGAGCTTCTCCCGCTGGAATCGCGCCGACGGCGTGCGCAGCCTGGTCCACGGGATGATCCGCTACGCCGAGGTCGCCTTCGACCGCCGGCGACGCGTCGAGTTCGCGGTCCTGTTGGTCGCCCTCAGCGGCCCGCGGGCGCTGATCTACGCGCCGTTCGATCGCGAGCTCGCCGCCGCCCACCGGGCGATCGTGGCCGCCGCGTTTGCGCTGGCCCGCGACCGGCCGATCCCCCGTCTCGTGACGGGGTGCTGATGGTGTCGCGGGTCACGGCAGTCGTCCTGACCTATGACGGCCGCGACCTGTTGGACATCCTGATCCCCTCGCTGCGCGCCCAGCGCTATAGCGACATGTCGATCGTGATCGTGGACAACGGCTCGTCCGACGGAACCGCGGGCCATGTGAACGAGCGCTGGCCCGACGCCCGCCTGATCGAGATCCCGGTGAACATCGGCGTCGCCGCGGCGCTCAACCGCGGCGTGCGGGCGGCCGACGGCGAGTACGTCGCCCTGCTCAACAACGATCTCGAGCTCGAGCCCGACTGGCTCGGCGCGCTTGTCGGCGTCCTCGACCGGCATCCAGAGGCGGCCTCGGCCACCGGCAAGCTGCTCAACTTCCACCGTCGGCGGGAACTCGACGCCGCCGGCGACCTGATGCGCTGGTCGGGCGCCCCGGATCAGCGGGGCCACGGCGAGCCCGACCGCGGTCAGTACGACGATGCGGTTGCCGTGTTCTCTCCCTGCGCGGGCGCCGCCCTCTACCGGCGGAGCTCCTTCGACGCGGTCGGCCTCTTCGACGAGGACTTCTTCGCCTACATGGAGGACATCGACTGGGGCTTTCGCGCCCAGCTCGCCGGCTTCGCGTCGCGCTACGAGCCGGCGGCCGTCGCCTACCACGTCGGCGGCGCCACGACCGCCCGCGAGCCCGGTCGCTACGTGGCCCTCCAGCGCCGCAATCAGATCCTCCTCGTGCTCAAGAACTATCCGTTGGCCGCGCTCGTCCGCCACGCGCCGGCGATCCTGCTCCACCAGGCCGGCTGGGTCGCCTCGAGCCGGCGCGACGGGGTCCTCCGCGAGCACGTCGCCGCGCTGCGCAGCGCCGCACGAGCCGTGCCGGGGACGGTGCGCAAACGACGGCCCATCCAACGCGGCCGCCGCGCTACGGTCGCCCAGCTCACCGACGTGATGAGCCCCGAGGTCTACGCTGGGTCGACGCCTCGCGAGCGACTGCGCTCGATGGCGCGGGCGGCGGCCCCGCTCCTACGCAGGTCTTGAGGGGCCGACGCCGTCACTCCTGCCGGAGCGCCGGTTCCCGAGCGGTGCCGGGATCGGCCGGGAGGTTCGACTCCGTCTCGGGCCGCGTCGCGAAGAGGGCCTCGAAGAAGGGCGTCTGGATCGGGTGCTGGCGGTTGAACACGGTCCGCCAGGACGTCGGAATCGGGTAGTCCTCGCGGTTGATGACAAGCCCGTCGAACCGGTTCACCGAGCGGATCCACTGCTTGGAGTAGAAGTGTCCGTCGGTGAGTCTGTCGATCGTCTCCAGGTAGAAGGCGATCTGCTCGGAGCGCATCTCGTGCAACGAGCTGACGTTAATCGACAGGCCGACCGACGAGTCCGGCATCGCGGCCACCTGGTTTGGCGTGAGGAAGGCGATCTGCGCATCTTCGAACTCGTCGCGCACCGCGTCGAAGGATCCGAAGTGGCGAAAGCCGAACCGCCGGCGACTGGGATAAAGGAGTGAGAGATACCGCTCGGCGACGGCGAGAGCCGGCGGTATGTCGACGACGACGTAGCGCACGGTCGGGAAGCACTCGAGGAACATCCAAGCCAGCCGCCCGTAGCCGCCGCCGAGCTCGAGGATGCCGTCCTGTGGCGGCCGCCGACCGGGCAGGGCGTCGAGGATCGCGATCATCTCCAGCGCCGAGTTGCACAGATCCTGCGACACGCGGCGGCCGCGGTAGCTGACGACGAGCGGATTCCCGAGGCTCGGCTCGTCAAGCGAGCGGGTCAGCCCCCGATCGTCGCGAGAGCCGACGTACTCCCAGAGCGACGCCACGAACCAGCTGTATGCCCGCCGGCGGGCGGGCGATCGGAACGGATCGACCACCTCGCTCTCGCGGTCGTCGACGTAGGCGCCCTCGTCAAGGCGGGCGGTCAGCGGCGGCAGGCTGGGGTGGCGGGCGAACTTGAGCAGCAGCCGGCGGAACTGCGGGTCGGCCGGACTCGTCGGCAGCCACTGGAAGTAGTTGCCGTTGATCGTCCGCTTGAACTCCTCGAAGCCGCCGGCCGCGAGTTGGCGGAGGTTCAGCTCATTGAGATGGTCCCAGTACTCCGACGGTCTGGTGATCGCCGGGCCGAGCTCCAGCTCCGTGACCATCGCGCCGATCCGGTCGTCCAGGCTTCCAGTGCCGGCGTCGGCGTCGGCGTCCTCGATCCGGCTCACGGCGCTCAGGCCTGGCCGAGCAGGATGCCCGAGAGCACGGCGTTCTGGCCTGCCGTCCGGTCGATCGTGATCGTCAGCGTCTGACCGGCGGTGACGGTGATTGGGAAGCTGACCCACGCGCCCTGGCTGAAGCTGGTGCTCAGGGCGACGGACTGGCCGCCGACGGTGATCGTCTCCCGCCGGCCGATCGCGTCCCAATCGAGCGCATACAGGTGGAGGTTGCCGGTGTAGGCGCTCGTGAAGGCCAGCGACACACGGATCTCGTTGGCGTCGTAGTACGTCGCCGCGTTGCGCGTCGAGCCGTTCGCGCTCTCGAGCGCCCGTACGTCAGTCGTACCGGCCGCCCAGCGGAACCGCGTGCCCTGGATGAGGCTGACGGTGGCGTTTGGCAGCGAGCTCTGATCGCTGGTCGCGTTCCACGCGGCGAGGTCGTAGCCGTCGTGGCCATAGGTTCCGACCCAGGTGCCCTGCGGCGCCGAGGTCGGGCCGACACCGGGACCGACGACCGGCGGTGGCGGAGGTGGTGGCGGGGTGCTCGTCGCCGCCCCAAGCAGGATGCCCGAGAGGACGGCATTCTGGCCGGCGGTGCGATCGACGGTGATCGTCAGGGTCGACCCGGCCGCGACGGTGAGCGGAAAGCTGACCCACGCGCCCTGGCTGAAGTCGCCGGTCAGGGCGACGGACTGGCCGCCGACGCTGATCGTCTCACGCCGTCCGATCGCGTCCCAGTCGACCGCGTAGAGATAAAGCGCGCCGGTGTAGGCGCTCGGGAAACTCAGCGACACACTGATCTCGTTCGGGTCGTAGTAGGTCGCCGCGTTCCGCGTCGTCTGGCCAGCGTTCTGCAGCGCTCGGACATCGCTGGTGCCGGTCGCCCAGCGGAAACGGGTCCCCTGATTGAGGGCGATCGATGCCGCCGACGACGACGAGACGACATCGCTGGTTCCATTCCACGCGGCCAGGTCGTACCCGTCCGCTCCGTACGAGGTGACCCAGCTGCCCTGGGGTGGGGAGACCGGGCCGACACCCGGGCCGACGCTCGGAGGCGGGGGTGGCGGTGGCGGCGGCGGAGGCGGCTGGGCGACGGTCTCGCCGAGGAAGATGCCCGAGAGGACGGCATTGACGCCGGCATTGCGGTCGACGGTGATCGTGATCGCCTGTCCGGCGGTCACGCTGATCGGGAAGACGACCCACGCGCCCTGGCTGAAGTCGCTGCTCAGTGCGACGGATTGGCTGCCGACGGTGATCGTCTCCCGACGGCCGATCGCGTCCCAGTCGACCGCGTAGAGGTGGAGGTTGCCGGTGTATGCGTTCGTGAACTTGAGCGACCCGCGGATCTCGTTCGCGTCGTAGTACGTCGCCGCCGTCCGCGTCGACCCGTCGGCGCTCTCGAGTGCCCGGACGTCGGTCGTGCCGGCCTGCCAGCGGTAGCGGGTTCCCTGGGTCAGGGTGAGCGTCGAGTTGGGCATCGAGGACTGGTCGCTGGTCGAGTTCCAGCCGGCCAGGTCGTATCCGTCGGCGCCGTAGGACCCGACCCAGTTGCCCTGCGGCGAGACGGAGACCCCGGTCGGCGGGGGAGGCGGTGGTGGCGGCGGCCCCGACGCGGCTGCTCCGTCGGGCGTTCCGACGCCTGTCGGCCCGTCGTAGCCGGGCATCGCCGTGCAGAGGTAGCTGCCGCCGCACGAGCCGTTGCTGCCGGAGGTCACGTCGTAGAAGGAGCTCGTGTTGGCGTAGGCGAACGAACCGTACGGCGTCGTGGTCGAGCGTCCGCCGGCCAGCGCGTCGACTCCGGCGATGATCGGAGTGGCGACGCTCGTCCCACCGAAGACGAGCCACCCGCCCGAGCCGTCTGTGTCGTAGACCGCGACGCCCGTGCTCGGGTTGGCGTCCGCCGAGACGTCGGCGATCGACCTTCGTCCGCACCCCGTATCGGTCTGCCAGGCCGGCTTGGTGATGTAGGCCGAGCAGCCGCTCCCGGTGTCCGCCCAGGCGGATTCGGTCCAGCCGCGCGAGTTGGCCGCTCGCGAGAGGCTCGTGCCGCCGACCGAAGTCACGTATTGCGAGGCCGCCGGGTAGGTCGGGCCGTAGCCGTCGTCGCCGGCGGCCGCGACGACGTCGACGTCGGGGTGGTTGTAGTTGGCCTGGGCCGAGACCTCGCCCGAGAACTCTGACTCGCCGTAGCTGTTGGAGATCTGCGTGGCCCCGAGCGCGGCGGCTCGGTTGACGGCCGCCGCGAGGTCCCCGTCGTCGGCCGACGAGGCCTCGACGAGCAGGACGTGGCAGTTCGGGCAGATCGCCGAGGCCATATCGAGGTCGAGCGAGATCTCCTGTGCCCAACTCGCGTTGTTCGCCGGGTAGCTCGTCCCGCCGGCCTGGTTGACCTTCGAGAAGCACCCGTTCGCCGTCGTGCACGCCTTGAGGCCGAACTGAGATCGGTAGGTCGCCATATCGGACTCGGCGTCCGGGTCGTCGAAGGCGTCGACGATCGCGATCGTCTGACCCGTGCCGGCGGTCGAGGTCGGGGCCGGGAGGTTGTACGCGCTCTCGAGGTCAGCCGGCCCGAAGCCGTTCGGAGTGCCGGTGACCTGCGGCGTGAGTCCGGTGCTCGTCACGACATCCGCAAAGCAGCGCATCTCGTGGGCGGTGGCGGGTTGGCCGCAGACAGCCTTGAAGGAGACCGCTCCGGCGGGGGAAGCCGCCCCGCCGAGACCGAGCAGGAGGAGCGACGCCGCGAGGGCGGCGATCCGCGACGTTCGCGACCGGTCCGCGAGTGCGCCTCGCAGCACCCTGAACGAGCTGATCCCCCTCATGCGGCGGTCTCCAGTAAGTCGAATAAGGCCCAGTGATTTTGCCGGATCGCGCGTCACGGACGCGCCGCCGGCGGGTCGCGCGGGCCCAACCGCGCGACCGGTGCGCGAAGAATATCCGCGTGGCCGGCGCGCGCGCGCCGCTACCCGCCTCAAGTTCCGAGTCGGGTGCCGAGGCGGCCGTGTGACCCGGGGTCTGGACCCGCTGTGGCGGATATTCGCGCGGCGAATCGCGACGCGAGCGGCAGGCTTGGCGAGCGGTGCCCGCAGAATCATCGGCTGAGGCTCGCGTGGGTCGGACAGCTCTTGGAAGACTCAGCAGTGGAGGAGGACTCTCCGAAAAAATAGCTGACTGAGTCAGTCAACTACTTCGCGAAGAGGTACCGCAACATCCTCTTCTCCGCAGAGCCCGGCCGATCCCACCAAGACCTTCCGGTACTCACCCGCACCCGCACCCCCTCGCGGCTCCCACGTCCCGCCGCCCGCGGAAGAAGGACTGAACCCGAGAAGAACTGCGACATCCTCGGATCTCCACGCCCATGGAAGGCGCTCGCCCGGCGTATTGGTAGCGTCCGGCGCCGATGGAAGCCCCCGGCACGGCCACCGGCACGGCCACCGGCACGGTCACGGCGGTCGTGCTCAACTACGACGGTAGGCACCTGCTCGAGGTGATCCTGCCGTCGCTCGGCGCCCAGACGTACGCCCCGCTGGAGGTGCTCGTCGTCGACAACGGGTCGCGCGACGACTCGGTCGCGTGGGTGGCCGAACACTGGCCTGAGGTCGAGGTGCTGCGGATCGCCGACAACATCGGCGTCGCCGCGGCCCTCAATCGAGGCGTCCGTGCGGCCCGAGGGGCGTACGTCGCGCTGCTCAACAACGACCTCGAGCTCGAACCCGACTGGGTCGCCGAGCTCGTCGGTGCCCTGGACCGCCACCCGGCGGCGGCGACCGCGGCGTGCAAGCTCCGCAGCTACCACCGGCGCGATCACCTCGACGGAGCGGGGGACGTCCTCACCCGCGCGATCACGGGCATGCGCCGGGGGCTCGGCGAGCTCGACGTCGGGCAGTACGACGAGGAGCAGGAGGTCTTTGCGCCGACCGCCGGCGCCGCTGTATACCGGGCGTCGGCGTTCGCCGCGGTCGGACTCTTCGACGAGTCGTTCTTCGCCTACCTCGAGGACGTCGACTGGGGCCTGCGGGCCCGTCTGCTCGGCCTCGGGTGCCGGTACGTCCCGAGCGCGGTCGGCTACCACATGGGGAGCGCGACGACCCGCGGCGACGCCAACCCCTACTACTGGATGCTCGCCCGGCGCAACCAGATCGGCGTGATGGTCAAGGACGTGCCCCTCCGCCTGCTGATCCGCCACGCCGTCCCGATCACGCTCGAGCACCTCGCCGTCTTCGTCGACGCCGTCCGCCGCCGCCGGCCGGGCGCCTACCTCGCCGCCGCCCGGCAGGTCGCTCCGCGGCTCCCGGGATGGCTGCGTGAGCGCCGGCGGATCCAGCGGGCGAGGCGGATCTCCGTCGACGAGCTCGACGCGATGCTGCTTCCCGCCGGGCTGGCCGGCCGGATCGCGCGCCGGTTGCGGTCGCGTTGACGCACGTCCTCCACGTCCTGCCCCACCCCGGCGGCGGGGGCGAGACCTACGTCGACCTGCTCGGCGGGATCGCCGGGTACACGCACGAGCGCGCCTATCTCAGTGGCACGCGCTCGCCGTTGCTGGCCGGCCCCGGGATCCTCGCCGGCCTCGCCCGGGCAGCGCGGACCCCGGCGGACATCGTCCACGGACACGGGGACGTCGCGAGCGTGCTCGGCCTCGCCGCCCTCGCCGGGCGGCCGCTGGTCATCTCGAGCCACGGCCTGCACATGCTCCGCCGGGTCCGGCCGCCGGTCCGCGGCCTCTTCGTCGCGGGCCTGTCCCGGGCGATCGGCCGCTCGACCCGGACGATCTGCGAGTCGCTCGCCGAGCGCGACGAGCTCGCCGCGGTCGGGCCGGCCGACCGGCTGGTCGTGATCCCCAACGGGATCGCCCCCCGCCGGGTCGGCGATCGCCGGCTGCTGCGGGCGGAGCTCGGCATCGACGACGACGTCGTCCTCGGCGTCTTCGTCGGCCAGCTCGAATCGCGGAAGGAACCGCTGCTGGCGATCGAGGCCGCCGAGCGGGCTCGAGCCGAGGGGACGCCGTTCGTGCTCGCCGTCGCGGGTGACGGGCCGCAGAGCGAGGAGGTCCGCTCGCACGCGGGGCCCGCGGTTCGCCCGCTTGGCTTTCGAACCGACCTCGAGGACATCTTCGCGGCTGCCGACATCTACGTGGCGCCGTCCCGGCGCGAAGGCGTCTCCTACGCCCTGCTCGAGGCGATGGGGAGCGGGCTGGTCCCGGTCGTCGCCGACGGTCCCGGCAGCCCCGAGGTGGTCGGCGACGCGGGGATCGTGGTCCGCGCGGGCGATCTCGCGGGCTTCACGCTCGCGCTGCGTCGGCTGTCGGGCGACGCCGGCCTGCGCGGAGATCTCGGCCGGCGGGCGGGCCGGCGGGTACTCGACGACTACGGGCTGGAGCGGTTCCTGCGCGACACCCGGGCGGCCTACGACGAGGCGCTCAGGGCGCCTGGCCGAGGCGCCGGCGGCGGGCCCGCTTGAGCGACAGCGGCGTGAGGTGGGACAGCGCCGGGAGGGCGAGGCCGTCGATGCCCCTCAGCGTCCGCCGGCGGCGGAGCGCCCGCAGGCGGATCAGGATCGCCTCGGCGTTCTGGGCGCGCTCGGCCCGGGCGGCGACGTTCGTCGCGCCCATCACGCGAGTCGCCAGGGTCTCGTCGAGCGTGACGACGAGATGGCGCTCGGCCAGGCGCAGCCAGAGGTCGTACTCCATCGCGTAGCGGTAGCGCGGGTCGTAGCCGCCGAGCTCGAGGACGGTGGCCCGGCGAAAGGCGGCCGACGTGTTGGGGATCGGGTTGAAGCGCATCAGCACCGGCCGGACGTCGCCGGCGGCGAACGTCGTCCGCGGGGCCAGTCGTCGACCGGACTCGTCGACCTCGTCCATCCGGCAGCCGACGACCGCGATCGCGGGATCGCGATCGAGCACGGCGAGCTCCCGCTCGATTCGCAGCTCGTGCGAATGGTCGTCGGCGTCCTGCACGGCAACGATCTCGGCGTGGGCGGCGAGCAGGCCGGCATTGAGGCTGCGGGAGATGCCGACGTTCTCGCCCATCGAGAGCACCGTCACCCGACGGTCGGTGGCCGCGATCGCCGCGGCCACGCGGGGCGTGTCGTCGGCCGACCCGTCGTCGATGATCAGCAGCTCGAGATCGGTGATCGTCTGGCGGAGGATCGAGTCGGCCGCCGCGCGGAGCGTCAGCGCGCTGTTGTACGCGCCGATCAGGACGCTGACCCGCGGGGGGGTCATCCGCCGGACGGACCGTAGCTCGCGAGGACCTTCCCGAGCGAGGCGTCGATCGACAGCTCGGCGGCGTGATCGGCATACCAGGCGCGCGTGGTCTTCCGGAGGGCGGCGCCGGCCGCGTGCACGGCGACGATCGCCGCGGCGAGCTCGTCGGGCTCGGCGATGAAGCCGTTGACCCCGTGGTCGACCAACTCGACGGCGGCGTTGTCGGGCGCACGGACGACGATGCTCGGCACGCCGAGCGCGGCCGACTCGATCACGATCATTCCGTAGCCCTCGCGGATCGAGGGCAGCGCCATGCACATCGCGCTGGCGAGCTCTCCGGCGACGCGCTCCTCGGCGACCATCCCGGGCGCCTGCACCGGGGCTGCGGTCCGCGCGATCTCCGCGAGCACGGCGGCATGCTCGGGGCCGTCGCCGAAGAGGACGCCGCGCAACCCGGGAACGCTGGCCGCGGCGGTCGCGATCGCGCCGACCAGCGCGATCGGGCGCTTCTCGGGAATCTGGCGGGCGGCGAAGACGACCACCGGGGCGACCGACGGGTCGGCCGGCGGATCCGAGGGTTGCGGGGGATCCGAGGGTCGAGCAGGCGGGGGGGCAGCGGAGCTCAGGGGCGTGCGGCCGGCCGCGTAGAGGCCGCGAAGGATCGCCGGCGTGCCGGGCAGGCGGCTGGCGTGGAGCTCGGAGAAGCAGAAGGCATGCTGAGGCAGCGCGGCGCACAGCGACTGGACGGCCTCGCCGACGCGACCGCCGATCCGGCCGAGATACTCGCGCCAGTAGTCGCGGCTCCAGACCTCGAACCAGTCGACGACCAGGCGGTAGCGGCTGCGCCTGGGCCCGAGCGGGCGGGCGAGGCTGGCGGCGAGCAGGGAGAAGTAGGGGAACGAGCAGGTGTGGACGACGTCGTAGCGGCGGCCGTGACGCAGGAGGTGGGCGAGCACGCCGAGGCCGAAGCGCAAAGGCGGAGCGATCCGGCGGCGTCCGCCGTCGGTGTAGAGGGCCATCCGCGGGCCGACGCTGCGTACGTCGACGCCGACGAGGTCGGGCTGGACGCCGGGATCCCACTGCGTCAGCGTCAGGTAGGTCACGTCGTGCCCGGCGGCGACCAGTCGCTCTGCAAGGCTCCTGTACCAGCGCTCGGCGCCGCCGACGGTATATGGAAAGAGGCAGTCGTAGACGAGGCAGATGCGCATCGGGCGGAGGAGGTTCGCAGACATTTGGATACGATGGCCCACGAGTGCGCGACCTTTGTCGTCGCTGCGCGTTTCAATTGATCCCGGGTCACTCCCGGGGGTGAAGTGGTGAGCACGCTCCAGGAGAAATCAGCCGCGAACGTGCCGGCCGCAGACGAGTTGACGCTCCTCGTGTCGGTGGTGATCCCCTGCCTGAACGAGGAGGAGAACATCGAGCAGTGCGTCCGTGCGGCGACGGCCGCCCTGACGGCGGCGGGCTTCGCCGGCGAGGTGATCGTCGTCGACAACGCGTCCGAGGACCGCAGCGCGATGCTCGCGGGGGAGGCCGGAGCGCGCGTGGTCAGCGAGCCGCGCCGGGGCTACGGGAGCGCGTACCTCGCGGGGTTCGCGGCGGCCCGGGGCACGTACATCGTGATGGCCGACGCGGATCTGACCTACGACTTCAACGAGATCCCCCGCTTCGTCGCCGAGCTCGACGCGGGTGCCCAGCTGGTGATGGGCGACCGGATGGAGAACATCCAGCCGGGTGCGATGCCGTGGCTGCACCGGTACATCGGCAACCCCGTGCTCACGGGCATCCTCAACCTGTTCTTCCGGACCGGCGTCAACGACGCCCACTGCGGGATGCGGGCGATCCGCCGGGACGTGCTCGAGCAGCTCGATCTGCGGACCGTGGGGATGGAGTTCGCCTCGGAGATGGTGATCCGGGCGTCGAAGGAGAAGCTGCGGATCTCGGAGGTCTCGATCGAGTACCACCCCCGCGGGGGTGAGTCGAAGCTGTCGACCTTCCGCGACGGCTGGCGCCACCTGCGCTTCCTGCTCGTCCACAGCCCGAACTACCTGTTCATCGTCCCCGGAGCCCTGCTCAGCCTGGTCGGCGCGATCGTGATGCTGACGGTCCTCGCGTCGATCAACGTCCTCGGCCGCCGGTGGGATCTCCACACGGAGATCGGCGGCGCCCTGCTGAGCATCGTCGGGTCGCAGGTCCTCGCCCTCGGCCTCTGCGCCCACGCGTACGCGACGTACTTCATGGGCGAGAAGGACGCCTGGTTCGATCGGATGCGCCAGCGCTTCCACCTCGAGCACGGGCTTGCCCTCGGCGGCCTGATCATGCTCGCGGGTGGCGTGCTCGGTGCGGTGATCGTCGTCCACTGGGTCCAGCGCGGGTTCGGCGCGATCTCCGAGGAGCGCGACGCGATCGCCGCGGCGACGCTCCTGATCATCGGGATCCAGGTCTTCTTCTCGTCCTTCCTACTCAGCATCCTCGGCCTCCGTCGGCGCTGAGATGCGCGTCCGGGCCGTCGTCGCCGGGGCTCTGGCGGTGGTGGTCGCCGGGCTCGTGATCACCCTCTCCCACCGGGCGCCGCGCGACGCGGGGAGTGACCACATCGTCCCGGCGATGTTCTCGGCGACTCTCCCGAAGGGCGGCGAGCTCTGCCAGGCCAACCCCTACCTCCCGCCGGAGGCCGCCACGGCGCAGATCCTCGTCGGGACCTACGGCCGGCCGGTTCCCGCGCTCGGGCTCCGCTTTCTCGACCCGACCGGCGCCGTCGTCTCGTCCGGCCGCCTGCCGGCAGGCGCGCCCGAGGGAACCGTCTCGATTCCGATCAGCAGGGCCACGGACCCCGGCCGCGCGGCGAAGCTCTGCCTGACGGTCGCCGGCCACTCGAAGGTCGTCGTCGGCGGTCTGGGGATCCCGCTCGACCCGACCGCCGAGTTCGTCAACGGGACGCAGCAGAACGGGCGGATCAGCGTCGTCTACTACCGGGCGGGCGAGGAGTCGTGGTGGTCGCTGCTGGGCGTGCTCGACCAGCGCTTCGGCCTTGGCAAGGCCGGCTTCTTCGGCGACTGGACGCTCCCGGCGTGCTTCGTCCTCCTGTTGGCCTGCTGGGCGCTCGTCGTCCGTCTGCTGATCGGAGCCGGCGACGAGACCCCGCCGGGGGCCGGTGGCCGGGGCGGGACCGGCGGCCGGGGCGGGGCCGGGCAGCCGTGATCGCTCGGGCGCGCCGTCAGCTCGGCCGGGTCCCGCGGGCCGGGTGGCTGGTCTTCCTCGTCGCGTTCGTCAACGCCGCGATCTGGACGGCCGTGATCCCGCCGTTCCAGGTGCCCGACGAGACCGGACACTTCGCCTACGCCCAGTACGTCGCTCAGACCGGCAAGCCGCCGCCCGAGGGTCCGTTGGTCCAGTTCTCGCCACAGGAGTACACCGCCCTGGCGAACCTCTTCTTCTTCGACGTGATCGGCCACAACCAGGAGCGGGGGGTGATCACGCCGGCCGAGCAGAGCTCGCTGCGGGCGTCGCTTGCGACCGATCCGAGCCCGGTCGGCCCGGGCGGGATGAGCTCGATCACCAACCAGCCGCCGCTCTACTACGCGCTCGCCGCGATTCCGTACTGGCTCTCCCCGTCCCACGACATCCTCGCCCGCCTCGAGTTCATGCGCCTCCTCTCGGCCGTGCTCGCCGGCCTGACCGTGCTGGCGACGTTCCTCTTCGTCCGCGAGGTCTTCCCGTCGATCCCGTGGGCCCCGACGGTCGGCGGGCTGGTCGTCGCCTTCCAGCCGCAGTTCGCCTTCATCTCGTCCGGCGTCCAGGGCGACAGCCTCCTGTTCTTCGCGTCGGCCGCGACCTTCCTCGCCCTGATCCGGGCCTACCGGCATGGCCTGACCCGCCGCCGAGGGGTGTGGATCGGGCTGGCGACCGCGATCGGCCTGCTCGGCAAGCTGACCTTCGTCGCGTTCGTCCCGGGAATCGCCGTCTGCCTCGCGCTGATCGTCTGGCGCTCAGGGCGGGCCGGCCGTCGGGACGCGCCGGTCGCCCCGGCCCGAACCGGGCCGGGGGTCCTCACGCGGCGGGCAGCCGCGATCGGCGCGGGTATCGCCGCGGCCGTCGCCGCGGTCCCGGTGGCCGCGTACGGCGCTCTCAACGCGACCGTCTGGCACCGGGGAGGGCCGACGGGCGGAGGCTTCGCCGGCGCGGCGACGGTCGCGGCGCCCGGCCAGCAGGCGATCACGCTGCGCGACACGCTCGATTACACGTGGGAGCTCGTCCTCCCGAAGCTGCCGTTCATGAACCACGCGTACTTCGGCTACTCGCCCCTGCGCCAAGTGTTCTTCAACGGGGCGATCGGCCGCTTCGGATGGCTCGACTACAGCTTCCCGGCGCGGGTCTACACGCTCGCCCAGGATGCGTTCGTGGTACTCGCGGTGCTCGCCCTGGTCGGGCTCTGGCGCTCGCGCCGGGAGCTGCTCGGCGTATGGCCGATGGCAGTCGGCTTCGCGGTGATGGCGCTCGGCCTGGTCGGGGCGATCGGCTACATCGGGATCCGCTACCTGATGTCGACCGGCGTGCCCTTCGAGCAGGCTCGCTACCTCTTCCCCCTGCTGCCGATCTACGCCGTCTTCGTCGTGCTCGTCAGCCGGGCCGCCCCCCGGCGGTGGGCGCCTGCGCTGGGGGCGGGACTGGTGATCCTGGCGATGGCGCACGGCTTGTTCGCCGAGCTGTTGACGATTTCCAGGTACTACGGGTGACCGGTATCCGGCGTCAGCGGAGCCGGTCGGCGATCCGCGCGAGCGTCCCGCCGCGGCGGCCGGCGGCGATCTTGACCTGCAGCTGAGCGTCCTTGAGCTCCTCGGCGAGCCGGCGGGCGGCCCGCCGCTCGTGCTCGAGCTCGTGCTCGATGCGCTGCTGGTCGCCGAGCTGGGACTCGAGCTCGGCGATCCGCTGCTCGGCCTTGCGGACGTACGACGGCGCGGCCGACGCGGCCTTGCCGAGCAGTCCGCGGGCGAGCTCGTGGTTGCGTCGGCGGAGCTGGACGTTCGCCCGCTCGAGGTCGTGCATGTACCGGTTGTAGTTGGGCGCCATCGCCAGCTGCATGCGCCCGCGATGGATCCCGCCGAGCGTCTCCTCGGCGATCCCGGAGACGAGGATGAAGTGGTTGGCGTACTGCGGCTCGGCCCGCTCGACACCATGCAGGCGGGCGTCGAGCTCGGCGGACCCGTCGAGGATGATCACCGATCCCTCGGCGAGATACTGGCGGACGATGACCGCGTCGGGGAAGCCGGCGAATGCGACACCGGCCTCGTCGTAGCCGAAGTCGGTCACATGGAACTCGTTCTCCTCGCCCATCCCCCGGCTGTTGGGGACCGAGCAGATCACGGCGATCCCGGCCGCGGCGTGGCGGCGCAGCTCGCGCAGGGCGTCGCCCGAGTCGGGCAGGTGCTCGAGCCCCTCGAAGCAGACGATCGCGTCGAACCGGCCGGCGAGGTCGCCGCGCAGGAACCTCGTCGCGTCGGACGTCTCGAAGGTGAGCTGGGGGTTGTGGCCGAGCGTGCTGGCCGCGAGGTCGATCGTCGCGACGTCATAGTCGACGCCATGGACGCTGCGGGCGGTGCCGGCGATGATCTCCCCGCCGTAGCCCGCGCCGCAGCACAGATCGAGCACCCGGGCGCCCGGGCAGAGGGCGGCGGCGAACTCGTAGCGGTGGACGTGCTCCGCGGCGATCAGGGTCGGCTGACCGATCGCCTGGAGTGTCAGCCTCTCTTGGACTCCCATCGAACCTCTCTTTCGCGGACGCCGGCGGCCATCTCGCCGTACAGGCGCTCAGTGTGGGGGAAGCCGAGCTGGCGGATCATGGAATCCTTACGTACGCGGTAGCGGAACAGTCGCTCGGGTATCACGATCCCGAAGTGACCGGCCCGGTGCAGCCGCCTGTAGAGGTCCCAATCCTCGTAGCTGACGAGGTCCTCGCTGTAGGTGAACCCGGCGTCAAACAGCCAGCGGCGCATCAGTGAGATCGCGTCGCCGGCGATGTTGTCGCGCTCGATCATCGGCGAGTCGTTGCCGATCGGCTGATAGCCGATGTTCGGCGGCTCGAGCTCGCGACCGCGTGCGTCGATGTATCGCGACCACGTCGTCGCGTAGGCGACCCGCGGGTTGGCCTCGAGGATCTCGAGCGTGCGCTCGATGAAGGTCGGCTCGAGCATGTTGTCGGCGTCGAGCGGGACGACGTAGCGCCCGCGTGACTGGGTGATGCCGAAGTTACGGGCCGACCCGAGGCCGCTGTTGAGCTGGGAGAGCACGGTCAGGGGGTACTCGGCGGCGAGCTCGGCGATGATCCAGTCCGCCTCGGTGAACGATCCGTCGTTGACGAGGATCACCTCGATCGACGCGTGCGTCTGGGCGAAGGCCGACGCGACGGTCTCGGCGATGTGGGCGGCCAGCCGGTAGTACGGGATCACGACGGAGACGACCGGCTCGGGCGGCGCGGCGACGGTCGCGCTCGAGATCCGCCGGGCCGCGGCGGCCGGACGCCAACGGCCGGGGCCGTCGAGCAGCCGGCGGTACCCGGCGATGATCGGCTCGGGGTCGACGAGCTCCGCGAAGACACCGGCCGGCAGGCCTTCGAGGCGGACGCGCTCGACCTCCTCCCGGCTGTAGAGGAGGCGCTCGATCAGCGTCGCGAGGCTCTCGGATCCGGTGTCCTCGGTCAGCCAGCCGCTCGCCCCCGGCCGGACGATCTCGACGAAGCCGCCGACCGGCGTGGCGATGATCGGCCGGTTGGCCTGGAGCGCCTCGAGCGCGACGTACGGCCACGACTCCCAGAGCGACGGGAGGACGACGGCGTCGCAATCACGCAGGGCCGCCTGCATCTCGACCAGCGACACCGACGGCCTGAACTCGATCCGGCCGTCGCCGTCGGCGAGCATCCGCAGCGTGCTCTCCATCGACGTCCCCAGCGGAGCCGTGTCGGTGTCGCCGCCGAGCAGCGTCAGCTGGACATCGCCGCCGCCGACCCCGGCCATCGCCCGGAGCAGGTTCTGCACGCCCTTGCGGCGCTCGAGCCGGCCGAGATAGAGCAGGCGGAGCGGGAGCGTCTGATCGCGTGGCTCCTCCGGCCGGGAGACCTCGGCCCAGCGGACGAACGGGTAGCGGAAGCAATGGGCCGGGGCGAGCTGGTCTGCTCCGTAGAAGCGCTGGTAGCTGGCGAGGACGTCGCCGCCCTGGTAGATCAGGGCGTCCGCGTCGCGCAGGGCGAGGCGCTCCAGCGCGGAGGTCGCCCGGCTTGCGAAGTCCTGGTCGAGGCAGCCGTCGAGCACGGTCGCGATCTCGGCCGTCGTGTGGAGCCGGATCGCGACCAGCGTGTCCGCGAGCAGCCGATCCCCGCCGCGGCGGGCCTGGACGGTGACCGCACCCTCGGCGAGGTAGTCGGCGAACTCGATCAGGTCGGGGCCGTGGTCGCCGTAGGTCGCGTGGAGGGCGTCGAGGATGTTCGAGCTGTAGAGGTGCATCGCCGAGAAGAAGCCGCCGATCTGCTCGGGCTCGGCCTCGTCGACGAAGACCAGCTCGACATCGTTGGGCGGGACGCGGGGGTCGCCGGCATCGCGCATCCGTTCGTAGCTCTCCCGGTGGGAGCTCGTCGTGAAGATCTTGACCTCGCCGATCCCGGCCAGCAGGTGGGCGCTCGAGTTGACGTAGAAGCCGATCCCGCCGCCGCCGAACGGAAAGACCTCTCGCGAGACGAGCGCGAACCGAGGTCGCCGGAGCACGGCTCGCCGGGGCTCGGTCGTCACAGCGGCAGCTTCCCCCGGAGCCGGTCCTTCGCGCTGCGCACCGGCTCGGTGATCCGCCAGCTCCACGAGTCCATCAGCGAGTTCCAGAGGGCCTCGTGATGTCGCGACACGCTGCTCAGTCGCTCGATCTCGGCGGTCGCCGCGGCCAGCTCGGTCTCAAGCTCGGCGATCAGGCGGGTCGGCGTGTCGCCGCCGGCGACGACCTCGAGCGCGGCCGACAGATCCTGCCCGTGCTCGCGGGCGAGCACCATCTCGCGGGCGGTCGCCAACAGCTCGGCCGCCGGGTAGCACCGGTCGTCGGTCACCGAGCCGGTCCGGTACCGCCGCCGCGTCGAGTCGACCATGACGATCGCAAAGCCGCCCCACAGCTCGTGCCGGAGGCGCTCCTCCCGAACCATGTAGCCGGCGACGAAGTCGAGCTCGACGAAGGCGACCTTGGGCCAGGCGGCGAAGCGGATCGCGTCGAGCCCCTCGCGGACCCGCTCGTTGGTCGAGTCGTGGACGAGGATCACCGTGTCGCAGACGGCCGGCGAATCGAGCAGGTCCTCGACGTCGCGGCGGACCCCCGACGGCGAGTGATCCCCGTTGACCAGCGCGAAGTCGACCTTACGCCCGTCGGCCGCCAGCCCGGCGAGCAGCTCAGGCAGGAGGGCGTGCGAGTCGCCGGTGTGGAAGGTCACGTCCGGGAAGTGCTCGGTGGCGGCCGCCGGCCGCAGCAGGTCGAACGAGTGGACCTCGCCGGCGTGCCGGGCGATCTGCGCCAGCGCCGCACCATCCGCGCTGCCGATCTCGATTGCCAGCGCCGGCTTGCACTGGGCCAGCAGTCCCTCGAACGCGGCCCGCTCTCCCCAGGACATCTGCCACGCGGAGTCGTCGAAGATCTCCAAGGTCTGCTGCTCCTTCAGTGCGATCGCGGTGCGCGGGTGCTCGGCAGCCAGCGGAGACCCGGGCGGACGCGGCCATGATAGTCGCCCGCCACCCGGCCGTTAAGCTCCGCCCGATGGGCACCGAGCTGATGCCGGGGATCATCGACACCGACGGCCGCTTCGATGCCGCCGCCGGAAGCCTGATCCCCTGGATCGAGCAGGTCTGCTCGCTGGCCGGCCGGACGGTGCTCGAGTACGGCTGCGGGATGGGCTTCGTCAGCCGGGCGTTCGCCGCCCGGGCCGGCCGGCACATCGGCTTCGACATCGACGAATCGGCCGTCGACCTCGGCCGGCAGGTCCTGGCCTACGCCGGCCTCGACAACGCCGAGCTCCACCACGCCCCGGTCGAGACGATCGCCGCGGAGGTCGAGCGCTTCGCCGGCGAGGTCGACGTCTTCCTGCTCTACGCGGTCGTCGAGCACCTGACGGTGCCCGAACGCCTCGACGTCCTCGCGCTGGCGCGGCGCGTCGTCCGCCGCGACGGGGTCATCGTCGTCTGCGAGGCGCCCAACCGGCTGATCGACTTCGACCATCACACGGCCCAGATGCCGTACTTCTCCCAGCTGCCCGACGACCTCGCCCTGCGCTACGCCCGCAACTCCCGGCGAGGAGACTTCACCGCGGCGATGGCCGACGCCGCCGGCCGGGGCGGGCCGGCCGCCCGCGAGGCGCTGGCGCGTTGGGGCCGGGGGGTCAGCTTCCACGAGTTCGAGCTCGCCTTCGGCGACCTGCGCCGTCACGTGATCGCCTCCAACTACGACCCCCTCCTGATGGGCGTGCGACCCGTTCAGCCCGACGAGCAGCGCCTCGCGCGTGGGCTCGAGGAGTACCGCCCGGATCTGGCGCCCGTGTTCGGCAGGTACTGGCTCGACCTGATCCTCAGCCCGATCGCCCTGCCCGGCCCGCCGTCGTTCATCCGGCCGTGGATGATGGACACCCGGACGAGCCAGAAGGTCGCCTACGCGCCCAACGAGACCCTTCATCTGGCAGACGGCGCCCGCCTCCACGCCCGTCTGCGGGCGCCCTCCCGCGAGTTGATGGTCGGTGTGATCGGAACCGGCGAGCCGATCGAGGTCGAGGTCAGGGGAGCGACGGGTCAGGCGAGCGCGATCGTCACCGGGCCGCCGGGCGGCGCCGGCTACGTCGTGCTTGCGCTCGACTCACCCGAGCGGGAGGTCGAGCTCCGCCTCGACGCGCCGGCGGCGATCAACTTCGTCGGCTATCGCGGGTGAGCCCGGCCGGGTCGTCTGAGGGCACCCCGGCCGGCGGCGTCCCGGTCGGCGGCGTCCCGGCCGGCGGCGTTCCGGCAGGCGGCGTCCCGGCCGGCGTCCAGGCCGGCGGCGTCCCGGCCCGCGGATCGGCTCGGGGTTTCCGAGCCGCGGTTTCGACGGCCGGGCTCGATATCCGGCTGGCGATCGCGGCGGTCTTCGTGTTCGTCGGGACGACGATCTGGTGGGTGAGCGCCGACGACCGCGTCCAGGACTGGGACAACGGCCTGCACACCGTGCTCGCGAACAACGTGCGCGCCGAGGTCCAGAGCGGTCACCTGACGGCGCCGTTCACCGACTTCAACACCTACCCGCCGCTCGGGCACATCGTCGGCGCGCTCGGGCTGATCGTCGGCGGCCTGCATCCGGGGTCGGTGATCCTCGCGTCGAACATCGTCTTCGTGCCGCTGCTCGCGGCGTCCTGCTACGGGATCGGCACGCTCGTCTACGGCCAGACGCGCGCCGGCCTGCTCGCCGCGCTGTTCGCGCTCGGCACGCCGATGATCGTCTCCGAGATGCACGAGTTCCTGCTCGACCCCGAGCAGGCGGCGCTCGTCGCCGCGGGCGTCTGGGCGACCCTCGCGAGCAACCGCTTCGAGCGGACCGGCCTCGCCGGGCTGGCGGGCGTGCTCTGCGGCCTGGCGATGCTGACCAAGCAGACGTCCGTGCTGTTCTTCGCCGGCGTCCTCCTGGTCGCCTTCGCGCGCGGCGGCTGGCGGCACTGGCGCGGGCTCGCCGCGTTCGCGATCGGCCTGGCGGTCATCGCGGGTCCGTGGTACGTCTACCACGCCCACGAGCTGAGGGGACTCGTCGCCGAGCACGACGCGACCGCCACCGCGTACACCGCGCCGAGCCGGTTCTCGGCGGAGAGCCTGGCCTACTACTTCTGGGACGCACTCAACATCCAGCTCCTCGTTCCGCTGGTCGTCTTCTTCGTCGTCGGGACCTGCCTCGCCGTACGCGACCTCCTCCGAGCGCCCCGCGCGGCCGACCTGCGCGTGGAGCTGTTGGCCGGGATCGTCGTGGCCTGGGTCGGCACGACGCTGATCGTCCACAAGGACGCCCGCTATTCGCTTCCGGAGCTGGTCTTCGTCGCCGTTCTCGGGGCCGGCTGGATCGCCGTCGCGCGCCCACGGATCCGGCGGGCGGCAACCGCCGTGCTCGGCGTGGTCGTACTGGTGAACCTCGTCGGCGTCTCGGCCGGGGTCGGTCACCCCGAGCGGGTCACGCTGCCGGGGGCCGCGGCGAACGCGACCTTCCAGCGTGTCCTGACCGCGTACTCGCCGGACGGCTGGCTGCGCGGCGGGCCGGGGACCGACGGGCGGATCCCGTCGCTGATGAGCGCCTTGAGGCGGGCCGGCATCCGGAGCGTGACGTTCGACGGCGGCAGCGCGGACGCGATCGACTTCAACACCTCGGGCCTCCAGGTCCGCGCACTCGAAGCGGGACTCGCGCCGACCGACGCATACGACCCGGCGAACCTCGGCCCGCACGGCGCCTTCCTGCTGCGTCATTTCCCGGTCGCCGGCGATCCGCCGCCGTGCCGGCGAATGGACGACGGCAGCGGCGTCTACGTCGTGGTCGGCAACGCCGCCCAGCCGCTCGAGACCGATACGTTCCTCTGCCCGGGCCATACGCCCGAGACCTACCGGCGGACGGCTCCCCTGAGCCCCGACGTGACGGCGCAGCTCGAGTCGCAGATTCCCCAGCCGTATCAGTCGAGGATCGCCGCCGTGATGAGCGCGATGCACCGCCAGGGCGTCGCGCTGGTCGAGTTCGACGCGCCGAGCTCGGATGTTCCGTTCTTCGCGGCGGGACCCTTGGCCAAGCTCGCCGCCGCGTCGGGACTGAGCCTCCCGGCGACCTACTCGCCGGCCACGCTGGGCCCGCACGATGCGTTCATGTTCCGCCATGCCGACGGCCCCGGAAACCCCCCGGCGTGCGTGGGCTTCCCCGACGGCACCGGTCTCTATGTCGTGCTCGGAGACGCCGTCAAGCCGTTCAGCGCGTACGAGCTCTACTGCCCGACCCGCGTCCCCCGCCTCTACCCGGCCAGCGGCGGCTGAGGACCCGTGCTCTGGAGCGCAGCGCGCCGAGCAGGTTGACCAGGGCCTGCGGCCCGCGCCGGGCGGCGGCGAGCTGGGACTCGGCATCCGCGAGCCGCCGGGCGAGCTCGGCGTTCTCGAGCTCGAGCCGCCTGCTGCGCGTCGCCTCGGTCTGGTAGGCGACGCTGTAGGCATCGTGGTCAGCGTTGAGGCTGACGCTCTCCTGACCGGCGCGGCGGACGGCGTGGATCAGAGCCGAGAGCTCGCGGGGCTCGTCGGGCTCGATCCGCTCGAGCTCCTCCGGCGTGATCGCGCCCGGGCGCTTGCGCATCACGACGATCGCCTGGCCGAAGTCGCTGCCCGTGCCGGGATGAAAGTCGAGCACGTCGAAGGCGCGGCCCCAATGGGCGCGGATCCACCACTCGGAGTGGAGCACCATCGGCCCACCGGCGACCCATGGCCGGCCGGGCCCGAGCACGAGCATGCCGATCCGCGCGTCATCCCACGGGTCCTCGTCGAAGTCGACGCCGGCCGCCTCGTCGAGCGTTGTCGCGATCAGCACACCGCCGTCGGCGAGCAGGCGATGGAGCTCGCAGATCCAGGCGGCCCAGGTGTCGGTGAGGTGGGTGAACACGGAGGTCGCGTAGATCAGCGCGTAGTGGCCGTCCGGGCGTGGCAGGGGAGGAGTTGCCGCGTTGCGAAACGCGGTGTGGGGTGGCGGAAGGTGACGTTCGAGCCAGTCGATGCACGCAGCGTCGATGTCCGCGCCCTCGAATGCCGCGCCGGTCCCGGCGTTGACGAGGTGGCGCAGGAAGCGCCCCGACCCGCAGCCGAAGTCGAGCACCCGCTCGCCACTCAGGGCGAGATCCTCCGGGAAGTGGGCGAGCAGCCCGCGGGCGAGGATCGCCCCGTGTCCGAGGTACAGCCTGACCGGGTCGCCGTCGGAGCAGGCGGCCACATAGGCGGCGAGCTCGGGCGGCGGCACCGGCATCTCGCTCACCGAGGCGCGTCCTCGCGGAGGGCGAGCGCGTGGCGCAGGCCGGCCTCGACCTCGTCGGTCGCATGGTCCCACGTGTGGCTGGCGACGAACTCGATGCCCTCGCGTGAGCGGCGCTCCCAGAGCTCACGGTCGTCGACCAGTCGCTCGAGGCGATCGGCGATTCGTACCGGGTTGAGAGGCGCGAGCTCGAGTGGGCCGTCGGGTCCGAAGATCGACTCCGCGCTGACCCCGGCGAGCTCGACGCAGGGCAGGCCGCACGCGAGCATCTCCTTGGGCATCAGCGAGAAGTTCGTCAGCGACAGGCAGAGGCCGACCGTCGACTCGGAGTAGAGCCAGCTGAGGTTCTCGGGGGTCAGCACGCCGAGGTGCTCAAACGGGAACGACGTGTCGGGCGGGGTCTTCGCACCGAACAGCACGATCCGGATGTCGGGACGGCGGCGGTGGAGCTCGGCGAGCGCCATCAGCCCGACCGGGACGGCGCGCCGCGCCGTGCTGTGACGGGCGTAGTAGACGACCGTGTCGCGGCGGCGCTCGACCGGCCGGGGCCTGTAGATCTCGTGGGCGACGCCGAGCTGGAAGGCGTCGGCGCTGGTCGAGTACGTGTCGATCAGGAGATCGCGCAGCCAGGGGCTGGCGGCGACGCAGTGCAGCCCGAAGCCGTAAGTCTCGGTGGCGAGGGCGCGCTCGGTCGACGTCGCGTAGAACTCGGGCTCGTGGTCGTTGACCACGTAGACGCGGGCCCTGCACTGGTCGAGTCGCAACGCCGGGTGGACGGTCTGCCAGCCGGTCGCCAGCACGACGTCGGCGCCCTGCCAACGGTCGAAGCCCTTGTACACGGGGCCCTCGAAGGGGGCGAAGAACTCCCGCAGCTCCGCGCGCAGGACGGCCGGCCAGACGGACCGATGAACACCGAGGAAGTCGTGCACCCAGACGGTGCAGACGTGTCCCCGGCGCTCGAGCCGGGTGAGGATCTGCATCAGGGTGTTGTGGCCGCCGCTGCCGCGCGTGAACGGCGGCAGGATCATCGCGATCCGCAGCCGGTCGCGGTCGGCCATGCCGGGAACCGGGTCCAGCAGGGGGGTGGTCCCCTCGCGCCAGACCTCCTCGATCAGGGCGAAGTCGTTCTCGAGTGCTCGAGGCCGGACCGCGCGTGCGGGGGGAACCCGGCCCGCGGCGCCGGCGCCGGTGCCGGCGCCGGCGCCGGCGTCGGGAGGGGTCTCCGGTGACTCGTCAGCGGTCCGCGACGAGCCGTTGAGGGCGGCCGGCGCGACGCCGGCGCGGCCCTCCAGCGAGATGCGCCGCTGCACGGCGGCGGGGAGCGCGGCCGAGCGGGATCCGAGCGCGGCGAAGACGCGGCGGGCGCCGTGGTGGGTGCCCGACCGCGCGAGCCAGCGAACCCGCTCGATCGGCGTGGCCCCGCGCGCGGCCAGCCACCGGTCGTCGCCACACATCCCGCCGCGGACCGCGGCGAGCGTCGCGGAGAAACCGAACGGCTCGATGTGTCCGGTCGTCTCGCGGAGCCCGCGGTACTCGTCGAAGTAGCGGCGCATGAACTCGATCGGGCCGTAGTCGTGGGCGTGGAGGACGGCTGCCCCAGGGTGGTAGACCTTGCTCCAGCCGGCGGCGAGCAGGTCTGCGCCGAACGCCTGGTCCTCGGCGTAGGCGACGTCGCGGAAGCGGATCTCGGTCCAGCAGGCCCGACGGTAGGCGGCGTTGACGTTGGACAGGAAGGCCGCGTCGCCGGCGCGTTGGATCTGCGGCCGGCCGTCGGGCGCGAAGCCGGCGAAGAACTCGGCGAGCTCGCGGGCGATCATCGGGCTGGTCTGCGCCCGCGCGACGTGCGGCCCGTAGGCGGCGCCGATCCGATCCTCGAGCGCGAACGCCTCCCGATAGGCGGCCAGCCAGCCGGGGCGGGGGGTGGCGTCCTGCGTGAGGAAGCAGATCAGCTCGGCGGAGGTCGCTTCGGCGCCGAGGTTGCGGGTCCGCCCGTGGCCGAAGTCGCCCGGATCGATCCGGATCACCCGGGCGCCGGCGCTCCGGGCGATCTCCGGCGAGCGGTCAGTCGAACCGGAGTCGATCACCAGGGTCTCGTCGACGCCCTCACGGGCCAGCGCGTCGAGCAGCTCGGCGAGGTGGCGCTCGCCATCCTTGACCGGGATCACCGCGCAGGCGCTGGGGAAGCTCGTCGAGATGGATCCCATCGAGCGGGCGGCGGTCACGAGCGCAGGCGACGCTTCAGGCGGCGCCCGCCGCGCGCGACCGAGCGGACGGCGCGGAGGCCGAGCCGCAGCTCCTTGGCGCCGGGCCGGCGCATCAGCTCGTTGAGATCGACGTGCCAGCGATCGAGCCAGTAGGTCTGGGCCTGGGCCGCGGCGACGGCCGCCTGGGCACGGGCCGAGACCTCGACCAGCTCGGCCTCGAGCGCGACGATTCGCGCCCGCATCAGCCCGAGCTCTCGCTCGGTGGTCTCCTCGGGCGCCATCCTCAGAGGTTCTCCGCGATCCGCGGGGCCTCGCGGTGGAAGAACCACAGGCCGAGCGCGAACACGCCGAAGATGATCCCGAGCGGGATCGCCAAGCGGATCCCACCGCCGATCACGGTGGCGGCGGAGTGGGCGGTCGGGTCGACGAAGGCATGCTCCATCTGCGTGTTGATCGCGGCGATCGGGTTGCAGAGTGCGATCCGGACGAAGCCGCCGGGATATTTGGCCGCGGTGTAGATGACCGGGGACCCGTAGAAGAGGATCTGCGCCGCGACCGCCCAGATCGGCGCGATGTCGCGGTAGCGGATGTACAGGCAGGAGAGGATCATTCCGGTGCCGACCGCGAGGATCGCCATCAGGACGACGAGCACCGGGAGCTCGAGCCAGGAGACGCGCGGCGTGAGGCCGGAGATCACCGCGAAGAGGATCACGGCGATGAAGTTCATGCCGAGCTGGAAGAGCGCGGTCAGCGCCACGGCGAGCGGGACGACGAGCCTCGGGAAGCGCATCTTGCGCAGCAGGCCCTCGCGGGCGAGCAGACACTGGACGCTCGTGCTCGTCGTCTGGAGGAAGAAGGTCCAGAGGATGATCCCGGTCAGCATGTAGACCGCGTAGTGCTTGACCGGGGGGTTCGTCTGGACCTTGAAGATCTTCGTGAAGACGACGTAGAGCACGCTGAAGTAGAGCAGCGGCTGCATCAACGACCAGAGGTAGCCGAGTGCCGAGCCGAAGTAGGTCATCCGGAAGTCGGTGCTCGCGAGCGTGAAGGTCAGGTTCCAGAAGCGCCGGAGATCCCCGCCGACGGCCGACGGGGCGTGTCGCCTGCTGACGGTCTCGGGGTCTGGGGCGACGCGGGCCATCGACGTCAGGCCGGCCGGCCGGCCGGTCCGCGGACCAGCTCGAAGGTATGGGGGAGGTTGACCACGCCGCCGGTGAAGTGTCCGCTGTGGACGACGAGCGACGTGATGTCCTCGCGGATGTCGATCGCGTCGGCGCCCATTCCCGCCCGTGCGATCGACGGCGTCAGGTTGTAGCGGCTGGGGCACAGCCAGTTGGCGAAGTCCAGGCGGACGATCACGGTCTGGCCGGCCTTGAACGACCCGGTCGGCCCGTGGTCGAGCGCGGTCGTCGTGGCGAAGATCGTCGCGCCGACGTCGTTGCGGATCGTGAACCCGAAGATCGGGTCCTCGAGGTCGCTGTTGAAGTGGACCTCGACGCACGCCCGGCAGGGCTCTCCGCAGGCGATCGCCGGAATCCGCTCGCCGCCGGTGTTCTCGAACCACGCGTCGACGATCGCGACCTCGCGCCGCTGTTCCTCGCGCTCGATCTCCGTCTCGGGGGCGTGGCTGTGAACGGTGCGCCCGAAGTTGAGCTCGTTGTACCGGCGGGCGATCGCGGTCGGCTCGCCGAGCGCGAGCATCTTCCCCTTCTCGAGCAGCATCGCCCGGTCGCAGAAGCGCTCGATCGCGCTCATGTCGTGGGTCACGAAGAGGATCGTCCGCCCGGCCTTCTTGAGCCGCTGGAACTCGTCGAAGCACTTCTGCTGGAAGTTGGCGTCACCGACGGCGAGCACCTCGTCGATCAGGAGGACCTCCGCGTCGACCTGGATCGCGACCGAGAAGGCCAGGCGGACCGTCATCCCCGACGAGTAGTTCTTCAGCCGCAGGTCGAGGAAGTCCTCGAGCTCGGCGAAGGCGATGATCTCGTCGAAGCGCTGGCGCGCCTGCTTGCGGGTCAGCCCGAGCATGATCGCGTTGATCATCACGTTGTCGCGGGCCGTCAGGTCCATGTTGAAGCCGACGCCGAGCTCGATGAACGGCGACAGCCGGCCGCGGACCTCCAGGCGGCCGGCGTCGATGTCGTAGATCCCGGCCATGCACTTCAGGAGCGTGCTCTTGCCGCTGCCGTTGCGCCCGATGATCCCGAAGAACTCGCCCTGGGCGATCTCGACGTTGACGTCGTCGACGGCCTGGAGAATGTCGAAGGTGCTCGAGCGGAACGGGTGGAGAGCGCGCTCCTTGAGCGTGTGGTACTGCTGGTGAGGCAGGCGGAATGCCTTGCTCACGTGCTCGACCGTAACGGCCGACCGACCCGATCGAGCGGGGGCCGTCGTCGTGGCTCCCGATCGTGTGGTGGCTGTCGTCAAGGCCGGCGAACGCTAGCAAGCCGGGCGGGCCCGTCAGACGCGGCGAAGTACATAGACGTCCTGGTTCTCCTGGTTGCGGCCGGGTGCAAACTCAAGAACGTGCCAGGCAGGCAAAAGGTTCGCGAGAATCCATTCGGGCGAGAGGAACGCCGTGCCCCAGCCGGGGTTCACGACGCCCCAGTCGCCGGCCTCGCCGAACTCGGGCGCATACCAGGAGCCCCGCTCATACAGCGCCTTGGCGATCTCGCGTGATTGGCCGGCGGCTCGTAGCCTGTGCCTGGCGTAGTGGTCGACCGACGCGAGACCGTGCGTCGTGCAGAGCAGGTGGCCGCCCGGGCGGATCAGGCGGTGCATCTCCTCGAACCAGCGCAGACCGAGCTGCGGTTCGAAATGCGACCAGATCGAGATCGCGTAGACGAGGTCGAGCGACGCGTCGGGCAGGCTCAGCGGCGGCTCGTCGTCGCTGAGAAAGAGGTCGATCGCCGGCAGGGCGTCCGACGCCCACTCGATCGCTCGGGCGTTCGGGTCGCAGCCGCGCCACCGGGTCTCGGGAAAGGCGGCCGCGAGGACACGCACGACGCGGCCGGACGAGCAGCCGAAGTCGAGTCCGTCCCGGACGTCGGCCAGCTCCACCCCGCAGCTCTCCAGGGCGCTCGTGATCATGTCCGCCTCGTAGAGGCCGCCGCCGGCCGAGAGCGGGCCCCGGGCCATCGCGTGAACGTCGTCGGGCGGCTGTGCGCTGACCAGCCCGGTACCGTCGAGCAGGCCTGGCACGGCGAGCCAGATGCCGCAGGAGAGCGAGAGGTAGCGCCGCGTGGCAAGGCTCGGCTGGCCGGCCAGATAGTGGCCGAGCTCGGGCGTCTCGAGGATCCGCCGCTCGACGTCGGCGATCTTCTCCTCGGTCAGACGCTCGTAGAGGATCGAGCTCACGCGGTGCCCCTCGACTGCCAGCTCGGCCGGACCGAGGTCCCGCTCGAAGCTCCACCCGTTCTGCGGGTCGCCGGCCACGCCGGGCTCGTCGGCGGTGGCGAGGGACGGCGGATCGACCGCGGCGAGGACCCGTCTGGCGGCCAGCTCGATCACGCGGCGAACCAGCCGCCGAGCCTCGAGCGTGCTCATCGGCTGGACGCTAGCACGTGCCCACGGTCCTGCCGGGGAGGCACGACCCGTGGGCGTTGTGCGCCCACGACGACGTCACCCTCGGTTGGCGCGGGGGCCGGGCTAGGATTGCGACGGCCATGCACTTCACAACGATCGTCGCCCGACGCGAGCTTGCGCGCGCGCGCACGCTGGCCGAGTCGCTCAGACGCCATGACCCGCACGCGCGGTGCGTCGTGTTCGTGCTCGACGACTGCGACGCGGCCGAGGAGCCGGGGGAGCTGGCGGCGTCGCTCGTGGCAGAGGCGGAGGTCGAGGTGCTCGGACCGGCGGCGCTGTCGATCCCGGGCTTTGCGCAGCTGGCCGCACGGCTCGACTGTGACGAGCTGCGCGAGGCCGTCAAGCCGGCGCTGATCGCCCACCTGCTGGCTCGCGAGTCCGGCCGGCCGGTCTGCTACCTCGAGGCCGACTCATACGTGACCGGCTCGCTCGAGGAGATCGAGCGGGCGGCCAGCGAGCACGGCGTGCTCGTCTGGGCGCGTACGCCGGCGCCGCTTCCGCCCGACGGGCGGCGTCCGAACGAGGCCGACCTCCGGGGGGCGGGGCTCCACGATCCGGGGCTCTTCGCGCTGGCGCCCGGCAGCGATCAGGAGGCGGTGCTGGGGTGGTGGGCCCACCGGGCGAGCGCGGGCGCGGGACCGGCCGGCGGGGCGGCCCCGATCGATCGGCTGACGACGATCGCCGCCCGCCAGCACGAGCTGCGCGATCCGGGGATCGGGGCCTCGTACTGGAACCTCTACGGCCGCTCGATCGCCGAGCAGGACGACGGCGTGACGGTCGACGGCGCGCGCCTGCGGCTGCTGCGCCTGAGCGGCTTCGACGCCCAGCACCCGGAGCTCCTCAGCGACGTCCAGGATCGGATCCACCTCAGCGACCACCCGCCGCTCGCGCGGCTGTGCAGGGAGTACGCCGAGCGTCTGCTTGCCAACGGTGAGCTCGCCGCCCGCGGACTGCCCTACGGATGGGGCGCGCTGCCCGACGGGACGCGTTTCGACCGGCGGCTGCGCGACATCTACGCGCGGGCCCACGACGAGGCCAAGCTCTCGCGGTCGCCGTTCACCCGCGCCGGGATGGAGGAGTTCTACGCCTGGCTGGCGGAGCCGGCGCCGGCTGGCGGGGCGTTCGGCATCAATCGCCTGTGCTGGCTGGTTCGCGAGGCCCAGCCGGAGCTCCGCGAGGCATATCCGCGACTCGAGCTCGCCGAGCAGGCGCACGGTCTGATCGGCTGGCTCCACGCCTATGCGATGGAGCCGGGAACCCTGCCGCCGATGCTGATGCCTCCGGCGACCCGGGCGCAGGCGATCCGCGAGCGGCAGCGGACGGCGCCACCGCCGCCGTGGGGCGTCAACGTGGCCGGGTACTTCGAGTCCGAGTCGGGCGTCGGCGAGGCGGCTCGGCTGGTCGTCGCGGCGCTCGACACGGCTGAGGTGCCGCTGCTGCCGGTCGGCGGACGGAGCGTGCCGGCCACGCGGCACGAGGATCCGTTCACCTCGCTGGACGTGAGCGCCGCCCATTTCCCGGTCAATCTGGTCTGCGTGAACGCGGACGGACTGCCGGCGTTCCGCGAGGACGCCGGAGAGCCGTTCTTCGACGGGAGACACACGATCGGCATGTGGTGGTGGGAGCTCTCGCGCTTTCCCGAGCGCTGGCAGCCGTCGTTCGGGCTGCTGGACGAGGTCTGGGTCGGCACCGAGCACGTCGCCTCGGCGGTCGAGGCGGTTTCGACGATCCCGGTCTACCAGGTCCGCCTGCCGGTGATCAAGCCGCGCGTGGTGCGGGTCGGCCGTGAGTCGCTGGGCCTGCCGGGGGGCTTTCTCTTCCTCCACACCTTCGACTTTCACAGCGTCTTCGAGCGCAAGAATCCGCTCGCGGTGATCGAGGCCTTCAAGAGCGCCTTCCCGGAGCCGAGCGGCGTCGCGCTGGCGATCAGGGCGGTCAACGGCGAGGCGGATCCCGCGAACCGCAGGCGGTTGCTCGAGGCGGCGTCGGCGTCCCCCGGCATCACCGTGCGGGAGGGCTATCTCGAGCGCAACGACAACCACGCGGTGACGGCCAGCTGCGACTGCTACGTCTCCCTGCACAGGGCCGAGGGCTTCGGCTTGACCCTGGCCGAGGCGATGGCCCTCGGCCGGCCGGTGATCGCCACGGGATACTCGGGGAACCTCGACTTCATGACCGAGCAGAACTCGTTCCTCGTGGGGCACGAGATGGGCCCGGTCGGACCCGGGAGCTCACCATACCCGCCCGAGGCCGAGTGGGCCGAGCCGGACATCGAGCACGCGGCGCGCCTGATGCGCGAGGTCTTCGAGAACCAGGACGCCGCGCACCGGCGTGGCGAGCGGGCCGCCCGTGAGATCGCGATCACACATTCGCTCGAGGCCGCCGGTCGGTCGATGGCGCGGCGGCTGGAGAGCCTTCGCCAGCACGTGCCCTCGCGCAACGGCGCGGGTCACGGATTCGACGGCACGAATGGCGGCGATCCGGTCGGGGGGATCGGCGAGCGGATCGGTCGGCGGCTGGCAGGCCGCCATCTGCGGCTGCTCTACGGGCGCATCGAGGACCTGCGACTGACGGCGGCCGAGCTCGACCTCGAGCTGGAGGGGGCCCGGCGGGACGGCGCGCTCAACCAGGCCGCGGCCCTGCGGGCCCTGCGACGGCGCGACCGCGTCACCTGAGCCGGCGCGGCCACCGCGGCGCAGTTCGAATTGTGAGATCGTGGCGGCGATGAGCACTCGCCCGTGGTCGACAGGCGGCGTTTGCAGTCGGGTCGTCTCGTCGTGAGGGGCGGCGCGGTCAGGCGCCCGCCGCGTGCTGCCGTGTGGTGGCTTCCAATCGCCCTCGCGGGCGTCTACGGCCTCATCGTCCTCGGGCGCTTTCGGGGGCTCACGGCGTACGTGTACACGAACTCGGACTTTGCGATGGCGCCGGTGATCGGCCACGCCCTGGGGTCAACGCCACCCGGCACGCACGTGATGATCGGCGACTACGGGTGGTACGAGCCGCTCGTGTTCATTCGCTTCACCGATTGGCTCCCCTTCCATCGCCAGCTCTGGGACGTGGCGCCGCTGCTGTTCGACGTGGGGGCGCTCGCACTGCTCGTCTGGTCGGTGCGACGGGCCTTCGGCGTGTGGTCGGCGGCGCTGGTCGGCGCGGCGGTGGTCTGCCTCGGCGAGGGCGGACTGATCGCGTTCGTGGCCTTCAACTCACACGGGGCGACGGCCGTCCACGCGGTCGTCCTCGGAGTCGTCCTGGCCTGGCTCGCGCCGCGTGAGCGTGTGATCCCGTGGCCTTGGCTGGCGATCGGATCGCTCGGGCTCGGGCTCCTCAGCGGTGCCGCCGTCCCGGATCATCTGTTTCTCGTGTGGGGCCTGGCGCCGTTCGTCCTCGCGGCGATCCTCGTGGCTTGGCGCGCGACCACGCCGGCGACGCTTCGCCTCGTGGCGTTCGCGCTCGCCACGACCGCGGTCGCCCTGCTGGCCGGGGGCGCCTTCACCGCGGTGATGCACCACAACGGCGTCGGCACGGCGGCGGTCCCGCTGACGTTCGCCGCCAGCAGCGCGCTCCCGGGCCAGTTCGTCGAGATGCTCGAGGATCTCACGCAACTCGTCAGCGGCGACTTCTTCGGATTGCCGATCGACTTCGTCGGTGTCGCGACGTTCGCCAGCGGCGCCCTCGTGCTCGGCGCCGTCGCGATGGTCCTGATCGAGCTCCGCCGCCGGGTTCGGCTCGCGGCTGCTCGGGCGCCGGGCCGTGGCAGCGAGACGGTGACGCCCCGCTTCGCGCATACCTCGTTCTGGTCGATCTGCCTTGTCGTGTCGCTCGGCGCCTTCACGTTCGGCTCGTTTGGCGGCGGCGCCGGCGGCGCGCGGTATCTCCTGGCCGCCTACATCGCGGTCGCCGCGCTGCTGCCGCTGCTGGTCGAGCGCGGGTTCGGTTTCAGGCTCTCGCTCGCCGCCGCGGTCTCGCTGCTCGCGCTGCTCTCGACCTATCAGCTGGTTCGGGGTCCGGTGAACCCGCAGGTCAGGTCGCCGAGCACGGGCGAGGAGAACGCGTTCGCGCGATTTGCGGCGAGCCACGATCTGAAGTACGGATATGCCGGCTACTGGGATTCCCTGCCGTTCACCTGGGCGAGCGACTTCCGCGTCAACGTGTTCCCGGTCTTCCAGTGCGCGCAGGGCAGTCTCACGCTGTGCCCGTTTCCGACGGTCACGGTGTCGAGCTGGTACTCGCCGAGACCGCATACGCGGACGTTCCTGATCGTCGATCCGACCGAGCCCTTCGTGTCCGCGCCCGACCCGGCGCTGGGCAAGCCGACGTCGACAGCTGTGATCGGACATCTTCAGATCTACGTCTATCCGTACGACATCGCGTCGCGGCTGAGGGCCGGATAGCTTGAGCGGGAGGCCGGACGGGGTTCCGGATCGCGTCGCGCTGCGCCGCCAGGCGCATGTGATGCGGTTGCGCGAGGCGCTCGACGTCGCGCTCGAGCAGCGCGACGCGGCCGCCGGGGAGGCTGCGGCCGGGCGCCGGCGAGAGGCTGAGCTGACCGAGCGACTGGCGAGCGCGACGGCCGGCCTGGAACAGCTGACGGTGCGGCGGACGGAGACGCTTGCCGCGCGCGGCGCAGACGCCGGCCTGATCGACGAGCTGCAGGACGAGGTGGCTCGACTCCGGGGTCGATCGCCGATCCCGCCGGAGGAGCTCGACTGGCTGCGCGGGCGGGCGGAGACGCTGGCCGCGGTGGAGAGCGGTGGTTGGTGGCGGTTGCGCGGCCGCCTGCTCCCGCTGCTGCGCCTGGCGCAGAGGCTGCGCGTGGCGCAGAGGCTGCGACGCCCGAGGTGAGCCCGAGCTGCGCTCCGATCGTGGTGCCGGCGGTCGATCGTCCTCGCCTGAGCGTGATCATGCCGGTTCTCGACGCCGCCGACTGGGCGCGGCGCTCGATCGAGGCGCTGATCGCACACACGCCCGGCTGCTACGAGCTGATCGTGATCGACAACGGCTCACGTGAGCCGGCGACGCAGGCGTTCCTGTCCCGGGTCGAGGGTGCGCGGATCGAGCGCAACGACGCGAACACCGGATTCGGGCCCGCCAGCAACCAGGGCGTCAGGCTCGCTCGCGGGGAGCTCGTGCTGTTTCTCAACAGTGACGCGGTGGTCGGCCCCGGCTGGCTCGAGCCGATGCTGGCCGCGGCCGGCGACCGCACGGTCGGCGCCGTCTCGCCGATGCTGCTCAACGAGGACGGAACGCTTCAGCAGGCAGGTGCACTCGTCCGGCGCGACGGTGGAACGGTGCTCTATGGCCTCGGCGAGGATCCCGCGCTGCCCGAGTACGGCTTTCCTCGGACGGTCGACTACGCGGCCGGCGCGTGCCTGCTGGTCGATCGCGCGGCGTTCGAGCAGGCGGGCGGCTTCGACGACGTCTATGCGCCGGCGTACTTCGAGGACGCCGACCTCTGCCTGACGATGTCGAGGGCCGGCCGGCGGACCGTGTACGAGCCGCGGTCCCGGGTGGTCCACGCGCTCGGAGCGTCGGCCCTGGGCCGGGGGGTGGACGAGATCGTGGGGCGCAATTGGAAGACGTTCGTCGGTCGTTGGACCGTCGTGTGCGACGCGCGGCCGGCCGTGATCGACGCGGACCGCCCGTGGAGCGTGGTGGCCGCCCGCGACGCGATGGCGTCGACCCGTCTGCTGGCGCTCGGGCCCGACGGGCCTTGCCGTCCGCGACTCGGGGAGCTCGCCCGCGGTCGGCCGGACGTGCGGGTCACGGCGCTGAGCGTCGACCCGGCGTCGGTCGCGCTCGCCGGCGACGGGGTCGAGGTCCTGCCGATCGGCGGAGCCGCCTGGCCGGCGTGGTTGGCATCCCGCCGGTTCCACTACGACGCGCTGCTCGCCACCCGGCTTGGCGAGGAGGTCAGGGCCGCGCTCGAGGCATATCAACCGCAGGCCTGCCTGCTGCCGGGCTCGGACGGCCCCCTGGAGGCGCTGCTCGAGGCGGCGGGCCTGGTTGCCGGCGCCGACCTCCGCCCGGTCGGTCCGGCGCCGGCTCAGCCGGGGTAGACGAACGGCAGGTCGGCGGCGACGTCAGCCAGGCGGGGGGCGGTGGCGTCGCGGTCTGAGACGACCCGCTCGTCCGGGGCGATCGGCCAGTCGATGCCGATCTCGGGATCGTCGTAGGCGATGCCGCGGTCGGTCGCCGGATCGTAGTAGCCGGTCTGCTTGTAGCAGACGTCGGCGATCTCGCTGAGCACGCAGAAGCCGTGCGCGAAGCCGACGGGCACGAGCAGCTGGGCGTGATCGCGATCGTCGAGCGTGAAGGCCTCCCAGCCGCCGAAGCTCGGAGATCCACGACGGATGTCGACGACCACGTCGACGATCGTGCCGCGAGCGCACCGCACGAGCTTCGCGATGCCGTCGCCGACCGCGAAGTGCATCCCGCGGACTACGCCGCGACTCGAGCGGGAGTGATTGTCCTGCACGAAACCGCCCAGGCCGGGGACCGCCGGATCGTCGACTCTGAAGGTCTCGACGAAGAATCCGCGGGAGTCGCCGTGGACGACGGGCAGGACCAGAAGCGGGCCGTCCATCGCGGTCGGTTGAACGCGCACGGCGCCGAAGGTTATGGGTAGGCTCCCGTCGATGCCGCCGCCGTCGTCGTCTTGGGCGTCCACGCTGAAGGAGCTGGCGAGACGCCTCGCAAAGCCGGTGACCAGCCCGCTCGACGGTCGCGTCGGCGACATCAACCGGCGAGTCGCAGACACGCGGGCAACCGTCGAGCAACGGACCGCGTCGCTCGAGCAGGCGGCGGCCCACGGCCGGCACGCGCTGGCGGCATACGCGGATTCGGTCGCGGCCTACGCGCGTGCGGCGACCGAGACGAACTCCTTCCTGGGCGTGGAGCTGCGCCGGCTGGACGAGGCGGTGCGCGCGAGCGTCGACAGCGCGACGGCGGCGGCCGCCTCGGCGGAGCGGGCCGCGGCGGCAGGCGAGGCGGCACGGGCCGCCGCGGTCGAGGCGAGCAACGACGGCTTGGGCTCGCGGGTGGCGCGGGCGGCCGAGAGCCCGCTCGATCAGGTCGAGGCTCCGCTCGCGCAGCTGATCGACCTCGCGAACGGGCATACGGGCTACGCGGCCCAGGCGGACCTCTGGTTCATGCCGCCCGTGCTCGTCCAGGTCGGCGGGGGCGAGGCGCGGCTGTCGCTCGTCAACGAGCGGATCGTCGAGGTGCCGTTCGCGATGGGCGCCCTGAGCCGTCTGGCGCCGGCGGCGCGGATCGTCGACGTCGGCAGCACGGAGAGCACGTTCGCGCTGTCGGCCGCGTCGCTCGGCTTCCGGGTGACGGCGATCGATCCGCGGCCGCTGCGCTATGCCCACCCGAACCTCGAGACCGTCCGCGGCCGGTTCGAGGACTGGGACCCGCCGGCGGACGAACGCTTCGACGCGGTGTTCCTGATCTCGACCGTCGAGCACATCGGCGTCGGCGCCTACGGACAGGAGGCCTACGGCGGAACGGCGATCGGCGAGGGGGCCGACCGGGCGATGGTCGAGCGCGTCGGCGAGCTGCTCGCGCCCGGTGGGCTGCTCGTGCTCACGACGCCGGTCGGGACGCCGGACATCGACGAGTTCGAGCGGACCTATGACTCCGAGTCGCTCGACCGGCTGCTCGCCGGGTTCGAGGTGCTCGAGCGGTGTCTTGCGACCCAGACCGACCAGCTGACCTGGGTGTCGGGCGCCGGCCCGGGGCCTGGCGAGCGCGGTGTGGCGATGGTGATCGCCACACCCGCGACGGCATGACGCTGCCGCCCGGCGCCGTCTGTCTGCACGTCGAGGGCGCCCAGAACCGCCAGCACTTCGACCGCGGGATCCCGCGCTACGTCGTCGAGCACGCCCGGGCGATTCACACGGCGGCGCCCGAGTCGCTCCACTCGGTGCTGCTGAACCCCGAGCTGCCGCTGACCGGGAACCTCGACTGGCTCCTGGGCAGCGGCCTCATGAAATGGGGCACGGCCGATCGGCGGGTGACCAGACCGCCGCGACCGCGGCCGTCGATCTACCACGTGATGTGCCCGTTCGGGGGCGGGTCCTCGCTGGAGGACATCTGGCCGAGCTGGGCTCGCCAGTCGTCGGTCGCCACCGTCGTGACGCTCTACGACCTGATCCCGCTGCTCTACGCCGACCACTATCTGCACGACCCGCGCCAGAGCGCCGAGTACGAGGCCCGGCTCGACCTGGTCCGCCACGCAGATCTCGTGCTGGCGATCTCGCAGCGGACGGCCGACGACGCGATCGAGCATCTGGGCGTGGCGGTCGACCGGGTCAAGGTGATCCACGCGGGCACGAGCGCTCACTTCGGCGAGATGTACGAATCGGCGGACGCCGCGTGGACGGCCCTGCGGTCGCGGTTCCCGGCGGTGCGTCCGGGGTTCCTGCTGTACGTGGGCGGATTCGAGTTTCGCAAGAACCTGGAACGCCTGATCGAGGGCTACGCGCTGCTCTCCGCGGAGCTGCGGGCGCGACACCAGCTCGTGATCACGTGTCGGTTGACCGCCGGTCAGGTCGACCTGCTCCGGGACGTCGGGAGGCGCGCCGGACTGCGCGGGGATCAGCTCGTGCTCACCGGGTACGTCACCGATCGCGAGCTGGGTGCCCTCTACCGGGCGTGCACGCTGTTCGTGTTCGCATCGCTCTACGAGGGCTCGGGCCTGCCGGTGCTCGAGGCGATGTCCTGCGGGGCGCCGGTGGCCGCGAGCAACAACTCGTCGGTGCCCGAGCTGCTCGGTGACCTCGAGGCGACCTTCGATCCGGCCGACCCGAGGTCGATCGCCGCGTGCGTCACGGCGACGGTCGATTCGAGCGAGACGCTCGACCGGCTCAGGCGGCGGTCGGCCGCGCGGAGCGTCGACTACACGTGGACACGGGTGGGCGAGCTCTCGCTCGCCGCCTACGAGCACGTGGTCGTCCGCAAGCGCCGCGGCGTCGCGGGTCGCCCGAGGATCGCCCTGGTCACGCCGTGGGCACCTGAGGGGTCCGGCGTGGCCGACTACAACGCCCGGCTGGCTCACGAGCTCGCCGTGCTGGCGGATGTCGACATCGTCGTCGAGGACGTCAGCGAGACGCGGCCACCGCCGGGTCGGGGATCGCGGGTGATCGCCGCCGGCGACTTCGAGGGTGCACGCCCGCTGCGTCAGTACGACCGGATCGTCTACTGCATGGGCAACTCGGCCCACCACGCTCACGTCTTCGAGCTGCTCAGGGCGTGCCCGGGCGCGGTCGTCATGCACGACGTCCGCCTGACCGGCTTCTACGGGTCGATGGCCGGACGGGAGCGCCCGGAGGATCCGTCCGGCTGGCTGGACGAACGACTGCGTGGAAGCTACGGCTCACGGCTCGGTCACGGGCTCCGCGAGGGGTCGACGCCGAACTGGGCCGACCAGCATGCGATGGGTCTCTACATGACGCACGAGGTCCAGTCGCTGGCTGATGCGATCTTCGTGCACTCGCGGTTCGCTCGGGACGTCCTCGCGCTCGATGGGGCGGCCCTCGAGCGTCGGGCCCCGGTTCGTGTGCTGCCGTTCGGCATGCCAGGGGTGACCGGCCGGCCGCGGCGCACGGCGTCGGACCGACCGTTGATCGTGAGCCTCGGCGCGGTGCACGAGTCGAAGGGCGTCGGCGAGCTGATCGATGGGTTCGCGGCACTTGCGACGCGGCGCCCGGACGCCCGCCTGGTGATCGCCGGACCGGTCGACCGAAACGAGCGCGACCACTGGGCCGGCTACGCGGCCGAGCTGGCCCCGGCTGCCGACATCGAGCTCACGGGCCGGATCAGCCCGGCGCGCTATGCGGATCTGATCGGCCGGGCGGACGTCGCCGTGCAGCTTCGCCGGGCGAGCAACGGCGAGGCGTCGGCCGCGGTCGCGGACTGTCTGGCGGCAGGCCTTCCGACGCTCGTCAGCGATCTCGGCTGGGCTGGGGAGCTGCCTGCCTCGACGGTGTCGGTGATCGGTTGGGGGGCGACGTCGGCGGAGCTTGCCAACCGGATCGACGAGCTCCTGACCGACAGCGGGCTGCGTGAGGCGCTCAGCATCGGTGGACAGTCCCACGCCCGGGCGCACAGCTTCGCCGACGTGGCGCGCGCGTACGTCGCGGCCCTCGAGCTCGGCTGAGCGGCCGGCCGGAGGTATTCGCGTAGGCTGATCGCCGTGATCGCCAGGATGATCGGGCGCCCACGCCGGCGTCCGCCGGAGGTGGGCGAAATCGAGACCCGTGAGCAGCCGGTCTTCCACGCGATGCTCATCCAGGGCCGGATCGCGGTCACGTTCGCCTTCGATCCCAGCCTGTCGGACCCGATCGCGCGGCTGCTGGCCGACCACGCCGAGTGGTACGACCCGATCCACGCGATCGCCCTTCATCTGCTCGGGCCGGGTGACACGGTGCTCGATCTCGGCGCGCACATCGGCACGTTCGCGCTGCCGGCAGCCGCCGTCGGGTGCGGTGTGCTGGCGGTCGAGGCGTCACCCCAGAACGTGGATCTCCTGCGGAGGGCGGCCGCGCGCAACGGGCTCGACCGGCTCGCGGTGCTCCACGCGGCCGTCGCGGCGACGGGGGGCACGATCAGCTTCACGCCGGACGGACCGCTCGGGCAGGCGGGGGGCGTGCGCCCGGGAATGGAGTCGATCGTCGTACGCGCGGTGGCTGTGGACGACGTGCTGGCCGAGCGCGGGGTCGGCCGGGTCGACCTCGTCAAGATCGATGTCGAGGGATCAGAGCCGCAGGCGCTGGAGGGAATGTCCGAGTTGCTCAGCCGGCCGGATGCGCCGCCGATCGTGATCGAATCCAACGGCCACACGCTCGGGCACTACGGGGCGACGACGCACGAGCTGCGTGCCGCGCTCGCACGCCACGGCTACGCGTGCCATCTGATCGACGGGAGCATCACCAATCGGCTGGTTCCGGTCTCCGCGGCCGAGGTCCAGCCGGAATGCGTCGCCGACTACCTGGCGTTCAAGCACGAGCCGGAATCCCTTGCGCCGTGGTTCGTGGCGGCGCCGTTCGGTCGGGCGGAGCTCGTCGAGCGCGTCCTGACGACGTGTCGCCATCAGGAGGCCGATCACCGCCGGTACGCGGTCGGGATCCTGAGCGAGGCACCCGTCTGGATGCTCGCGCACACGATGATCGGGGTGGCGATCGCTGACCTGCGGGAGGACCCCGACGGATCGGTCCGGGCGGCGGCGGCCGCGCTGCTCGCGCCCGGGATGTCGCATTCCGCGTGAAGACCCCGTGACGATCAGCGGGCAGTTTGCTTAGCGGGGCCGAGGGCATCGAGGGCATCGGGGGCCGCCGGATCCCCGAGTTCGACGGGTTGTCGGGGATCTGGCCGCGAGGAGTCAGGCTGGAGGCGATTCGGGCGGCGACGGCCGCCTACCGGCGGCGCTTCCTGGGTCAGGGGGAGATCCGCGCGGTGGCCGGTCGGGCGCTGTCTGGGGCGAGCTATCCGACGCGGTATGCCTTCGACGGGGTCGCGCACGCCCCGACGGTCCCGTACGTGCTCCTGGTCAAGCGGATGTTGATCGTCCAGTACGAGGACTTCGGCGGCGTCGCACGGACGATGCTCTGGGAGCCGACGATCCCGGGCGCATCGAACGACGCCCCGTTCTACGCCCAGCTCGAGGATCGCGTCTCGCGGTTGCCGGGCGGCCGATTCCTGGCCCTCAACGTGCTGACCAGGTCCTACGGGACGCTCGAGGAGGGCCTCGCCGGGGTGGGCCTCGTCCCGGCGGACGTCGACTACGTAGCCTTCGACCAGCTGCACGGTCAGGACCCGCGGCGGCTGATCGGGACGACCGAGTCCTGGGCCGGTGAGGTCGGCGGACGGGCGGCCCTGCTGCCGAATGCGAGGCTGATCCTCCAGCGGGACGAGGTCGGGACGTTCGAGTCCGCCCACCCGATGCAGTGGGCCTGGTACGTCGACGGGGGCCTGGATGACGTCGTCGAGGAGTCGGTCGTGGTGAACGACGGGGACGTCGAGCTGGGCGTCGGGATCTCGCTGATCTCGACGCCGGGCCACACGGCCGGCAACCAGTCGCTCGCGATCAACACGCCCGACGGGGTCTGGGTCTCGTCGCAGAACGGCGTGAGCCTCGACAACTGGCAGCCACACCGATCGAGGATCCCGGGTGTCCGGGCGCACGCCGAGCTCTTCAACCGGGAGGTCGTGCCGAACGCGAACATGCGCGAGAACGGACTCGACCAGTACGACTCGATGGTCAAGGAGAAGACGCTCGCGTCGCCGTCCCGTGAGGACCCGTCCTGGCTGCAGATCCTGCCGACGGCGGAGCTCGCCGCGGCACGGAGGCACTGGCCGGTCCTACCGACCCATCGCTATGAGGAGCTCGAGTACGGACGGATCGCCGGACGCCCGCACGCAGCGACCTGACCGACTGACGGCGCCACCGGCTGCGAGCTGGCGACGCCGTCCGGTTCCCCCTCCCGGACTCTTAGGAGTTGAGCTGCTTCTTCAGCGCTGCCGCGGCTGAGAACTTGGCGGCGTTGCTGGCCGCGATCTGGATCGTCTCGCCGTTGGCCGGGTTGCGACCGCTGCGTGCAGCACGGTGACTGACGCTGAACTTCCCGAATCCCGCAACCGCAACCTCGCCGCCGTCGGCAAGCTGGTCAGCGATCGCCTGAAATGCTGCGTCAACTGCGTCTCTGGCTTGGCCGACGCCGATCCCGGCGCTGTCAGCAACCTTGCCAGCGAGCTCGTTCTTCGTCATGACGCTCCTCTCGAAAGTTCAGATGTTCAGGTCAAACCTAACGGGTTCGACGGACACGCGGGGGCCTGGAAGCCCGTAAACCGGCCGACTTTCGGACGTTGGGACGCCGGAGCGGGTGCAGGATGGCGACGTTTACGGCATCCTTGCGGCGTGTTGGATCGTGCCCGGGAGCGCTGGCCCATCAGCGCCGAGACCTACGAGAAGATCGCCCTGACGGCGCTCGTCTCGCTGGTCCTCGTCGTCCTCACGGGCGCTGCCGTCCGTCTGACCGGTTCGGGACTCGGGTGCCCGTCATGGCCGCGCTGCACGCGGACTTCGCTTCAACCCCAGCTGAACAGCTACGCGCTGATCGAGTTCGGCAACCGCGTGCTGATCTTCTTCGTCTCGGCCGCAGCCCTCGCGGCCGTCGTCGGGGCGTTCCTGCGCCGGCCGATCGAGCGGCGCCGCGATCTCCAGCTCCTCTCGCTCCTGCTGCCGGTCGGCGTGATCGGCCAGGCGGTCGTCGGCGGGGAATCGGTGCTCCACAAGCTCTCGCCGGGCTGGGTGATGTCGCACTACTGGCTCTCGATGCTGATCCTGGTCGCGTCCTTCGAGCTGTGGTGGCGGTCCCGCCTCGAGGCTGACGAGATCGGCCAGCCGGGCGCGGATCGGGCGACGGTGATCGCCGTGCGGGTGATCACGGTGATCGCCGTGGGCGTGATCCTGCTGGGCAGCGCTTCGACGGCCGCCGGTCCGCACGCCGGGGCATCCGGGACGGGCCAGCTCGTCCAACGGCTGAACTTCTGGGGCGGCGACACGGTCCGACGGCTGATCCACTTCCACGGCTACCTGGTGACCGTGATGGGCGTGGCGACGCTCGCAACCTGGTGGGCCGCGCGCAAGCGGGGGACCGCCGACCTCGAACGGACGCTGCGGCTCGTCTGCCTGCTGCTGCTGGCGCAGGGCGTGATCGGAATCACCCAGTACGAACTGGCCCTGCCGTCGGAGGTCGTCTGGGTCCACGTGGCGCTGGCGACGCTGACCTGGGTGGGTTACGTCCACGCCTGGGTGTCGGCCGGGTCCGTCCCGGCTCGCCTGCGCCGGAGCGCTCCCGTCGGTCGGGCCGTAGCCGGGCGCGGCTGACCAGCTTCGCGACTCTCCCGCTTCGGCGTCACTCTCCCGAGTCTTCCGACGGTTCGTTCGGTTCGACTCGTCCCACCGGCCCGGCCATCCTCTCGACTGTGCCGCGGTCGACCGCGCCCAGCTCACCGGCGTGGCCGGGCCCTCTCGGGTCCTCGATAAGTGGTTAAGTGGACGGCGCCGGCGCGATCGCTGGTCCTGTTCGAGATGTCCGCACGGCTACCCTAGGGGCGATGAAGTGACTCGTAACGACCGCAGTCGAACAACCCGGACGCGGGTTCGTCAGGGTGTTGGCCTGGCCGCTCTGCTGGGCATCCTGCTCTTCGGGGCGGCCTCGGCGCAGGCGGCGGCGACGATCTCGCTGACGGTGGGGCCGGATCCGACCGAGTCGATCGCCACGCAGCTCGGAGCAACCGGAGCGACGGCCAGCTCCAACGACCGCCTGTTCCTCGCGGTCCTGCCGACCGGGGCTCAGGCCTGCGCCGCGAACTACGAAGCCGAGACCGGCGAGTCGACGGTGGCCTCTCCGTTCGAGAACACTCCGACCTATTCGGAGACCGACAACTTCACCTTCGACACGGCGGGCTCCTACATCCTCTGCGGGTGGCTCGAAAACGAGACGGGGAGCTCGCCCGTCATCGACGCGCAGGCCTCGGAGACGATCGTCGTCCGTCTGCCCCATCTGTCGATCGCGATCGCAGTCCCTCCGACCGTGCAGGCAGGTCAGGTCTTCCAGGCCGTGACGACCGCCCAGGCCGAGACGAACCGCTCGCTGTACGTCGAGACAGTCCCGAATACGGGCGACGGTTGTCCGGCGAACGACGGCGCGGCCGATTCGACGCCGGGGGACGAGGGGATCGTCAACCAGGAGGTCGACGGAGGGCCGCAGGCGATCTCCGAGAACCAGAGCTTCTCGACCGCCGGCAGCTACCTGTTCTGCGCCTACTTCGAGTACCCGGAGCGCCAGAGCCCGCCCGAGGCGGTCGCCAGCGCGATGACGACCGTGGTGGCACCGCCGCCGCCGCCGCCCCCGTGCGTCGTCCCGACGATCTCGCTCGGTGCGCCGGTCGCGACCGCGGAGCAGAGCCTCCACGCCGCCGACTGCTCGGTCGGAGCGGTCAGCTACGCAGCGAGCCACAGCGTCAAGCGCGGCGGGTTCATCGCAACGAACCCGTCGGCCGGAACGAGCCTGGCGGCCGGAGCCGCCGTGAAGCTCGTGATCTCCAACGGGCCACCGTGCATCGTGCCGGCGATCGTCCACAGCGAGACCCTCGCCGGCGTCAAGCGGAAGCTTGCCGCGGCGGCCTGTGCGCTGGGCAGGGTCATCCATCCACACACACGGGCGGTCAAGCTCGGCCATCTCGTGGGTTTCCTACCAGCGTCGCGGACGCACCTGTCGCCGTACTCGAAGGTCGAGGTCGAGATCTCGGCCGGGCCGCCGCGGCGGAAGTGACCGGGGCGGCAGCCCACGGCCGTCTCGAGCGAGGCGATCCAGATCCTCGCAGTTGATCGGGGTGCCGGTCGCGCGGCGATCGGCACCGCTCAGCGGCGATCCGCAGCGGCCGCGGGCTTACGCGACAGGCCGGCGAAGGCGACCGCTCCGCCGAACGCGATCAACACGGCGGCGGCGCCGATCCCGTAGCGGAATGCGCTCACCGTGGCGCCGGCCGCGGCCCGGTCGAGCGCGACCGAGCCGCCGGTCGGTCGGTTGAGCGGGCGGCCTTCGAGCCGCGCGATCTGCGCAGACTGACCCGACCCGACCCGCGCCGGGCCGACCCGGCTCTCGAGGGCGTGATCGAAGCGCAGCGAGACGAGCACGCCGACGAGGGCGATCGCGACGAGGCTTGCGATCCGGGCGAGGGCGTTGTTGACGCCGGAGGCGACGCCCGCCCGGGCGGGCGCGACCGCGCCGAGCACGGTCGCCGTCAGCGGTGACACCGTCATCGACATGCCCAGCCCGAACAATGCCGAGGCCGGCAACAGGTCGGTCAGGTAGCTGACGTGCTGGCCCAGCCGGGTGAACAGGGCGGCTCCGCAGGCGGCGACGAGCGGGCCGAACCCCATCAGCAGGCGGGGACCGACATGCGCCGCAAGCGCCCCGAACCGCTTCGAAAAGGCAACCAACATCACCGTGACCGGCATCAACGCGAGCCCGGCCTTCGCGGCCGAGTACCCGGCGACCTGCTGGACGTAGATCGCGACGAGGAAGGTCAGCGCGCCGAGACCGGCGTAGATCGCGACGGTGGCCGCATTGGCGACCGTGAAATCGCGGACGGCGAACAGCGAGAGGGGGAGCATCGGCTGGGTCTCCCGCCGCTCGTGGACGACGAACGCGCCGAGCAGGACGACCCCGGCCAGCAGCGGGCCGACGACGAGCGGATCACCCCACCCGCGGGTCGGCTCCTCGATCAGGCCGAGCACCGGCCCGGCGAGGCCCAGCGCGCAGAGGGCGGCGCCGATCAGGTCCAGCGAGCTCGGGTGCCGGGGAAACGACGGAACGGCGGTGCGGATCAGGAGCAGCGTCGCGAGGACGAGGGGGACGTTGATCGCGAAGACGGCGCGCCACGAGAGCGCGTCGATCAGGACGCCGCCGAGCGGCGGGCCGAAGGCGATCGCGCCGGAGGTCGCGGCGGTCCACGTCCCGATCGCGGCGCCGCGCTGGGCGCCGGCGGGAAACGTCTCGGTGATGATCGCGAGCGAGCTGGGGACGAGCAGCGCGCCGAACACGCCCTGGACGGCCCGCATCCCGATCAGGACCGCGACCGACGGGGCGACCGCGCAGCAGAGCGAGGCGAGCCCGAAGCCGCCGACGCCGGCCGCGAAGATCAGCCGTCGGCCGAGCAGGTCACCGAGCGAGCCGCCGAGCAGGACCAGCGAGCCGAGCGTGAGGAGGTACGCGTCGATCACCCACTGCTGGTCGCCGAGGCTCGCGCCGAGATCCGCACGCAGCGAGGGGAGGGCGATGTTGACGACCGTGCTGTCGACGAAGACGACGGCTGAGCCGAGAACGCAGGCGATCAGGACGAGACGCTGGGCGCGGGTCATTCGTTGCATCGGTTGGCGGGTCTGGCTATCTTTCCGCCCATGAAAATAGGCATTCTCACCGGTGGGGGCGACTGCCCCGGCCTCAACGCAGTGATTCGGGCGGCGGTCCGCAAGGGGATCACCGCGTACGGCGACGAGTTCGTCGGCTTCAAGGACGGCTGGCGCGGCCCGCTCGAGAACGACAGCTTTCCGCTGACCCTCGAGGCGACCCGGGGGATCCTCCCCCGCGGCGGGACGATCCTCGGATCAAGCCGGACGAACCCGTTCAAGCGGGGCGAGGACAGCGTTGCCGCCGTCGTCGAGAACCTCAGCAAGCTCGACGCGCTGATCGCGATCGGCGGCGAGGACACGCTCGGCGTGGCGACGCGCCTCTACACCGAGCACGGCGTGAACGTCGTCGGCGTCCCGAAGACGATCGACAACGACCTCTCAGCGACCGACCAGACGTTCGGCTTCGACACGGCGATCCAGGTCGTCAGCGACGCGTGCGACCGGCTGCACACGACCGCCGAGAGCCACCACCGGAACATGCTCGTCGAGGTGATGGGCCGCCACGCCGGGTGGATCGCCCTGCACGGGGGCATCGCCGGCGGCGCGGACATCATCCTGATCCCGGAGAAGCCGTTCGTCCTCGACGAGATCGTCGCGACGCTGAAGGCGCGGCATGATCGCGGCAGCCGGGCGTCGCTGATCGTCTGTGCTGAGGGAGCCCTCCCGGAGGGTGGGATGCCGGACGCGCCGACCGAGCTCGACGAGTTCGGCCATGTCAAGCTCGGCGGGATCGGCCAGTGGCTGGAGAGCCAGCTCACCGGCCGGACAGGCTTCGAGACGCGGCTCACGCAGCTCGCGTACATCCAGCGGGGCGGCACGCCGACCGCGTTCGACCGGGTGCTCGGCACGCGTCTGGGAGCGACGGCGATCGACGGGATCCACGCCGGTCAGTTCGGCAAGATGGCGGCGCTCCGGGGGACGAAGACCGAGATGGTCGAGCTGACCGAGGCGACCGGCGAGCTGCGGACGGTTCCACTGTCGGACTACGAGCTGATCGAGGCCCTGCTCGGCTGACCCGGCTCGGCTCGCCGTCCTGCGTCTCGTTTGAGTCGGCGGGCTGACCTTCTCGAGAGTCGAGTGCCGGTCGCGGTGCCAACGAACGGTGTTCGTGTCGACGGGGTCGAACGGTGTTCGTGTCGAACGGTGTTCGTTGGTGCCCTCGAGACAGGTCTCGATAGCACCGATCGGGACGAGCTGCCGTGCACCCGGCCGCGGCGTGGGGCGTTGTCGGTGGACTCCCGGGGAGCCCGCGCCCAGTCCGGCTATCCGGGATCGGCGAGGCCCAGGTCGGCCGCCGTACGGACGATCTTGCGGTCGAAGGAGAGGAGCGCGGCGCCGAGCTGACGCGCCGTCGCGAGCGCGTACGCGCCGGGCAGGCTGATCGGATACTTCCCGCGCAGGCGCGCGGCATCGACCGCAACCGCCTCGTTCGGTGCGTGGAAGGCGATCTCGAGCGCGGCGATGGCTTCTCGCGCCGTGCTCATACGTGCCGTGCTGGCGGCGGGGGCGATCAGCACCTCGGTCAAGGTGACGAGGCTCATGACGCGCTGCGTGCCGTCCGCTCGCCAGGCCTCGAAATGCCGGCGTGCTCGGGTGTGATGTGCATCAGACGCGTCGAGCGCGCCGATCACGACGTCGGCGTCGACGACGACGATCAACGCTCGCTTTCCTCGGCGTCCAGCTGCGCGAGATGACCAGGCGGGAATACGCCGGTCAGGGCTCCGAACGCGCTGTCGAAGGTGACTGCCGCGCGGCGGATGCGTAGCTCGCCGTCGCCGACGGGTTCGACGACGACGCGGTCGCCGGACCGAAGTCCCGCCTCGGCGAGCGCGGTGACCGGGACGGTGACCTGGTTCTCCGTGGAGATCCTAGGGATGCATTTACCTAGCAGTAAGGGCCGCCGGGCTCAGGCGTCGGCGGGCGCCGGTTCGACGTCCCAATACCGAGCCACGGTGAACCCGATCAGGACGGGGACGTGGACGGCGAACACGACGAGTGAGAGCGTCAGCACGACGAGCGGCCCGCCGGAGACGTGGTTGCGGACGAAGGAGTACTCGATCAGCCCGGAGATCACGGCGTAGGCCAGCAGCGACCACTTGGCGACCTCGAAGAACTTCGCCCAGGCGAAGCCGTCGACCCGTGCGAGGAGGGCCAGATTGCCGGCCAGCAGGACGGCCGACGCGGCCAGCAGGACGGCGGCAGGCGCGAGCGGGACGTGCTGGGGCAGGTGGGACGACAGGTAGATTCCGCCTGCGAGGATCAGCGCGAGCGAGCCCATGCCGATCTGCGTGACCGGTGGCAGGCGGCGATTATCCACTGGCCAGCTTGGTCATGATCAGGAGCGTGGCGACCTGCATCGCGCCGAGCACGCCGGCCGCGTAGATGAAGCGCTTCATCAGGCCTTCGATCACCGCCGGGTTCGGACGGGGCTTCTTGAGCTCGACCAGAACGGCGATGTTGGCCGGCTCGAGCAGGCCGAGGGCGACGACGGCCAGCACGCCGACCACGATGAAGCTCGCGACGATCCAGCCGTGGAGCGGATTGCCGCTCTGGAGCGTTCCCGTCAGGTTGGCCAGCTGCCAGCCGGCGGCGAGCGTGACGGCGACGACGGTCGGCATGATCAGGACCATCTTGGGCATCAGCCGCGTCGTGAACTCGATCCGGGCGGGAACCGGCATGCGGCCGATGATCGGTCCGAGCACGAACCCGAGGAAGAGGTCGAGCGTCGTCCACGCGGCGCCGCCGGCGACGTGGAGGAAGGTCACCGGCCAGAGCTTGTTCGTCGCGATCACGGCGACCAGCCCGACGAACACGACGGCGACGACGATCAGGCCCCTGCGGGGGACGATCTCGAAGTCCGGGCGCTCGACCGGCGGACCGGCGTGGGCTTCGGGCGCGTCGATCGGGACGGCAGTCGTAGCCATGGGTCGAAGCTAACGCCCGGAGGGCGTCCGGTCAAGGGTGCAGCGACGTCGTTTCAGCCTGCGTCCGCAGCCAGCCGCCGACGTCGCGGCCGATGTGCTGGACACGATCGAACTCGGGATGGCGGGAGACGACGGCGTCGAGGTGGGCGACGGCGTCGGCATGCCGGCCGAGGTCGGCGAGCAGGACCGCTCGCGAGCACTCGATCACGCCGCGGTCCTCGCCGGTGAACTGGGCGGCCGTCCGGTCGAAGAGCTCGAGCTTGCGCTCTGGGCCGAGCTCGTCGCGGAGGCTGTTGGGGATCCGGGTGATCGAGACCGTCCGCGTGGTCAGATAGACCGCCGAGCAGAAGGGGACTGAGTCGATCAGCTCGAATGAGTCGGCGAAGAGTCCCATCGTGATGTGGAGATAAGGGAGCCACTCGTGGACGAGATCCTGCTGGATGACGACGCTGTGTCCGGGAATCAGGGCTGGAAAGAACTCGCGGGTGACGTGGTCGTTGATCGCCCACGACTTGCAGATGTCGATGAACAGGACCTCTATTGGTTCGCCGGTCCACCTGCGCTGGCAGATGTCCCCCTCGTTGACGCAGACGTATTCGAGCAGCGGACCGAGTAGCCCCTCGAAGCGGGGACGCATCGACTGGCCGGCGGGAATGTCGCCGACCAGCCCAGGGTAGGAGTCGATGTAGGTCTGCTCGAGCGTGAAGATGTCGTACGTCTGGATCGGGCGGGATCCCCCGGCCCGGGGATTCTCGGCGAGCCCGGAGGCGAGGGCGATCGTCGAGCCGCCGAGGAAGCAGCCGGCGTCGATGATCGCGCCGTCCCCGCGGACGTGGTCGCGCGCAAGAACGTGGAGCAGCGCCCGCTCTGGGGTCCCGAGCATCGTCGGGACGTCGGCAACCGCCTGGGGAAGCGCGGCACCGACCCACGGCCGGGACCGCAGCCACGCCTCGGTCTGGCGGGGGCCCCGCGGCCGGTCGCCCACGCGCGCGGCGGCGAGTCGCCCGAGCAGGCCGGTCATCTGATCTGGACGCCGGAGATCGCCCGGGCGATCACGAGCCGCTGGATCTCGCTGGTGCCCTCGAAGATCGTGTAGATCTTGGCGTCGCGGTGCCAGCGCTCGACCGGGTAGTCGCGGGTGTAGCCGTTGCCCCCGAGGATCTGGATCGCCCGCTCGGTCGCCCAGACGGCGACCTCGCCGGCCTTCAGCTTGCTCATCGAGCCTTCGGCGGCGGCCAATGGAATCTCGTTTCGGGCCATCCACGAGGCCCGCCAGACGAGCAGGCGGGCGGCGTCGATCTCCATTCGCATGTCGGCCAGGGTGAAGGCGATCGACTGGTTCTCGATGATCGCACGCCCGAACTGGTGGCGGTCCTTGGCGTAGTCGAGGGCGAACTCGTAGGCGGCGCGGGCGATCCCGATCGCCATCGCGCCGACCGTCGGCCGGGACGCCTCGAAGGTCGCCATCGCGCCCTGGCGGCGCGACTTCTGGCCCTCGCGGGCGCGGGCCAGGCGCCGGTCGAGGCGGTCCTTGCCACCGAGCAGGCTGCTGGCCGGGACGCGGCAGTCGTCGAAGAAGACGTCGGCGGTGTGCGACGCGCGGAGGCCGTGCTTGCGGACCTTCGTCCCCATCTCGAGGCCCTTGACGCCGGGCCCGATCACGAACGAGGCCTGCCCGCGGGCGCCGAGCTCGCGGTCGACGGACGCGACGACGACGTGGACGTTGGCGATCCCGCCGTTCGTCGCCCAGGCCTTCTGGCCGTTGATCACCCATTCGCCGGTCGCGTCGTCGTGGCGGGCGTGCGTGCGCAGGGAGGAGACGTCCGAGCCGGCGTCGGGCTCGGATACGCAGAACGCGGCGACCTGGGGGTTCTCGGGCGTGCCGAAGCACTGGGGCGCCCATTCGACGAACTGCTCGGGCGTGCCGGTGCCGAAGATCGCCGCGACGGCCAGACCGGTACCCATGATCGCCATGCCGATGCCGGCATCACCCCAGAACAGCTCCTCGTTGACGATCGGCAGGGTCAGGCCGGTCGGGTCGGCGTAGAACTGGGCGATCGACTCGAAGCCGTAGAGGCCGATCTTGGCCGCCTCGGCGAGGATCGGCCAGGGAAACTCCTCGCGTTCGTCCCACTCGGCGGCGGCCGGGCGGACGACGCCCGCGGCGAAGCCGTGGACCCAGTCGCGGACGTCCTTCTGGTCCTGGGTCAAGGCCAGCGAGAACGCCGGCGGGTCGTCGGCGCCGGCCGGGGCCGGGTCGACCGGGCCGGCGGGTTTGGGCTCGGACTTGGCCATCGGCTCCGTGCACGGTAGCGGCCGGGCCGGCCGGGGGTCTGCGTCGAACCCTCCGGCGGGGGGTCTCTCGTCGAACGCCCTCGGGGCGGGTCTCTCGTCGAAACGCCGGGCCGGGGGGTCTGTCGTCGAAACGTGGGTTACCCGTGCATCACCTCGGACGCTCCGTTGTTGCGGTCCGTTAGGCGCGGCTAACACACCGCGCCGTCTTTATGTTCGGCCGGTTTCCCTGGGTATCGGCAAGAACATCTTCCAGGAGGAAACGCAATGCGACTCAAATACGTCAGCAGCGCCGCGTGCGCCGCGGCAGCCGTCACATCGTTGGCCGGGGCGTGCCTGGCTGCGGCCCCGGCGTCCGCGGCCGCGTCCAAGCACATCACGATCACCGCGGCGCCGAACCCGATCGTCAGCGGCGACCCGGTCGTCATCTTCGGTCAGCTGACCGGCAGGAACGACAGCGACGCGCTGGTCAAGCTGTTCCACCGGGTCGCCGGCCAGCCGGGCTTCACGTTGGTCTCGACGACCCACACGGGCACGACCGGCGCGTATGAGTTCTCCCGGGCGGACGGCGTCGTGACGACCAACCGGGCGTGGTACGTACGCTCGAACGGCGTCGCGAGCCAGATCGTCAGGGAGCGGGTGCAGGCGCTCGTCACGCTGTCCGGTCCGGCCGACGGTTCGACCCTGCTGACCGGACCGGCCCACCCGTACGCGTTCTCGGGGACCGTCAACCCGATCAAGGTCGGAGCTCGCGTCGAGCTCCAGCGCCAGGAGGCCTCGGGTGGCAATGGCTGGAACACGATCCAGACGGCCCGTGTCAGGGCGGGCGGTGCGTATTCGATGGTCCACACGTTCCGGGACCCGGGAGACGCGAGCATCCGGACGGTGATCGCCGCCGACGTCAAGAACGCGTCGAGCGCGTCCAGCCCGCTGGACTACGAGATCGAGCAGGCCCAGAACGCGGCCCTGACGATCAGCGCGGCGACCAACCCGTTGCCGGTCGGCTCGACCGACACGATCTCGGGAACGCTCCAGGGCGGCGCGGGCCAGCTGGTCACGCTGCTGGCGTCGACGGCCAACAACGGCTACGTCGGCGTCGCGACGGCGACGGGGGACGCCGGCGGGAACTACAGCTTCGCGCAGGCGCCGATCAACAGCACGTTCTACAAGGTGCAGGGCGGCGGGAAGTCGTCGGCGGTGCTGTTCGTCGGAGTCAAGGACGGCCTGACCGGGACTGTCTCGGCGACGAGCGTGACGGCCGGCCAGTCGGTGACCTTCACTGGGTCGGTGACGCCGAACAAGACGGGCCACGTGATCTACCTGCAGCGCCAGAACGCGAGCGGGTCGGGCTTCCACACGGTGATCATGACCACGGTCGGAGCCAACTCGTCCTATTCGATCTCGCGGGCGTTCTACGACTCGGGCACCAAGGTCATGCGTGTGCTGATTCCGGGTGGACCCGACAACCAGGGCGCGGCGACCGCGCCGGTGACGATCACGGTCACGCCGTAGCGCTGAAGTCTGACCGCAGACACGGGGCCCGGCGATCCGCCGGGCCCCGTGTCGTGTCCAGCCGGGGGCGGCGGACGAGCTGCGTCTGAGCGGGCCGGTCGGATCCGCCTTCACCGAGACCGGCCGGCCCGGCCCTACGCGGCGGTGGCGAAGTCCTGGGTGTAGGTGGCGCCCGAGCCGCCGAGGCCAAGCAGCCCGGGGACCGCGGCGGCCACGCCGAGTCCGGTCTGCTTGAAGGTCGGGTCGAGGATGTTGGCGCGGTGGGGGGCTGAGCTCATCCAGTCGGCGACGGTTGCCGCCGGCGAGGCGAGCGAGCCGCCTGCGGCTGCGATGTTCTCGCCGAAGTCGAGGATCTTGGCGACCGTCGCGAAGCCGGCGGCCACGACCCGGCTGAGGGGGTCGGCGCCGGTCGGCGCGACGTGGTCGAAGTAGTTGCCGGCGACCATGTCGTTGGAGTGGGCCAGGGCCGCGGCGTCGAGCGTGGCGTTCTCGCTGAGCGGTGCGACGCCGGCGATCACGCGCTGCTGGTTGATCAGACAGAGGGTCGCAGCGCGGACGAGATCGAGGTTCGCGCTGGTCGGGATGAGGTTCCCGTTCGCGCAGGCGGCGGCGCTGCTTGCGACGGTGGTCGGCCCGGCGTTCGGCGGGGTGGTCGGCGCCGGGCTCTTGGTCTGGGTGGCCTGCTTCTTGGGCTGGGTCGCCGCGCGGGCGGTCGTCGACGAGTGCTTGGTCTTGTGTGCGGCCGGCTTGTGGGCCGCCTTCGCGTGAGCCTTCTTGTGGTGGGTGACCTTCGCCGAGTGGGCCGTGACGGTGCTTGCGACCGCGATGCCAGGAGCTGCAATCCCGCCCCCAGCCAGGACCAGGCCGGCTGCGATCGCGACGAGGTGCTTCATCCTTGAATCCGGCGACTTGCGGGCCATTCGTTGCCTCCGAGAGGGTCAAACGCGGTTTACTCTCTGGTTATCGGGACGGCTTGGCCCGGCGCGATTTTGTCCACCCGAAGCTGGACGTTCATACGACGCGGGGTGCGTCGCACGCCGCCGGTCGGGCTGTTCCCGGCGCCGCCCGGCCAGTGCGCTGACCGCGAAGGACACGATTTGCGAGACTTGCGAGTCGCCGCCCCCCGAGACCAGGAGAGCTCATGTCCACGAACAGCTTTGGTGCACGTGCAGAGCTCGCGGTCGGCCAGCGGACGTTCGAGATCTTCCGTCTCGATGCCCTGAGTCCCCGGTTCGACGTGGCGGGGCTGCCCTTCTCGCTCAAGATCCTGCTCGAGAACCTCCTCCGGACCGAGGGCAACGGCGCCGTCTTCGCAGCCGACATCGAGGCACTCGCCGGATGGGATCCGGCGGCCAGCCCGAGCAAGGAGATCGCCTTCACGCCGGCGCGCGTGCTGATGCAGGATTTCACCGGCGTGCCGGCCGTCGTCGATCTCGCGGCGATGCGCGACGCGATGGCCGCGGCAGGCGGCGACCCGGCGAAGATCAACCCGCTGGTTCCGGCCGAGCTCGTGATCGACCACTCGGTGCAGGTCGACGTCGCAGGCACGCGAGACGCGTTCAGGGCGAACGCCGAACGGGAGTTCGAGCGCAACGAGGAGCGCTATGCGTTCCTGCGTTGGGGCCAGGACGCGCTCAGCCACTTCAAGGTCGTCCCGCCGGACACGGGGATCGTCCACCAGGTCAACCTCGAGTACCTGGCCCGGGTCGTCTTCGTCGACGACGCGACCGCCCGGGCGTACCCGGACACGGTCGTCGGAACGGATTCGCACACGACGATGGTCAACGGGCTCGGCGTGCTCGGCTGGGGCGTCGGCGGGATCGAGGCGGAGGCGGCGATGCTCGGCCAGCCGATGCCGATGCTGATCCCCCAGGTCGTCGGCTTCCGCCTCCACGGGCGCCTTCCGGAAGGGGCGACGGCGACCGATCTCGTGCTGACCGTGACCCAACAGCTCCGGGCGCACGGGGTTGTCGGCAAGTTCGTCGAGTTCTTCGGTGCCGGTCTGGCGAACCTCCCGCTGGCCGACCGGGCGACGATCGGCAACATGTCGCCGGAGTTCGGATCGACCTGCGCGATCTTCCCGATCGACCGGGAGACGCTCCGCTACCTGGAGCTCTCCGGCCGGCCTGCCGAGCGGATCGAGCTGGTCGAGGCCTACGCGCGGGCGCAGGGCCTCTGGCACGACGAGGAATCGGTCGCGCCGGTCTACTCGGAGACCCTCGAGCTCGACCTGGCGAGCGTCGTGCCGAGCATCGCCGGACCCAAGCGGCCGCAGGATCTCGTCAGGCTGACCGAGTCCCAGGCGTCGTTCCGCGGCGCGCTCGCCCAGTACCTCCCAGATCCCGGAGACGAGCATCCCGACGCGGGGAAGTTCTCCTCGCAGGAGACCGGCTCGTGGATGTCGTTCCCGGCATCCGATCCGCCGTCCAACGCCGACCCGGGACCCCACGCCGCGGCGATGGCACGGGCGTTGGCCGAGGCGGTCGGCGCGCCCGTGGAGCTGGCTGCGGCCGCGCCGCCGGCGGCCACGAGGGTCCGCCTGAAGCTCGCCGACGGGCGCGACAGCGAGCTCAATCACGGCCACGTCGTGATCGCGGCGATCACGAGCTGTACGAACACGTCGAATCCGTCGGTGATGATGGCCGCCGGGATCCTCGCGCGCAATGCCGTCGCCAGAGGCCTGCGGACCCGCTCGTGGGTCAAGACGTCGCTTGCCCCGGGCTCCAAGGTCGTGACCGAGTACCTCGACCGGGCCGGCCTGACCGAGCCGCTGGAGACGCTGGGCTTCCACCTCGTCGGTTATGGGTGCACGACCTGCATCGGCAACTCGGGACCGCTGGCGCCGGAGATCTCCCGCGCGGTCAACGACAACGACCTCGCGGTCGTCTCGGTGCTCTCGGGCAACCGGAACTTCGAGGGCCGGATCAACGCCGACGTCAAGCTGAACTACCTCGCGTCACCGCCGCTCTGCGTCGCGTATGCGCTGGCCGGGTCGATGGACTGCGACATCGTCGCCGACCCGCTCGGCGTCGCGCAGGACGGGAGCCCGGTCTACCTGCGAGACATCTGGCCGACCGAGCGGGAGGTGGCCGCGGCGGTCGAGCAGGCGGTCCATTCGGACATGTTCCGCAAGAGCTACGGCGAGGTCTTCGACGGTGACGAGCGCTGGAAGGGGCTGGTCGTGCCGACCGGCGCGCGGTTCGCCTGGAACATCGGGTCGACCTATGTCCGGCAGCCGCCGTTCTTCGAGGCGCTGCTCCCGGAGCCGGCGGCGGTCACCGAGATCACCGGCGCCCGGGCGCTCGCCGTGCTCGGGGACTCGGTGACGACCGACCACATCTCGCCGGCCGGGTCGATCCGGCGGGATGGCCCGGCCGGGTTGTATCTCCAGGCGCGGGGGGTACGCCCGAGCGAGTTCAACTCCTACGGCTCGCGGCGGGGCAACCACGAGGTGATGATGCGGGGGACGTTCGCCAACATCCGCCTGCGCAACCAGTTGGCTCCGGGAACCGAGGGCGGCGTGACGCGCCATCTACCCGACGGGGATCCGATGTCGATCTACGACGCGGCGATGCGCTACCAGTCCGAGAGCGTCCCGCTGGTCGTCCTCGGCGGCAAGGAGTACGGGTCGGGCTCGTCGCGCGACTGGGCTGCCAAGGGCACGGCCCTGCTGGGTGTCCGGGCGGTGATCGCCGAGAGCTTCGAGCGGATCCACCGGTCGAACCTGGTCGGGATGGGCGTGCTGGCCCTCCAGTTCGCAGACGGCGAGAACGCCGCGTCGCTGGGCCTGACCGGGGAGGAGGAGTTCGCGATCACGGGCGTCGCCGACGAGCTGAACGCCGGTCGCCTGCCGGTCCATGCCGACGTCCGGGCCGGCGAGACCGAGTTCCAGGTCAGGGTGCGGATCGACACGCCGAAGGAGGCCGACTACTTCCGCCACGGCGGCATCCTCCAGTACGTGCTGCGCCAGCTGCTGGCATCGGACTAGCCCTGGGCGTCGCGTCTTCGTCGGGTCCTCGTTTGCGGGCGACGTGGCTCCGACCGAGCGTCTCGGGAATCGGGTGGACGGTTGCGGTCGACACACGAACAGCGTTCGAACACGAACAGCGTTCGAACACGAACAGCGTTCGACTCGTTGTCGGTGGGAATGGACCTCGGCCGCGGCGATCGGGTCGGGCACGCTGTGGACGCGGTGTCGGGCGTCGTCGGTGAGCTTGCCGAAGAAACGCTCGACCAGGTTCGCCCACGAGGTCGTGACAGGCTTCCCGGACCGTAAGAAAGCTGCAATGAGACCTTAACCGCCGGCTGATGTGTGGCCGTCAGAATGTCGTGTTCCGCGTCTCCCGCCGGCCGCCGCCGGCCCGAAGAGAAGAGGACCATTGTCGCGCGCATCCACTCGAGCCCCCGGTCGTCGTCAGCCGCTGGCGGCGAAGGTTCCCGAGATCACGGTCCTCTTCTGGGTGATCAAGGTCCTGACGACCGGGATGGGCGAGTCGATGTCGGACTTCCTCGGTCAGAACAGCGTGCCCCTGGCGGCGGCGGTCGGGGTCTTCGGTCTGTGGTTCGCCCTGCGCCAGCAGATGCGCACGCCCGAGTACCGGGCGCCGGTGTACTGGTTCGCGGTGATGATGGTCGCCGTCTTCGGAACGATGGTCGCCGACGGGATCCACGACGGGGCGAGCATCCCGTACTCGATCACGACGCCGTTCTTCGCGGCGCTCGTCGCCGCGATCTTCGTCCTCTGGTACCGCAGTGAGGGGACGCTGTCGATTCACAGCATCACGACGCGCCGACGCGAGCGCTACTACTGGGCTGCGGTCCTCGCCACGTTCGCGCTCGGCACCGCCGCCGGCGACCTGACCGCGATCCAGCTGAACTGGGGCTTCCTCGAGTCGGCCGGCCTGTTCGCCGTGATCATCGCGATCCCGGGGATCGCGTGGTGGCGCGGGAAGCTCAACCCGATCACGGCGTTCTGGGCCGCCTACGTCGTCACGAGGCCGCTGGGCGCGTCGTTTGCCGACTGGTTCAGCAAGCCCCACCCCCAGAGTGGACTCAACATGGGCGACGGCCCGGTCAGCGGCATCGCGCTGGTCATCTTCATCGGTCTCGTCGCATACGTCGCGGCGACCAAGCGGGACATCCAGCAGGCTCGGGCCGGCGGGCACTCACGAGCCCCGGCTGCCGAGGCGATCGCCGCGGACGCGGTGTAGGAGTCAGCCGCCGGCGACGCGGCGTAGGAGTCAGCCGCGGACGAGGCGCTTGTAGGTCAGCCGCCTCGGCCGGTCGGCCTCGGCCCCGAGCAGGGCTCTGCGGTGCTCCTCGTAGGCCTCGAAGTTCCCCTCGAACCACGTGACCTGGCTGTCGCCCTCGAAGGCGAGGACGTGGGTCGCCACGCGGTCGAGGAACCACCGATCGTGGGAGATCACGACGGCGCAGCCGGCGAACGACAGGAGGGCCTCCTCCAGCGCGCGGAGGGTGTCGACGTCGAGGTCGTTGGTCGGCTCGTCGAGCAGCAGGAGGTTCCCGCCCCGCCGGAGGAGCTTGGCCAGGTGGACGCGGTTGCGCTCGCCGCCGGAGAGCTTGCCGACCTTGGTCTGCTGGTCTGAGCCCTTGAAGTTGAAGGAGGCCGTGTACTGGCGGGAGTTGACCCACTGCTCGCCGACCTGGATCTGGTCGAGGCCGCCGGAGATCTCCTCCCAGACGTTCTTCTCGGGATCGAGCGCGTCGCGGGACTGGTCGACGTACGCGAGCTCGACGGTCTCGCCGATCCGCAGGGCGCCGTCGTCAGGCTGCTCGTCGCCGGTGATCATCCGGAACAGCGTCGTCTTGCCGGCGCCGTTGGGTCCGATCACGCCGACGATCCCGCCGCGGGGGAGCGAGAAGGACAGCGACTCGATCAGCAGGCGATCGGTGAAGCCCTTCGTGAGGGCGTCGGCCTCGACGACGACGTCGCCGAGGCGCGGGCCGGCGGGGATGTGGATCTGGACCTGGTCGAGCTTTACGTCGGCCTCCTGGGCGAGCAGGGCGTCGTAGTTTGCAAGGCGGGCCTTGGCCTTCTTGCGGCGGCCCTTCGCGTTGCTGCGGACCCACTCGAGCTCGGAGGCGATCGTCCGCTGTCGGGAGACCTCCTGCTTCTCTGACTGGGCCAGGCGGACCTGCTTCTGCTCGAGCCAGCCGGAGTAGTTGCCCTCGTAGGGGATCCCGCGGCCGCGGTCGAGCTCGAGGATCCAGCCGGCGACGTTGTCGAGGAAGTAGCGGTCGTGGGTGACGGCGACGACGGTGCCCTTGTACTCGGCGAGGTGGTGCTCGAGCCAGTCGACCGACTCGGCGTCGAGGTGGTTGGTCGGCTCGTCGAGGAGCAGCAGATCAGGCTGGGAGAGGAGCAGCCGGCAGAGCGCGATCCGGCGGCGCTCGCCACCCGAGAGGAGGGTCACGTCGGCGTCGGGCGGCGGGCAGCGCAGGGCGTCCATCGCGTGCTCGATCATCCCGTCGAGGTTCCACGCGTCCGCGGCGTCGATCTGCTCCTGGAGCTTGGCGAACTCGTCGGCCGTCTCGTCTGAGTAGTTCGCGGCGATCTCGTTGAAGCGCTCGACGAGGGCATGGATGTGGGCGACGCCCTCGAGGACGTTGCCGCGGGCGTCCTTGGTCGGGTCGAGCTGCGGCTCCTGCTCGAGCAGGCCGACCGTCGCGCCGGCGGCGAGCTCGGCGTCGCCGCGGTAGTCGGTGTCGAGCCCGGCCATGATCTTGAGGAGGGTCGACTTGCCGGAGCCGTTGTAGCCGAGCACGCCGATCTTCGCACCCGGGAGGAAGGCCAGGGTGATGTCCTTGAGGACGGTCTTGTCCGGCGGGAAGGACCGGGTCAGCTTGTACATCGTGTAGACGTATTGAGGCGCCATCAACAGCTGAGGATAGAGCGTCCGGCCTCGGGCCCCGGTCGCCGGCACCCGCTCGCTAACGTGACCTGAGAAATGGCGAGCGTCTTCGATCTCGAGCAGGCCCTCCTGCTCCTCGAGCTTGAGCCGCCCTTCGACCAGCGGGCGGTCCAGCTGGCTCGGCGGCGGATGGCCAAGCAGTGGCACCCGGACATCGCCCCGCCGGGCCGCCAGGTCGAGCACCAGCGCCACCTTCAGGCGATCAACCAGGCGGCCGACGAGCTCGAGCGCCTGGCCGAGGGCTCACGCGGGGGTCAGGTCTCGCGCAACGCGGTCAAGGTCTCGGCCGCCGCGACCCGGGCCGCCCGAGCCGAGGCCGGACGCCGGGCATATGAGGAGCAGGAGCGGGCTCGCAAGGCGGACACCGAGCGCAAGGTCCACGACCCGTTCGGCAGCCGGGCGCCCGACCACTCGGTGGTCCACCGGTACGCCCGGTGCCTGTCCTATCCGGAATGGGGCGTCGGCTCGGTCACGGGCGTGTACTTCTCGGGCGAGGGCGACGAGATCATGCAGTGGGCCCGGGTGGCGTTCAGTCACGGGGTCAGGACCGTGCCGGCCGGGAGCCTCCAGTTCGTCGACTTCTCCAAGCCCGACGCCGGCGCCGCCCGGGTCCAGCGTTTCATGATCGCCGCGCAGCACGCGCTCGCCGAAGGGAAGTACGAGCTGGCGGCCCGGCGGCTGATCTACGCCCGCGACGCGGACCCGGCCGATGTCGCCGTGCTCCGCCTGATGACGCTGGCCTTCTGGCAGGCCGGGAACCTCGACGCCGCGGCCCGGGCCGTGCGCGACTGGGCCCGGGTGGAGCCCAGCCGGCCGGCGGCCCACCGGTTCGCCGCGCGGATCTACGAGGACATCGGGGCGATCGATCTGGCCGCCGAGGCCGCTCAGCGGGCTGCCGACCGGGCGCCTGGGGACGCCGGCGAATGGGAGCGCCTCGGACGCCTGCGGCTGCGCCTGATGCAGCGCGACGCGGCCCTCGACGCCCTGGAGCGAGCCCGGTCGGTCGGCCCGAGCGTGGATGGCCTGCTCGACCTGGCGCTCGCCCTGCAGTTGGCCGGGGACGTCGGCGGCGAGGTCTCGGCGTGCGAGCAGGCCGTCTCGCTGGCGCCCGACTCGGTGCAGGCCGCGTCGCGTCTGGCTCACGCCCTGGCGCGGACCGAGCGCCTGCGCGAATGCCTCGATGCCTGCGACCGGGCGATCGCCCTGGGCGCCGGCTATGAGGTCCGCGAGCTCCGCCGCCGGGTCCGGGCGGCCGCGCCGCGCGTCCTCCCGCGGGCCTGACCGTTCGACCCGGCGGCCTGAGCCGCGGCTGAGCGTCGGCCGGGGCGGTGGAGATCCGGCTGGGCACGATGGCTGTGAGCCTGTTGTTCGCCAGCACCTACTTGGGGCGTATGATCCGTGTGGCTCGCCACACGCGTAGAGGTTTGTTACATGACCGGAATAATGAACCCACTCCATCTTGCGTTCATCGCGATGATCGCGCTGATCTTCCTCGGCCCGAAGCGGCTCCCAGAGCTCGCGAAGACGCTCGGCTCGGGGATGCGGGAGTTCCGCGAGACGATGAGCCTCGACCACACGTCCTCGCCGCCGCCGGCCTACGCGCCCGAGGCGGCCACCGCGGCCGTCGCGACGCCGCTCGCGCCGGTCCCGCCGCTCGCACCCGCCCTCGCCACGCCGATGCTCGCGCCGGTTCCGCCCCTGGCCCCGCCGGTCGCACTGCGCCCGCCGGCCCCGGTGCCGCCGCTCGCCCCGGCCGTGTCGCTGCTGCGCCGGCCGGTCGACGCGACCCCGCCGCAGGCGCCCGACGCCGCGTAGGACGGGCGTTTCACTGGGGGCCACGCCCGCCAGCGCGTGATGGCTGTGACTCCGTTGTTCGCCATCACCTACTTGGGGCGGCGCCCGGCGGTTTACGCCGGCGGATCTCCCCGTGAGTCTCGACCGGGTAGCTCGTACGCGGTTCTTGTGAGTCACTCTGCATATCACAGACGCGGGAAATGCGTATTGGACGGTAAGGGCCGGTGGGCGTACCTTTCTTCTTGCAGACTCTCTCCGTAGTAGACAAGCTGGCGACGCCCCCGGACACCCCCACGTCTCCGGGGGCGTTTGCCGTTCTGAGCGTGGATTTCCCGATTCTGAAGAGACTTGTAAGAGGTCTGACCACATGCAAAGCTTCGGCCGGGTCGCCTGCTCGACCTGCCCGCGGTGGGCGCGGGAGCGCCGACCGCGAATCCGACCACAGGGGGAATCGTGAAGCACTTACTGCGTCTGGCCGGGCTCGTCGGGGCGGCGCCGCTCGCCGCCGCCGTGCTGTTGCCGGCGACGGCCGCCGCCGCGCCGACGACGATCAAGTTCACGGCGGTCCAGTACCACTCGAGTACGAAGGGCAAGGTCTTCTCCTTCCAGGAGCACTTCGTCTCAGCCGGCCGGACGATCGGCCACGACTCGATCTCGTGCACCGAGGCCGGGCACCTCCTCAACTGCACGGGGATCTTCGTCTTCACGTCCGGCCTACTTCGCGTGAAGGCCGTCGTCGGGAACGGGAAGGTCAACCACGGGACCGTAACCGGCGGGACGGGCCGTTACGCCGGAAGGACCGGGACCTTCACGCTGACCGACGTGTCGAACACGAAGACGAACATCGTCGTCGCGCTCCGCTGAACCCACCACCGGCGTCCGGTCGGCCCGGCGTGCAGCGGCGCGCCGGCCGGGCCCTCGGTGAGCGTCGCCGGATCCTGCGGCAGCCGGGCCGGCGTGCCCGGGACCGGTCGGACGGGTCCGACGGGGTCGCACCGAAACCGCTGAATCCTGGGTCTCCATCCGGCCGGATCCGTAGCGTTGGAGCCGTGCGCCTGATCGTTGCCCGCTGCGAGGTCACCTACTCCGGTCGCCTGTCGACCGTCCTGCCGATGGCCGTCCGCCTGCTGATGATCAAGGCCGACGGGTCGGTTCTCGTCCACGCCGACTCGGGCGGGTACAAGCCGACCAACTGGATGACCCCGCCGACTGCGATCGACGAGGAGGGGAGTCCACTGACGCGGATCGTCGTCCGCAAGGTCAAGGGCGAGGAGGTCCTCGACATCCTGATCGACGAGGTCCTCTGGGACGTCGCCCACGATATGGGCGAGGCCGCCGCGCTCGAGAAGGACGGTGTCGAGCGCCACCTCCAGGAGCTCCTCGCCGACCGGCCGACCTGGTGTGGCGAGGGCTTCCGCCTGATGCGCCGCGAGTGGCCGACCGACATCGGCCCGGTCGACCTGATGTGCCGCGACGCCGCCGACGGGTGGATCGCCGTCGAGATCAAGCGGGTCGCGACGATCGACGCGGTCGAGCAGCTCGCCCGCTACCTCGAGCGGATCCGCCTCGATCCGGCGATGGCCGGCTGCCGGGGAGTGCTCGCCGCCCAGCAGTTCAAGCCCCAGGCCCGCGTCCTGGCCGAAGCGCGGGGGATCGCCTGCGTGGAGGTCGACCTGGCAATCCTGCGCGACCGGCGCGAGCCCGAGCTCAAGCTGTTCGTCGCCTGAGCAGCGAGCCTGGGCACCGTCAGGGTTTGCCGTCCGGCATCACCTACTTGGTGATGGCTGTGACTTTGCCGTCCGCCATCACCTACTTGGTGAGCAGCTCGACGTCGTGCGCGTCAGCCAGGCCGAGAAGTCCCCGATCGAACGTCACGAGGCGTACTCCGCGTCGGCGGGCCAGCGTCAACAAATGGGCGTCGGTGACCTGACGGTGCCCCGCGATCGGAGGGACGTCGGCGGCGGCGATGGAGACGTCGTCGTCGAGGAACCGATGGCCGCCGGCCGCGCGCAATGCTGACAGGACGCCCCGCGCGGCTTCGACCCCGATCGCGTGGGGGAGGACCTTCGGATTCGACGAGACCCGTACGAATCCGGTCTCGGTGACCGGGCACGTGGCCCATCCGTCGGCGCTGTTTGCGGCGAACCAGGCTCGTGCCCTGGCGTGGTGGACGTGCGAGTCCCAGGCGAGCGCGACCAGCACGTTGACGTCGAGCAGCGCCACCCCGCCGTCAGTCCTCGTCGAGCGCGCGGCGGACCATCTCGGCCGTGATCGGCGGCGTTCCGGCCGGGACGCGGATCACCGGCAGGTCGCCGGCGACCTCGACCCGAGCCGGCGTCAGCCCGCGGCGGGCCAGCTCGGATATCACCGAGCCGAGCGACCGGCGCTCACCCGCGGCGAGCTCCCGCGCCGCCGCGACCACATCGTCATCGAGTTGGAGCGTCGTCCGCACCAGACTGATGCTAGCGCATCATCGCATCACTCTTGGTGAAAGACCACGGCGTCGCCCAGCTGGAGCGGGAGCTCGCGGTCCACGCTGGTCGCCACTCCGTTGACGCTGGTGCCGACCCCGTCGAGCTCGATCTCGAGCACCTCCGCGACGGCCCCGAGGGTCGCCGCTCGCACCGTGCTCGCGTGCCCGTCGGCCCGCGACTGCCCGTCCCCAAGCCGTCCCCATCGCACGGAGATCGCCGGCGCCGGCCGTGCCCGGGCCGCCGCGTAGGACGCCGGGTCGTTGAGGTTGACGACCGACTCGAGGTCCGGGTCTCCCCGCGCCACACCGCGGCTCCCGAGCAGTGCCTCCCGGTCGAGCCGGGTGACCCGGCACCGGTCAAACAGGGCCCTGACCCGCCGCTCGTCTGCGTCGAGCAGCTCGTCGAGGACCGCCGTCAGGCTCGTTCGGTACGCGGCCGCCAGCGGCTGCCACCCCCGGCCGATCACCGGCACGCAGATCTGGTCCCGCGCGCCGATCCCGCCGACCACCGCTCCGACAAATGACGAGTGGAGGAAGGGGACGTCCGTCGAAGACACGTACGCCAGCTCCGCCCGCCCGCCGAGCGCCCGCAGGCCGGCGGCGAGTCCCTCGAGCGGTCCCCGGCCGTCGTGCGCGTCCTCGACCACCTCGTAGCGGTCCGGCAGTCCCGGCAGGTCCTGGCCGGCCGAGCAGACGACCACGATCGGGCCGTCGACGCTCCGCTCGACCACGCCGGCGATCCGCCGGAGCAGGGTCGATCCGTGCCATTCCAGCGACGCCTTCGGCTCGCCCATCCGCGACGACCGGCCGCCGGCCAGGACGATCCCCCCGACCACGGCTACTCCCCGTGGACCGTCGCGACCAGGGTTCGCGGGCCGGCCGAGTCCCTGTGCTCGCAGAGGTAGATCCCCTGCCACGTCCCCAGCCGCAGCCGGCCCCCGCCGATCGGCAGGGTCAGCGTCGGGCCGACGAGGATCGCCTTGACGTGGGCCGGCATATCGTCGGGCCCCTCGTCGGTGTGGGTCCACGCCCAGTCCTCGGGGACCTCGCCCGAGAACCACGACTCTAGGTCCCGGCGGACGTCGGGGTCGGCGTTCTCGTTGACGGCCAAGGACGCCGACGTGTGGGCGATCAGGATGTGGACGAGTCCGACCCCGACCGATCCGACCTCCGGCAGAGCGTCGACCACGTCGCGGGTGATCAGGTGGAAGCCCCGCTTGCGCGGCGCCAGGCGGATCTCCCGCTGCAGCCACATCCGCGGCGATCCGGGTGCTAGCGCTCGCCCGGCGTCTTGATCGGGAACTGCGAGATCCGGCACGACGTGTCCAGCGCCGTCCGCACGATCCGGCTCTGCTCCTCCGCGTGCGACGCCGGGTACCCCTCGCCCGGGCTCGCCCGCTCCGGCCGTCCGACGTAGCCGAACGCCAGGTGCCGCGGGAGGATCTGACGCAGGCGCGCCGACATGTGCGCGCGGGCGCCCATGTTCCGCGGCTCCTCCTGACACCAGGCGACCTCCCGGAGCTTCGGGTACCGCTCGATCAGCCCGAGCAGCTCGCCCTCCGGGAACGGATAGAGCAGCTCGACCCGGCCGATCGCGACCTCGTCGTTCCCGGCCCGCTCCGGATGGCCGACCAGGTCGTAGTAGATCTTCCCCGTGCAGAGGACCAGCCGCTTGACCTTCGACTCCTCGATCCGCGGCTCACCCAGCACCGGGAAGAACCGAGCCTCCGAGAGATGCTCGAGCCGGTTGGTCGCCTGCGTCAGCCGGAGCAGGGACTTCGGCGTCATCACGATCAGCGGACGCTGCTTGGCGACCCGCGCCTGCCGGCGCAGCAGATGGAAGTACTGGGCAGGTGTCGTCAGGTTCGCGACCCGGATGTTCCCCTCGGCCGTCAGCTGGAGGAATCGCTCGAGGCGGCCTGAGCTGTGCTCCGGCCCAGACCCCTCGTAACCGTGTGGGAGGAGCAGCGTCAGGCGTGACGTCTGCCCCCATTTCGCGAGTCCCGAGACGATGAACTGGTCGACGATCACCTGGGCCGCGTTGACGAAGTCTCCGAACTGGGCCTCCCAGACGACGAGCGTCTCCGGCGCCTCCTGGCTGTACCCGTACTCGAAGCCGAGGCACCCGATCTCAGACAGCGGGCTGTTGTGCAGCTCCAGCGGCGCCAGCGAACCCGGGAGATTCTGGATCGGGCAGAACGTCTGGCCGGTCTTCGCGTCGTGGAGGACGAGATGCCGCTGGCTGAACGTCCCCCGCTCGGCGTCCTGTCCGGTCAGCCGGATCGGCGTCCCCTCGGTCAACAGCGACGCGAACGCCAGGGACTCCGCGTGAGCCCACCCGATCCCTCCGCCCAAGCCCAGTGCGTCCCGCCGGCGCTCGAGCTGGACGGCCAGCTTCGGGTGGACGGTGAAGCCGCTCGGCACCTGGAGCAGCTCGTGGTTGAGCGCCGTCAACCGGTCGGACGAGACCGCCGTCCGGACCTCCGGCGACGGCGTCCGGTCGAGCGTGTACTCGCCGGTCACCTGTTCGACGTTGCCGGCCGCCAGGGCGTCGGCGATCCGCTGCTTGAGCTCCTGATGCCGGTTCGTCAGGTTGTCCCAGATCTCCTGCCGCTGACGGTCGACCTCGGCCGCCGAGATCGTCCCCTCGGCGACCAGAAGGTCTGCCCACAGCTCGCACACCCGCTTCTTGTTCTTGATCTTCGTGTACATCTCCGGCTGCGTGTACGCCGGCTCGTCCGCCTCGTTGTGGCCGAACCGCCGATACCCGATCAGGTCGATCAGGACGTCGTGGCCGAACGACTGGCGGAAGGCGAACGCCAGGCGGACGGCCGACACGCAGGCCGCGACGTCGTCGGCGTTGACGTGGATGATCGGCACGTCGAAGCCCTTCGCCAGGTCTGATGCCCACCGCGTCGATCTCGCGTCGTCCGGGTCGGTCGTGAAGCCGACCTGGTTGTTGGTGATCAGGTGCATCGTCCCGCCGACCTTGTACCCGTCTAGCGCCTGCAGGTTGAGCGTCTCCGCGACGACCCCCTGCGCCGGGAAGGCCGCGTCCCCGTGGAGCACGATCGGGAAGGCCGCATCCGTGTCGTGGCGCGTGTGCCGACCCAGTCGCGTCGTCTGGGCCGCCCGCGTCGCCCCGGTCACGACCGGCGAGACGAACTCCAGATGCGACGGGTTCGACTCCAGGTTGACGAGGATCGACTCGCCGTTCGGCAGCTCGTAGGACCCCTGCGCCCCGTGGTGGTACTTCACGTCACCCGTCCCCCCCTGCGGGATCGTCGTCACCGCCTTCAGGGTCGACGCGCCCTCGAACTCCGCGAAGATCGTCTCGTACGGCCGGCCGAGGTTGTGCGCCAGGACGTTCAGCCGGCCTCGATGCGCCATGCCGATCACGACCTCGTGGCTCCCGGTGCCCGCCGCCAGCTGGATCAGCTCGTCGAGCATCGGCACGGTCATGTCGAGCCCCTCGATCGAGAACTGCTTCTGCCCGAGGTACGCCTTGTGCATGAAGCGCTCCATCGCGTCGACCTCGATCAGACGCCGCAGCAGGGTCGTCTTCTCCTCGGCGGCCAGCGGCTGGCGGAACGCCCCCGACTCGATCTTCTCCCGCAGCCAGACCCGCTGGCGGTGGGACGCGATGTGCTCGATCTCGAAGGCCATCGTCCCGCAGTACGTCTCCCTCAGGTGGGGCAGCGCCTCCGCCAGCGTCTTGCCCGGCACGTGCATCCTGAGGATCCGCGCGGGGATCTTCGCCATCAGCTCCTGCGTCAGCCCGAGCGGACCCGGCTCGAGCGACGGATCCCCCTCCGGTTCGAGCCCCAGTGGATCCAGCCGGGCCGCGAGGTGCCCGTGGGTCCGGTGCGCCCGCAGCAGCGAGACGCCCGCCTGGACCGCCTCCAGCAGCTCCTCGTCGCGGGCCGACAGGTCCCCCGCGCTGCGGCGCAGCGTCGTCTCCTCGGCGGGTGCCCCGCGGTCCGTCGCCTCGGCCTGCCGAACGCCGGGAGCCGGCGGCGGCGCCAGCGTCGAGAGCTCGATCCCCAACGACCCGAAGACGCCCTCGTAGAAGGACCGCTCGTCCTGGAGATACTCCTCCACCCGCGCGAGGAAACGCCCCGACTCGGCCCCCTGGATGATCCGGTGGTCGTAGGTCGACGTCATCGTCATCACCTTCTCCGCACCGATCCCCGCCCCGACCGCCCCCAGCCCGACCGGGTAGGCGATCGACCCGGTCGCAACGATCGTCCCCTGCCCGACCATCAGCCGCGGGATCGACGCGACCGTCCCCAGGCCGCCGGGGTTCGTCAGGGTGATGTTCGCGCCGACGAGGTCGTCGGCTCCCAGCGTGTTCGTCCGCGCCTTCTCGACCAGCCGGTCGTACGCCCCGACGAACTCCCTGAAGCCGAGTCTCCCGGCATCGGCGACGACCGGGACCATCAGGGTTCGCGACCCGTCCTTCTTGACCACGTCGACCGCCAGGCCCAGGTTGACGGCCTCGTCGTCGATCCGCGTCGGCCTGCCGTCGACCGACGCGAAGTGGTTGGTCATCGCCGGGATGTCCGTCGCCGCCCGGGCGATCGCGTACGCGATCAGGTGGGTGTACGACACCCGGTGGCCGGTCGCCTTGAGCTGGCCCCGCCGCCAGTCGAGCACGCTCACCGTCAGCGTCCGCATGCTCGTCGCCGTCGGGATCTGCCGGCTCTCGTCCATGTACTGGGCCAGCATCGCCGCCGCTCCCCGCAGCTGCCGGCCTCGCCCGGCCGGGGCGCTCCCGGCGGCCGGGGCGGTCGTGGCGGCAGGGGTCGCCGGTGCGCCCGGGGCGCTCGGGGTGGCCGTGGGGCTTGGGGTGGCCGTGGGGCTCGGGGTGGCCGCGGGGCTCGGGGTGGCTGGGGTGGCCGTGGGGCTCGGGGTGGCTGGGGTGGCCGTGGGGCTCGGGGCGCTCGACATCGACCCGGGCGAGCCGTCGCGGAGGGCCTCGAGGACGTCGGCCTTGGTGATCCGGCCGGCCGTGCCCGAGCCGGCGAGCTTGGCGAGGTCGACGTGTTCTGCGGCGGCGACCCGGCGGGCGACCGGCGAGGCCTTCGGCGGCTCTGTGCCCACGGTGGTGGCCACGGCCGTGTCGGCAGCCGTGCCGGTGTTGGCGGCGCGTGTGCCGGTCGGGGCGGGGGTGGCCCACGAACCATCTGCCGCGGCCGGGGCGGCCGGGGCGGCCGGGGTGGCGGAGGCGGCCGGGGTGGCCGGGGCGGCGGGGGCGGCGGGGGCGGCCGGGGCGCGGCTGGCCGAACCGTCGTGCCCGTCGGCTTGTCCCTGGCGGCCGTTCGTGGCCGGGGCGCGGGTGGCGCCGCCTCCGTTGGATCCCGATTCGGTGTGCCGATCGCCGTCGGCGTCGGCGTCGGCGTCGGCGTCTGCGGCGATCTCGGCGAGCAGCCCGCCCACGCCGATCGTGTCGCCCTCGGCCCCGTGGATCCGCAGGATCGTCCCGGTGGCGGGGGCCGGGACCTCGGCGTCGACCTTGTCGGTCGAGATCTCGACGATCGTCTCGTCCTCGGTGACCCGTTCGCCGGCCGCCTTGTGCCACTCGAGGATGGTTCCCTCGGTCACCGAATCCCCCATCTGCGGCATCACTACTGCGATCGTGGCGGTGTCAGCCATCGCGATGGACTCTAGTGCCTCGGTAGGCCTGCTCCCGGAGCCGCGGGGTCGGGGTTCGGCTGCGGCGGGGGTGACGAGCCCGGCGTGCGGCGGCCCTCCTCACGGATGAAGGCGGCGGTCCCGACGAACGGGCCGAGGCCGCCGAGCACACAGACGGCGACCGCGAGATACAGGGGGATGACGCGTTTGCGCAGGGCGGCGAGGCAGGCGAGCGACATCCCGATCCAGAGCAGGCCGTGGGCCAGCCCGAGCACGAAGGTCGCCGGCTGGGGGTTGCCGCCGACGAACGCGGCGTAGAGCAGGGCAAGGTAGATCAGCGAGTGGACGAACGAGACCCGCTTGAGAAGGTTGAAGCTGAGCATCCGGCTAGGGCTTGGGGTTGCGCCGCGGCATCCGCCGACTACCCCGCGAGCAGCGAGGCCATCCGCCGGAGGGCATCGTCGGCCTCGGCCGGCCATCGGTCGACGTCGGCCGGCCACCAGGCGTGGGCGTCGTGCTCGCTGTCGGGGACGACCTCGGCCCCGTCGGGGAGCCAGGCCATGCCGACGAACATCACGAGCTGGTGGGGCAGGCCGACGAGGGCCTCGGCGGTGACCCGGTCGGGCGTCACCGACCACTCCTCGTCGAGCTCGCGGACCAGCGTCTGAGCCGGGTTCTCACCAGCGTCGACCGACCCGCCGGCGCCGAGCGCCCACCGTCCGGGCCAGGTCGAGAGCCACTCCGACCGTCGGCCGGCGAGCCAGCGACCGTCGGCCGAGCGGGTGATGCAGAGCGCGGCGATGCTCTGGGACGCGTCGTCTGCGACCAGTCGCAGCGCCCACCGGATCGGCTGGATCTCCAGGCGGAGGCCGGCCGTGGTCGGGGTGTGGTCGACGAGGCGGGCGCCGACGCCGTCGTGGGCCGGCGACCCACGGTCGAGCAGGGCGGCGATCGCCGCGTCGGCCTGCGCTGACCGCTCGGCGCCCGGATCGTAGGCCTCCTCCCGCCAGTGGGCCTCGATTGCCTCGAGCTCCCAGGGTCCGCGGGCGAGGATGCCGGGCTTGACGGGCGTCACCGTGCACAGGCTAGTCGGATGGCTCGCAAACAAGCCGGCCTCGCGGTGACGTGACACGTACGTCGTTTGGTCGTCCCGCCGATGCCGATCAGCCGGGGGTACGGTGAGGTCCCGAAACGGCTGGCGCGACCTCGTGACTGAGCCTGATCAGGGTTTTTCGGCGAGCTCGCCGACAAGGGCGCCGGGTCGCGTCGGGTTCAGGGCGTGCCCGAAGCGATCGAAGCTATCGTCGACCTCTCTCCGCGCGATAACGAACGCTGTTCGTTATCGAACAGCGTTCGTTACTACCGGTTTCGTGTGGCCGCGACCGTCGACTCGGTCCTCGGGCAGACCAGTCGGACCCGCGTCGCACCCGGCACGACCACCGACCAGAACCGGCACACCCAGGGCCAGTGGCTCGGCCGGGGCAGCCCGAGGGGTTGCCGGCGAGCTGGGCCGGGCAGCGCGGGGCGCTCTCGTGCCGGGTCGAGGCCGGGTCGAGGCCGGGTAGGGCGGCACCTGAGCCGGTTGGTCGTTAACCTGGCTGGCCGTGGACCGGATCCTGCTCAACGGCTGGTCGGGTCTGGGGAACGGAGTAAGCCCGTGATCGCCGTGCTCGGCGCCGGCGGCGTCGGCGGTCTGGTCGCGGCCCTGCTCGACCGAGCGGGGATCGCCGCGACGGTCGTCGCGCGTGAGAAGACCGCCGACCTGGTCCGCCGGCGCGGCTTCACCGTCAGCAGCGTCCGCTTCGGCGAGTTCGCCGCAAATCCCCGGGTTGTCAGCCGGCTCGAGGCCGACCACGACGTTCTGGTCGTCGCGACCAAGGCCAACGGCCTGGACTCGGCGCTCGACCGGATCGTCGGCGAGCCGACGCTCGTCGTCCCCCTGCTGAACGGCCTCGACCACCTCACGACGCTGCGCGACAGGTTCGGGACGCGGGCCGTCGCCGCGACGATCCGCGTCGAGGCCGACCGGCCGGCGCCCGGCATGATCGTCCACAACAGCAACTTCCTCCGCGTCGAGATGGCGAGCTCCGACCCGACCCGCCGGCGCCCGATGGACGCGTTCGCCCAACGGCTTGGTCAGGCCGGCATCGACGCTGCCGTGCTCGACTCCGAGTCCCAGGTGATGTGGTCGAAGCTGGTCCGCCTGAACGCGCTCGCCTGCACGACGAGCGCTTCGGGACTCCGGCTCGGCGAGCTCCGCGACGATCCCGTCTGGTGGCCGCGGTTCGTCGGCGCGATCAACGAGGCGGTCGCCGTCGCGGCGGCCGAGGGTGCCGTGATCGATCCGGCCAAGGTGCTGGCCGAGCTCCGCGAGGCGCACGCCACCCTGTCGAGCTCGATGGCCAGGGACATCGAATCCGGCCGGGCACCCGAGCTCGACGCGATCGCCGGCGCCGTGCTCCGGGCGGCCGACCGCGACCAGATCAGCGTGCCGAGCATCGAATGGCTTGCCCAGGCGGTCGCCGACCGGGCGGGCATCGCCGGACCCCGGCGAATCGGCGCCGCCTGAACGACACGGGCAGCCGATGACCCAGCCGTGGGCGGACCGCGGATACCTCCAGGCGGTCTGTGCGAGCCTCGACGGACGGAGCCTGACGCCGGTCGGCGGGCGAGTCGACCGGGGCGTCCTGCGGATCGAGTCAGGCCTGACCGATCCCGAGCTCGCGGCCGCCGAGGCCCGGTTTGAGCTCCGCTTCCCGCCCGACCTGAGGGCGCTGCTCGAGCACGGTCTGCCGACCGGCTGGGACCTGCCGAACTGGCGTGACCCGGATGCCGACGACTACGTCCGCTGGGCGCTTGGCAAGCCGCGCCGGGCAATGGAGTTCGACGTCCGGCACAACGGCTTCTGGCTGCCCGAGTGGGGACCTGCGCCCGAGGCCGAGGCCGAGCGGGTGGCGGCGGCCGTCGCGGCGCTCGCCGAGGCTCCCCGACTTGTGCCCGTCCACGCCGACCGGTACCTGCCGTCCGAGCCGCACGCCGCCGGCAACCCGGTCGTCCGGGTCCGGCAGATCATCGAGACCGTCCACGCGGCAGACGATCTCGCCGGATATCTAGCCGCGGAGTTCGCCGGCCCGCGGCCGGCCTGGGCGGCGACCGCGTCGGGGCGGCGGACGGTTTCCTTCTGGTCGGGTTTCGTCGACCGATCGGAAGCCCCGGTCGATCTCACCGGTGCCTGAGCCCGTGGCCCAGGCCGTCGGCGGTCGCATGGAGATCGACGCCGGGGCGGCCGGGGCGGCCGGGGCGGCCGGGGCGGCACGGGCCGGTGCGGGGCGGGGCGGGGCGGGGCGAACAGGCTCAGGGCAGGACTGCGGTCTTCGTCTGACCGCCGAGCACCCACGTGATCGTCTGTCCGTGCACGCTCAGCCTGGTGATCGCGTTCGCCGGTTCGGCGTCGATCGCCGTCGGTGCCCTCGGGCGCGAACAGCCCGGTGAGTCGCGCCGGCGATCGTCGAGTTGACCTTTGGCGCCGGCCTGACGCTCGCCGGTCTCGGCCTCCGGTCAGCCGCGGGCCGATCGTGAGTCATCCCAGCCGGCGACTCGACGACGCGGTTCACCAGCGGACGCGGCTCGGGATCCTCGCCGTGCTCTGTGAGGGCGGACGGGCGGACTTCGGCTACCTCCGAAAGACACTTGAGCTGACCGACGGCAACCTCTCGCGGAACATCAGTCGGCTGGAGGAGGCGGGCTACGTGAAGGTCGACAAGGTGCTCGACGGACGCCGGCAGAGGACGTGGCTGACTGCCACGCCGGCCGGACGCCGGGCGCTCGACGCGGAGGTTGCCGCATTGCGGGAGATCATCGCCGGTGTCGACCGGTCGCCGGGACGTGAGTCTCGTCCGGCGGCGGCGGCGGCGGACGTACGGTCGCTCGGGCGGGCCGCTGCCCGAGCCGACCTGACGCGGGCGGCGAGGGGGAGCCCCGGGACGCCTCCAGGGAGATCGTTGAGCGTGCTATCGTTAGGCAAGGTAATTACATGCCCTCACCAACTCTCCCAACCACCGATACGACGGCAGAGCTCGCCCGCAGCCTGGGGATCGCCGTCCTGCGGTGTGGGCGGAGCCTGCGCAACCGATCGGATGTAGGGCTCTCGCCGTCGCTGGTGTCGGCGCTTCTCACCGTCCGGCGTCACGGTCCGCTGATGCCGAGCGAGCTGGCCGAGTTCGAGCGGGTCAAGCGTCCGACGGCGACGCGCTTCATCACCTGCCTCGAGCACGCCGGCCTCGTCAGCCGGACGGCCGACCCGGACGACGGGCGCTCGTATCGGGTGGCCGTGACACAGCCGGGCCGCGACCTGTTGGCATCGGCTCGCCGACAGAAGCACGCGTATCTTGCGGAGCGCCTGACGCTGCTCGATGCCGACGAGCTGCGGACGCTCGAGCGGGCGACCGAGATCCTTGAGCGGCTCGTCGCGGAGGAGGCCGGCCGATGAGGCTGGATCCACCCGTGCAGCCGGAGTGGACGACGGTCTCGTCGGGGAGACCTCTCCAGCGGGGGCGGATCATCGGCCTGTTCCGGCCGTACCGTCGTCGGCTTGGGCTCGTTCTCGTCGTCATCCTGATCTCGTCCGGGCTCAGCGCGATATCGCCGTTTCTGCTGAGGGCGGTGATCGACAAGGCGTACCCGGAACACGACACGAGCCTGCTGACACTGCTCGTGCTCGGGATGATCGGGATCTCGGTCGTCTCGAACGTCCTGACGGTCGCCCAGACGTATCTGTCGAACGTCGTCGGCCAGCGCGTCATGCACGACCTGAGGGCGTCGGTCTACCGCCATCTCCAGCAGATGTCGCTGGCCTTCTTCACGCGGAGCCGGACCGGCGAGGTCCAGTCGCGGATCTCCAACGACATCGGCGGGATCGACAGCGTCGTGACGAGTACGGGAACGTCGATCGCCCAGAACGTGACGACGGTCGTCGCGACGGTCGTCGCGATGGTCCTGCTCAGCTGGCAGCTGGCGATCTTCTCGCTCTGCCTGCTGCCGTTCTTCATCCTGATGACCCGCAAGGTCGGTGAGGAGCGGCGGAAGATCACCAAGCAGCGCCAGCGCCGGCTTGCCGACCTGTCCTCGCTGGTCGAGGAGTCGCTGTCGGTCTCGGGGATGCTGCTCGGCAAGACGATGGGCCGGGGCGAGGACCTGACCGACCGGTTCGCCGGCCAGTCCAAGCAGGTCGCCGACCTCGAGGTCCGGGCGACGATGGCCGGCCGGTGGCGGATGTCGTCGATCCAGATGACCTTCGGGATCATGCCGCCGCTGGTCTACTGGTTCGCCGGACAGCACTCGATCAACCTCGGCCACCCGATCCAGATCGGGACGGCTGTGGCGATCGCGACCCAGCAGACGCGCCTCCTGTTCCCGATCGGCCAGCTCCTCTCGGTAAACGTCAGCATCCAGACGGCCCGGGCCCTGTTCGATCGGATCTTCGAGTACCTCGACCTCCCGGTCGACATCACCGAGGCGGCCGACCCGGTCGAGCTGCGGACGGACGAGCTGCTGGGTGAGGTCCGCCTCGAGGACGTCGCCTTCCGGTACACGCCGGACGGGGCGCCGACGCTCGACGGGATCAACATGGTCGTCCCGGCGGGGACGCGGACCGCGGTCGTCGGGGAGACGGGTTCGGGCAAGACGACGCTGGGATACCTGATCGCCCGCCTGTACGAGCCGCAGCGGGGCAGCGTGACGATCGACGGGGTCGACGTCCGGGCGGCGAGCTTCGCGTCGTTGGCCGCGACAGTCGGCGTCGTCTCACAGGAGACGTACCTCTTCCACGCGACCGTCCGCGAGAACCTCCGCTTCGCGAGGCCGGACGCGACCGACGAGGAGGTCGAGCTTGCGGCCCGGGTCGCGGCGATCCACGAGATGATCGCGGCACTGCCGGAGGGGTACGACACGGTCGTCGGCGAGCGGGGATACAGGTTCTCGGGTGGCGAGAAGCAGCGGATCGCGATCGCCCGGACGGTCCTGCGCAACCCGCCGGTCCTGGTCCTCGACGAGGCGACCAGCGCGCTCGACACGCAGACCGAGCGCAATGTCCAGGAAGCGCTCGACCGGTTGTCCGAGGGGCGGACGACGATCACGATCGCCCACCGCCTGTCGACCGTCCGGGACGCCGACCAGATCGTCGTCCTCGACCACGGGCGGATCGTCGAGCGGGGAACCCACGACGAGCTGCTCGACGCCGGTGGTTACTACGCAGCCCTGGTCGCCCGCGATGGGTCGACCCTCGCGGCGCCCGAGGCCGAGCGATAGGTTTCTCTAGGATGGCGTCGCTCGAAGCCGAGATGCTGGAGTTCATCCGACGGGGGGTAGACCACCACGCCGAGAGCTGTCCGATGGCTCCCCGGGCGATCCTCCTTAACCCCGGAAACCACGAGATGTTCGGGTGGGACGAGCTCTGGGGGATCCCCGTGCTCGCCGACGAGCGGGTTGCTCCGAAGCGGTTTCGGATCGACTGCGACGGGTCGGCGTTCGGGATCGAGGCCGAGGTCGCCGAGGTCGTCGAGAATGTCCAGCCGGTCGAGCTGCCGATGGCGCCGGTCGGCCCCCGCGAGGACGAGCCGACCGCCACGGCCTGACAGGGGCCGGGCCGGGCGGGGCCGGGGGCCGGGGACCGGACGGCGCCTGGGCCCCGGGGCCGCGGGCGGGCGTGTCGACGAGGATGCTCCGCTCGGGCTCGAGAGGTCAGGCGGGGCTCTCCGCGGGGGACCGGGTGGTCGAGAGAAGGAGACTCTCCGAGAAAAGTGGCTGACTGAGTCAGCGGCTTTCGCGGTTATGGCCGGCGGCGGCCCGGGCGTGTTGGACGCCGGCGATTCCCCGGTCTTCGGGTCAGGTCCCGGTTGCGGGTGACATTCGCGGCGGCGATGCTCACGTGGCGGGGGCTCGGCGAGCATGCCGTCGAGAGGATCATTCGGGCCGGGCTCGGGAGGCCAGAGGGGCGAGCGCTCTGCGGGGACTGGGCCGTCGGAGAAGTGGACTCTCCAAGGAAAGTAGTTGACTGACTCAGTCAACTACTTTGCGACGAAGGTCTGAGCATCCACCTCCGCCGCTCGGGAGGAGCCTGGTCGATCACATCCCACGCCTCCCCCACGCCCGACCCGCCCCCGCACCCGCCCCCGCACCCGCCCGCGGACACCTCGTCGGCGACCCGGCGACCACGAGCCATGCCGGACGACTACGCCGGCTTGCCCTCGATCAGCTCGATCCGGTAGCCGTCGGGGTCCCTGACGAAGCAGAGGCGGGACCCGCCCTCGCGAATCGAGTACGGCGGCTTCTCGGGCTCGATGCCGTGCTCGGCCAGGCGCTCCAGGGTTCCGTCGAGGTCTTCGACGCGCAACGCGATGTGGTTGTAGCCGGTCCCCATCTCGTAGGTGTCGACGCCGAAGTTGTAGGTCAACTCGAGGCGGGGGCCGTCGCCGGGGAGACCCATGAAGACGTTGATCGCCTCCTGGCGGATCGGCATCCGCTTGAGCTCTTCGAAGCCGAGCGCCTCGTAGAAGGCGACCGATCGGTCGATCTCGCCGATCCGGTAGCAGGTGTGAATCAGCTCCATGGGTCGAAGCCTAGCGCCGAGTCGTCGGACGTGCGAGCATTCGCGGCGATGATCGTCGAGCGGTCGATGAACGACCAATATCTGTCGAACACGTACCTGGTCGGTGACCGGGCCGGCGGGGTCGGGGCCTTCATCGACGCGGGCGGGCCGGTCGAGCCGTTGATCGAGGTGACCGAGCAGTTGGAGATCACGCCGACCCATGTCCTGCTGACCCATCACCACTTCGACCACGTCAGCGAGCTCGCGAAGCTGACCGCTCGGTGGCCGGATCTGGCGGTCCTGATCCACCCGCTGGAGGCTGACGCCGTCCCCGGGGCGACGGGGACGATCGGAGCGGGCGAGCGGCTGAAGATCGGCGAGCTCGACATCCGGCCGCTGCACACGCCGGGCCACACGGCGGGGATGTTGTCGTTCCTGGTCGACCACGAGGGGACACAAGGCGTCTTCACGGGGGACACCCTGTTTCGGAACTCGGTCGGCGGGGTCCGGGCGCCGGGCCACACGACCTATCAGGATCTGAAGGACTCGATCATGGGAACCCTGATGGAGCTCGACCGGCGGACGGTGATCCATCCGGGGCACACCGACCCGACGACGGTCGGCCAGGAGTGGGAGACGAACTCGTTCATCCGGGTCTGGCGGGGGCTCGACCGGGAGGGTTCGAGTCCGTGCACGGCGCTCGGCGATCCGGCGACGCTGATCCTGCTGGGTGACGACTACGACGGCGGTCACAAGGCGTGGGTCCGGTGGCCGGACGGGCGTGACGAGATCGTGCCCGGATCGCAGGTTCAGACCCGGTAGGGCGACCGGTCGTCCGAGGGGTCGCGGACGCGACCGCGAACGCCTAGTCTTGAGGCGAGTGGCACGCGATCCGATCCCGACATCACGCGTCCGGCGCTCGGCGAAGGTCGGGCGCCTCGCGGCCGGGCAGGCGGCCAAGCAGATCGGGACGCGGGCGGCGAACGTCGCGCGGGGCGACGAGGCCGCGAAGGCGGCGCTGGATCGCCGGCAGATCGAGACGGCCCAGCAGATCGTGACGGCGCTGGGGGCGATGAAGGGCGCGGCGATGAAGCTGGGTCAGGTGATGTCGTTCCTCGACGTGGGCCTGGTCCCGGAGGAGTACCGGGAGGAGTTCCAGCGCAAGCTCGGCGAGCTTCGGGACTCGGCGCCGAAGGTGGCGTTCAGGGACATGAAGCGGGTCATCGAGGCGGAGTACGGCGAGCCGATCCGGAAGGTCTTCGCCGAGTTCGACGAGGACCCGATCGCGGCGGCGTCGATCGGGCAGGTCTACAGGGCGCGGCTGCACGACGGTCGGGAGGTGGCGGTCAAGGTCCAGTACCCGGGGGTGGCGGTGGCCGTCCGGGCGGACATGCAGAACCTCGGGATGATCATGCGGCTGATGAAGCGGGTGGCTCCCGGGCTGGACGTCCGGGCGATCGCCCGGGAGATCAGCGAGCGGATCGGGGAGGAGCTCGACTACGAGCTCGAGGCATCCAACCAGCGGTCGATGGCGCGGATCTTCCGGGGGCACCCGTTCATCGTCATTCCAGAGGTGATCACGTCGCTTTCGCACGAGCGCGTGATGGTCAGCGAGTTTCTCGAGGGGAGGGGCTTCGAGGAGATCAAGGACTTGGCGCAGGCCGAGCGCGACCGGGTCGGGGAGATCGTCTTCCGGTTCTACTTCGGCTGCATGTACCGCCACCACCAGTTCTCGGGCGACCCTCATCCGGGCAACTTCATGCTGCTCGACGACGGCCGGGCGGCGTTCCTCGACTTCGGGCTGTTCAAGCGGATCGACGCGAGCGTCGCCGAGTTCGAGCTGGAGGCGACGCGGCTGACGGTGGCCGGAGACGGCGAGCGGCTGATCGAGCACCTCGTGTCCGGCGGCTTCCTGGCCGATCCGGACCGCTACAAGCCGGAGCAGATCCTCGCGCAGGCGCGTGACCTGACGTGGTGGTACACCGAAGACGCCGAGCTCGAGCTGACTCCGGAGATCGCGACGCAGGTGATGATCGACATGTCCGATCCGCGGTCGCGGTACTACCGGCAGATGCGTCACGAGACGCTCCCGCCTGATCACCTCTTCGGCCGGCGGACGGAGACGCTCACGCTGGCCGTGATGGGCCAGCTGCGGGCGCGGGGCAACTGGCACCGGATCGCCCGGGAGTGGATGTTCGGCGACGAGCCGCGGACCGAGCTGGGGCGGGCGGAGGCGGCGTTCTACTCGCGCGCCGTCGCGTGAGCGCCGGCTGGCGGGCGATCCACCCGGGCTGGCGGCTCGCCGGGCTCGGGCTGGTCGTGGTCGCCGGGTTCTGCGCCGTCGGATTTCTCGGGCCGGTTTCGGGTCCTCACGGGTTCGCGTGGATCAGCGGTGGGCCGGGTGCTCGGGCGGCGGTCGTCTTTGTGGTCGTGTACATCGGCCTGACGATGTCGTGCATCCCCGGCCCGGTGATCGCCGGCCTCAGCGGAGCCCTGTTCGGGACGCTCGAGGGGACGCTGCTCGCGCTGAGCGGCGCCGTGATCGGGGCGGTGCTGTGCGCTCTGGTCGCCCGCCACGTCGCCGGTGACCTGGTCGCCCGCGTCGGCGGACGGCGGGTTCGCGGCTTTGCCGACTGGGTCGGGCGACGCGGCCTCGGCGCGATGATCTGCGCGCGGGCGGCTCCGGGGGCGCCGTTCTCGCCGGTCAGCTATGCGGCCGGGCTGACGCGCGTGCGGTTGGGGGACTTCGTCCTGGCGACGGCGCTCGTCGCCGCCCCACGGACGTTCGCCTATGCGGCGGTCGGTGGAAGCGTCCATGGCGTGAGCAGCCCGGTCGCCGCGATCGCCGGGGCGATCATCCTCGGCATGGCCGTGCTCGGCCTGGTGCTCGGCGCGCGTGAGGGCGCTCGGGAGGGTGTCGCGCTGCCGGGCTGGCTGGGCCGGTCGTGCGAGTCGGGCGCTGCCGGCCTGGCTGGGCGGTCGTGCGCGTCGGGCCCGCCCGGCCGGGTCAGCTTGAGTCGACGCGGGTCAGGGTCGTCTGCGCGCCTGAGGCGGCGTGGACGACGAGGGTCAGGCGGAGGTGGAGCGAGCGGTGACCGGCCGCGGCTCGGAGGAGCCGGGCGCGATCGGCGGCGTCGAGTGCGACCGTGAGCGCGACGGGTCGGCCGGCCCTGACCTGCACGGCCCTCGGCTGCGGCGTCGTGGCCGGGCGGGTCGCGCGTGAGCTGGTGAGCAGCGCGCCGGTGATGGTCGCGCGGACCGGACGGTCGCAGCGTACGGATACGGTGACCCGGCGACGGATCAGCGTTGTGCGGGTCCCGAGCGTGCAGGGCGTCGCGCGGCTGGCGGCGGGCGTGCGCGAGGCGGCACTCGCCGTCGGCGGTGGGCCGGGCTGGCCCTGTCCGGAGACGGGGACGAGGCTGGGGCTGCCGGGGGCGCCGTCGGTGATCTCGACGGTCGCGGTGCGGGATCCGGTGGCGGTGGGGGCGAAGGCGACGTAGAAGGAGCAGGTCTGGCCGGGGACGAGCGTCGCGCCGCTGCAGAAGTCGTTGTAGATCACGAAGTCCCCGGGGTCGGCACCGGCGATCGTGACCTGGCCGAGGGTGATCGGGCCGTCGCCGGGGTTGGTCACGCCGACGAGCTGGGACGGGCCGGAGTAGGAGTAGACGGGTTTGTCGGTGGGAATCGGGATCAGGCTGAAGGCTCCGGCGCCGATCGCCTGGACGCCGAGCAGGCCGGCGGCCGGGGTGACGGCGAGGGGGGTTGCGGCGCCGTTGATGTAGATCCGGAGGCCGCCGGTCGGCTCGAAGTCGCCGAGCGTGGCGATGTCGGGTCGGCCGTCGCCGTCGAAGTCGGCCACGACACTGGACTCGGCGTTGGCGCCGGTGTTGGCGTCGTAGACGCCGAGGTCGACCGGCTGCTGGAAGCTGCCGTCGCCGTTTCCGGCCAGCACGCCGGCGGGCCAGCCGGAGGCCAGGATGTCCGGCCTGCCGTCGGCGTCGAAGTCGGCGAGCTTGGGCGGGCCGAAGGCGAAGGATTGACGGTCGGGCATCGACAGTCGCGTGGCCCGACCGAGCGTGCCGTCACCGTTTCCGAGCAGGACGGAGATCTGCTGGGTGCCGAGATGCTCGCTGGTCGGGACGGTCGAGGCGACCACGACGTCGGGATGTCCGTCGCCGTTGACGTCGCCGACCGCAATCCCCTCGCTCACCGGCAGGCCGCTGGGGGTTGGGATCGGTGGGGCGAAGGTGCCGTCGCCGTGGCCGATCAGGACGTCGAGGGTTCCGTCGGTGGGAGCCTCGGGCGTGCACAGGAGGTCGAGCCTGCCGTCGCCGTCGAGGTCACCGGCCGCCGGGCAGGCCAGCAGGGAGTCACCGCCGACGTACGGGCCGGGAGTCAACGTCCCGTCGGGCGCACCGAACATGATCTGGACGCCGGAGGTCGCGTAGACGGAGGCGACGACGTCGTCGTAGCCGTCGCCGTTGAAGTCGCCGACGACCCCCTCCAGGGACCCGGTGACCGGGGGTCCGGGCGGCTCGAACGTTCCGTCGCCCCGCCCGAGCAGGACGACGATGCGCCCGGATAGGTCGGCGACGACGAGATCGGGGTGGTGGTCGGCGCTGAACCTGCCGACGAGGACGGTGTCGGCTCCGCCGGGGATCGGGATCGTGCCGCCGGTCACGAATGTGCCGTCGCCGCGGCCGAGCAGGATCTGGACGCCGCCGGTGAGCGTGCCCGGCTGGTCCCCGGTTCCCGGGGTGAGCGTGGACGTCGCGACGGCGAGATCGGGGATCCCGTCGCCGTTGAAGTCGGCGGTCGCCAGCGCGGCGTCGAGGTTGCCGGCGCCGAAGGGGTAGGCGGCGGATTCGGCGAAGCTGAGGGCACCGGCGGCCGGGGCGGCGAGGGCGCCGGCGGCGGCCGGGGCGGCGAGGGCGCCGGTGGCGGCGAGCGCGAGGGCGCAGGCGAGGCGGAGAAGAAGGGCTCGGGGCGCGCCGGGTCGGTCGAGCCTCGTCCTCACGGGATCCCATCGGCGTGAGCGCCGAGCGCCTTGAGGCGGGTGGAGCTAGGCGAGCGTGACGACGACGCCGGTGTCGCCGTAGGGGATCCGCTTGCGCTTGGCGATGCCGCCGATCGTTCCGAGCAGCTGGGTGATCTTGGTCATGAATCCGTACTTGGCGATCACGTGCTCGCGGATCGTCTGGAACTCCGGCCCGCTGACGAGGTGGGCGGTCGCCTCGAGCACGACGGCGCCGTCCTTGACACGGCCGCGGGCGTCGCACGGGGTCAGCGTGACACGGTCGGTGTGGGCCAGCCGCTTGGCCTTGCCGGAGCCGCTGCTGGTCCAGAAGGCGATCCGCTGGTCGTCGAGCTTGACGACCCAGACCGGCGTCGAGACGGGCGTGCCGTCGCGGCGGAAGGTCGTCAGAAGGATGTACTTCTCGTCGCTGATCGCCACGATCCCAGGGTAGCCGGACCCGGCGGCGGCGTCCAGCCGGTCGGGATGCGCCTCAGAGTTCCTGGATCTGGAGCAGGCTGGTCGATCGTGGCCGGCCGCTGGGCAGGCCGGCGGTGATCCCGACGCGCTGTCCGACCTTGCACCAGCCGAGCTCGACGACCCGGCGAGCGCAGTCGGAGATCAGCTCTTCGGTGATGTGGTGGCGGCGGATCGACGCGGCCTGGACGCCCCACATCAGGCCGCACCGGCGGACCGTCTCCTTGCCGGGGGATAGCGCGTAGATCGGCGCTTCGGGGCGGTGGGCGGAGACGAGGCGGGCGGAGCGGCCGGAGAGCGTCGGGACGACGATCGCGTCGAGGTGGAGCTCGCGGGCGGCGGTGCACGCGCTGTGGGCGAGCGTGTACGCGGGATCCCGGTCGTCGCGGCGGACCCGCCGCTCGTTCCAGTCCTCGTAGGCGGCGAACTTCTCGGTGTGGAGGGCGATCTTCGCCATCATCGCGATCGCACCGATCGGGTGGGTGCCGACGGCGGTCTCCTGGGAGAGCATCACGGCGTCGGTTCCGTCGAGGATCGCGTTGGCGACGTCGGCGACCTCGGCTCGGGTCGGCCGGCTCGAGCTGACCATCGAGTCGAGCATCTGGGTCGCGGTGATCGACGGTCTGGCGAGGGCGCCGGCCAGCCGGAGGAGACGCTTCTGAACCATCGGGACCTCCTCGATCGGCAGCTCGATGCCGAGGTCGCCGCGGGCGACCATCACGCAGTCGGCGACCCGGATGATCTCCTCGGCCCGGTCGACGGCCTGGGGCTTCTCGATCTTGGCGATCAGCGGAAGGCGGGTGTGGTCGCGGACGAGGAGGACGTCCTCGGGGCTGCGGACGAACGACAGGGCGACGATGTCGACGCCGGCGGCCTCGCCGAGGCGCAGGAGCTCGAGATCCTCGGCGGGGACGGCGGCGAGCTCGTTGACGGGCCCGGGAATGTTGAGGCCCTGACGGGAGGCCACGGAACCGCCGACCTCGACCCGGGCGTCGAGCTCGCCGAGGTCCGGGCGGGCGGCGCTGACCCGGAGGCGAACCGACCCGTCGGCGAGGTAGAGGACCGAGCCGATCGCCAGGGAGCTGGACATCGCCTCCCACGTGCAGGACATCCGGCTCTCGTCCCCGGGGGAGTCGGCGTCCCCGTCGAAGGTCACCTGGTCGCCGACCTTCAGCTCGGCGACGCCGTCGCGGAGCGAGCCGATCCGCAGCTTGGGACCCGGGAGATCCTGGAGGATGGCCACGGCCCGGCCGGCCCGGCCGGCGGCGTCCCGGACGAGACGGACGGTCTCGGCGTGCTGCTCGGGGCTGCCGTGGGAGTAGTTCAGGCGGGCGACGTCCATTCCGGCGTCGACCATTCGCGCGAGGGTCTCCCGGTCGCGACAGGCGGGTCCGATCGTTGCGACGATCTTCGTGCGGCGGGACGGCATGTCATTGGACGCTACTTGGCCGGCCCGGCTCTCGGTCTGCGGCCCGCCCGGCCGCCGGTCTGCGGCCGGGCCGGGTCGGCCGGCCGCGACTTTCAGGGCGCGTGGAGATCGGGGAAGTGCTCGGCGCAGTGGTCGCGCAGGGTCGCCCGGATCCAGGCCCGCTCAGCCGGCGTGCCAGCCCGGAATCGGCGGATCAGGTCGCGCTGTGAGGAAACGGCGACACCGGCGATCTCCCAGCGGACGGTCAGCCGCTCGAAGAGGAACTCGACCGCCCGCTGCCAGGCGTCCTCGAGGTTCGCGCTGGGTGCGAGCTGTTGTCCGCTGGCGATCGTCGCGTAGTCCGCGCGGGCGCCCGGCTTCAGGGCGCCCCGCAGGCGCAGGAGGTTGCCGTCCGGATCGACGTAGTCGGTGTCCGGCGCCCGCAGCCTGGTCTGCCGCTGGCGGCGGCCCATCGGCTAGCGCGGCCGGGCGGCCGGTCCGGCGGTCGGGTCCTCGATCGCGAGGCCCTCAGCCAGGCGGACGCCGGCCGGCGTCTCGTAGCGGACATCGACCGAGTCGTTCTGGCGGTACGTGCCGACCCCGAACGCACCGATCAGCCACCGCTTCTTGGAGATCGTGTCCTTGGCGAGGCGCCGCCGGAAGCAGAGCATGCCGTCACGGACCTGGAAGTCGGTGCCGAGCTGTTGGTGGACGCCGTTGACGTAGACCTCGAACGGAGAGCGGACCTCCGGCGGAAGGCGCACGAATGATGTCTCCTGCACGAGGCCATTATGCCCGTCGGCCGGTGGCCATAACCTTGGCTGCATGGCCGAGCCGATTCCCTACCGGATACGCCGGTCGCAGCGCGTCCGCCGGGTCCGGGTCGCCGTCGACCTGGATCGGGGTGTCGAGGTCGTGCTGCCGATGCGCACGCCCGAACGGGCGGCCGCGGCCGCGGTCGCCGAGCTGCGGCCGTGGATCGAGCGCCGCCTGGCGGAGGTGGCGGCCCTGCGTTCACGCCTCGCCGAGCGGGCGGGTTGCCTGCCGTATCTCGACGAGCGCCTGACCCTCGTCGAGGAGCCCGGCCGTACGCGGGTCCACCGCCGGGGCCAGGACCTGTTCGTCCCGGCAGGCGACGAGGCCCGCCGAGCGGGCGTCGAGCGGTGGTATCGGCGGGCTGCGCGGGACGAGGTGTCGGTCCGCCTCGACCGGGCGACGGCCGCCGCCGGACTGAGCTACTCGAGCCTGTCGATCCGTGGCCAGCGGACCCGCTGGGCGAGCTGTGCGGCGGACGGGTCGATGAGCTTCAACTGGCGGTTGCTGCTCGCCCCCGAGCGAGTCCTCGACTACGTCGTCTGGCACGAGGTCTCCCATCTCGAGGTGGCCAACCACTCGCCGGGGTTCTGGGCGCTCGTCGAGCGCCGGTGTCCCGACTGGCGGGAGCCGGCGGCCTGGCTGCGGGAGAACGGGCGCGACCTCGTCCTGTAGGGGCGAGGTCAACCGGCTCTGGCGGGCGAGGGTCGAGCGGACGAGGGGTCGAGCGGGTGAGGGTCGAGCGGGCGAGGCGACGGGTCGAGGGGTTCGGGGGGTCGAGGGGTCGAGCGTCGAGGGGTCGAGCGTCGAGAGGTCCAGCGTCGAGGAAAGTAGTTGCCTGAGGCAGTCAGCGATTTACCGAACGAAGCGCTCACGTGCTTCGTGTCGCAGCTCGGTCGATCGCGTCCCGCGCCGCCCGAGGGTCCGAGTCGATTCGGTCTGCGCGCGTCGCCGACCTCCGGCGTTGCCGACGTCCACGGCTCAGTCGTTGGCCGACGACGCGGTTGCCGCGGCCCGGCGGAGCGCCTGGGTCGGGCTCTCGCGCTTGCCCTGCTCGATCAGGGTCCGCCGCGAGCGGCCGGTGAAGGCCTCCATCGAACCGTCGCCGCGGAGGTCGATCCCGCCGCGGAAGGCCGGGAGGACCCGCCCGGGCCCGGAGACCTCGAGGCGGACGGAGACGAGGCGGGAGGCGTCGATCTTGCGCTTGAGGAGGTGGACGTCCGCCCGATGGGCTGAGGGCTCGAGCTCGACGATGCGGCGCTCGAGCGCGCGGAGCGCCTTGTCGAGGTCGGTGAACCTGACCCGCTCGATTCGAGACCCGTCGCGGACCTTCAGGGTCCAGCTAGCCATCGCCCGGCGGCCTGTCGGAGAGCTCCACCGTCGCGCCGGCCATCGCCCGCCGGATGTCCCGGGTCAGCGCTTGTCGATCGGGACGTAGTCGCGGGACCGCTCGCCGGTGTACAGCTGCCGCGGGCGAGAGATCTTCTGCTCGGGATCCTGGACGAGCTCCAGCCACTGGGCGATCCAGCCGCTCGTCCGGCCGATCGCGAACATCACCGGGAACATCGTCGACGGCAGGCCGAGGGCCTCGTAGATCAGACCGGAGTAGAAGTCGACGTTCGGGTAGAGCTTGCGCTGGATGAAGTACTCGTCCTGGAGCGCGATCTCCTCGAGCTCGATCGCGATGTCCAGGAGGGGGTTGCGCCCGGTCACGGCGAAGACGTCCTCGCAGGCCCGCTTGATGATCGTAGCCCGGGGGTCGAAGTTCTTGTACACGCGGTGGCCGAAGCCCATCAGCCGCTCCTTGCCGGCCTTCACGCCGGCGACGAAGTCGGGGATGTTCTCGCGGCGCTCGATCCGCCGGAGCATCCGCAGGACCTCCTCGTTGGCGCCGCCGTGCAGCGGACCGTAGAGCGCGCCGATCCCGGCGGCCATCGCCGAGTACGGGTCGACCTGGGCCGAGCCGACGCCGCGCACGGCACTGGTCGAGCAGTTCTGCTCGTGGTCGGCGTGGAGGATGAACAGGACGTCCATCGCCCGCTCGAGCCGCGGATCCGGCTCGTAGCGGACCTCGGTCATCTTGTAGAGCATCGACAGGAGGTTGCCGGGGTAGCTGAGGTCGTTGACCGGATAGACGTACGGCTGTCCGAGGGCGTGGCGGTAGGCGAACGCCGCCAGCGTGGGGATCTTCGCGATCAGGCGGATCGTCTGGATCGCCCGGCTCTCGGGGTCGTGGATCTCGTTTGCGCGGGGATAGAACGTCGAGAGGGCGCCGACCGAGCCGAGCAGCATGCCCATCGGATGGGCGTCGTGGCGAAAGCCCTGCATGAAGCGCTTGACGTTCTCGTGGACGAAGGTGTGGATCGTGATCTGGTGGGTCCATGTCTCGAGCTCGGGCGCGGTCGGCAGCTGACCGTGGACGAGGAGGTAGGCGACCTCGAGGTAGGACGACTTCTCGGCCAGCTGCTCGATCGGATAACCGCGGTACTCGAGGATTCCGCGTTCTCCGTCGAGGTAGGTGATCGCGCTCCGGCATGACGCCGTGTTCATGAACGCCGGGTCGTACGCGAGCAGACCGAAGTCCTCGTCGGCGACCTTGATCTGGCGGAGATCGAGCGACCGGATCGAATCGTCCTCGATCGGGACCTCATATGTTCGCCCGGTCCGGTTGTCGGTGATCGTGAGCGTGTCACGCATCGCAGGCCCGTCTGCCGGTTCGACATGCTCAGCCGTGCTCATCTGTTCCTCCTGTCGCGAACCTCAGAAAGCTCGTGCACCCGGATTATGAGCCAATCGGCCGCGCGAAACGTCCACGTCGGCCTGTGGGGCGTGACGAGGGGTGAGCTCAAACCGCGCCGGCGTCGGTCCCGGCCGGCGCGCCGTAGCGAGACTCGGTCGCTTCGACCTGGCCCTGGTAGTGGCTGCCGAGCCCGGAGTGGCCGTACGGCCGAAGGGCTGGGGCATCGAGCTCCATGAACGACAGCTGGGCGATCGGCAGGCCGGGATGGAGCTTGATCGGGACGCGGGTCAGGTTATTGAGCTCGAGCGTCAGCGTGCCCTTCCAGCCGGGGTCGCAGAAGCCGGCGGTCGCGTGAACGATCAGGCCGAGCCGCCCGAGTGAGGACTTGCCCTCGATCCGGGCGACGATGTCGTCGGGCAACTCGACGTACTCGAGCGTCCGCCCGAGGCAGAACTCGCCCGGATGGATCACGAAGGTCTCGTCGTCGGAGACCTCGATCTGCTCGGTCAGGTTCTTCGGCGGGCTGCGGAGGTCGATCGCCGAGGTCCGGTGATTGTGGAAGACACGGAAGGTGCCGCCGAGCCGGAGGTCGACGCTGGCCGGCTGGACGAGCCCCGGATCCCAGGGGTCGATCCGGATCCGGCCGTCGCCGACCAGGCGGAGAATCGATCCGTCGGAGAGAACCGCGCCGGTCATCGCGGCGATTGTCCCAGGTCCGGGATGGGACGTGGCCGGCGCGCCGTCACCGGCCGGCGGACGCGGTCAGCGTCCGCCGCGACGATGCTCGGACGGCCGGGACCGCTCGATCCGCCGGCCCTGGGCCAGGACGGTGCGGACGCGGTCGGGGGGCCTGGGCGCCGGGGCGCCGTGCGGGCCGCGACGGGGCGAGCGGGGTATCGGGCGGCGAGGATGGTCGTGGCGGCGCTTGCTGCCGCCGTCGTCCTCGTTCGCCGCGACGGGCTCCTCGTCGGTCTGGTGGATCGCCCACCAGACGAGATAGGCCAGGCCACCCATCGGGATCTTGAGGATCAGCATGAGGTAGATGAAAGTCCACGTCATCGGCTGCGGGATCGTACTACCCCCGCCGGGTGGTTACCACCCCTTTGATCCGTTCGGGGGGGCTCGCGCGAAGAATTCGAACAGAGCCGCCGGTTGGGAGCGCACGACATCGAAATCCGTACTCCGCCCAAGGCAGCCTGGCCTGACCACCGGCTGGCCGGCTACGAACCTCTACCCAAGGAGCAACGCATGTCCTACCAGATCAACCTCGAGGAAGTCGACTCCGACGGAGCGATCCGCGAAGCGGCGGACGCCGTCTCGGGCGACAGTCGCCTCGACTTCCTTCGCAAGGCCGGCCTCGCCGGCGGAGCCGTCTTCGGCGGCGGCGCGGTCCTCACGGCCCTGACGGCCCCGGCCGCCTTCGCCGCGTCGAGTGGCCGGCCGCCGAGCAAGTTCGGCAAGGGCGACATCGGCATCCTCAACTACGCGCTGACGCTCGAGTACCTCGAAGCGGCGTTCTACGCGCAGGCCGTCGCAGGCGGTGCCCTGACCGATTCGCACCTGGCGGCTCTGGCCGGGAAGATCGCCGGCGACGAGAAGGCTCACGTCGCCTTCCTCAAGGCGGCCCTCGGCAGCAAGGCCGTCCCGATGCCGAAGTTCAACTTCATGGGCACGACCACCAACCAGGCGAAGTTCGCCGCCACGGCGCAGATCCTCGAGAACACAGGTGTTGGCGCGTACTTCGGCCAGGGCTTCAACATCAAGTCGCCTGCCGTCCTCAAGGATGCGATCTCGATCCTCACGGTCGAGGCGCGTCACGCCGGAGCGATCGGGTTCTACAACGACGCCACCGCCAAGGCCGTCTCGCCGAGCGGCGCATTCGACAAGCCGCTGACGGCGTCGAAGGTCCTCGCAGCGGTCGCGGGGACGGGCTTCATCGCCTAGATCACGCGTCGGCGGGGGTCTGGTTGGGGCCCCCGCCGGATCGCCTGTAGGCCGTCGGCTGGGTGAGCGGCGACTTGATCCGCAGGGCGGGTGGTCCCGTAGCAACTGTCATGAAAACCATGCTGAAATCTCCACGCGGCCTACCGGTCGTGCTCGCCGCGGCCGCCGCTTTCGCGGTGCCGGCGGCGGCGATCGCGACGGGTGCGGATGGCGCTAGCGCGGCATCGACGCACATCGTCAAGATCAAGAACATCATGTTCTCGCCGGTGACGCTCCGGATCCACCGGGGCGACGCGGTGAAGTGGGAGTTCCTCGACGGTGACATCGACACCGAGCACAACGTCACGAGCACCGGGAAGACCCACTTCAAGAGCTCGGGGTCCAAGGAGTCGGGGACGTACACGGTCACCTTCAACAAGAAGGGCACGTACACATACCGGTGCACGATCCACTCGAACATGACGGCGAAGGTCGTCGTCAGCTGAGCCTGGTCGGACCGTGCCGGGGCGGGCGTCCGGGTGGCGGTCGGGCCGGGCGGGTCGGGAAGCTAGTCGCGCAGGTCGAGCGGGGTGTCCGAGAAGTGCATGATCGCCTCGAGCTCAGCGACCCGGCCGCTGACCTCGTCGCCGGTCAGACGGGCGACACGGTCGGTTCCGAAGTCCTCGACGTTGAACGAGGCGAGGGCCGTGCCGTAGGCCATCGCCCGGCGGAGCATCGCCTGGGAGCGCTCGTCGCCGGGATGGGCGGCGATGTAGCCGACGAACCCGCCGGCAAACGTGTCGCCGGCGCCGGTCGGGTCGACGATCGTCTCGAGCGGGAAGGCCGGCATCTGGAAGTAGTCGTCGGCGGTCACCAGGGCGGCGCCGTATTCGCCGAGCTTGGCGATGACCACGCTCGGCCCGCCCCAGGAGAGAACCTCCCGGGCGGCGCCGACCATCTTCGCCTTGCCGGTCAGCTGGCGGAGCTCCTCGTCGTTGAGGATCAGGCAATCGACGGTCGCGATCGTCTTGACCAGCGAGTCGCGGGCGATCTCGATCCAGAGATTCATCGAGTCGAGCGCGACGAAACGGGCGGCGTCGCACTGCTCGCGGACCTGTCGCTGGAGATCGGGCTGGATGTTCGCGAGGAAGAGGACGTCGCTCGCCTGGGACGCGTCGGACAGCTTGGGCTCGAAATGCTCGAACACGTTGAGCTGGGTCTCGTGGGTCTCCCGGCTGTTGAAGTCGTCGCTGTACTCGCCCCGCCAGAAGAACGTCCGTCCGCCGGCGACGTGCTCGATGTCGCCGACGTCGACGTTTCGCGCCTCGAGGACGGCCAGCTCGGCCGGTCCGAAGTCGTCGCCGACGGGACCGACGACGTGGACGTCGTCGAAGAAGGAGGCCGCCAGCGCGAAATGCACGGCTGCTCCGCCGAGCATCTTCTCCCGCTCGCCGGACGGCGCCTTCACGGCGTCGAAGGCGATCGATCCGACGACTGTCACTGGCATTCGCGGCCTTTCGTCAGGGGTCCTCGAGCGCCCCGAAGCCTAACGCGCGCGGATCACGCCACCGGGCCCGGCGGCCTGGACCGGCCGGCGGGGCCGGCGGGGCCGGCGGAGGGCAAGGGCACTCCGGAGCGGACCGGCTAGGCTTCGTGGTACATGTTTAATCAGAGAAAGTCGGTTTGATGGGCGGATTCGCCGAGCTAGGGTTGTCCAAACCACTATTGGATGCCCTCAAGGAAGTCGGCTACGAGTCCCCGAGTCCAATCCAGGAGCAGGCGATCCCTCCGATGCTCGCGGGCCGCGATGTGATCGGGCAGGCGCAGACGGGGACGGGAAAGACGGCGGCCTTCGGCCTGCCGATCATCGAGTACATCGATCCCGATCTCAGAGAGGTCCAGGCGCTCGTGCTGACGCCGACCCGGGAGCTGTGCATCCAGGTCACGCAGGCGATCCGGGCGTACGGTGCGACCCGCGGCGTCGATGTCGTCGCGGTCTTCGGCGGTGCGCCGATCCGCACGCAGCAGGCTCAGCTCCGGGCCGGGGGCCACGTCGTCGTCGGCACGGTCGGACGGGTGCTCGACCTGATCTCCCGGCACTCGCTGGTCCTCCACGACTGCCGGTTCGTGGTTCTCGACGAAGCCGACGAGATGCTCGACCTCGGGTTTCTCGAGGACGTCGAGAAGATCCTCTCGCTGACGCCGAACAGCCGGCAGACGGCGCTCTTCTCGGCGACGATGCCACCGCCGATCCGCGCCCTGGCAGACGCCTACCTGTACGACCCGCTGATCGTCAAGGTCGAGGCGGCGACGCTGACGATCGACACGGTCGAGCAGTTCCAGCTGCCGGTCGAGACGCGCGAGAAGACGGCCAAGCTGGTCGAGGTGCTCGAGGCCGAGCGGCCGAGTCAGGCGATCATCTTCGCGCGGACCAAGATCCGCACCGATCAGCTCTACCGGACGCTGCGCGACAAGGGGATGAACGTCAAGGCGCTCCACGGCGACCTGTCGCAGGGCCAGCGCGACGGTGTGATGCTCGCGTTCAAGGCCGGCCGGGTCCCGCTGCTCGTGGCGACCGATGTCGCGGCCAGGGGCCTGGACATCACGACGGTCACCCACGTCATCAACTACGACGTCCCGACCAGCTCGGACACGTACGTCCACAGGATCGGCCGGACCGGGCGGATCGGCGCGTCCGGGCGGGCGATCACCTTCGTCGAGGACCGCCAGCGACGCGAGCTCGAGGCGATCGAGCGACACATCGGCATGTCGATCACGCCGTGGTCGGCGGGCGCGACGACCGTCGCGGCGCCCCTGGCAAAGCCGCCGCGCCGCCACGACAAGCCGCATGTGAAGCGGTCGGCCGACGAGCCGCAGGTCCGTCTGCTGGCGAGTGGGGGAAGCGCCGAGGGGATCGAGGTCGCCGATATCGTCGCGGCGATCACCCGCCTGACCGGCTTGGACGGGGAGGCCGTCTCGGACGTCCGCCTGCTCGAGCGCTTCGCACTGCTGACGGTTCCCGCGGCCGAGGCGGAGCGTGTCGTCACGTCGGTCAGCGGTGAGCAGGTTCGCGGCCACGAGCTGCGGATCGAGCGCGTGCAGCCGCAGGCTGCTCCCGTCCAGGGGTAGAAAACGATTCGCGTCGGGTAGCCGCGTCGCAAGGCGGCGGTCCGACGCCGTAAGCCACGAAGGAGAGAGCCGATGTCAACTGCAACGATGAACACCTCCGAGGGTCCGATCGAGTTCGAGCTGTTCGACGCCGACGCGCCGAAGACGGTCGGCAACTTCCGTACGCTCGCGGGGAAGGGCTTCTACGACGGGCTGACCTTCCATCGGATCATCCCGGACTTCATGATCCAGGGCGGCTGCCCGCAGGGAACCGGGACGGGCGGTCCGGGCTACAAGTTCGAGGACGAGTTCAACCAGCACAAGGTCGTCCGGGGGGCGCTGGCGATGGCCAACTCGGGCCCGAACACGAACGGCTAGCAGTTCTTCATCGTCACGGCCGGGGCGTGCCCGTGGCTCGACGGCAAGCACACGGTCTTCGGTCAGGTCAAGAGCGGCATGGAGACGGTCGCGGCGATCGAGGGTGTCGAGACCGGTGCGGGCGACCGTCCGACGACGCCGGTCGTCCTCGAGTCGGTCGCGATCGCCGAGTAGGAGCGGGGCACGCCCGGCGGTCCGGCCGGCGGCGTCGATGACCGACCGTGTCGGCGACCGGGTGATCGCACGCTCGCCGGGCAACCGCTCACCGCGGTCGGGCCGGATCAGAGCTTAAGCGAAACATCCGGGGGTGCCACGCTGTTCTATGGGCGGGCCGGACACGCCGCCGGACCCGACCGCCGACCACGTAACGATCAGCCTGCCTCCCGTGCCCGCACTCCGACTCCTGACACTGCTCGCCTGCCTGGTCGCCCTCGTGGTGGCCGCGCCGGCGGACGCATCCAGCAGCCAGAAGGTGGTCTTCGAGGCGCCGCGGGATCTCCTGAACGCGCAGACCAGGCCGGCTGCGCTGGTCCAGCTCGAGCACCTCGGCGTGAACGCGATCCGGGTGATCCTGGCGTGGAACGACGTCGCTCCGACGCCGGACGCGAAGACCGCGCCGGCGGGCTTCGACGCGACCGACCCGGCGTCGTACGACTGGGGTCAGTACGACGCGGTGATGGCGGCGGCGGCCGAGCGCAACTGGAAGGTTCTGCTGACGGTCGCGTCGCCGGTGCCGCGGTGGGCGACGCCGGGCGGCGTCGACCATCTGACGCGTCCTGACGATCTGGACTTCCAGAACTTCATGACGGCGGTCGGGCGCCACTACGGCAAGCAGGTCAAGCTGATCTCGATCTGGAACGAGCCGAACCAGCCGCAGTTCCTGCTGCCGCAGTACCAGAGCGGCCAGCCGGTCTCCCCGCGGATCTACCGCGGCCTCTACCAGGCGGCGATCAAGGGGCTGCAGGGGTCGGGCAACTACACGGGCATGCAGATCCTCTTCGGCGAGACGTCGCCGGTCGGAAACGGCCACGTCGTGGCGCCGCTGACCTTCCTGCGGGGTGCGCTGTGCCTGAGCGCGGCCTACAAGATGGCGAGCTCGTGCTCGAAGCTGCCGATGGCAGGCTACGCCCACCACGCGTACACGACGAAGGCCGGGCCGTTCTTCGTCCCGCCGAGTCCCAACGACGTCACGATCGGCGTGCTCCCGCGGCTGACGAGCGCCCTCAACGCGGCGGGTGCGGCGGGGGCGATTCCCAAGGGGACGCCGATCTACCTGACCGAGTTCGGCATCCAGAGCCTGCCGGACCCGATCTTCGGCGTCCCGCTGGCCCAGCAGGCCGAGTATCTGGGGATCTCCGAGCACATCGCGTACGAGAACCCACGGGTCAAGCTGTTCAGCCAGTACCTCCTGCGCGACGACCAGACCCTCGGGGGACCGCCGATCGACGCGTACAGCGGCTTCCAGTCGGGCTTGGAGCTGGCCAACGGCAAGAAGAAGCCGTCCTACAGCAGCTGGCCGGTGCCCCTGACGGTGACCCGGGGCAGCTCGACCGCGGTGACGTTCTGGGGTCTCGTGCGCCCGGCGGCCGGGTCGACGAGGGTCGAGGTCGAGGTCAAGGACGGCAAGGGCGCGTGGAAGCGGCTGTTGACCAAGCAGACGAACTCGTCGGGCTACTGGACTGCCGGGTCGACGTTCCGCGGCGGCCGGGTCTGGCGGGTCGTGTGGACCTCACCGGCCGGCGTGATCTACACGGGCGCGGCGATCCGGGCCTACAGCACGGCGGGCAAGCTCGAGGGATGAAAGCGGCTTGAGCGGGTAGGCCCGGTGTCCGATGAGTGAGTAGTTGATCCAGTCCGACATGTCGATCGCATAGCCTGACTACAGTGCTTACCAATCTTGAGATCCTTCCGGCGGCCGATGGCGACGAGACGAGCGTCGTGTTCGACGTGTCGGCCGACCAGATCCAGGCGGTCAACTACGCCGCGATCTACTACCTGCGGTGGCGCTTCGGCGGCGAGGCCCTGGAGACGGAGGAGACGCTGGCGATGCGAGTCCTCGTGGGTCTCGTCGATCAGCTGGGTCGGCTGGCCGACGCAGGTGGCCACGCGACGATTCGGACCGACCCGGCCCGGTCGACTCTGCTCTACGAGGCGGCGGCGACGTACGTGACGATGCGCGACCTCGAGAGCCACCAGTCGGTCGAGGAGCGGGCGAGGCTGGCGATTCTCAACGGGATCCTCGACGACCTCCGGGAGCTGTGCATGCGGCTCGAGGTCGCCGAGACCGGCGTGCCGCGCTAAGTTCCCTGGGTGTCTCACCCGATCTTTCGCCTCGTCTGCGTCCCCGGCGCGCTCGACGGGGCACCCGACGGATGGGCGTCGAAGCTGCTGCGGGAAGGTGAGGTCGCGCTGCTCGTCGACGGGGGCGGCCTGGCGGCGATCAACGCGGCGGCCCACACGCTCGGGCTCGCGACGGTTCCGGTCGTGCGGACCGAGGAGACGGCGGTCGCGCAGGAGCAGACGGTGATCGACTATGCCGAGGCCCTGCCGGTGGTCTGGGTGGCCGCGGACTTCAGCGAGTCGACGCGGACGTGGGCGCATGACCGGCGGCCGATGACCCTGCTGGTCGAAGCCGACGGTCCGCTGGATGCCGGTGCCCGTGGCCGGATCGAGCGCTTCGTCGGCTGGCTGGGCCGCCAGACGGAGTAGGCGGGATGCCCGAGCTGCCGGAGGTCGAGATCACCGCGAGACGGCTCGACGGCGGCCTGCGCGGGGTCGCGATCGAGTCGGCGGTGGCGCCGGGGATCAACGCCCTGAAGAGCTTCGCCCCGCCGCTCGACGCGCTCGCCGGCCGGAGCGTGGAGGGGGTTCGCCGGCGGGGAAAGCACGTCGTGATCGACGTCTCGGGCGGGCTTTCACTGCTGATCCACCTGATGTCGGCCGGGCGCCTCCAGCTCTTCGACAAGCGGGCCGGACCGCGGGATCGAACGTCGCGGCTGCTGGTCCGGATGGACGGCGGCCAGGAGCTCCGGCTGCGGGAGTTCGGAACCCGTCAGGCGGCCTGGGTCAAGCTCGTGGAGACCGGGCAGGTCGAGGCCGACGAGTCGATCGCCCGGCTCGGGCCGGAGGCGTGGCCGTCTCCGCCGGAGGACCTCCGGATACTGCTGACCGAGCCACGGCCACTCCACGCCCAGCTGCGCGACCAGCGGGTGATCGCGGGGATCGGCCGATCGTGGGTCGATGAGATCCTCTGGAGCGCGAGGCTGTCGCCGTTCAAGCGGGGGTCGGACCTCGACGCGGAGGAGGCGGCCGGGCTGCGCGAGTCGATGATCCAAATGCTGGGGGAGGCGCTCGCCCACTACGAGCGGGTGATCGAGCTGCCGATCCCCGACAAGCTGCCGATGCCGCTCGTCGTCCACCGCCACCAGGGTGAGCCGTGCCCGCGGTGCGGGGAGCGGCTGGAGGCGGTGCACTACGAGGACTACGTGATGACCTACTGCCCGGCCTGCCAGACCGGCGGACGGCTGCTCAAGGACCGGCGGCTCTCGCGGCTGCTGAAGTGACCCGCAGGCCCGGGAGGTGCGTCGCGGCGACGGCCGATGCGGGCCCGATGTCGTCGGGGGTTGCGCTGGGCTTGGGGCCCTTCCGGGTGACAGCGGCATAGGCCAGGCAGGACTCGATCCCGCGGTGGCGATGCTCACGCGGGGGGGGGCCTTGGCGGGCGCGGGGGTGTGGGATGTGATCGACCGGGGCCCTCCCGGGCGGACGGACGTGGATGCGAGACCTTCGTCGCGAAAGTAGCTGACTGAGTCAGTCAACTACTTTCGATGGAGAGTCCACACCTCCACGACTCGGTCCCCCCGCGGCGAGAGCTCGCCCACCTCCGCCCCCCGGGAGGAGCCCGGTCGATCACATCCCACCCGGCGCAGGTCGTTCGAGAGTCGTCTGGCGTCGATCGAAGCCCGCCAGACGAATCGTCGCGCGGGATTGGCGCACGACCCGGCTACGATCCAACGATGATCGAGAAAGGGCAGACAGCACCCGACTTCGAGCTGCCCGACCAGGACGGCAACCCGGTCCCCCTGACCGGCCTCCGGGGACATCCGGTCGTCCTCTACTTCTACCCGAAGGCCGACACGCCGGGGTGTACGACACAGGCGTGCAGCGTGCGTGATCACTCCGACGAGTACAGGCGGCTGGGGGCCACCGTGCTCGGCGTCTCACCGGACGCGGTCCCCAAGGTGAAGAAGTTCCACGCGAAGTACGACCTCGACTTTACGCTGCTGGCCGACTCGGACCACGCGGTGGCCGAGGAGTACGGGGTGTGGGTCGAGAAGTCGATGTACGGGCGGACGTACTTCGGCAACTCGCGGACGACGTTCATCATCGACCGGGACGGCGTCGTCGCCGGGGTCCTGCCGAAGGTCTCGCCCAAGACGCACGACGCAGCCGTCCTCGCGGCCCTCGCGGAGCTCCCCTGACCGGACGGCCGGCCGGCGCGTAGGGTGGGGCAGGTGCACGGCGTACTCGGATCGGCGTCCATCGGGAGCACGCTCAGCTCGTTCTTCGACGCTGCCGGGAAGTTCTTCTCCGATCTGGCCGCCGTCCACTGGGGCGTCCTGCTGCTGGGTCTGGGGTTCTTCGCCCTGAACCTGACGATTCGCTCGAGGGCGCTGTTTCACACGATGCGGGCGGCCTACCCGGCAGAGCGGATCCAGTGGCGGCGGATCTGGGGGGCGTACGTCGCGGCGGTCGGCTTCAACAACCTGGTCCCGGCCCGGGGGGGCGATGTGATCAAGCTGTTCCTCTGCAAGAGCTCGATCCCGAGGTCGAGCTTCCCGGCCGTGGCGGCGTGCTTCTCGGTGGAGTCGATCTTCGACACGGTGATCGGCGTCTTCGTCCTGCTGTTCGCCTTCACCCAGGGGGTCTTCCCGAAGCCGCCGGACTTCGCCAAGCTGAACGCGTTCGACCTGTCGTGGGTGGCCAGCAACTTCCGCCTGACGCTGTTCATCCTGACCGCCCTGGGGATCGCCGCGCTCGTCGCCTTCGCCGTCCTCTCCCGCCGGGTCCGGGCATTCTGGGAGCGGATCCGCCAGGGGCTGACGATCCTCTCCGATCGCCACCGTTACGTGCGCGAGGTCTTCGCGGTCCAGGCGGTGGCCTGGCTGTGTCGGGCGAGCGCCTTCTGGTTCCTGCTCGACGCCTTCCGGGTCGGCGGCTCGATCCGCAACGTCGGCCTGGTGTTCGGGGTCAGCGCCGTCGCGGGGGCGATTCCCCTGACGCCGGGCGGGGCGGGCGTCCAGCAGGCGCTGCTGGTCAAGGTCTTCGCGGCGACGGCGACCGGCGAGGTCGTCGCGGCCTACTCGGTCGGCCAGCAGATCGCGATCACGGCGCTGACGGCGGGACTCGGCCTGCTGGCGCTGTTCACGATCTTCGGATTCCGCTCGTTCAAGGAGGTCGTGCGGATGGGCCGGGCGGCCCGCGAGGAGGATGAGGCGGCGGCGCCCGAGGCTACTGAAGGCCCGCGCGGGCCTCGCGCACGAGTGTGACGGCCTCAGGGAAGATCGACGCCATCAGGGCGCGGATCTGCTGAGCCTGCTGCTCGGCGGTGCCCTGGACGTTGACGCGGTTGATCGCGGCGACCGTCATGTCGACGGCAAGCTTGATCGCGTTGTCGGCCCAGGCGAGGCGCTGCTGGCCCTGCATCTGGTCGGCGAACTCGGCCATCCGCCGCTGGAGCTCCTCGGGGTCGCCGAACAGTCCACCAAAGCCTTCCATTCCGTCCATGTATAGATCGTAGCGCGGTCGGCATGCTCGGCCGCCGGGCTGTGCTTGGGAGGGGTGCTCTGGGCCACGCGAAGCGGGTGCGGGGCGCGGCGGGCGTGGGAGGCCCGCGTGCTCGGGCGGGTCAGCCCGGCGGGGCCGGGCGGCGGGCGAGCACGGCGATCGTCCCGCCGTGGCCGGTGCGCCCGGCGGCCAGCTCGAGGGCGACGGCGAGCGGGACGAGCGGGAGGGCGGCGAGCGTGATCGCAAGGTCGCGGGGAACGAGCGGGGCGTTGCGCTTGAGCAGGTTGTAGAGGTAGGACGGCCGGCTGGTGAGGCGGTTGACGGCGGACTGCCACATGCCGAACGGGTTGTGCTCGGCGAGGATGTGGGTCGTGCGGAGGGGCTCGAGGCCGGCCGAGGCGAGCAGGAGCTCGAGGCCGGCGGGGGTGAAGTGCGTCCGGTGGCGGGGGACGTCGAGGTGATACCAGCGGGGACCGCCGATCCGGGCCTGCCAGCTCGCGAGGTTCGGCACGCCGATCAGGATCACCCCGCCGGGCGCAAGCCAGCCGGCGACGACGGCGAGGGCGGGGCCGGGGTCGTCGAGGTGCTCGAGCACGTGCCAGAGGGTCACCGCGTCGAGTGACCCCGGGGCGACCGCCGTCGTGGCGATCTGGTCGGGGCGCAGCTCGACCCCGTACTGCTCGCGCCCGGCACGCACGCCCCGGGCCGACGGCTCGATTCCCTCGGCCTGGAAGCCGGCCGCCCGGGCGGCTGCGACGAACCGTCCTCGACCGGCGCCGACATCGAGCAGGTGGGGACCGGGCGCCCCGAGCAGGCGCAGGCGCTGGCGGTCGAAGAGGTCGAGCAGGGGGCCGGCGGTCCGTCGCAGGCGGGGCCGGTGGGTCGCGTAGGCGCCGGTGTCGTGGGCCTCGGGGGGGACGGGTGCGTCGGTCACGGCCGTGGCGCACCGGTCGCAGCGCAGCAGCCGGATCGCCGCGCCAGCGGCCGGCTCGGCCGGCATCACCGCTCGCCATGGGGACAGGCGCCCGCCGCAGGCCGGGCAGGCCCCGGGCGAGTCAGCCGACGTGGACGAATTGGCCGCCGTGGACGAGTTGGCCGCCGTGGACGAGTCGGTCGCCGTGGGCGGGGCAGACGCCGCGGGCGGGGCAGACGCCGCGGGCGGGGGAGACGCCGGGCGGGTCAACCGCCGCGGTCGTGGAAGTAGAAGTCGGGGAGCGAGGCCCGGGTGATCTGGCTCGTCATGTTGTAGGCGAGCTCGTGGTCGCCGGTCCGCACGGCGAGGTCGTCGAGCGTGATCATCCCGGCGAGGCGGTCGCCTTCGAGCACCGGCAGGCGGCGGATCCCGTGGCGGACCATCAGGGCGGCGACCTCCTCGACGTCCATGTCGACCATCGCGCTGACCACCGGGCTGCTCGCGAGCACCGAGGCGGCCTCGTCGGGATCGCGGGCGTCGGCGACGACGGTGATCGCGAGGTCGCGATCGGTGATCAGGCCGACCAGCCGGCCGTCGTCGTCGACGAGGACGACCGAGCCGACGTTGCGTTCGCGCATCAGGCCGGCCATCTCGCGAACCGTCCCGTCGGGCGAGGCGGTCACGACCGATTGGGTCATCACGCGGCGGATGTCCATGTCCGGCACTGTATCCCGAGGAGATCCGCGCGTCCACGTTCGGGGTTCTCGCTCATCTAGACTCCTCGCGAAATGGATGACCGAGAGCGCCAGCTCGAATTGGAGAGGGAGCGGCGCACGAAGGTCGCCGTGTGCGCGGTGCTCGCCGGCCTGCTCGTCTTCATCGGGTCGGCCTACGGGGACTACGTCGTGTTCGCCCATTACCCGACGATCGGCCTGCTCCAGGCGCTGACGCCGGCCCTGCGGGGTGTCGCCAAGGGCGCGGCTGATCCGCGGTCGGCGCACGTCATCTTCACCTCCCACCACGCGGCCGGGCTGATCCTCGCGTCGTGCATCGTCGGGATCGGCAGCCTGGCGATGATCCCGCCGCTGCGCTACCTGGCGGACGCGGTCCGCCTGCGGGGGAAGGCCCAGCCGACGTGGAAGCTGTTCGCGACCTACGGCGGGATCGCGACCGCCGTGTTCGCGGTCGTCGTGCAGGTCGTCGCGGTGACCCGGGCCCAGGACTTCGTCAAGCACGCCGACTACAGCAAGCACGCGGTCGACCAGGCGACGAGCGCGTCGGGCGGGATCGCCCTCGCCCTGCCGGCGACGCTCGGCCAGATCATGTTCGCCGTGGGCTTCGGGATGATCTCGTATCTCGCGATGAGCGTCGGCCTGCTCAAGCGGCTGCTCGGCGTGCTCGGAGCGGTCGCCGCCGTGCTCTTCGTGATCCCGGTGCTCCAGGCGTTCGAGCCGCTGCCGGTGCTCCAGATCGTCTGGTTGATCTCGTTCGGGGCGCTGATGAGCGGGCGCACGGCCAGCGTGGTGCCCCCGGCCTGGGAGTCGGGCGAGGCCGAGCCGTGGCCGACGCAGCAGCAGATCCGCGAGGGGCGTGAGTCGGGCGGGTCGGGCCGGCGCGAGCGAGGCGCGGCGGCCGTCGCGGTCCCGGCGCCGAGGCTGCCGGGCAAGCCGTCGCCGAACTCGTCCAAGAAGCGCAAGAAGCGCCGCTAGACCACGGCTTTTCGAACCGGACGCCGAGCCGCCGAGCGCTCCGCGGCAGGCCCGGAAGAATTGTTACGGGAGTGTGTCGGGCGGGCTAGACTGGCGCCGAGGGGCCCCGCCCCAGGGGCCCGCGACCGCGGGTTTCGGCCTGTCCGAGCGCCCGCAGAGGAGGACATGGGCGATGGAGGCATCACGAGGCAACCCTGGCTGGGTCCCGGCAAATCCCGCTCCACTGGGTCTGGCGGGATTCGCCATGACGACGTTCGTACTCTCGATGTTCAACTCCAACCTCGTCGACCCGAAGGGAACGCCGGCCGTGTTCGGGTTGGCGTTGGCCTACGGCGGGGTGGTCCAGCTGCTCGCGGGGATGTGGGAGTTCCGCGCCGGCAACACGTTCGGCGCCGTCGCGTTCAGCTCGTTCGGCGCGTTCTGGATCTCGTTCTGGGCGCTGAACGTCTTCTACGCGCAGCAGATCACCGGCAACGTCGGGCACGCGCTCGGCGTGTACCTCGCGGGGTGGGCGATCTTCACCGCCTACATGACCGTCGCCGCGCTGCGCGTCAGCGGGGCGGTCCTGCTGGTCTTCGTCCTGCTGACGATCACCTTCGTCCTGCTGGCGATCGGGGCGGCTCCGCACGCGAACGCCCAGCACTGGGGCGGCTACTTCGGCCTGGCGACGGCCGCAGCCGCGTGGTACGCGTCGTTCGGAGCAGTCGTCAACAGCACGTTCGGCCGAGCCGTCGTCCCGCTGTTCCCGCTCGCGCCCAAGTGAGCGAGCGTCCGCGGAGCGGCGGAGTGATATGACAGAAGGACGGAATGTGGTGGGCGCCGCGGCGAGGACTCGTCGTGGCGCCCTGCACGAGGCGCCAACGATCGGACGAGGTGAGTGCAGTGGCGGATCAGCGCAGCGCGGCCGAGGAACTCGAGCATGAGCTGGCCGGCCTGCTCGAAGTCGAGCGCTTCGAGCCGCCGGAGGCGTTTCGCGAGCGAGCTCTGCTCGACGACCCGGCGATCTACGACGAGGCCGAGCGCGACTGGCAGGGCTGGTGGGTCAGGCAGGCCGAGCAGCTCGACTGGTTCGAGCCGTGGGAGACCGTCCTCGACGACTCCAACCCGCCGTTCTACAAGTGGTTCGTCGGCGGCAGGCTGAACGCCTCGTACAACTGCGTCGACCGCCACGTCGAGGCCGGCCGGGGGGATCGGGTCGCCTACCACTGGCACGGTGAGGAGGGCGGCCAGCGGACGATCACCTACTCAGACCTCCACCGCGACGTCCAGCGGTTCGCCAACGCGCTGAAGGACCTCGGTGTCGAGAAGGGCGACGTCGTCGGGATCTTCCTGCCGATGATCCCCGAGGTCGTCGTCGCGATGCTCGCGTGCGCGCGGATCGGCGCTCCCCACAACGTCGTCTTCGGCGGCTTCGCGGCGGAGGCCGTCCGCGAGCGGATGGAGTTCTCCGACGCGAAGGTCCTGATCACCGTGGACGGGGCCGCCCGCAAGGGGAAGACGGCACCGGTCAAGCAGAACGTCGACGACGTGATGGGCGACCTCGAGTCGATCGAGCACATCGTCGTCGTCCGCCACTCGGGCATCGACTGCCCGATGACCGCGCCCCGGGACGTCTTCTACGACGACGCGATGGCGGCGGCCGCCGCCGAGTGTCCAGCTGAACCGATGGATGCCGAGGACCCGCTCTACATCCTCTACACGAGTGGGTCGACCGCCAAGCCGAAGGGCATCCTCCACACGACGGGCGGGTACATGACGGGGGCGAGCGCGACCCACCGGTATGTCTTCGACCTCAAGCCCGAGACCGACGTCTACTGGTGCTCGGCCGACGTCGGCTGGGTGACCGGCCACTCCTACATCGTCTACGGGCCGCTCTGCAACGGGGCGACGTCGGTGATGTACGAGGGCGCGCCCGACTACCCGCACAAGGGCATCTGGTGGGAGCTGTGCGAGCGCTACAAGGTGACGAGCTTCTACACGGCGCCGACGGCGATTCGCGCCTGCATCAAGTGGGGATCCGAGCACCCGCGGAAGTTCGACCTGTCGAGCCTGCGGCTGCTCGGGTCGGTCGGCGAGCCGATCAACCCGAAGGCGTGGCTCTGGTACCACAAGGTGATCGGCGGCGAGCGATGCCCGATCGTCGACACGTGGTGGCAGACCGAGACCGGCGCGATCATGATCACGCCGCTGCCGGGGATCACGGCGACCAAGCCAGGCTCGGCGACCCACCCGTTTCCGGGCGTCAAGGCCGACGTCGTCGACGAGCACGACGGCAAGTCGATCGAGACCGGCCAGGGCCTGCTCGTGATCCTGCGGCCGTGGCCGTCGATGCTGCGGACGCTCTACAAGGAGGACGACCGGTTCGTCGAGACGTACTTCGAGCGCTTCGGCAAGACGGTCTACCTCGTCGGCGACGCCGCCCGCAAGGACGCCGACGGCTACATCTGGGTGATCGGCCGGATCGACGACGTCGTCAACGTCTCGGGCCACCGGCTCTCGACGGCCGAGGTCGAGTCGGCGATCGTCGCCCACGACATGGTTGCCGAGGCGGCCGTGATCGGGCAGTCCGACGAGCAGACCGGACAGGCGATCTGCGCGTTCGTGACGCTGCAGGGCGACACCGAGGGGACCGACGCGGTCGAGGCGGGGATCCGCGAGACAGTCGCCGCGCGGATCGGCAAGTTCGCCCGTCCGAAGCGGATCATCTGGGCCGAGGACCTGCCGAAGACGAGGTCGGGGAAGATCATGCGGCGGCTGCTGCGCGACATCGCCGAGGGCCGGGCGCTGGGCGATGTGACGACGCTGCGCGACCCGGACGTGATGGCCAAGCTCGACGATGCGATCAAGGCGATCAGCGACGATGAGTGACGGCGAGCGGGCGCCGGCGACGTCCTACGAGGAGGCCTGCCGCGAGCACAGCTGGGCCGTGCCCGAGCTGTACAACATCGCGGCCGACGTCTGCGACAAGCACCCGCGGGCGAAGCCGGCGATGGTCCACGAGCACTTCGACGGGACGATTCGCGAGGTCGCGTGGGGCGAGCTCCAGGACCGCTCCAACCAGCTGGCCAACCTGCTCGGCGGCCTGGGGGTCGAGCGGGGCGACCGGGTCGCGGTCGTCCTCCCGCCGACGCCCGAGACGGCGGCGGTCTTCTTCGCGACGTGGAAGCTCGGCGCCCTGCTCCTGTCGATGTCGGTGCTCTACGGGGACGAGGGGATCCGCCACCGCCTGGTCGACTCGCAGCCGCGCGTCCTGGTCACCGACGCGGCCAACGCCGGGCGCTTTCCGGAGGATCTCGTCGGCCATGTCCTGGTGCTCGACGACGCGACCTTCGACGGCGTCTCGACCGAGTTCGAACCGGTTCTCACGCGGGCCGACGACCCGGCTCAGCTTTACTACACGTCAGGGACGACCGGCCTGGCGAAGGGCATCGTCCACGCGCATCGGTACATCCTCGGCCACGAGGAGTTCCGCTACTCACACGACATCCAGGACGGCGAGCGCTTCCACGGGATGGGCGAGTGGGCGTGGGCCGCGGGGATCGCCCCGCTGCTCGGGCCGTGGCGGCTGGGGGCCGTCCAGTACGTCTACCAGCGGGAGGCCGGCTTCGATCCCAACCGCCAGCTGGCGTTCCTCTCCCGCCACCAGGTGTCCAACGTCTTCGGGACGCCGACGGCGATCCGCTCGATGATGGGGATCGGCGACGCGGGGACACGCTATCCCCAGAGCTTCCGGATCGTCTGCTCGGCCGGCGAGCCGCTCAACCCGGAGGCGATCCGGTGGTTTCGCGACCAGTACGGGGTCACGGTGCTCGACTACTACGGCCTGACCGAGTCCTACCCGCTGTGCGGGAACTTCCCGTTCATGGAGGTCCGCGAGGGGTCGATGGGCCGGCCGATGCCCGGCTGGGACGTGGCGATCCTCGACGAGGACGAGCAGCCCGTCAGCGGGGGCGAGCGCGGTGAGATCTGCCTGCGGGCCCGCTCCAATCCCCACTATCCGCTCGGCTACTGGCGCCTGCCGCAGGCCAGCGAGGAGACCTTCGGGGGGGAGTGGTTCCACACGAAGGACGCCGCGAGCATGGACGAGGACGGTTACGTCTGGTACGCCGGCCGGGCCGACGACGTGATCATCGCGGCGGGGTACCGGATCGGCCCGTTCGAGGTCGAGTCGGCCTGTCTCGAGCACCCCGGGGTCGCCGAGGCGGCCGCGGTCGCCTCGCCGGACGAGCTCCGCGGGAACGTCGTCAAGGCCTTCATCGTCCCGGCTGCCGGCCGCGAGCCGACCGACGAGCTGGCGGACGAGATCAAGCAGTTCGTCCGCGGACGCCTGTCGGCCTACGCGTACCCCCGGAAGATCGAGTTCGTCGAGGACCTGCCGAAGACCCTGACCGGCAAGATCCGGCGGATCGAGCTGCGCGAGCGCGAGCGCGAGGCCTAGGCCGGCGCGCTCGACGCGCCGGACCCGTTGCTCGGGAGTGCGGCGTGGGCCTTGGGCTTGGTGGTCGGCTTGGCCGGAGCCCGCGCGCTGAGGATGTGGAAGGCGTGGGTGACCGACGCGGAGACCAGGGTCGGCGTCGCGGTCGACGCCGCGCTCGCCAGCAGGCGGTAGGACCCGGCGGCGAGGGCGTGGCCGGCGAGCCGGCCGGTGAGGTGGACGACGTTGCGCCCGGACGGGCCACGGTGGGTCAGGTGGGTGGTCAGGCTGGCGTAGCGCGGGCAGGCGGGCAGCTTGATCGGGACGGTCGCCTTGTTGGGGGCGACGCACTCGCGGACGCCGTTCGAGTTGGCCGGGAGGAGGCGGCCGGCGAGGACCTTCTGGATCACGAAGGTCGTCGTGGCCGGGGCGGACACGGAGTAGGTGAGGGTCGTGCCGGTCGCGGTCCTGGCGATGCTCGCGCCCGACGGGGCGGCGAGGAAGTAACTCGCGCTCAGCGACAGCGGGGAGAGCACGAGCCCCGGCGTCCCGCCGTCCCCGGGGCTGCCGATCGGCGTCTGGCCGTTCGCGTTCACGCCCTGCTGGCCGCCCGGCGCGACGTAGGTGTACTGGTCGGCGGCTGAGATCGCGCTCGCCGCGCCGGGACCGCTGACCCTGACGTCGTCGACCGTCCCGAGCGGCTGGATCGGCGCGGAGGCGATGATCTGGGTCGGCGAGATCACGGTGAACGAGCTCGCGTTGAGCGCGCCGAACCTGACGGCGGTCGAGCCGTCGAGGTACTGCCCGGTGATCGTCACGACGGTCGCCCCGCCGGGCGGTCCGGAGCTCGGCGAGACGCCTGTGACGACCGGCGTGATCGCGATGTCGGCGTTGAGGTCGAGCGTCCCGCCGGGCGTCTGGAGGACGGGAGACGTCGCCGGGACGTCGGGCGCGGCCTCGCCGATCGTCCCGCCGGCCTGCGGGCCGCTGTTGTAGACCTTGGGGTTCGATCCCGACAGGTGGACGCCGACCGAGTCGCCGGCGAGGACGGGGATGTGGACGGGGAGGGCGGAGCCGCCGGCCGACGTCTGGCCGCCGCTCTCGCCGACGATCGAGAGGCTGCCGTCTGCGGCGGTGCGGAGCGCCTCGAGTGTGAGCGTGCCGGCGCCGATCACGCGCCAGTCGATGATCACGCCGTCGGCCGGCGCGGTCTCGGTGAAGCCGGCCGGGGCGGTCAGCTGGTACTGGCTGCAGTTGCAGCCGGCGGTGCTCTGGCCGGCGATGAACTTGGCGGTCGGCGTCCCGATCGTGACGACCTCGGCGCCGGCGGCGCCCGGCATCACGAGGCAGACCGCCAGGGTCGCCGCCCACGCGACCCCCGCTCGCAGTCCTGATCGCCCGCCGGCCCGGCGGTCCGGCTTGCCGTCCATCGCGCCGCCAGTCTAGCTCGCGCGGCCCGCGGTTGTCAGACCTTCCTGGTGGTCGGGACCCAGGCTCCGGCGTCGTCTCGGGCGAAGTCCTGGAAGATCAGCGGAGCCTCGTCGAGCATCAGGCGGGCGACCGCGTCGAAGACGAGCCGGAGCTCCTCCTCGGCCCCGTCGGCGGTGCGCATCTCGATCACGTGGCGCAGCGTCCGGAGGTTCGCGCTCCAGATGATGTCCGTGCTCAGGCCGATCGGGGCGAGCCGGCGCAACGCGGAGGTGGCCTCCTTCTTGACGTGGAAGGGGACCCCCTCGGCATCGATCCCCAGCGCGGCGGCCGCCGTCAGCTGGAACTCCTCGAGCTGCTCGACGATGCTGAGGACCTGATCGCGGACCGGCTCGAGGGCCGGGGGGACGCGGAAGCCGATGTCGGTCAGGCGGACGTAGCGGAGGCTCTCCTGGCTGAAGGCCGAGCCTGCCCGGTGGCGGACGAGCTCGTGGGTGAAGACCCGGCTGACGTTGCGAAAGGCGAAGCTGTAGCCGGCGTGCTCGAGCACGCTGCCGTGACCGCTCTGGAGGAGGTTGGCGAAGTACTCGCGCCGGTCGGTCCGCACGCGGGTGACGTTCGGGTTGAGCCCGGGCTCCCAGCTGCGGTAGCAGGCCCGGCCGCCGAACTCGCAGAGCAGCTCACCCGGGTTCGGCTCGCCGCCGGCCTCCTCGAGGCGGCGCTCGAGCCACGTCTCGCCGCCGACGTCGGCCAGGTAGCCGCGCAGGCCCTCGACGACGAGGGACGGGCGGGCGATCAGGAAGACGCTGGGGATGGTCTCGTGCACGGGCCGGCGATCCTAGCCAGCGCGCCGGACGGGGCGCCGCCGCGGGGCCGGCGCGTGGGTCGCGACGCGCACGGTCCGGTCTGCCGGGCGTGTGAGCTCGCATTCGCTGACACCAAAATCGAAAACCGGCGCCCGTGGAAGACGGCTGGTGTCAGACAATGGTATCGTCGCGTCGCGGAGCGACACAGTGTCAGTTGCGCTCGGGGGACGGCGGCGTCGCTCGCTCCACGGCGTGGCGTCGATGTCTCGTCGCTCACACGTCCTGTTGAACGGCCGTTCCCCTCCAACCGGAGCCTCTCATGACACCGTTGACCTCTCGCGCCGCTCGACCGATCGCCGGCGTCCCGTCTCGCTATCCGGCGGTCACATCTCTGGTCGGCCGCGTTTGCTCCGGTCGCCGTCGCATGGCCGTGCGTGCCACGCTCGCGCTGGTCGGCGCGACGCTGGGCGTCGTCGCGTTGCCGGCCGCGGCCAGCGCGTCGGCGAGGTACGCGGTGAGCGCGACGATCCCCGTCGACGCCGGGCCCTTTGGCGTCGCGGTCGACTCGGCCACTGGACTCGCGTACACCGCGAACATCAATGCCAACACCGTCTCCGCGATCGACGAAGCCTCGAACGCAGTAGTCGCGACGATCCCGATCGGAGGCCCGACGGCCCCTGAGTCGATCGCGGTGGACCCTTCGACTGACACGGCATATGTCGCGAACCTCGGCGCGCAGGATGCGTCGGTGCTCGATCTTGCGAAAGGCACAGTCGCCGCGCTTGTGCCGGTCGGAGCCGGACAGCACGCGGTCGCCGTCGACTCGGCGACCGGCGACGCCTACGTGACGAACTCGAGTGACGGGACGATCTCGGTGATCAGCGGCGCGACGAACACGGTCAGCGCGACGATCACGGTCGGCGGCGACCCGATCGGGATCGCGATGGACCCGGCGACGAACACGGCGTACGTCGCCAACATCAGCGCCGACACCATGCAGATCGTCGATCTCGCGACCCAGACCGTCACCCACAACGTGGGTGTCGGCGATGGTCCGCGGTTCCTCGCACTCGACGTTCCGACCCGGACGGTCTACGTGGTCGATCAGGACATCAACGCCGTCTCCGTGGTGAGCCTCGCCGGGAACCACGCGATCGCGACGATTCCCGTCGGGAGCGGCCCGGCGGCGCCGTCGGTCGACCCGGGGACAGACACCGTCTACGTGCCGAACTTCAACGACGCCTCGGTGTCGGTGATCGACGGCGCGACCGCGGCCGTGATCACGACGGTCCCGGTCGGAAACAACCCGGCGGGCGTCGCGGTCGATCCTGCCGACCACCTCGTGTACGTCGCCGATCAGGGCAGCGACACGGCATCGGTGATCACGCCTACGATCGACGAGCCGACTGTGACGACCGTCGCCTCGAGCGGTTCGCCGGCCGCGGCCGGGTCGCCGGTGACGTTCACGGCGAGCATCTCGATCGCCCAGGGGATGGGCGATCCTTCGGGGACGGTCTCGTTCACCTCGGACGGCGTGGCGATCGCGGGGTGCGCGGCGCAGCCGTTGAACGACGTGACGGTCCGCCCGGTGACGGCCACGTGTACGACTTCGGCGCTGTTGGGGGGGACGCATTCGATCGTCGCGACGTATTCGGGTGGCGCGTCGAACGTGGCCGGTTACTTCTTCGACCCCAGCGCGTCGCCGGCGATCTCCCAGAGCGTGCTGATTCACGACCCGTCGTTGACGGCCGTGTCGTCGAATGCGTCGCCGTCCGCCGCGTTCGGCTCGCCGGTGAAGTTCACGGCGAGGATCGCGATCGCGAATGGGGTGGGCGTTCCGTCGGGAACGGTGTCGTTCAGCTCGGACGGCGTGACGATTGCGGGGTGCGCGGCGCAGCCGTTGAACGACGTGACGGTTCGCCCGGTGACCGCGACGTGTACGACTTCGGCGCTGTCGGCCGGGACGCATTTGATCGTCGCGACGTATTCGGGTGGTCCGTCGAGCGTCTACCCGTACTTCGTGGACGGCAGCGAGTCGGGGAAGATCCCGCAGACCGTGCTGATCCATGAGCCGACGGTGACGAGCGTCACGTCAAGTGGTTCGCCGGCCGCGGTGGGCTCGCCGGTGACGTTCACGGCGAGCATCGCGATCGCCCACGGGATGGGCAACCCGTCGGGGACGGTCTCGTTCAGCTCGGACGGCGTCGCGATCGCGGGGTGCGCGGCGCAGCCGTTGAATGACGTGACGGTTCGCCCGGCCACGGCCACGTGTACGACGTCGGCGCTGTCGGCGGGGACGCATTCGATCGTCGCGACGTATTCGGGCGGCGCGTCGAACGTCAGCGGGTACTTCTTCGACCTCAGCGCGTCGCCCGCCCTCACGCAGAGCGTGCTGATCCACGAGCCCACCGTGACGAGCGTGACGTCGAGCCGCTCACCGCAGACGACGGGAGTCCCGGTCACGTTCACGGCGAGCATCGCGATCGCCCACGGGATGGGCAACCCGTCGGGGACCGTCGCGTTCACTGCGGATGGCCTGCCGATCGCGGGGTGCACGGCGCAGCCGTTGAATGACGTGACGGTCCGCCCGGTCACGGCCACGTGCACGACGTCGGCGCTTGCGGCGGGGACGCACTCGATCGTCGCGACGTATTCGGGTGGCGTGTCGAGCGTCGCCCCGTACGTCTTCGACGGCAGCACGTCGCCCTCCTTCTCACAGGGAGTCGGCGTGATCGAGCCGACGACGACGACGCTGACGGCGAGCGGCGGTCAGCTGGCCTTCCCCGCCGAGTTGCTGACGCTTACCGCCAGCATCGCGCTCCCGAAGGGGATGGGGAACCCGACCGGAACCGTCTCCTTCACGTCCAACGGGACCCCGATACCCGGGTGCACGGGACTTCCGCTCGACAACGCGACGGTGCGTCCGGTGACGGCGACGTGCGAGACGCCTGCGGGGCCCGCCGGGAACTATTCGATCGTCGCGACCTACACGGGCGGGGCTTCCAACGTGTCCGGCTACTTCTTCGCGTCGAGCACATCGCGTGTCTATTCGCTGCTCGTGTTCATGCTCTGACGTTCGGGACACTCCACGGCCGAGCTACAGCAGGCCGCTGAGCGCGCTGCCGGCGCCGTGTACGAGGTCGAACAGCGGCTGGGGGATGATCCCGAAGAACAGGCTGCCGGCGGCGCCCAGCACCGCGACGAGGGCGACCTCGGGATGGCGTCCGCGGGCCGGCGCCGGGACGACCGGGGCCTCGGGTGAGCCGCCGGCGATCGCCGGGCGGCCGAGCCTGCCGAGCGACGGAGCGCTCCACATCCAGATCGCCGCGAGAACCCGCAGGTAGTAGGCGAGGGAGACGGCCGACCCGAGCACGATCACGACGGCCAGCCACGCGTAGCTCCCGTCGACGGCCGCCTGGATCAGGTAGACCTTGCCGATGAAGCCGGCCGTCGCGGGGATCCCGGCGAGCGAGAGCATCGCGATCGTCATCGACCAGGCCAGGACCGGTCGCTCGGCCCCGAGTCCGGCGAGCGACTCGATGTCATCGCCGAAGGTCGTCTCCCGTTCCCGCGCGATGATCACCGCGAAGGCCGCCACGTTCATCAGCAGGTAGGTGACGAGGTAGAGGACCGTCGCCCGGACGCCGAGCTGGGTCGCGACGACGACGCCGGCCAGCATGTAGCCGGCCTGGGCGACCGAGGAGTACGCGAGCATCCGCTTGAGCGACGACTGGCCCAGCGCGCCGACGTTGCCGACGACGATCGTCACGGCAGCCAGCCCGGCGAGCGCCGGCCCCCAGCTCGCGTGGTCGGCGATCAGGCCGACGTCGAAGAGCCGCAGGAGGACGCCGAAGGCCGCGGCCTTGGTCGCCACGGCCATGAAGGCCGTGATCGGCGTCGGCGCGCCCTCGTAGACGTCGGGCGTCCACTGGTGGAACGGGGCGACCGACGCCTTGAAGCAGAGCCCGGTCACGCCGAGCGCGATCCCCGTCAACAGGAGCGGGTCGGACGCCCCGCCGGCGTGCAGCGACGCGGCGATCCCGGAGAAGCTCGTCTGGCCGGTCGCCCCGTAGATCAGGGCCAGCCCGTAGAGCAGGGTGGCCGAGCCGACCGACCCGACGACCAGGTACTTGAGCCCGGCCTCGAGCGAGCTCGCCCGGTGGAGCTCGGTCGCACACAGCACGTAGAGGGGGATCGACAGGAGCTCGAGCCCGACGAACAGGGTCACGAGGTTGGTCGCCGCGATCAGCACGAGCATTCCGGCCATCGAGCCGAGCAGCAGGGCGTAGTACTCGCCGTGGGCGGCCTCACGCGGGGCGAGGGCCCGCCAGGAGAGCAGCGTCGCAGCGACGCCGGCGCTTGCGATCACCAGCGTCAGGACCAGCGAGAGCCCGTCGATGCTCATCGCCCCGGCGATCACCGGCTTGTCGTCGTGCCACTGCCAGATCGTCAGGCCGATCGTCACGGCCAGCGTGATCAGCGTGATCAGGGGGATCACGTCGTGGCGGATCCGGCGCGAGCGCAGCAGACCGAGCATCAGGACGACGATCGAGCCGACCAGCAGCGCCTCGATCGGCCCGAGCGCGGCGAAGTCGACGTGGGGCCCCTTCAGCGAGGGCGCGCCAGACGCGGCGACGACGTTCACTTGAAGGTCACCGTGGCCTCGTTGCCGGTCGTGTGGAGCGCCCGGTAGGCGGGGACCGGCACGCCCGATCCGGAGGCCACCCAGCCGCCGGACGCCCGCTGGATGTTCGTGGCGCGCCCGACGACGGGCGCCTCCGTGGTGGGTACGCCGGCCACCTGGGGGGCCGCCGGCGCGGCGATCGCCTCGGCGCCGGCCACCGTCCCGGTCACCGACTTCTCGGCCCGGTGGAGCTCGAGCTGGGGGTAGAGCGCGAAGAGCAGGATCGCCGCGACGAACGGCGCGAGGACGAGCCCGTCGATCAGCCGCAGCTCACGCGACTCGACGCCCGGACCGGTCCGGTTGTGCATCGAGCGGATGTACATCCGCAGCATGTAGACGGCGGCCATCACGACGCCGGCGAAGGCGACGATCGCGAAGACGATCTTGCTGTCGAAGACGCCCAGCAGGATCAGGAACTCGCCGGCGAAGTTCCCCGACCCGGGGATCGCCAGGGTGGCGAGGGCGATCACGAGGAAGAGCGTCGCGAGGACCGGCGCGCGGATCGCGATCCCGCCCATCTCGCGGATGTCCTCAGACCCGCCGGCCCGGGCCGCGAGCAGGCCGATGATGAACAGCAGCGGCGCGACGACGAGCCCGTGGTTGACCATCTGGAGGAGCGCCCCCTGGGTGCCCTGTGGCGTCAACGAGAAGATCCCGATCGTGATGAAGCCGAGTTGGGCGACAGACGAGTAGCCGGCGATCAGACGGACGTTGGTCTGGGTGAAGGCCATCGCCGACCCGTAGAGGATCGACGCGAGCCCGATCACGAGGAGCACCGTCTGGAAGTGGGCCGACGCGCCCGGGAAGAGCGGCAGGACGATCCGCAGGAAGCCGTACGCCCCGACCTTCGAGAGCACGCCGCTGAAGACCATCAGCACCTCGATCGGCATCGCCCGGTACCCGTCGGGCATCCACCCGTGGAGCGGGAAGGCCGGCATCTTGACGAGGAAGGCCGCCGCGAAGCAGAGGAAGATCCAGTCCTGCGAGCCGACCGGCAGGGGGGCTGCCCGCAGGTCTGAGAAGACGAAGCTCAGGGCGTGGCCGGAGTCGTGCGCCGTGAGCACGGCCGTCGCGATCGCCGCGGCCAGCATCAGGAGCGAGCCGACCAGCGTGTAGATCACGAGCTTCGTCGTAGCCCGGACCCGGTCCGCGCCGCCCCAGACGCCGGTCAGGAAGTAGAACGGGATCAGCATCAGGTCGAAGAAGGCCACGAACAGGGCGAGGTCCTGGGCGAGGAAGGCCCCGAGCACGGCCGACTCGGCGAGGCCGATGTGGAAGTAGAAGAGGTGCGGCTTCTCCCACTTGCGGAGGTTCGCCGCGACCAGCGTGATCGCGAAGAGCAGGGTCGCCAGGCCGATCAGGAAGAGGTTCAGCCCGTCGACGCCGATCTTGTAATGGATCCCGAGCGACGCGATCCAGGTGACGTCGGTGACGTGCTGGAGCTGTCCGGTGTGTCCGTCGTAGCCGACGATCAGGGCGATCGCCAGGGCCAGCGATCCGAGCGCGCCGACCAGCGCGGCCCAGCCGGTCTGGTCCCGGGTGCCGCTCAGCGCGCCGGCCAGCGAACCGGCGAGCGCCGTCGCGAGTGGCAGCCAGATCAGGGCGGAGAGCATCAGGTGGACTGGAGCAGGAAGTAGAGGCCGAGCACCGTGAGTCCGGCGATCAGGAGGCCGGCGTAGTAGCGCAGGAAGCCGGTCTGGGCGCCGCGAACCGCCGCCGAGCCGGCCTTGACCAGGCCGGTCGTCCCGCCGACCAGCGTCCCGTTGACGACGAGCCGCTCGAAGGTCTGCTGACCGAAGCGCCCGAACCAGGCGCCCGGGCGGACGACGACGAAGTCGATCAGCTCGTCGAAGTACCACTTGTTGAGCAACAGCGTGTGCAACGGCCGCAGCCGGGCCTGGAGCCTGGCGGCCGTGCCGGGCTTGAGCACCCACACGTAGTAGGCGATCCCGATCCCCAGCAGGCCGACCGCGGTCCCGAGGACGAGCCCGAAGGCGAGCAGGCCGTTGGATGGGCTGCGGACGATCGTCGAGTCGGCGAAGCTCGGCGCGAGGAAGTTGTCGAGCCAGTTCGTCGTCTTCGGGATCTCGACGATCCCGCCGATCACCGAGAGCACGGCCAGCGTGCCCATCGCGATCCGCATCAACGGGCGCTGCTCGGCGATGTGGTGCTCAGGGCCGGGGAAGCCGACGTCCGTGTCCTCGATCTCGCCGGTCGCCGGGTTCGTGTGGACCTCGGCGTGGTGGAGGTGGCCCTCCTCGAGCTCGAGCGCCTCCGGGCACGGTTCGCCGAGGAAGGCCCGGAAGATCATCCGGAACGTGTAGATCGCCGTCAGGAAGGCGCCGACGTAGCCGGCCACATACAGCGCCCAGTGCCAGCCGCCGGCCGTCCCGACCTGGAGCAGGATGTCGTCCTTGGAGAAGAAGCCCGAGAACGGCGGGATCCCTGAGAGCGCGAGGCCGCCGATCACAAAGCAGCCGAAGGTGAACGGCATCGCCCTGCGAAAGCCGGACATCCGGTCGAGCGACTGGTTCCCGGCCATCGCGCCGATCAGCGACCCGGCGGCCATGAACAGCAGCGCCTTGAAGAAGGCGTGCGTCATCAGGTGGAAGAGTCCCGCAGCGTACGCGCCGGCCGAGACGCCCATGATCATGTAGCCGATCTGGGACATCGTCGAGTAGGCGATCACCCGCTTGAGATCGGTCTGGACGAGCCCGATCGTCCCGGCCACCAGGAGCGTCGCCGCGCCGACGACCTCGCCGACGTCGGCCGCCGCCGGGGCGGCCTCGAAGAGCGGGTGCATGCGGGCGATCAGGTAGACCCCGGCCGTCACCATCGTCGCCGCGTGGATCAGCGCGCTGACCGGCGTCGGCCCCTCCATCGCGTCGGGCAGCCACGTGTGGAGCGGGAGCTGCGCCGACTTGGCGAACGCCCCGACCAGCAGCAGGATGCAGCCGGCCGTGAGATCCTCGCTATGGCCGCCAAACGTCCCCCGGACGTCGTGGAAGCTCCCGAGGAAGTCGAGCGTGTGGGTGTGCTTGAAGATGAAGAACGTCCCCAGGACCAGCCCGACGTCCCCCAGCACGTTGATCACGAAGGCCTTGATCCCGGCCCGGGTCGCCGTCGTGCGCCGGTACCAGAACGAGATCAGGAAGTACGAAGCCGCCCCGACGAACGCCCACCCGACGATCAGCAGCACGAAGTTCCCGGCCAGCACGAGCAGGAGCATCGAGAAGACGAAGAAGTTCAGGTACGAGAAGAACCGCACGTACCCGCGGTCCGACCACATATACGCGATCGAATACAGGTGGATCAGCGTGCTGACCCCGGCCACCACGCAGATCATCAACACCGACAGGGGATCCACGAGCACGGTCAGCCGAGCGTCGACCCCCGCCGTAGCCGCATAGTTCCAAAGCGTCGAAGTCAACTCCCGATGCCCGGGCCCATGCCCCTGCAAAGAGATCAGGGTGATCACCGCAAAGACAAAGGACAAGCCGACCGCGCCCGTAGCGAGGTAGCCAGCCGACCGGTCGGGCAGCTTCCGAAACAAAACCCCAATCACCAAACTCCCAACCAAGGGGCTGGCAAGGCAGAGCCACGCAAAGGTGGTAGTCACGACGGGGCTCCAGGTATGACGGAGGTCGCGTCGCCCCAAGGAGCCCCGGCCGAACGCAGCGAAACGCCGACCCCCTGAAACCTCAACGGCCGCGGCGACGCCAGGGTGACGCGATCCGCAGTCATCCCTGTAATTCCCGAATATCGTCGACATCCATCGGCAGCTTGAGACGATGCATGGCGACGATGACGCCGAGGCCGACGGTCACCTCGCACGCGGCGACGACCATCACGATCAGGGCGAAGATCTGCCCGTCGCCGTTCCCCCACATCCGGGAGAAGCCGATCAGCGCGAGGTTCGCCGCGTTCAGCATCAGCTCGAGGCACAGCAGGATGACCAGCGGGTTGCGCCGGATCAGGACGCCGCCGGCCCCGATCGCAAAGATCAGCGCCGAGACCGCGAGGTACCACTCGATGCTCACGCGCCCGGCTCCTTCGCGCCCGCGTGGACCGGCTCGGTCGCCGGCGGCCCGGCCGCGTGCTGGGCCTGCCCGGACGCCTGAGGCTCGGCCAGATGCTGGGCCTGCCCGGACGCCTCGGCCATGTACGCCCGCCCGCCGACGCCCTCGGCCATCGTCCCGGTGCCCGGCGGCCGCGGACGGAAGACGTCCATCGCCGTGATCACCGGCACGCCGGTCCCGTCATCCTCGTCGACCCCGCCCCGCCGGCGGGCGAGGACGACCGCGCCGACGGCGGCGATCAGGAGCAGATACGAGGCGATCTCGAACGGCGCGAGGAACCGCGTCAGCAGGAGGTCGCCGATCGACTGGGGCGAGCCGAAGTTCGGCGAGTACGCGGCGCCGTGGCCGCTGATGCCCTTCAGGCCGGAGCCGAGCACCGCGATGAACAGCTCGATCACGAGGGCACCGCCGCAGGCCCAGGCCGCCAGCGTCAGCGTCGCGCCCGGCGGCCGGCCGAGCGGATCCCCCCGGCCGGGAGCGGCTGATCCGCCGACGTAGGAGACGACGAACGTGTAGAGGACCATCACTGCCCCGGCGTAGACGACGACCTGGGCCGCGGCGACGAACTCGGCCCGCAGGAGGAGGAAGAGCGCCGCCAGGGAGATCAGGTGACCGACCAGGGCGAGCACGCTGTAGAACGGGTTCTCGAGCGTGATCACGCCGATCGCGCCCGCGACCGCGCCGATCGCGGCAATGAAGAACAGGACGCTCGACACAGGCCTATTCGCCCTCGCGGCGCAGCGGCGTTATGTCGATCGGCTCGGCGAGCAGCATTTCCTTGGTGAAGATCAGGTCGCTGCGGTCGTAGTCGGACATCTCGTAGTCGTGGCCCATCGTGATCGCGTCGAACGGGCAGGCGACCTCGCAGTAGCCGCAGAAGATGCACCGGCTGATGTTGATCTCGTAGACCGCGGCGTACCGCTCTCCGGCCGAGACGCGGTTCTCCGGCGTGTTCTCGGCCGCGACGACCCGGATGCAGTCGGCCGGGCAGGCGGCCGCGCACAGTGAGCAGCCGACGCACTTCTCAAGGCCGGTGTCCTCGAACCGGTGGAGCTTGTGCCGGCCGCGGAAGCGCGGGTAGACCGGGACCTTCTGCTCGGGGTAGGAGATCGTGCTGACGCCCTCGGTGAGCCGGCCGAGCGTCGTCTTCAGGCCGCGGAGGGTCTCGCCGAACGCGCGGTAGAGGCCGCCGGCCGCGCCCGGCGCCGGGGCTCGCTGAACGGTGATCTGGTCGTCTCCCGGGCTCCACATGGCGGTCACTCCTCAAGCTCTGCAAGCTCGTCGCCGAGCTGTGCCTGGACGCCCGCCGACCGGGCGCTCATTTGTCGACCACGACCACGACGATCGCGGTGATCAGGGTGTTCAGCGTGGCGAGCGGCAGCAGGATCTTCCAGCCGAAGCTCATCAGCTGGTCGTAGCGCAGGCGCGGGAGGGTAGCGCGGATCCAGATGAAGAAGACGATGAACAGGGTCATCTTGAAGAGCACGACCAGCGGCTCGGTCCAACCCGGCAGGTGAATGCCGAACGGCAGCATCCAGCCGCCGAGGTAGATCGTCGTCGCGATCCCGGCGACGACGATCATGTTGAGGTACTCGGCGAACAGGAACGACACCCAGCGGGCGCCGCCGTACTCCGTGAAGTAGCCGGCGACCAGCTCGGCGTCCGCCTCGACCAGGTCGAACGGCGTCCGGTTCGTCTCGGCGAAGCTCGCCGTCATGAAGATCAGGAAGCCGATGCACTGCGGCACGATGAACCACATCCCGGCCTGGGCGTGGACGATCCCCGTCAACGAGAGGGTTCCGGCCGTGATGATCACGCCGACCAGCGCGAGGCCCTGGGAGACCTCGTATGAGATCAGCTGGGCGGCGGCCCGCATCGCGCCGAGGAACGCGTACTTCGAGCCGGAGGCCCACCCGCCGAGCATGATCCCGTAGAAGGCGATCGCCGAGAACGCGAACAGGTACAGCGGGCCGATCGAGACGTCGAGCCCGTAGAGGCCGACCTTCGTCCCGAAGATGTCCTGGGGATCGCCGAACGGGATGATCGCGAACGCGGCGAAGGCAGTCAGGATCGAGATGATCGGGGCGCTCACGTAGAGGAAGCCGATCGACGTGTCCGGGCGCGACTGCTCCTTGGTCGCCAGCTTGACGATCTCGGCGATCGGCGTGAGCATCCCGAACGGCCCGACCCGGTTGGGCCCGTAGCGGCCCTGGAAGCGGCCGAGCAGCTTGCGCTCGGCGATCGTCACGATCGGGACCAGCTGGAGGGCGACCAGGGCGATCACGATCGCCTTGACGATCTGGATCCACGCCGGCTCGTAGTAGCCGACCGTCGCCAGCATCACGCGACGCTCCGGGCGCCGGCGCCCCCTGCCGGCAGGGGGCGTCCAAGCCGACGGAGACGACGCTGCGCGAGCATCAGGCGCCGGTCCGTGCCGGCATCGTGTCGTGGCCGCCGGCCCCGTTCGGGCTCATCGCCCGGTGGATCCGGACCAGCGGCCCGCCCAGCGAGTCGGCCGATCCGGCGTGGATCCCCGCCTCGAGGAAGGCCGAGCCCACGGGTACGGCGTTGCGGATCTCGACCTGGCAGCGGACGCGGCGCTCGCCGTCTGAGAAGACCAGGACGTCCTCGCCCTGGCTCAGACCCAGCCGGGCGGCGTCGGCCGGCGAGATCTCGACCCGCTGGCGGCGGGTGAGGAACTTCAGGGCCGGCGAGACCTCGACCTCGGCGCAGGCCCAGATCGACCGGAAGCTCCCGAGCAGGAGGCGGCCGCCGGGAGAGCCGAGGGCGTTCGACCGGGGGCCGGTCGGTGGCGGCGGGGACGCCTGCGGCGCCGCCGGGAGGGCGCCGGCCGCGTCGCGGGTCGGCCAGCGGACGCCCCGGCCGCCGAGCTCCTCGAGCGTCAGGCCGGCGTAGAAGGGGACGGCCGCGAAGACCGCGGAGCTGCACGCCCGCGCGCTCGCGAGCCCCAGGTCGTGACCGAGTCGCCGGGAGAGCTCGCAGAGGACGTCCCACTCCGGGCGGACCTCGCCCGGCCGGCCGATCGCCTCTCGCAGGCGCTGGATCCGCCCGTCCGGGTGGGTCACGGTGCCCTCCTTCTCGGCGGCCGCCTCGGCCGGGAAGACGACGCTCGCGTGGGCGCGGATGCCCTCGGTCAGGAGCATCGTGTGGGCGATCACGCCGTCGGCCGCGGCCAGTCCGGCCTCCCAGGCCTCCTGGTCGGGGTGGGAGCGGATCGGGTCGCACGAGAGCAGGTACAGGGCCGTCAGCTCGCCGGCGGCCAGCGCTCCGGCGATCCCGGGGGCGTCGAGCCCGACGGCCGACTCGCACAGACCGGGTCCGGCGTTCGGCAGGACGCCGACCTCCCGCAGGCCACGGCCGTTGGTTGCGTCCGGGATCCCCAGCAGGCCGGCCCCGTCGACCCGCTCGACGCCGAGCTGGGCGGCGATCTCGAGCAGCCAGTCGGCCCCGGCGCCGTCCCAGACCCGCTCGCCGTAGAGCACGACGATCTCCTCACCGGCGAGTGCACCCGCCAGCAGCCGCAGGTCCTCGGCGCTCGTGCCGGCGGCCGCCGCCAGGCCGTCGAGGTCGCCGGACCCGTCGGACCCGCCGGGGGCGCCTGGGGCACTGGCGGCGCCGGACCCGCCGGGGGCGCCGGACCCGCCGGGGGCGCCGGACCCGCCGCCGTCGGCCGACTCGGCCAGGGCCGCGGAGAGGGCCTCGAGGAAGGGGACGACGTGGCCGGGGGCGAAGCGGGCGGACGCCTGGGCGATCGGGTCAAGCGCGCTCGGCCGACTCGTCGCGACGGCCAGTTTGACGTTGTTGCGCCGGACGCCCTTGCGGATCCGCAGCTCGAGGATCGGGGCCTCGTCGATCGGCTCGCAGTCGAGCACGAGCACGCCGTGGGCGAACTCGAGGTCCGGCACGGAAGCCTGGAGGCCGGGCGCGGCCAGGCGGCGGAGCCGGTCGAGGTCGACTGCGCCGCGCGGGCGGGAGTCGAGATGCGGCGAGTGCAGGACGTCGCGGAGGAGGCGCCCGAGCAGCAGGCCCTCCTCGTTTGTCGCGGCCGACCCCGCCAGGCCGGCGACCCGGTCGCCGGCGGCTCGCAGCAGGTCGGTCGCCCGCTCGAGTGCCTCGTCCCAGCTCGCCGGGCGCAGCTCACCGTCGGCGGCGTCGCGGACCATCGGGTGGGTGACCCGCTCGTCGGAGTGGACCGCCTGGTAGGCGAAGCGGCCCTTGTCGCACAGCCAGCCGTCGTCGACGCCGTCGTGCTGGCGGGCGAGCACCCGCATCAGGCGGTCGTCGCGGACGGTCAGGCTCGTGTTGCACTGGGCCGGGCACAGCGTGCACAGCGAACCCGCGCCCTCGATGTCCCAAGGCCGCGCCCGAAACCGGTAGGCGATCGACGTCAGCGCGCCGACCGGGCAGAGCTCGACGATGTTCCCGGAGAACGGCCCGACGTACGGATGGCCGTCGAAGGTCCCGACGAACGTGTGGGCCCCCCGGTCGAGCAGGACCAGCTGGTAGTCCTCGGAGATCTCCTGGGAGAAGCGGACGCACCGGTAGCAGAGGATGCACCGCTCGCGGTCGATCGCGATCAGCGGGGACAGCTCGAGCGGCTTCTGGAAGTGGCGCTTGGGCTCGATGAACCGCGACCGGCCGCCGCCCCAGCCGAAGCTGATGTCCTGGAGCGGGCACTCGCCGCCCTTGTCGCAGACCGGGCAGTCGAGCGGGTGGTTGATCAGGAGGAACTCGACGATCGCCTGCTGGGCCTCCTTGACGCGGACGGTCTGCGTGTGCACGACCATGCCGTCCTTGATCGGCGTCGAGCAGGCCGTCTGGAGCTTGGGGATCCCCTCGATCTCGACCAGGCACATCCGGCAGGCGCCGACCGGGTTGCCGAGCTTCGGCTCGTAGCAGAAGACCGGGATCTCGATGTCCCCGTACTTCGCCCCGTCGGCGAGCATGATGTTCTCGGGTGCCCGAACCTCGAGGCCGTCGATCGAGAACGTGATCTCCGCACGCTCCGGGCGTGGCACTAGAGAGCCCCCTGTGCAGCCAATGCACTCGACGAGCCCGACGCCGACCCAGCGAGCTGAGCCGCTTCCATGTGGGCCTCGAACTCCCCGCGGAAGCGCTTGATCATCGCGCCGATCGGCATCGCCATCGCGTCGCCGAGCACGCACAGGCAGTTGCCGATGATCTGGTCCTGGACCGAGGCCATGATGTCGAGGTCCATCGGCGTGGCCTCGCCCAGCTCGATCCGCTCGAGCATGCGGACCGTCCAGTTGGTCCCCTCCCGGCACGGCGTGCACTTCCCGCACGACTCGTGGCGGTAGAACTTCGCCAGCTTGAGGGCGACGTCGAGGACCGGTGTCGAGTCGTCGACGACGATGATCGCCCCCGACCCGAGCATCGACCCGGCCTTCGCGAGCGTGTTGAAGTCGTACGGGAGATCGAGCTCGTCCGCCGTCAGGACGGGCGAGCTCGACCCGCCGGGGAACCAGAGCTTGACCGCGCGTCCGGCTGGCGGGCCGCCGGCCAGGTCGTAGATGATCTCCCGGGCCGGCGTCCCCAGCTCGATCTCGTAGTTGCCCGGCCGCTGGACGTGCCCGGAGACCGAGACGAGCTTCGTGCCGGTCGACGTCTCGACCCCGAGCTTGGCGTACTCGTCGCCGCCCATCGCGATGATGTGGGGGACGGTGCACAGCGTCTCGACGTTGTTGATCAGCGTCGGCCCCTGGTAGAGCCCCTGGATCGCCGGGAACGGCGGCTTCAGGCGGGGGTTGCCGCGTTTGCCCTCGAGCGAGTCGAGCAGGCCGGTCTCCTCGCCGCAGATGTACGCGCCCGCGCCCCGGTGGACGACCAGCGGCAGGCTGAGCTCCGACCCGAGGATGTTCTCGCCGAGGTAGCCGGCCGCGTAGGCCTCGGCGACGGCCGCCTCGAGGATCGTCGCCTGCTCGGCGTACTCGCCGCGGATGTAGATGAACGAGTGGTTGAGCTGGCCGGCGTGGGCCGCGATCACGATCCCCTCGATCAGCATGTGCGGGCTCTTCTGCAGCAGCTCGCGGTCCTTGAAGGTCCCCGGCTCGGACTCGTCGGCGTTGCAGACGAGGTACTTGTCCATCGTCCCCTTCGGCAGGAAGCTGACCTTCTTGCCCATCGCGAAGCCCGCGCCCCCCCGGCCGCGGATCCCCGACGCGAGCAGCTCGTTGAGGACGGCCTCGGCCGGCATGCTCAGGGCCCGGCGCATCGAGCTGTACCCGCCCCGGCGCTCGTACACCTCGAGCGTGTTGAGGTGAGGCTCGTCGATCCCCTTGAACAGCAGGCTTCCGCTCACGAGGGTCCTCCGTTTTCTGGCCGCTGGTCGGCGGGTGTGCCGCCTGGGAAGTCGTTCGCTCCCGCGTCGGTGCTCGGGCGGCGGTTGAGCTGCCTGGCCGGGAGGGGCGAGCGGTCCTCGCGGAGGTCGTCGATCAGGGCGTCGACCTCGTCGAGTGAGATCGGCCCGACGTAGATCCCGTTGACCGAGGCCATCGGCGCGATGTCGCAGGCGCCGAGGCACTCGAAGGACCGGACGTTGAAGTCCGGGTCGCCGTCGACCGCGCTCGAGATCGCCGCGTGGAGCTCGTCGGCCCCGCACAGCGAGCAGGAGATGTTCGTGCACACGTAGATCGCGTGCTTCCCGGCCGGGTGCATCTCGAACATGTCGTAGAAGGTCGCGACCGCCGTCAGGTAGCCGGGTGTCAGTGCCATCACGCACGCGGCCTGCTCGATCGCCTCCGGCGAGCACCACCCGTGGACGCGCTGGGCCGCGGCCAGGGCCGGCAGGGCGGCCGAGCGGGAGTCCGGGTACTTCGCCATCGCCGCCTCGATCTCCAGGCGCAGCGCCCGGGGGACGTCGACCTGCGCGGGATCGGGGAGCTCGGACGGGTCCTTCGTCAGGTCGGCCGCGTCGTCCCAGCCGGGGACTCGCGACCCGTGGGCGTAGCGGGGGATCCGCGCGTGCCGGACGCGCCGGCGCTCGATCGACTCGGCTTCGGCCGCCGCGGCCGGCGACCCCGTCTGTGACGCGGCGTCGGCCCGGCTGCGCTTGGCCCGGCGGCCGGCCGCGCTCATCGATGCCTCGTCGGTCTCGTCGGTCTCATCGGTCGATCCCCCCGAGTACGGGGTCGAGCATCGCGAGCGTGGCGATCAGATCGGCGATGTACGAGTTGCTGGCCATCGGCGCGAACGCCTGGAGGTTGACGAAGCTCGGATCCCGCATGTGGACGCGGGCCGGCTTGGACGAGCCGTCCGAGCGCACGAAGCAGCCGAGCTCGCCGCGCGGGGACTCCGTCGCGTAGTAGACCTCGCCCGGCGGGACGCGAAAGCCCTCGGTGACGAGCTTGAAGTGGTGGATCAGCGCCTCCATCGACGTGGCGAGCTCGTGGCGGGGCGGCAGGGCGACCTTGCGGTCGCCGGTGATGTGCGGTCCCTCGGGGAGGCCGTCGAGCGCCTGCTCGATGATCTTCACCGACTCGTGGATCTCGGCCAGGCGGACGGCATAACGATCCCAGTTGTCGCCGGCGGTCCCGACCGGGATCTTGAAGTCGAAGTGGTCATACGAGCTGTAGGGCGCGGCCTTGCGCAGGTCCCACGGGTTGCCGGCCGCCCGCAGGAGGGGTCCGGTGACGCCCCAGCGCAGCAGGGTCTCGACGTCGAGCGGGCAGACCCCCCGGAGTCGCCCGAGGACGATCTCGTTGCGGCTGAGCAGGTCGGCGTACTGGTCGGCCGCCTTCGGCATGATCGCGATGAACTCGCGCAGCTTGGCCTCGAAGCCCGCCGGGATGTCCTCCATCACGCCGCCGACCTGGAAGTACCGGGTGTGCATCCGCTGGCCGGAGGACATCTCGAAGAGGTCGAGGATCCGCTCCTTCTCGCGGAAGGCGTAGAAGAAGACCGAGATCGCCCCGAGGTCGATGATGCTCGTTCCCAGCCAGACGAGGTGGGACATGATCCGGTTGAGCTCGAGATGGATCACCCGGAGGTACTGGGCACGCGTCGGGACCTCGATGTCGAGCAGCGTCTCGACGGCGCCGCAGAAGGCGAACGAGTTGAAGTAGTACGAGAGGTAGTCCATCCGCTCGATGACGGGGATCGCCTTCCAGTAGGCCTTGTCCTCGGCGGTCTTCTCGATCCCCGTGTGGACGTACCCGACGATCGGCGTGATGTCGCGGACGATCTCTCCCTCGAGCGTCACCAGCAGCCGCAGGACCCCGTGGGTCGACGGGTGGTGCGGGCCGATGTTGAGGGTCAGGAGCTGGTCGCGTGCCTGGCCGAGCTGCTCGGGCACCGGCGACAGCGTGATCGACTGCTCCTGCTCGCGGTACGTGCTCACCCGGCCGTCCTGCGGGCCGTCGCGTTGTACGTGAAGTGGACCGGCTCGCCGCCGATCGGGAAGTCCCGCCGCTGGGGGTGGCCCTCGTAGTCCTCGGGCATCAGGATCCGCCGGAGGTCGGGATGGCCGTCGAAGATCACGCCGAACATGTCGTAGACCTCCCGCTCCTGGTGGTCGGCCGTCGGCCAGGCCCCGGTGACCGAGTCGACGTGCGGATCGTCGAGGGGGACGCGGAGCTTGACGGTCAGGCGATCGACGCGCTCCATGTCGAGCAGCTCGTAGTGGACGCCGAGGCGCGGCTCCTCGGGGTAGTAGTCGACCCCGTGGACGCTCGAGAGGAAGCCGTAGCCCCGCTCGCGCAGGCGCTCGAGGGTCGCCCTGATCGCCGGCGGGTTGACCAGCAGGGTGCCCCGGTCGCGGTGGTAGACCGTGCCGATCACGCTGTCGGGGTCGGCGTCGCGCATCGCGTGGGCGATCAGCTCGAGCTCGGTCGCGTCAGGCATCGGCTGGGGCGGCGGGCCCGGCGGCCGGCCGGTCGACGTCGATGACCTCTTCGGTGCCCTCCGCACCGTACTGCGCCCGCCAGCTGAGCGCCGGATCCAGCTGGATCATGTTGCGCAGCTTGAGGATCCCGTGCATCAGGGCCTCCGGGCGGGGCGGGCAGCCGGGGACGTGGAGATCCACGGGCATGAACTTGTCGGCCGGGACGATCGCGTAGTTGTTGAAGACGCCCATCGACGACGAGCACGCGCCCATCGCGATCGCCCACTTCGGCTCGAGCATCTGGTCATAGATCCGCCGGACGATCGGCGCCATCTTGATCGACACGCGGCCCGAGATGATCAGCAGGTCCGCCTGACGCGGCGACGCGCGGGTCGCCTCCATGCCGAAGCGGGCGATGTCGACCCGCGCGGCGTAGACGGTCATCATCTCGATCGCGCAGCACGCCAGGCCGAAGGTCGCCGGGTACATCGAGTTCCCGCGGGCCCAGGCGACGGCCTTCTCCATCGTCGTGGGCAGCACGCGCTCCTCGACGTACTGCTCGAGCGCCTGGCCGTCGAGGTCGCCCCGCAGCATGTCGCGGGCCTTGAGCTGGCGGGCCCGGAACGCGCTCGCGTCGACGGGTGTCTGATCGACTATTTCCATTCGAGGGCTCCTCTGCGCCAGACATAGACGAAGGCGACGACAAGCAGCACGACGAAGCCGATGATCTCGTAAAGTGCGAACGCGCCGAACGCACGGAGGCGAATGGCCACCGGATAGAGAAAGATGACCTCGATATCGAAGAGGATGAACAGCATCGCGATCAGGTAGAAGCTGATCCCGAAGCGGAACCCGTGCTTGATCTCCGACGGGAGCCCGCACTCGTACGGGTCGGTCTTCGAGGCGATCTTCCGCTTCGGGCCCAACAGGGTGTTCAGGAAGGCGAAGGCCCCGGCCACGGCCCCGCCGACGATGAGGAAGACGATGGCGGGCAGGTAGGTCCTGATCACCCCGGCGTTATATCACCGAGCCGACCGCGTCTGCCGGCGGCTTGTGGCAGGGGATACATATTCGGGGCGATCGTGAGGGTACGTGTGAGCCCATGACGACCCGGGATCTCGTGGCCTGGGCGGCCGTCGCCGTGGCCGTCGTGAATGGCCTCGCCGGCGCGTACGGCTGGCTTCGCTGGTACCGCGTGGAGGAGAGCCGGGGATTCTGGCTCGGGGTCAGGGCCGGCCAGGTCGGGAGCCTCGTCTTCGGCCTCCTCGTGGGGGGCCTGTGGGTCGCCGGCCGGCGGCCGAACGACGGTCTCTTCTACATCTACGCCCTGCTCCCCCTGGCGATCGGGATGCTCGCCGAGCAGCTGCGCCTGGCCGCGGCCGAGCAGGTTCTGGTCGCCCGAGGTCTCGCCGACGCCCAGGCGGTCGGCGAGCTGCCGGAGGACGACCAGCGGTCGGTCGTCGTCTCGATCCTCCGGCGGGAGATGGGCGTGATGGCGGCGGCAGCGTTGGTCGTCTGCTTCCTCGCGCTGCGGGCCTGGGGGACGGCCCACGGGTTCTGAGCCGGACCAGATGCACCTCTTCATCGTGAGATGGTTGCCCGGGTCACTCGGGTTCGGGGGATGTGATCGACCGACGTCCGCCCGGGCGGCGGCGGAGGTGGATGCGAGACCTTCGTCGCGAAAGTAGCTGACTGAGTCAGTCAACTACTTTCGTTGGAGAGTCCACTTCTCCACGACCCCGGTCCCCCGCGGAGGGCTCGCCGGCCTCTGACCGCGTTGAGCCCGGCGCGAATGGTCGTCGACTGCATGCCCGCCAAGCCCCCCCGCCCGCGTGAGCACCGCGCGGCCGCGGAATATCACCCGGAACGGGGACCTGCCCCGAAGTCGGCGATCGCCCGATACTCGCCGCGATACCAGAGCAGGGGCTCGCGATCGGCGGCGTGGTCGATCTGCGTGACGGCGCCGATCGCGATCTCGTGGTCGCCGGCGGCGACGAACTCGCGCAGATCGCAGACCAGCCAGGCGAGGCTGCCGGCGAGGACGGGAACCCCGGCCCGGAGGTCGTAGTCGACGTCGGCGAACTTGTCGGCCTCGGCGAGCTTCGAGGCGAACAGGAGAGAGGTGTCGAGCTGGTCGGAGGCGAGGATGTTGACGGCGAAGCGGCGGGAGCTGCGGATGATCGGGAGGGTCCGGGCGGTGTTCTCGAAGCAGACGAGGAGGAGGAGGGGGTCGAGCGAGAGCGAGCAGAGGGCGTTCGCCGTCATTCCGCCGGGCCCGTCGGGCCCTTGTCCGGTGATCACGGCGACGCCGGTCGCGAAGTGGCCGATCACCTCCCGGTAGCGGCGCTGCCGGTCGAGCGTGGGATCCATCGGGTGTTCTTTAGCACCTCGGGCGACGGCGTAGACCGAGCTGGCCAGGCTGCCCGGCGCGCGAGTCTCCGGGTGAGCTGCGGGCGAGCGTCGCGGAGCGCGGGAGGGAAAGGGCCCGGCGCCGGCCCTGGTTGCCGCCGTGGAGAGCGGTCGCGAGGGTGAGTGCTGCGGCCGCCCATACCGGCGCCGGGATGAGGTCGGTTTCGCCGCGGCCGGGCGGATTCCTCCCGCCCGGCCTACGGAACGACGATCAGGGTTCCGTAGTCGCCGAGGTCGGCGTGGTTTGCGACGGTGTCGATCAGCTTGTAGTGGCCGGGCTTGAGCGTCAGCTTGAACGGGGGAATCGCCTGACCCGGCTGGGCGGTGGTGGGCTTGTTGAGGATGTTGGGGTCTCCGTCGGTGCGGAGCTTCTCGGTCTCGATGGCGAGATCGTGGGTCTCGACGCCGGCGTTGACCGCGACGAACTTGATCCGCCCGGCATGGACCTGAACGGTCTGCGGGGTGATGCTGAACTCGTCGAGCCGGAGGCGGACCTCACTGGAGTTGACGATCACGACGTGGGAGCCGCAGGCCGCGAGGCAGAGCATCGCGGCGATGGCTCCGAGGAGGGCGAGGGGACGGGGTGGGTGGTGGCCAACGGCCGGCATCGAGCGGACCATTATCCGTATCATCTGCGCCGGCATGAGCCGACGCGCGAAGATCGCAGCCGCCGCAAGCGTTGTAGGGCTCGCCACGGTGGGACTCTCGGGATGCGGGTCGGCGGGCGTCAAGGTGGCCAAGAGCGACCCGAACTACAACGGGGCGCAGCTCTTCCTCGACCACTGCTCGGGCTGCCACACGCTGGACGCGGTCGGAGCGGAGGGGTCGGCGGAGAAGCTCAACGACCGCCAGCGGATCAACGGCCCGAACTTCAACACCCGGCCGGAGACGATGGCGCAGGTGCTGTATGCGATCGAGAACGGCGGGTTCACGGGGGCGACGATGCCCGAGAACATCGTCGTCGGGTCGGATGCGCAGGCGGTGGCGAGGTTCCTGTCGAAGTACGCGGGATCCGAGCGGCCGAAGTCGTTGACGGCGTCGGGCTGAGTGGACGCACGTAGGGCGGGTCGGGCTGGCCCGACCGAGGAGGTCCGGTCGTGCTGGATGTGAATCTGATCCGCCGGGAGCCGGAGCGCGTGCGGGCTGCGCTGGCTCGCCGGGGGGGTGGCGTCGAGGAGGGCGTCGACCGGGCGCTCGAGCTCGACCGCCGGCGGCGGGAGCTGCTGCCGGAGGTGGAGCGGCTGCGGGCGGAGCGCAACGCGGCGAGCGAGGCGATCGCGGCGGCGAAGCGGGCGGGTGAGGACACGTCGGCGGCGATCGCCGAGATGCGCGACGTCGGGGCACGGGAGAAGCAGCTCGGCCGGGAGTTGGCGGATGTCGAGGAGCGGTTGCGGGAGGTCCTGGCCGGTCTCCCGAACCTGCCGCTCGGGGACGCGGCCGGGCAGGACACGGTCGTGCGTGAGGTCGGCGAGGCCGGCCGGACGGGGCGAGACCATCTGGAGCTTGCGGGCGGGCTGATCGACATGGAGGCGGGGGCGCGGCTGTCGGGGTCGCGGTTCGCGTATCTGAAGGGCGATCTCGTGAGGCTGGAGCTGGCCCTCGTGAGCTGGGCGATCGGGCGGCTGTCGGAGCATGGGTTCGAGCCGGTGATCCCGCCGGTCCTCGTGCGCGAGGCGGCGCTCTTCGGGACGGGCTTCCTGCCGGACACCGAACAGCAGATCTACCGGCTGGCGGACGACGACCTCTACCTGGTGGGGACCTCGGAGGTGGCATTGGCGTCGCTGCACGCGGGCGAGATCCTCGACGAGGAGCGGCTGCCGCTGCGCTACGCGGGGTTCTCGTCGTGCTTTCGGCGGGAGGCGGGCGCGGCGGGGCGGGATACGCGGGGGATCTTCAGGGTCCACCAGTTCGACAAGCTGGAGATGTTCGCGTTCACGCGGCCGGAGGACGGGCCGGCCGAGCATGAGCGGATCCTCTCGATCGAGGAGCAGCTGCTCGGGGAGCTGGGGATTCCGTACCGGGTCGTGAACATCGCGGTCGACGACCTGGGGTCGTCGGCAGCCAAGAAGTACGACCTCGAGGCGTGGCTGCCGGGGCAGGCTGGCTACAGGGAGCTGACGTCGTGTTCGAACACGACGGACTACCAGGCCAGACGGCTGGGGATCCGGATGCGACGGACGGACGGCGGACGGCCGGAGACGCTCCATACGCTGAACGGAACGGCGGTCGCGGTCGGCCGGACGATCATCGCGGTGCTGGAGAACGGCCAGGACGAGGCGGGCGGGGTAGTCCTGCCGGAGGTCCTGCTGCCCTACGGAGCGCCGGCCAGGATCGACGCGATTTCGGGTTGATCCCGCATCCTCCGGCGAATTCTTTGGCGGCCCACTTTTATTGCCGCCGGACCGACCCCTAGATTTTCTCCAACAGCAGCCGGCCCGGGCTGGCAGAGCGGACAGAGTCAAGGAGAGCCAGATGTTGGAATCCGAGGCGATCGAGCGGATCAGGGTCGAGAGTGACCCGACCGAGCCGGATTGGCGGTTCCGCTTACTGGTTGGGGACGCCGTGGTCGCCGAGGGATTCTTCGACGCCGACACCGGCTGGGATGTGGGTGACCGGCCGCGGGGGTGGACGGTCCGCCACATGGAGGACGGGGTTCCCGCGGAGTTCTGCCGGGAGGAGGCGATCCGGCCGGGCGGGAAGCTCCTGACATGGGGTGCGCGGGATGCGGCGGCGGCCGCGGCGACTGAGATCGTGGCGGCGGCACGGCGGACTGGGGCGCCGGCGCGGGTGACGCCGTTCGAGGTGCCGTGGCGGCCGAACGAGGGTGAGCGGGAGACCGCGTCGGGGATGATCGTCTCGGCCCGGGGCCCGGGGCGGGCGATGGTCGGGGCGGCCCGTCACGTCTGAGCTGGCGCGAGTCGCCGGATCGGCGACCGTCGAGCTTTGTTAGCGACCGGTGATCGACTCGATCGGAGCGCCCCGGGGAGGTTAATCTCAGCCGGGTCGGTGGTGTCATCGGCTGGCATGGGCTGGGCACTTGCTCAGGAGATCGATCGAGGAGTCGGTATGAGGGTACGCGGGCTGGCATGTGCCGTTGCTGGTGGAGTCGCTCTTGGACTGCCGGGTCTGGCGCTCGGCGACACGATGATCGGCCAGTACGACCAGAACGGCGATCAGGGGGTCAACAGCACGCAGGCCGGCGTCCAGACGGCCGGTGGACCGGGGTACAGCGCGCCGGGGATCAAGTTCGTGGACGGTTCGTCGAAGGGGTCGGAGTCGCAGAATTCGACGAACATCGGCGTCGGCGTCGAGGCGATCTCGCCGGCGGCGACCGGCACGGTGGTCGGGGACGCGGCGCAGAACAACGCGCAGGGGATCAACAGCGCGCAGGGGGCGAAGAAGGGTCACCAGAACTCGACGAACCTGGCGGTCAGCGCGGAGATCATCGCGCCGCAGGACGGGGACGCGATCATCGGGACGACGAACCAGGCCGACGATCAGGGTGTGAACTCGAGCCAGCTGCTGTCGAGCACGAAGGGCGGGGGCGTGTTGTTCACCGGCAGGACGGGCGGGAGCTCGAACCAGAACTCGCTGAACGCGGTGATCTCCGCGCAGGTGATCCTCGGCGGCTGAGCCGGTCGGCGACCACGGGTCGTCAGCGGTCAGCTGCTGATCGGCCCGGGCGTCAGTGCTCAGCGGCCGGTCGGCGTCGGGTCAGTCGTCAGCCGATGATCGGCCGGGCGCCGGGTGCGTTCGGGATGGCCGCGGCGGGGAACCGGTCGCAGGAGCGGTACGGCTCGCCGAGAACGACCAGCCGGGGTCCGAAGCCGTCGCCGATCCGGCCACACGTCGGCCCGGCCGGCGCCGGCGGGCGCTCGAGGTTGCTGAGGTCAAGCGCGTGATGCCCGGCGGCCTGCACGGGTGACGAGCGGGGCGCCGGGAAGTGTCGCTCGACTGAGATCGCGGCCGGGGCGACGGCTGCGCCGCCGGCGAGGAGGAGCGGGACGACGAGCGTGGCGATCGCGACCGGGTGGGGGCGGGTGGAGATCCGCCTGGCGGGCGTGGCGTCGCCGGCGGCCGCGCGACGCTCGTAGGCCCGGAGGGGGAGGAGGAAGTCGAGGAGGACGAGGAGGTTGAGCGTGATGAAGATCGCACAACCGATCGCCAGGGGCTCGGCCGGGCCGCCGCGGCCGAGGAATATGCTCGCGTCGCGGATCAGGGCGGCGAGGGCGAGGGCGACGATTCCCCAGAGTGCGACCTTGACGAAGGAGTGCTCGTCGCGGCGGGCGTTCTTGCGGGTCGGCCGGAAGCGCTCGTGTGGCATGAAGGCGGAGAAGAGACCGGCGATGTTCGAGAAGCAGGTCGCAAGCTGGCTGCCCTCGGTGTGGAGGGGATGGAAGGTCCCGCGGGCGTGCATCCAGACGGAGGACCAGTTGACGGCGACGAAGGCGATCGTGATCGCGAGGAAAACGACGGGCCGGCCGGTGAACGGCGCGGTGAGCGTCAGGGTGCAGGCGATCGGGAGGAGCTGGACGGCGAGGCGCTGGGTGCCCTGCTGGTGGCCGAGCATGCTCGACGTGTAGCTGACGCGCTGGGCAAGGGTCAGGCCGCGCGTCCAGAGTGGGGAGTCGGACGAGCGCAGGAGGAGTCCCATCGAGCCGGCGGCCCAGCGGCGGCGCTGCTGGTAGAGCTCGCGGAGGCTCTCGACCTCGAGGCCGGCGGCGAGGACCTCGGGTACGAAGACGGATCCCCAGCCGCGGGCGTGCATGCGCAGGGCGGTGTGGATGTCCTCGGTCGCGGTCGTCGTCGCGAAGCCTCCGACGGCGTCGATCGCCCGCCGGCGGAGGACGGCGCTGGTCCCGACGAAGAAGGCCGCGTTGCTGCGGTTCTTGGCGGGCTGGATGCAGTTGTAGAACATGTCGTTCGCGCTCCAGCCGCGGCGGAAGAGGAAGGACTCGTTGTAGTAGGCCTGGGGCGTCTGGACGACGGCGATCGACGGGTCGTCGAGGTAGCCGAGCGTCCGCTCGAGGAACTGTGGCTGGGGTACGTGGTCGGCGTCGAGGATCATCAGGAACTCGGCGTCGGTGTGCCGGAGGCCGAAGTTCAGGTTCCCGGCCTTCGCGTCGACGCTTTCGCGCCGGGCGAGGTGGATTGCGCCGAGCCGGCCGGCGAGGACGGCGAGCTCTGGGCGGTCGCCGTCGTCGAGGACGAGGACATCGCGGATCCCGCGGACGGCCAGGGCCCCGCGGATCGTCTGCTCGACGACGGGGATCGGCTCGTTGCGGGTGGTGATCAGGACGTCGACGATCCGGTCGAGGGAGCTGGGTCGGTGGATCGGGACGAGAATCGTCCGGGTCATCCAGAGAAAGGCGATGTTCGTGAGGACGTCCGCGGAGATCACCGTGAACATCACCGGGCCGGACCAGGCGGTCCAGCGGACGGCGAAGGCCAGCCAGAGGAGGTAGGCCAGGGCGACCGGGACGTAGAGGACGAGGACCCAGCGGACGCCGGGGCGATCGGCTGTCTGGACGAAGCGGACCCGCCAGGGGCCGGGACTCGACCGGGGGCCGGCGGGGGCGATCGGGTCGCGGGGCAGCTGGATGGGGGTCACGCCGGCACCGAGTCACGTGGTCGGCGGTGAGCCGAGTAGGTCGGCGAACGCTCTGAGTCCCCCGGCAGGTCGCCGCCCGTCACGGGGGGTGATGATACCGGCCGGGAGGGTCAGTAGACCTCGGGGACGAAGGTCTGATCGGTGATCGGCGGCCGGACGTAGTGGTCGTCGCCCTGGCGCTTGGGAAGCTCGAGGGGAGGGGGGATGACGTTCTCGTAGGGGATCATCGAGAGCAGGTGGCTGATGCAGTTGAGCCGGGCGCGGCGCTTGTCGTCGGCGTCGACGACGAACCAGGGGGCCTGCTTGATGTCGGTGTGGGCGAACATGTCGTCCTTGGCGCGGGAGTAGTCGACCCAGAGCTCGCGGGACTTGAGGTCCATCGGGCTGAGTTTCCAGCGTCGCATCGGGTCCTTGACGCGAGCGCGAAAGCGGCGCTCCTGCTCGTCGTCGGAGACGGAGAACCAGTACTTGATGAGGATGATCCCCGAGCGGACGAGCATCCGCTCGAACTCGGGGCACGAGCGCATGAACTCCTGGTACTCGTCGTCGGTGCAGAAGCCCATGACCCGCTCGACGCCGGCCCGGTTGTACCAGGAGCGGTCGAAGAGGACGACCTCGCCGGCCGCGGGGAGGTGGGCGACGTAGCGCTGGAAGTACCACTGGGTCCGCTCGCGCTCGGTCGGCGTGGCGAGGGCGGCGATCCGCCAGGCGCGGCTGCTGGTCCGCTCGGTGATCCGCTTGATCGCACCGCCCTTGCCGGCGGCGTCGCGGCCCTCGAAGATGACGACGACCTTGAGGCCCTTGGCCTTGACGTACTCCTGGAGGATCACCAGCTCGCGCTGGAGGCGCTCGAGCTCCTTGTCGAAGGTCGCCCGGTCGAGCTTGGGCTTGGGCTTGGGGCTGGCGGATTCGGCGTCGGGCATCGGACTTGACGAGGATTGTCCTCCGATCGGCGCGGGTTGCAAGTACCGGCGGACCGGCGTCGACGCGACCCCTTCGAACGGGCGGGAGCCGGCCCACCGATGAGACGGCGACGCGTGCACCGGGCTGGAGCGGTCCGGGGGCCGCGGCTTCCTGCCGGTCGGCTAGGACCCCGACGACCGCACGAGGATCGAGATCGACTCGGGAGCCGTCGAGCACGGTCGGGAGGCGGCGCTCGCGGAGATGAAGCAACACGCGGTCGGGCGGGGTAGCGGGGAGCGGCAACTCGCCGAGCAGGTGTCACCGCGAGCCGCTGCTCGCCGAGCAGGTGTCACCGCGAGCCGCTGCACCGGCAGACGACGCCGCCGGGCAGACCCGCCCGTCTTGCGAGCTTGGCCGAGATCAAGGCATTAGGGCTGCGTTCCACGAGGCTCGCGGCTTCCTCGACGGTCGGCACGCTTGGACCGTACGTCGCGAACCGGCGGCACCGAAACGGCCGATCCCGGCGCCCGGACAAGCTCGCGCGTGGCGAGCGCTAGGCCACCACGCACGATGACGGCGGCCGGCAGACTGATTCGCGAGCCGGACGGGAACAGCGGGACGACGTGCGAACCCTCGACGCCCCGTAGAGGTCTCGTCCGACTCCCGGACACGTATGGCAACGGTCATGGGGACCTCCGTGTCAACCTTCCGGCCGAGTTTGCTCACGGCCTCGCCCCTGCGACCCGCCAGCTCTTTGCAAAGCCGTCGCGCGGCGCACTGGTCTCGAAGCCGGACGGAGGGGGAGGGATTCGAACCCTCGGACGACGTTGCCGCCGTCAACGGTTTTCAAGACCGTCGCATTCAACCGCTCTGCCACCCCTCCGGGTTCGCTCGTGCATGCTAGGGACTCGGCAATCCGGAGAAATCAATCGTCGGTCGGTCGGGCCGGCGATCGCCGGCGGCGAGCGCCTTGGGCGGCCGTCGAGCGTCTAGACTGGCCGGCTCCGGAGAGGTGGCCGAGTGGCTGAAGGCACTCGCCTGCTAAGCGAGTATGGGGGTTAAACTCCATCGAGGGTTCGAATCCCTCCCTCTCCGTTCGGCCGTCGATCTCCGGGTGGCGTCCGAACCCGGGTTTGGCCGGTGCCCTCGCCGCGCGTCCGTACTCTTGGGCGGCGCCGAACTCAAAGCCGGGCGACGCGCCGGCCGCGTGCCGACTACCCACGCCGGGGTCGTCGGTCAGGTCTGGCGGGGCGGAGCCCCGCGAGCCCTACTCGCACGACTGCTTGACGCCGTAGACGCCGCGCTCGTCCTACTCGCCGTGGACGGTGACCTCCTACTGACGTCGGACACTGGAGACCTCGGTTCGCTGGCCGAGGCGACCGGAACGCACCTCGAGCTGATTCACGTGTAGCTGAGATCCCAGCGACCGCCGAGCTTCCCAGCGCCGGGCCCACCGGCCTCGGCGAGTGTCAGGCTCACGGGCGCCGGACGGATTCACCCGGGCGAGCGCGCTCCAGCCGACAAGCCGGGGATCCATGGGAGGCTCGAGCAAGGCCTCGAGGCCGGCCGGACGGTTGGAGTCGGCGATCTGCTGCCTGCGCGGCCGAGACGCGGCCGTCGGGGTCAGCGGGCGATCATCTGCTGGACCGACCAGCGGTTGCCGTCGGGGTCGTTGAAGTAGACGAACGATCCCCACGGGAAGACCTCGACGTCGCTCACGTCGATGCTCTTTCCGGCCAGCTCGTCGTGCGCGGCCTGGATGTCGGTGACCACGACCTGCAGGCCCTTGACCGAACCCGGCTCGGCGTCGGTCAGGCCCTTGCCGAACGCGATCGAGCAGGCTGAGCCGGCCGGCGTCAGCTGGATGAAGTGCACCTCGTCGTTGACGACCTGGTCCATGTCGACGTGGAAGCCGGCCTGGTCTGCGTAGAACGCCTTCGCACGGTCGACGTCGGACACCGGGAGCACCACGAGCTCGAGCTTGCAATCCATCGTGTGGTTCCTCTCCTTGTTGCGGTTAACCCAGCCGGCGGAGCCGGCCCTATAAAAATCAGCCTATGCCGCCTTGCGGTCAGTTTCGGTCCGCAATACGTGGAAGACTTGATCTCAGTGATCGTGACCTCCGCCCGACTTCTCAGCCTCCTGTCCCTGCTCCAGGCCCGGCGTGACTGGTCCGGCCGGGAGCTGGCCGATCGACTCGAGGTCGGCGTCCGGACAGTTCGCAGGGACATCGACCGGCTGCGCCGGCTCGGCTATCCGGTCGCGGCGACCCCCGGGGTCGCCGGCGGGTACCGGCTCGGCGCCG
>DATCEH010000091.1:0-6223 GCA_036510225.1 Solirubrobacteraceae bacterium | reverse complement strand
GGGCGCTGTCGGCGCGAAACTTCGCCACGCAGGTGCGGGCGCTTCGTTCCCAGTCCAGCATCAGGTCGCGGCGGGCGGGATCCATGAACGTCAGCCAGATGTGGTTCCGCGTGACCGGGAGACCACGGCCGGGCATCCCGTCCCAGCCGAAGAGCGCGCACGCCGCACGGTTCCACGCGAGGAAGTCCCAGCGCCGGCCGAGCACGAAGGCCGGGTTCGGACCGAGGCCCTCGACCACTCGGCGGAGCGTCGCGGAGACTCGCTCGGCCGGCGCCCTGCACGGCGGTGCCGGTTCGCCACGGCCCAGCAGGATGAGGTGTCCCCGCTCTGCGGGTGTCAGCCGGAGGGCCCGGGCGATCGCCTCGAGCACGTCTAGCGAGGCCCGCACGTCACGCCCCTGCTCGAGCCACGTGTACCACGTCGCGCCGACCCCGGCGAGCTGAGCGACCTCCTCCCGCCGTAACCCGGGCGTGCGGCGTCGGCCGCCGCTCGGCAGGCCGACGGTCTCCGGTTGGATGCCGGCCCGACGCCGGCGAAGGAAGTCGGCGAGCTCGGCCCGCCGCTGTTCAGACCCGTTTGGTGGAACCTCGACTACCAGGATAAACCCTTCTCTTGTACCTGGATCAGGATTGTCGCAGACTTGCGCGACGACTACAACCAGCCCAGTTCCCAGCCGGCACGCGACGAACGTCCTGTTGTTCGTCGTGTGCCTCGCCCAGTTCATGGTGATCCTCGATGTGGCAATCGTCAATGTCGCGCTGCCGTCGATCCGTGGTGGCCTGCACTTCTCCACGACAGGCCTTCAATGGGTCGTCAACGCATACACGCTCACCTTCGCCGGCTTCCTCCTGCTCGGCGGTCGCGCGGCCGACCTGCTCGGGCGCCGGAAGGTCTTCGTGGTCGGGACGGCGTCCTTTGCCCTGACCTCGCTGCTCTGTGCGGTGTCCAGCTCATCCGGGCTGCTGCTCGGGGCGCGGGCGCTCCAGGGATTGAGCGGCGCCGTGATCTCGCCGGCGACGCTGTCGATCATCACGGCGTCGTTTCCCGACGGGGCCCAGCGCAACCGGGGCCTCGGCGTCTGGGCCGCGATGGGCGGCCTTGGAGCGTCGTCGGGCGCGTTGCTCGGCGGGATTCTCACGCAGTCGCTGGGGTGGCCGGCGATCTTCGCCGTCAACGTCCCACTCGGCGCGCTGGTCGTGCTGCTCGGCCTGCGGGTCATCCCGAAGCGCTGCGACGCGCGTGACGCTCGCGCGACCTGCCACTTCGACGTCGCTGGCGCGGTCCTCGTGACCGGCGGCCTGGCGAGCGTGACCTACGCCATCGTCCGGACCGACACGCTCGGGTGGCTATCCCCCGGCGTGCTCGTTCCCCTGGCCGCCGGGGCGGCGCTGATCGCCGGCTTCTGGCTCGTCGAGTCGCGTTTCGCCCGGGTGCCGCTGGTTCCCCTGTCGATCTTCCGGCTGCGCCAGCTCCTGGTGGCGAATCTGGTTGTGGTGATGCTCTACGCGGCGCTGTTTGCGATGTGGTTCTTCCTGACCCTCTATCTCCAGCAGGTCCTCCACTTCGACGCCCTCGAGGCCGGGCTCTGCTTCCTGCCGATGACGCTCTCGGTGTTCGGCGCCTCGTCGGTGGCCCCGCGGCTGATCGCCCGGTTCGGGCTGCGCCACGTGCTGAGCGCGGGCATGCTGATAGGGGCGACCGGTTCGCTGCTCCTGAGCCGGGTCAGCCCGGGCGCGAGCTATATCGCCGCAGTCCTGCCCGGGGGCGTGCTGTCGGCCCTCGGCATGGGCTTGTCCCTCGTCGCGGGCACGATCCTTGCCGTGCAGGGCGTCCCGCGAGGCCAGAGCGGCCTCGCGTCGGGGCTGCTCAATACGTCGAGGCTGGTCGGCGGGGCGCTCGGGCTCGCGGTTCTGAGCACGATCGCCGCGGGGCACACGCGCGGCGAGGCCGCGCACGGAGCGAGCGGGCTCGTCGCCCTGACCGACGGCTTCGGACTCGCGTTCGCCGTCGGAGCGGGCTTCTGCGTGGTTGGTGGCGCGGTGGCCGTGATCATGCTCCGGCCACGACCGGTCCGCGAGTCCGACGAGCGGCTGCCGGCCGAGCGGCCGGACCACGAGGGCCTCGAGGCCGGCGACGCGGAGGAGGAACGGGTCGGCGAGCCGGTCACCGTGTAGGGCGCCGGCCCGGGTCCGGGGTGGGCGAGCGGCGGGGCGGGTTCCGCGCCGGTCCTATCGCGCGGGGCTCATCGTCAGCGCGTCGGCGCGGATCGTCGCCCATCCCTGGGCCACGAGGTGGGCGCGGAAGGTGTCGAGCTTGCCGCGTGGCCCGGTGACGGTAAATGACACCTGGGTCGTCAGCAGGCGCTGGTGCTCGGAGATCGCGCATTCGATTCCGAGGATCCCCGCGGATTTGAGCATCGTGTGCTCGAGGCGATCGCGGACCAGGTTCCCGGCGATGCAGACCAACGTCCGTGTCTCGACCGTCGCGGCGTCGCGAACGGCCGCAGCGGCCGAGAGCCCGAGCGCGCCCGACAGCGGCGGGTCGACCTGCCTCCAGGCGCCGAGCGTGTCGTCCCAGACGCTGACGACGACGCTCGCGGCCAGTCCCCGGTGGGCGAGCACGGCGTCGACCACGTCGCGAACGGGGCCGAGCTCCGATTGGCTCGCGCCGTAGGCGTAGACCACGGGCCCGTCGTCGGTGACGACGACGTCATGCTCGACGGCGGCGCTCACCTCGCCGGCAAGATCGGCGCCGAGCGGGTGCTGGACGCGGCGCGGCAGCGCGCGGCGCAGGCGCCGCCGGAGTGGGCCGTCGGCGCGGCCGTCGAGGCGTGCTTCGAGTCGCCAGTCCTGCGCGTCGAGCATTGTGGGGCAGACGTCACTGACGAGCGAGCGGCCCCGCGCGCGGGCGCCGCTCGCCACCCGAGTCCCTACCCGATCGAGCCGACCATCTCGAGCTGGATCAGGCGGTTCAGCTCGATCGCGTACTCCATCGGCAGCTCCTTGGTCACCGGTTCGATGAAGCCGTTGACGATCATCGCCGCGGCCTCGTCCTCGGTGAACCCGCGCGAGCCCATGTAGAAGAGCTGGTCGTCGGAGATCCGGCCGACCGTCGCCTCGTGGGCCACGGTGACGTTCGGGTTCTGGATCTGGATGTCCGGCCACGTGTCCGAGCGGGAGATCCCGTCCATCATCAGGCCGTCGCACTGGACCCGGGACTTCGAGCCCTGCGAGTTCTTGCCCATCCGGACGAGGCCACGGTAGCCCATGATCCCACCGTCCTTGGAGATCGACTTGGCGAGGATGTTGGACGTCGTGTTCGGGGCCATGTGGACGACCTTGGCCCCGGTGTCCTTGTGGACGCCCTTGCCCGCGACGCCTACGTTGAGGTGGTCGGCGCGTGCGCCCTCGCCGAGCAGGAACGAGCCCGGGTAGAGCATCACAGCCTTCGCGCCCATCGAGCCGCCGACCCACTCGACCGTGCCCTCGGCCTGGACGACCGCGCGCTTGGTGTTGAGGTTGTAGACGTCCTTCGACCAGTTCTGCACCGTCGTGTAGCGGACCTTGGCGCCTTCCATGACGAAGATCTCGACGACCGCCGAGTGCATCGAGTTGACGCTGTAGGTCTGCGCCGTACAGCCCTCGATGTAGTTCACCTCGGCGCCCTCGTCGGCGATGATCAGCGTGTGCTCGAAGGTTCCCTCGCCGGCGCCCTCCATGCGGAAGTAGGCCTGCAGCGGGAGGTCGCACTTGACGCCCTTGGGGATGTAGACGAACGACCCGCCCGACCAGACGGCGCCGTGCAGCGCCGAGAACTTGTTGTCCTGGGCGGGAACGCACTTGGTCATGAAGTACTGCCGGACGATGTCAGGGTACTCGCGCACCGCGGTGTCCATCGAGCAGAACAGGATGCCCTGCTTGGCGTACTCCTCCTTGAGGCCCTCGTAGACCGGCTCCTGGCGCCAGACGCCGACCACGCCGGCGAGGTGCTCGCGCTCGGCCTGGGGGATGCCCAGGGCCTCGTATGTGTCCTTCATGTCCTTCGGCACGTCGTCCCACGAGTCGAATCGACCCGTCGTCGGGGGCGAGTAGAGGACGAGGTCGTCGAAGTTGAGGCCGGAGAGATCGCAGCCCCAGGTCGGGACGGTCTTCCGCTCGAAGATCTCGAAGGACTTCATGCGTGCATCGGCCATCCAGGTCGGATCGCCCTTGATCTTCGAAAGCTCGCGGATGACTTCGCGGGAGACGCCCTTCGGGGAGACGAGCTCGCCCTTGTCGGTCTCTACGATCGGACTCGGCGTCGGAATTCGGGTTATATCTGTGGCGGCCATAAGCTCCTCTGCGTAATCCTGTGCTCGGTGGTAGGAATTGTAGCGCTCCGGCGCGAAGCCGACCGAGAAACTCTCGGCAGGGGGTTCGGCCGACGGCTCCGTCCGGTCGTCTGGTCTATCGTCGATCGACGTGAGGCGGGGCCCGACAGTGACCTTCAGACTCGCGGCGCTCGGCGCGGCGTTCGGGCTCGCGGCGCTGCCGAGCACGTCTGGCGCGGCGGCACCGCGGATGGCGACCGTCGGGCCGGCGCCGGCCGCGGCGGTCCCGGGCGCCCAGTACGCGGGCGGGCTGGCGGCCACCGCGCCGCTCCAGCTGACCGTCGTGCTGCGACCGCGCGACGAGGCGGCCCTGACGAGCTTCGTCGACGCGGTTTCGACGCCGGGCTCGCCGAGCTACGGCGACTACCTCGCGCCGGGTCAGTTCGGGGCGCGCTTCGGGGCGAGCGCCCGGAGCATCGAGGCCGTCGACGCCGCGCTGCGGGCGGCAGGCCTGAATCCAGGTCCGGCCAGGTCGGACGGCCTGACGATCCCGGTCAGCGCAAGCGCCGGGTCGGTCGCCGCGGCGCTTCACGTGGCCTTCGCCCGCTACAGCCTCCCCGGTGGACGCGCGGCCTTCGCCAACACCAGGGCGCCGCAGCTGCCGGCCGACGTCGCCGGGGCCGTACGCGACGTCGTCGGCCTGCAGACGCTGTCGCGGCCCGAGGCGCTCGGCCTCGAGACCGCGGCCCGCCCGGCGGCCGCTGTCGGCGCGGGGCCTCGACTCGGAAGTGGACCCGAGGCCGTCACGGGGACGGGGCTGGGCGCCCGGACGGCGCCCGACGCGGTCGGTCCGACGGCCTGCGCCGCGGCCGCGGCGCAGGCCGCGGCCCAGCGGGCGTACACGATCGACCAGCTCGCGGAGGGCTACGCGTTGGATCCGTTCTACGCAGGCGGGGATTCCGGCGCCGGGACGACGGTCGGGATCTACGAGCTCGAACCTGACCTGCCAGGCGACATCGCCGCGTTCGCGTCGTGCTTCGGAGCGGGCGGCGTCGTCCAGGACATCCCGGTCGACGGCGGCGCCGGGTCGGGCGCCGGGTCCGGCGAGGCGGCGATCGACATCGAGAATGTGCTCGGGATCGCTCCGCAGAGCAGGATCGAGGTCTTCGCCGGGCCGCAGACCGGAAGCGGGCCGCTTGACGTGTACGTCGCGATGGCCGATCAGGACACGTCGCAGGTCAACACGACCTCCTGGGGGCTGTGCGAGCAGGACCTGCTGCTCGGGGACGCCAACGCGATCGCCGACGAGACGCCGGTCTTCCAGCAGATGGTCGCCCAGGGCCAGACGCTGTACGCCGCGACCGGCGACTCCGGCTCGGAGGGGTGCACCGGCGACACCGGCAGTCAGTCCGACAGCTCGCTGGCCGTGAACGACCCCGCCAGCCAGACGCAGGTCACGGGCGTCGGCGGAACGAGCCTGGTGGCGACGTACACCGCGGCGGGCACGCCGTCGGCGATCGACGCGACCCCGCTCGGGACGCCGCCGTTCCAGGCGGTCTGGAACGAGTCGGCGTTGTCCGCCGGGGCGGCCGGCGGCGGGATCTCGACGGTCCACGTGATGCCCAGCTACCAGTCGGGCGCTCCGGCCGGCCTGGGCGTGGTCAACGCGAACTCGAGCCGGGGGCCGTGCGGGGCGCCGGTGGGCAGTGCGTGCCGGGAGGTGCCGGACGTCAGCGCGGCCGCGGATCCGGTGGGTGGGAGCGAGATCTACTGCACCGACGACGGGACGCCGCACACGCTCTGCCAGGACGGCAACCCGGCGGCCGGCAAGTGGGAGGCTGTCGGCGGGACGAGCGCGGCGGCGCCCTTCTGGGCCGGGATGACGGCGCTGATCAACTCCGATTCGGCCGACGG
>DATCEH010000090.1:0-53530 GCA_036510225.1 Solirubrobacteraceae bacterium | reverse complement strand
CCCGGAACGCCCCGCCCCGGCACGCCCCGCCCCGGAACGCCCCGCCTCAGCACGCCCCGCCTCACCACGCCCCGCCCCGGCACGCCCCGCCCCGGCACGCCCCGCCGAGTCGCGGATCCCGGTGCGATCGACCTGGCCGGCCCCCGTCCCAGCCCCAGCCCCAGCCCAGGCCCTTCAGGCGCTGAGCACCGGCCCGCGCGGGTTGCGCAGATACCCCTTGACCTCGCGCAGCAGCGGCCGTTCGACCCACAGCGTGACCGCCGCCGTGATCAGCAGGTAGACCGACGCCTCGACGATCGCCAACGCGACCGTCCGGCGCCCGTCGAACAGACGCAGGACGAGGACGACGACGGCGCCGGGGACGGTCGGGAGGATCGCCTGGGTCGAGTGGCGGAGCACCCCGAAGGCCGGGAAGAGGCGGACGAGGTAGACGATCCGGCCGGCGATCCCGACGGCCGCGGCGAACGCCATCCCGATCCCGAAGCCGGTCAGGCCGTCGAGGATCAGGAGGGGTATGGCAGTCGCGACGCACGCGAACATCGTCACGATGCTGACGACCGCGATCGGCCGGGTGTCGGCCCGCGCCCGGTAGTAGTCGTCCCAGTTGGCGCCGATCTGGTCGGCCGCGGCGATCAGCCCGAAGATCTGGATCAGGGCGAGCGCCGGACGCCAGCGGGCGCCGAGGCCGAAGTCGACGAGGTCGGGCGTGAAGAGGGCGATCGCAACGCCGAGCGGGACGCCCCACATCAGGCCGAGGCGGTTGGCCTTGGCGAAGGACTCGAAGAGCAGCTTCGGCTGGTCGGCGACGGCGCAGATCGCCGGGTAGAGCGTCTGGCTGACGATCTGGTCGACCTGCGTCGTGTATAGGACGATCGAGCTCGCCAGGGTGATCGAGCCGACGCCGGCCAGGCCGAGCACGGCGCTCCCGGCGATGATCGAGCTCTGGGCGACGACGATCCCGCCGACGCCGGCGACGGCGAGCGGCCAGGAGAAGCTGACGTACTGGCGGACGGTGCCCGGCTCGTAGCGGAAGGCCAGGCGGTAGGGCGAGGCCCGAAGGATCGCCAACGCGCCGGCCCAGGCGCCGGCGACCATCCCGACGATCAGGCTCCAGTAGCCGGCCCCGGCGATCGCCAGGCCGACGGTGACGGCGAAGCCGACGATCGGCTCGAGGACCTCGAGCCGGCGCTGGCGGAGGAACTCCATCCGCTTGTAGAAGACCCACAGCGGTGACTGAAGGATGTAGGCCGGGATCGTCAGGAGGAGGGCGAAGCCCGGGGCGAGCAGCTCCGAGCGGCGGTAGAGCACGCCGGTCAGGCAGACGACGACGGCCGCGAGGACGAGGAACGCTCCGGAGAAGAGGATCTCCAGGGTGAAGGCCCGCTGGAAGGCGAGCTCCTGGTCGTCGTCGGACTGCTGGACGTACTTGTCGCTGACGCCGATCTGCTTGAGCCAGCCGAGCGTCCCGAGGGTCACGACGAGGAGACCCCACACGCCGTAGTCGCTCCGGCTGAGGAAGGCCGCGACGATGAAGCCCTTGATCAGGCCGAGCGAGGTCAGGCCGCCGAGGAAGACGGCATTGATCAACATCCCCCGGGCGGCCCGCCGCCGCAGGCCGAGTGCCTCGACCGGGACCTTGTCGAGCACCTCGTCCGACCTCTCGGCCACCTCGTCCGACCTCTCGGGCACCTCGTCCGGCCGTTCGGCGACGGGCATCTCTCGGTGGGGCCGGTCAGGCCGCCGGGCGTGCGCGCACCGCGGCGTGGGGGAGGCCCCGCCAGACGCCGATCATCTGCTCGCGACCGGCCGGCGTCAGCGCGAAGCGGACCATCGCCGTCCGGGGCGGCCGGGGGTGGGCGACGCCGTGGGGGAGGAAGTACATCGGCGTCCGCTCGAGGATCTCGAAGCCGGCGCTCTCGACCATCCTGTGGAGGGCGGCGACGTTCGGCTGCCACCACCACGGCCGGTCGATTCCCTCGAGCCGGACGGTCGGCGTGCGGGGGCGCAGCCAGGACGGGATCGCCTCGACCATCTCGGCGATCACGAGCTCGCCGGCACAGACGCCGCGGAGGCGGTCGAGCGCGCGGATCGGGTCGCGGAGGTGGAGGAGGAGGCTGCCGAGGAAGACGAAGTCGAAGCGGCCGTGGACGTCGGGGTCGAGGTCGTAGATGCTGACGTCCACCCGGTCGACCTCCGAGCCGAGGGCCTCGCGGGCGAGCTCGAAGGCCTGCCCGCCGCCCTTGAAGTCGTCGAGGATCTGCCGGCCGCTGGCGAAGTGCCCGCCGACCCGGGTCTGGGGCGGCCAGTCCCACCGGGCGGGGTCCTCGATGTCGATCGCGGTGACCGAGGCCGCGCCGCGCCGCTCCATCTCGAAGGCCCAGAAGCCGTCCCAGGTGCCGACGTCGAGGCAGCGCATGCCGGCGAGCGACGCCGGCAGGGGGACGCGATCGACGGTCGGCCGGGTGTCGAAGAAGCCGGGGGTGACGAGGTCGGGGCCGAGGTCGATCGTGTGGTACCAGCTCATCGCCCTGACGCGGGCGGCGAGATCCGGCGTGGCGGAAGCGTCGATCGGCACGCCGGCATCATCGCGGATCGGTCCGTCGGGGTGCCGGACCCGTCGAGGGGTGCTCAGGGGTCGAACGTCGGGCTGAAAAGCCCGGGGTTCGGATGACGATCGCGCTCGCGCTCGCGGACGGACGTGTGATGAATGTCACACACTTCGGGGATTGGCCGGCATACGCTGGCCGAGCAACCAAGCAGAGGCCCTGGACGCGCCGAGCGTCCACCAAGTCGGGGGAGGAACGATGACCACGATCAACAGTCCGTGGGCGAGCGCGCCGATCGTCACGAATGGCAACCTGGCAGCGACGGGTTGGGCCAATGCGGGGAAGCTCGCACTCGGGACAGGCGGGGCGATGTGGGTCAAGAACGACGCCCACTGGCTGTACGTCGCCCTCGACATGACCGGCGATCCGGGCGGCGCCGGCGACAAGGACTACTTCTGGCTGACCGTCGACGTCGACGGCAACCGGCAGATCACGCCGAACATCGACGTCAACTACGGGCCGTACCCGCCGGCCAACACCACGCTCGGCCGCCAGCGGTACCTTCACGCGGGATCATGGACCGGCCTGTCGCCGCTCGGGAGCGGCGAGGAGTACGTCGAGACCGTCGCGGCGTCCCCGGCTTCGTCCACGGCCCACCGGATCTGGCAGGTCAAGCTCGCGCTTTCCGAGCTGGGCGTCGAGTTCAGCACGACGGCCCTTCAGACGATCGGCTTCGGCGTGAGGATCGGGTCGGCCACAGGGGCGAGCACGGATTACCCGCCGAACTTCGACGCGAGCTTCGCCAATCTCAACGAGATCGTCCTGTCGGCGTCGCCGAGCGGGGTCTACCCGGCGGGGACGGCGGGTGCCGTGATCGCCGGTGTCGGCTACATCCCGGCGACCCTGATCTCCGCGAGCGGGTACGCGAGCACGCCTGCGACCTACTCCCTCTATCCGGGCCTCGTCGACTACGCGTTCTGCGGGACGATGCAGATCAAGGCGAACCACACGACCGTGATCGGCCTGTGGGCGGCGGGCGCGAGGAAGTACAAGGTCCTGCTCGACGGGGAGCCCCTGCTCGAGAGCTGGAACAACTACGTGTGGAGCGGGTCGACCTTCGTGCTCGAGACCTTCGCGCCGGACGCGAGCGGCAACTACACGCTGTACGACCCGTCCGGCGAGTACATCGTCGCGGACCTCCTGGTCCTGTGGAACTCGGTCGGCACGGCAGCCGGCGTCCACGCCCTGTCGGTGGAGTTCTACGCGGCGAACGGCACGACCGTCGTGCCGTCGACGGTGCAGACGGTCGACTTGATGATCGACAACAACCTCCCGCTGACGGTGATCGACCGGACGAGGACGACCTACGAGGGGCTGCCGATCGCACCGTGCGCGATCGAGACGCTCGGCGGGGCCGTCGAGTTCTACATCACCGCGTACAGCAGCCTCGGCCACCTCGAGAGCTACTCGCTGCAGGCGATCTGGGATGTCTCGAGTGCGGGGATCCTCTCCGACCAGTACTCCCCGAGCCACGTCGGCCCGACCGGCTGGGACGGCGTCAACGACGTCGGCCCGGTTCCCGCGGCCGGGTGGAAGCCGCCGGTGCAGTGCGCCTACCAGTTCCTCCTGACCGCGTGGATGCGGACGACGAACGGGGTCACCGGAACGCCGTACGCGCAGGACTCACGCTACGTGGCGTTCATCGCGCCGGCCTGAGCGACCAGCCAGACCCGCAGGCTCGCGTAGCCGGTAGGGTCGGGCCCGGCGGGGATCGTTAGCCTCCACGCGGTGGCGAGGCGTCGGCTGTGAGCGGGACCGGACGCGAACTGCTGCTGGTGGTCGCGCTGGCCGCGCTCGGCGCCGCCGGGCTCCGGCTGGCCGGTCGGTTGGGGGCGAGCGGGCTCGAGCGGGTCGTCGCGGCCGCGCCGATCGCGACGTCGTTCGCGGTGCTCGAGGCGCTCGGTCTGGGCGTCTTCTCGGTCGGGTCGTCACCGTGGCTGCTGAGTGGCGCGGCGATCCTCACGTGGGGGGTCCTCCGCGTGACGGTCGGCCCGGCCGGCGATCGCGGTACGCCAAGCCTGAGGGCGTCGGCGGCCGGGTGGTGGGCGGCGCGAACTCGCGGCGAACGGATCCTCACGGGCGCGGCGGTCGGCCTGTGGGTGGCGATCTGCGGGTGGATCGTCGGGAACCCGACGATCGGGATCGACGCGGCGCTCTACCACCTCAACGACGTGGCCGCGTGGATCCACAATGGCCGGCCGGGGTCGAATGTCACGCTGAGCTATGACCTGCCGTTCGGCAGCTACCCCCTGACCAACGAGGTCGCGCTCGCCTGGCTGGCGGGGATCTCGAGGGGCTTCGCCGCGCCGACCCTCTGGACACCGACGCTCTACATCCTGATGATCGCGGCCGGGTGGGTCGGCCTCCGGGCGATGCGGGTTCCCGCGGTGATCGCCGGGCTCGGCCTGGCCGCCGTCGCGACGGTGCCGGTTCTCCTCCAGCAGGTCCCGACCGCCGGGACGGACCTGCCGGGCGTGTGCTGGCTGGCGGTCTGCGCCGGGCTGGTCGCCTGCTCGGTCGAGCGTCCGCGACTGCTCGGGCCGGCCGTCCTCGCCGGGGGTCTCGCGGTCGGGACGAAGACGACCGCGGTTCCGCTCGTCGTCCTCGCGCTCGCCACCGGTGTCTGGATCCATCGGCGACGGCTGGCCGGGCTTGCGCCGGCGCTGGTCCCGGCGGTGCTCGGCGCGGGGGTGGTCGGCGGGCTGTGGTACGTGCGCGACTTCGTCGACCATGGGTCGCCGCTATGGCCGTTTCTGAGCCTGCACGGAGGCGATCCGGTGCCGAGCTTCCTCGTCCCGCTGCGCCCGTCGTTCCTCTCGCGGCCGCTGGCGACGATCGACGGACCGGTGAAGGTCTACCGGGACTCGTACACGTGGCAGCTCGCCGGCGCGTGGGTGCTGCTCGCCGGCGGGCTGCTGGCGCCGCTGGTCAGCCGAAGGCGAGCCGTCTGGCTGGCGGGCGCTTCGGTCGGGCTGGGCCTCCTGGCGTGGGCCAACGCCCCGGTCACCGGAGCCCCGGCGAACCCCGGGCTGTGGGAGCTGACGGCGTCCACCAACCGCTACGTCCTGCCGGTTCTGGTCGCCGCGGGCCTCGCGCTCGGCCTGCTCGGCCGGGCGGGCGGTCTGGCCCGGCGTGTCTCGATCGGCGTGCTCGGGCTCGGCTTGGTCGTCAACGTCGTCGGGGCGAGCAGGTACGTGCCGACGTCGATCGAGCTGCCGCCGGCCGGCTGGATCGTCGCGGGCGTGCTCGCCGGGGCGCTGACCGCCGTGGCGGCGGGCGTGCGAGGGGGGCGGGAACCCGGGCGGATTCTGCTGGCCGGTGTCGGGCTGGTTGCGGGTCTCGGGCTGGCGCTCGGCCTGGCGTGGGGGTCGGGCGGCTTCCTGTCGCGGTCGGTCGCTGCGGCCAACGCCCCGTTCGTCGGACCGGTCGCCTGGTTTGACTCGCAGCCGGGCTACATCGACGGGTCGGCGCCGATCGCGATGGCCGACCTGACCGTGGCGACGCTGGCCGGCGACCGCTACCAGCATCCGCTGGAGCTGATCGCGGCCGACGCCTCGTGCGCGGCGGTCCGCGCGCGGGCGCGAGTGGGCTGGGTCGTCGTCACGACGTTCCAGTTCCCCGGCTTTCGGCCGTTCACCGCGGCCCGGTGCCTGGCCGGCGAGCGGCCGCTCGACACGGATCTGGGTTACGCCGTGTACGGCCCGGGAAGCGCGTAGACGAGCAGTCCGCGGGGCGTCGGGAGCAGTTCGGCGTGTCGTGTCAAAGATGTCATTACGACTGCTGCTCGCGGTGTCGATCGTGTGCTACGGTAGCGCCGCTGTGTGTTCGGTTGCTGGACCTGCATCAAGCGATGAGGTTTAAGCGTGGGATCCGATCGGTTCGTCAAAGTTGTGACACATGCTGGCCGCGTCGTGTGCTTCAGTTCGCGCGCGGCGCCGGGCGGCGAGCGGGCCGCGATCGGGTACAGCACTTTGAACCCGTCGCCGGGCAACCCGAACCAGGACGCGGCGTGGTCGGATTTCACCTTTCTCTCGTTTCCTCGCGAGCTGCGGCCGGTCGGCCGCAGCGTCATCACGGTCGACTTCGGCGAGGAGGAGATCCCGACGGCTGACGTGCCGTTCGATGTCGTGTCCGACGGCCGCTACCTGAGCATCTTCAGACAGTCTGCGAACAACACGCTGTACTACGACCGCTTCGTCCTCGACGAGGCGACCGGCAGCGTGATCAACGCCTGGGAGGTGAGGTTCCGGCGCAGCCGCAAGCCTGACATCCCACTCGACCGCAGGGACACCTTCGGCTCGACGGACATGACCGGGAACCGGTTCCTCGAACCGACGATCGAGCTCGACTTCGTCTGTGACGTCAACGACGGCCGTTTCGCGGTGCTGATCCTGCCGACCGAGCTTGCCGGCGTCGAGCGCTGGCAGATCCTCGCCCAGCAGAGCGCGACCGGCCGCCTCGACAGCTTCTCGATCCTCCGCTCGCCGGACGGCTCCTTCGACCTCACCGATGTGATCGACGCGGACCACCGGGTTCTGCCGGAGCGGTCGTTCGCGCTGACGCTGGACGGCGCGTCGCTGCCGCTGCAGACCGGCCCCGGGGCCGTTCTCTACCACCAGCAGGAGTGGTTGACCGACGATTCCGGCGAGGTCTCGCTCCAGAAGCTCGAGGCCCGCGTGATGGTCGCCGTGGGGGCCGGGGCCGACGGCGTCGTCGCGATCCTCGATTTCGGCGTCGGGGTCGACGGACGTCTGGCGCGGGTTCCGGCCGAGCTGCCGATCGCCGCCGGCCCGGCGATCGGCACAGGCCTGGTCTTCGCGCGCGACCAGGGGACCCAGGTGACGATTCCCGCGATCGCGGCAGTGGCGGGCCGGCTGACGATCGAGCTGTGGATCAGTCCGAGCGAGCACTCGGCCGAGGTCGACGTCCTCGTCGAGAGCGCGGCGGGGGTCGAAGTGCCGTTCACGCTCGCGCTTCGCGACGGCGTCCCCGTCTTCGCCGGTCCGGGAGGCGCGACGGTCGCCGCCGACGGTCCGATCGACCCGCGCGTCTGGACGCACGTGGCCGGCGTCTGGAACGGCAGCCCCGTCGTCTACGTCAACGGGCAGCCACACGCCGCCCCGGCTGATCCGCCGACGAGTGCGGCGCGTCCGTCGGACGGCTACGCGGTCGGCGGGATCGAGGGCTTCACCGGCCTGATCGACGAGCTGCGACTGTGGTCGGTGGCGCGGACCGGCGAGCAGATCCTCGCGACGATGTGCGTCGGCCTCTCGGCGGCGACGCCGGGTTGGGAGGAGCTCGCGGGCTACTGGAAGCTCGACGAGCCCGACGACGATCGCCGGTTCACCACGGTGATCAACGCCTCGCACCTGGGGACCGCGGCGGACGGGGCGCTCGCAGGCCCGCGCTGGGCGGCGAGCTCGGCACCGGTCGCGCCGTCGATGGTGCCGGTCGCGTGGGACGAGAACGGGCTGAGCGCGACGACCTCGCTGCTCTCGTTCGCCGCCACGGGGACCGCGCCGGCGCTTGTCGAGGGCGGCGACTCGCGAGTCCACATGTACTTCTCGGATCGGGCCACGCACGCCCTGATGGCGGCGCAGTACTCGCCGGTCGTCGCGCGGGCGACATCTACCGTGCCGTGGTTCGCCGGCGACCCGGAGGATCCGGCCAACGACGAGGCCGGCGTCGTGTCCTTCGTCGCGCGTCAGCCCGGTGCGCCGATGAACGCCACGGCGCTCTCGCCGCCGTTCGTCGTCGTGGCGCCGGCCGCGGAGCCGCTCCTGCATGCGACCGTGACACTGCGCGGGTACACCGGCTACCGCGAGGAGTGGCCGGAGGTGCCGCTCACGCTGCCGGGCTTCGCGGCGGTCCTTAACGGTGACGCGGCGCAGACGAGCGGCGACCCGGCGGAGCTCGCGCGGGGCGTGCTGATGTACGACTACCGGAAGGTCGTGGTCACGCCGGCCGGCGGCCAGCTGGCACCGGTTCCGGGGCCGGGGCTGGGCTCGGCGCTGTTCCGCGTCCTGCCCGGCGTACCGGCGAGCAACGGGCAGAGCGCCCACGTGGAAGGCACCGGCGAGTCGCGGGCGTCCTTCGGCCGGGCCGGGACGGATCCCTGGTGGCAGGCGGCGCCGCCGCTGCCCGATATCGACATGAGCGAGCGCGGCCAGTTTGTTCGCGTGCTGTCCGAGCCGAAGGTCGCCGACTACAAGGGACCGCTGCTGATCGACCGGGACGTCGCGGTCGAGGCCTGGCTGCGGCCGTCGGGCGGGTCCGCCGAGGACGCGACCGTCTTTGTCCTCAACAGCCCGGGCAAGGTCGGCTACCTGGTCGGGCTCGACGCGGAGGGCCACCCGGTCGCGGCCAACGGGGATGTCGTCAACGTCGCGGACGCGGTCGTTCCGCGGGACGGCACGTGGACGCATCTCGCGGCTTCCTATCGGACGGACTTCGGCCTCCAGCTCGGTGGAGCCCGGTACCTGAACGCCGGCAACGACCGGAGCCTCGACAGCCCCGACGCGGTCACCGCCGAGGCATGGGTCCGTCTCGACCGCCTCGGCGCCCGGCAGACGGTGATCGCGAAGTGGGATCTCGGGCGCGGACGCTCGTGGGAGCTCGGGGTGGACGCGGCCGGCCGGATCGAGCTGACCGTCGCCCAGTCGACGGCGACGGGTCTGATCGAGCGCACGGCGAGGTCGAGGACGGCGCTCGCGATCGGGGCGTGGCACCACGTCGCGGGCGTCTACGACGTCGCCTTCACGCGCGAGGTGGCACTGATGTTCGATCTCGGGAGCTACGTCAAGATCCCCGCGCCGGCGGGGGAGCCGACCGACGGCGTCACGGTCGCGATGTGGCTGAAGGTGGTCGGATCGACACGGCCGGGCGACGAGATCCTCTTCACGTCCACCGACGCGGGGATGGCGTTGCCGGTCAGCCTCTCGCTGCGCGACGGGATTCCGCGGTTCTCGGTCTGGGACGGCGCACAGCACACGATCGTCGCCGCCGAACCGCTCCGGGCCGACGACTGGCTGCACATCGCCGGCAGCTACCAACGCGGCCGGCCGATCGCGTTGACGATCGACGGGGTGCCGACCGGGAGCCCTACGACGGCGGCGGGCAGACAGACCGCGGATCGCCCGGCGGCGGACGAAGCGGCCGAGGATCGGCCTGCGACCGGCGCGACGGCGGCTCCGATCGCCTACAGCGTGGGCGGCCAGGCGACCGAGAAGTCGTTCACGGGGACGATCAACGAGCTGAGCCTCTGGAACCGCGGCCTGTCGCTGGAGGAGGTTCGCCAGAAGATCCAGCAGCCGCTCGCGACGACCGAGCGCGGGCTCGCCGGCTACTGGCGCTTCAACGATCTGTACGGGACGACGGCGATGGACCTGGCCGGGACCGCGAACGGCGAGATCGTCGGCGCGAACTTCATCCGCGTCGACAAGGGCGCCTTCGCCCAGAAGGTCTTCGTCGACGGCCGGATGGAGGCCTTCGACCGGGCGCTCGACCCGATCGTGATGTCCGATACCGCGGTGACGATCGGCTCCGGCCACTTCGCGAGCTACCTGCAGGGCGCCGTCGGCGAGCTGCGGCTGTGGAACGTCGGACGGATGAACTGGCAGGTCGAGTACTTCCGGTCTCGCGACCTCGAGCCGAACCCACGCGGGCTGATCGCGCTGTGGCCGCTTGAGACGGGCAGCGGTGGGGTGGCGTTCGACGCCAAGGGCGAGGCCAACGCGGTGATCCGCGACGGCGAGGTCGACCTGACGGCCGAGGCGATCGACCGGATGTGGATCCGGACGACGTTCAAGGCCGCTTGGACCTTCTTCGTCAACGGCACCGAGGTCGTCTCGCGGCCGGGGACGCTGACGCGATCTGGTCTGGGGGACGCCCAGGCGACGATCGCGGCACTGCGCTACCAGGAGGCGACGACGCGCTTCTACACCGGCGAGATCGCAGAGCTCCGCGTATGGAGCCATCAGCTGATCGGCGACCAGGTCCGCGGCGGGATGTTCGTCGCGCTGGCCGGGGCCGAGCCCGGGCTCGCCGGCTACTGGCCGTTCGACGACGGCTCGGGCAACGTGATCGGGGATCGCTCGGGCGGTGGGGCGAACGGCCGGTGGATCGGGTCGACCGATGCTCCACGGTGGCAGCTGGCAACGATCCCCGTCGGCAGCGAGGCGCCCCAGATCCGATCGGTGCCCGGCAGGATCCCGACGGCGTGGAGCGCGAGCGGCCGGTGGGCGGCCGGCATGGGAAGCTACGGCCAGCTCCAGCAGGACGCGCGCGGCGAGCTGACGGCGGTCCTCAAGCTCGCCTACGGATACGTGGACGCCGTCGACGACGCCCTCAGGCTGACGTCCGGCTTCGCGATCGGCGGCCTCGTACTCCAGTACGTCGGGCAGGCGCAGCTCCGGCCGACCTTGATCGGCTACATCGAGGGACCGCCGCCGGTCCCGGCCGAGAACCTCAAGCTGTATCCGGGCTCGCCGGACTCGTACGCCGCGGCGTCGACGCTGTCCCTGGACGAGGCGGGGAGCCAGGTGCTCTCGTACACGGCGTCGCGGGACGTCGGCGAGGACACGAGCGCGTCGACGAGCTTCGGCTTCAACATCGAGCAGTCGACCGCCGCGGGGATCGGCGTCAGCCAGAAGATCTTCGGGCTCTCGGCCAACGTCGGCCTGCAGGTCTCGGCTGACGAGACGCTCGGGACGCTCGGCGAGGCCCAGGTCAGCGAGGACCTGCTCGTCAGCGCGAAGAAGTCGGTCGAGGTGCGTGGCCGGTGGCTGCCCAACACGTACGCGATCGACGAGGGCGTCGGTGAGCTCTTCTATCCGAGCAATCTCGGGTACGCACTGGTGCGCTCCGGCACCGCCGATGTGTTCGCGACGCGCCTGCGCGGGACGGGCACGCTGGTCGGGTACTCGACGCACCCGAACCCGGACATCCCCGAGGACGTCAACATCCTGACCTTCAAGATCAGGGACGGATACGTCAAGAATGGAACGCTCGACGGCTGGATCGGCTTCGAGCCCGACACGAGCTACGAGTTCCTGACGCCGGGCGAGCGGGGCAGCTACTTCAAGCCGCTCGAGGCGTACGCGCTCAAACGCCTGGCCGAGCGGGAGGCACAGCAGCGCAAGACGTGGTTCGAGCACTTCGACGCGGTCGGGCTCGGCCGCCGGGAGAAGGCCGGCCGGCCGGGAAGCGTCGACATCGCCGACGGCGCGCGCAGCCTCGGCAACGTCCTGATGGGACTCGACGCGAAGGCGGCGATCTCGCGCGAGGAGTGGAAGGCCCGGATGGCCCGGAGGAACATGGTCAACACCTATGTCTGGACCGCTGCCGGCGGCTTCTACGCCGAGGAGCAGCAGTTCGTGGCGGTCCGCGAGGAGTCGAGCGGTGGCTCGTACTCGATGACCACACAGGCGGGCATCGTCAGCGAGTTCTCGCTCAACATCGGGCCGTCCTTCTCGCTCAGCGCGCTGTTCGGCTCGCACATCATCACCCAGGCGATGAAAACCGATCGCGAGCAGTGGCAGTATGCGATGGACGTCACCGCGTTCGGCGAGCGCTACATCGGACGGCTCGAGGACCACGACGGGGAGATCGTCTACACGAACGCCCCGTCGGCCGGCAAGGTCCAGGCGTATCGCTTCATGAGCTTCTACCTCGCGCCGGCCCGGCGCAACTTCGAGGATTTCCTCCAGGTCGTGGACGAGGACTGGCTGCGCGGGATGGGGCCCTACGCCGGCACCTACGATCCGGACGCGCTCGCCCTGCGCCAGGCGCTGACCAATCCGAACGAGGTGTGGCGGGTCCTGCATCGGGTGACCTACGTCAGCCGCGTGCCGCCGCAGGCCGAGAACGAGGGCGAGTCCCTCGCCGGGACCGTCCGCCGGCCGGACCCGCTCAGCGTGATCGAGAACCGGCTGCTGATCGCGTCGCTGCCGGCCGACCTGCGGGCGTCGCGGCCGCTTCGGCAGGTCAGCGTCGAGGCTGACGCGCTGCTTGGCGCACTCGCCGAGAACCCGGTGTGGGGGCAGCTCCTCGTCGCGCACGAAGCGGAAGTCAAGGACGACATCATGACCTACATGGCGGCGTACTACGCGGTACCCGCACCTCAGTGAAGGAGATCGACATGCCGGATCCGCCTGCCCCGCGCACGCCACCCCCGTGGTGCAGCGCCGTCCAGCCTGGCTACTGCGAGGGCAAGAAGAAGAAGATCGACGCGACCTGCCACGACCTCGAGTATCCGGCAGGACACTACATCCTCTACGACATCAACGACAAGGCGTGCTATTGCGTCTGCAGCTGTGTCGGAATCGGCACGTCGATCACGCTGGCCGACGAGCAGACGATCCCGATCGAGGCGGTCAAGGAGAATCAGACGAAGGTCCTGGCGGCCGGGATCGACCTGAAGTTCTCGCCGAAGGTGATCACGCTGGTTTCGGGTACGCCGCCCGCCCGCACCGACAACGCCGTGCTGGTCAGGTACACGCTCGGCGGCAGCGCCCGGGCGCTTGTCCTGACGATGGACCATCCGATGCTGATCCAGACGGCGGCCGGGACGCGGATCCTCGTCGCGGCCGGGGCACTCCAGAAGTCGGACCGCCTGCTCGACCGCAACGCCGCGACGGTCGCGATCGACGATCTGCGCCATGGGGCGTACGAGGGCGCGTTCTGGGAGCTCGCGACGACGCTGGCGCCGCCGAGCTCGACCTACGACGGCCACCTGGTCCTGACGGGTGGCATCGTCAGCGGCGACTTCGCGATCTCGACGTTCGTCAACTACTTCGACGGGTTCGTGCGGGCGGGCGAGGACCCGGCGGCAGCGGCCGAGCGACCGCTCGTCGGATCGGGGGAGTGGCGCGAGCGCAACGACCACGTCGACGCCGTGGCGCCGCTGCTTGTCAACGACGCGTTGTTCACGCCGGCCGAGCTCCACCAGGTCGAGGTGCCGGCCCACGCGAGCTCGTTCCTCCCGTCGCCACAGGCCGCGGCGTTGGAGGAGGTCGCACCGAAGGTTCCGATCAGCAACCAGTACTACCTGCAGGAGTGCCAGTGGCTGATCCGCAAAATCTTCAAGCCGCTCTACCCGGACGTCGAGTTCCTCTTCAACTGGTATAGCGAGACGGCGAACACGTTTTCGTGGGTCGACCTCGAGAGCGGACAGAGCTTCGTGTACCTCTCGGGCGGGCTGGCCCGGATCGGGGGGTTCGAGTACGAGGGCGTGGCGCTCGCGCTCGCCCACGAGATCGGGCACCTGCTGGGCCGGCCGACGATGCGCGACGGCGTCACATGCGAGGGGGAGGCGGACTTCTACGGCGCAGCTGTCGTGATGCGGAAGCTGTGGTTCGGGGAGTTCTACTTCAGCTACACGAAGCAGGCCGTCGAGCAGCTGGAGCTCCTCTACCACTATCTCCAGCCGTGTGGCGAGCTGGGGCCGGGCGAGCTGGCGGAAGGGCTCGGCGACCGGTACCCGTCGAACGCCTGCCGGATCGAGACGATTCGCGCGGCGATGCAGACGCCCGACAAACCCGAGTGCGCCGAATGCGTGCCGGCCGATCCGGTGGCGCCGGCATGACCGACGAGGTGGCGGCGCTCCCGAGCTGCAACGAGATCATTCCGCGGTACTGCGCGACCCACTCCAAGCAGATCGACAGCGCCTGCCACGACCTGGAATGGCCGGCAGGCCACAAGATCCTGTTCTCCCTCGACGGCCGGATCTGCACGTGCGTCTGCGGCGAGGGCGACGAAGCGCGCGCCACGGTGTCCGAGCTGCGCGAGCAGGTCGGGCGGTGGCTTGGCATCGGCCGGCCCGTCTCGCGGGAGGTGCTCGTGGCGACGCTGGCAGATCCGGCGTACCGCCGGCGGATGGCCTTCGCGCGGCGCACCCCCGAGGCGCTCGAATGGCTGCTGGCCCGCCCGCCGGCGCTGCCGGCCAGCGCCGCGCGGATGGTTGGCGACGGTCTCGACCAGGAAACGCTCGCGGACGACCCTGAGGATCTGCTCGACCAGTCGACATCGGCACTCGTCAAGCGGGCGGGTGGGTCCCTGATGCGGTTCGTCGCCGGTGGCTTCGCGACGGTCGACGACGAGACGCGCGAGCGACGGTGGGCCGCCTGCCGGGCGTGTCCGCACCTGGCCGACGCACCGCAGGCCGGAGTCCATCGCCTGACGCGAGTGGTGCGACCCGAGGCGAAGGTGTGCGGGTTGTGCGGGTGCCTCGCCGCGGCCAAGGTCCGCGCCGCGCACGAGCACTGCCCGGGCCAGGACCCGGCGGATCCGGCGCGGACGCGCTGGGGCGAGCCTCGACACACGGTGCCGGTTCCCGTCGACGACCGCGCGACCGAGGTCACGCGTCGAGCTGGATTCGAGCATCGGGCAGAGCTCGCCGGAGCCGGGCTGCCGGATTGACGGCGGGGCAGATTCTCAGCAGGAGCAACCACCGATCGAGGAGATCCGCATGAACGCCAGCGAGATGGGACCTGATGTAACCGCGAGCGCGACAGGCGCTCCGGTGGCCGACGGGTCTGAGCTGTTCGCCGAGGAGCCGCACGAGACCTACGAGTCCGAAGCCGAGAGTCCGCAGGCCAAGGTGTCGCCGGCCCGTGACGCGAAGGGCAAGGCTAAGTTCGCCGACGAGCCGGACGAGCCGGACGACCCCGGCGAGCCCCAGGCGAAGGTGCCGCCGGCGCGTGACGCGAAGGGGAAGGCTCAGTTCGCCGACGACCCGGACGATCCGGGTGCGCCCCAGGCGAAGGTGCCGCCGGCGCGTGACGCGAAGCGCAAGGCTCAGTTCGCCGACGACTAGCCGGCCGCATGCTGTCGCTGCATCTGGATAGCGCGGACGTGGAGGGCCCGCCGTGGCGGCCGACCGGTACCGGCTGGGCGGCGGGGCCCTGCACGGTCGAGCCGTTCCGCCACGCCGCGCTCGAGGACTTCGCCCTCGTCTCGGACGGTCGGCTGCTGATCGTGGTGCGGGAGCGCTGCGCTGGTGAGCCGCCGCCCGAGCGGGGCACCGGCGCCCTGCAGGGTGGGCTGACCGCGCTCGAGCCCGGACGCCTGGACGACGTGGCCGCCGGGATGCGGGCCTGGCCGCTGGGGTGGCTCACCGTGGAGGTGACCGGCAGCGGACGAGGCATCCGAGTGGTGCTCGAGACCGGCGACTGGGGCGTGGCGCCGGTCTTCGCGATCGCCCGGGACGGTGAGCTGTGGGGCGATTGGGATCCCGCACGCCTCTTCCCGGTGGCGGGTGGTCCCAAGCTCGACCGCGTACGGGCCGCCCACTTCCTGGCGGTGTTCGACTCGTCGTACTCGAGCGCGACGCTCGTCTCGGAGATTCAGATGCACACCGAGCGCTCGCGGATGGTCTGGGATCCGGCTGCCGACGGCCGGCCCGCGCTGAGCGTCGAGTATCCGGTCGGCGTGGATCCCCCGCTCCCACGCCGGTTGAAGCCCGGCGCGGATCCCCCGGCCGCGTTCTGGGAGATCCTCACGTCGTCGCTGCGACGGTGGCTCGAGGGCTACCCGGAGGGCGTCGTGGTCGAGGTCAGCGGCGGGCTCGACTCGGCTGTCGTCGCCGCGGCGGCCAGCTCGGTCGCCGGGCAGCCGGTCCGGAGTTGCGGCATCGCGCTGGCGGGCGCGTCGCGGGAGGACGAGCGGGCGCGAAGGAGCGTCGTCGCGCGGCTCTTCGGCCTCGAGGACCGGGAGGTTGACATCCTCGACTGGCTGCCGTTCGCGCCGGACACCTGTCGCATCGCCGGTGGTCCGGTGGTGCCGTGGGAGGAGTGTTACTACGAGGCTGCGGATGCCATGCTGGCCGCCGCGACCGGCGCGGGGGGGACGCTGGTACTGACGGGGCTTGGCGGCGACGAGCTGTGTGGGCGGCGGCCCGGCGAGCGTCCGGCGCCGGCTCGCGGAGGCGACAACGGCGGTCCGGCGAGTCCGTGGCTGGCGGTGCCCGCGTTCCTCTCAGCGGACACGCGGGCCGCCTACGACGAGACTCGCGGACGCCTGGCGCGGGCGCCGCATCCGCTCGCGGCGATCTCCGTGCCCGAGTGCATCGCGATCGGATCGGCGATGTACATGCGGCGCGGGACCTGGGCTGTGCATCCCCTGGCAACGCCACAGCTCGTCCAGTTCTGCGCCCAGCTGCCGCGCGAATGGCGGAGTGGACGGCGGGTAGAGCGCACGTTGCTCAGCCGCCTGGGGCTTCCCCGCCAGCTGACGCACCCGGCGGTCCGCGACGACTTCATGCCGGCGCTCGCCGCCGCCTTCCGCCACCGCGCCCGTCCCGCGGTCGACCGTCTCTTCTCAAGCCCGCGATTGGCCGACCTCGGTCTCGTCGACCGGGACAGGCTGGTGGCGCACTACGCGGCCTGGTGTGCGGAGGGAAGCGACGTGGATGGTGCGATGCCGCTCTACGCGGCGGCCGCGCTCGAGCTCACGGTGCGCGCGCTCGAAGGCTGAGGCCCGGGCCGGAGTGGTTCGTCGGGTTGCCGTGTTGTTGCCTGCCCTTGACAGCGGCCGAGCTGTACATATCCGTTCGGGAATGGAGGCCTCAGAGATCTGGGACGACGCCGAGGCCCTGGACCCGGACGAGCTCCTCGACGACGACGACGATTCGCTGTCAGTCGCCGACGAGGACATTCTCGGCATCGACACCGACGACGACTAGCTGCCGGCTCACTCGCTGGCCGGCCGGGGCGCCGGGTGGTGGGTGAGGATCAGGGTCCGGACTCGAGCGGCCTGGAGTCGGACGAGTGTCATCCTCGACGGCTGGTTCGTGTGGGTGACACGGCCGAGTAGCATCGCGTCGGCCGCCAGCACGTCGTCGAGCTTGAACCTCATTGCCTCGGGCCTAGACTGGACGGCGTGAAGGTCGGCGTCGTCGGCGCAGGAATCATCGGGCTTGCCGCGGCCGAGGCCTTGACCCGCCGCGGGGCGGTCGTGACGGTATTCGACCGCAGCCGGCCGGGAGCCGGCCAGTCCGGCGGGCTGACGCGGATCTTTCGACACCTGCATCGATCTGACGAGCAGGCGGCGCTGGCAGTCGAGGCGCGGCGCGCCTGGCGTGCGCTCGAGGAGCGCTCGGGCCGGCGTCTGGTCGGCACGGAGGGCGTCGTGGTCGGCGGCGGCGACCTCGACGCGGCGCTCGAGCGTCTCCGGCGGGTGGGTGCGCCGGCTGAGCTGATCGACGCGCGCCGTGTGGAGCGCCTGCTGCCGATCCTCGGTCCACGTACGGCGCCCGCGGTGCTCGATGTCGACGGTGGGGCGATCAGGGTCCGGCGGGCGCTCGAATGCCTCGAGGGACTGCTGGCGCCGGGTGCACTCACACGGCAGGAGGTCTTCGGGGTGAGCACCGGCGGAGCGGGCGCGTCGATCGAGGCGACCGGGGGTTCCCACCGCTTCGACCACGTCCTGGTCGCCGCCGGCGCGGAGACCGCGCGGTTCGCGGCGGACCTGGGCATCGACATCTCCGAACGTCGCGGCGTCCATCCCCGCCTGATGTTCGACGTGACCGACGGGCGGGCGGGCCTGCCGTGCTATCTCGACCGCAGCGCGGCGCACGGCGAGACCGCGTATGCAGGGCCGGTCGGTTCGCTGCCGCGATACGTGGTCGGGTTGAGCGCGGGCGAGACGCTCCCGCTGGATGCGAGGGCGACGACGCTGTCAGGAGGGGAGGACCTCGGCGACCTGTACGCGAGGACACGCGCCTACGTCCGGCGGGCGATGCCGGGCCTCGATCCCGCGCCGGTCGGGTTCCGTGTCTGTCATCTGACCGCGCTCGCCGGGGATCCGGACGCGTTCGGGGTCTGGGACCGCGGGGCGATCACCGTGTTCGCCGGCCACAACGTGATGAAGTTCGCCCCGCTGATCGGTGAATGCGTCGCCAGGCGGATCGTCGACGGCGAGCCGGGCACGGCTCTGACGCGGTTCAGGGGACCGGAGAGCCCGGTCGGGTAGGCCGATCAGCCGACCGGCGGGGGCGTGCCCTCGGCGCTCGCCAGGAGGGCCGGGTCCCAGGCGCAGACCAGGCAGGCGTGATGGAAGACCGAGCGGGCGAAGCCGAGCGCGAGCGCGTGGGGGTCGGGGCTCGCGCAGACGTCGTCCCAGTCGAGGATGTACTCACCCAGCGCCGGTTCCCAGCGGGCCTGCGAGGGGGGTAGGTCGGCGCCGGCGAAGCCGTCGAGCGCCGGGTGGGCGTAGGCGTAGAAGGCAGCCTTCCCGTAGCGGGGGTCGCCCGGCCACCAGCCGACCGCGACCTCCTGGACGTCCATCGCGTTGCGCATGATGAAGTCCGGCGACGGCGGATCTGCCGGCAGGCCCGAGAAGAGGTTGGCGGCGAGGTCGAACGAGCCCCACCAGGCGTTGACCGGGGTCGAGCGCCCGCGGTAGGGCGCTCGGAACGCCGCGAGCACGAGGGCGGCCTGGGTCGCCGCCGCGAAGTAGGCGGCGACCTGCGCGGGGTCGTAGGTCGCGTGGACGTCGTCGTCGTCGAGCGGGACGGTCCACGGGACCTCCTGCGGGGTCGGGTCGATCCTCACCTCGCCGGCCAGCGCGCCGACCGCGTCGAGCAGCTCGCGGGTGACCTGGCCGACCGGTCGGTCGGGGGAGAGCGGGATTCGCCGGACGGCGCCATCGGTGTGCTCGGCGACCGCCTCGTGGGTTCGCAGGTCGAGGGCGACGACCAGCGCGCCGGAGCCGTCCGGCGCCGGCAGGGGCGCCGTCTCCCAGCCGCGGGCGGTCAGCCGCAGGGCGGCATGCTGGAGCTGGGGCTCGGGCGGGGCGAGGGCGACCGCGAGCTTGCCGAGGACCTGGGTGTGCGCGTGGAGGGTGTCGCAGGTCGCGCTCCACGCCTCGTAGGACAGCGGCTGCCATGCGCTGGTCATGCGCGGCACGCTACCAACCGACGCTCGGGGAGTTCGACTGACCCCGCACCCGTCGCGTTGGGCGGACCTCGTCAGGGATGCCCTTGCCCGATGCATCGCTGCGGCTACCGCGACCGATGCCTCACGCCGACGCGATGGCGGGTCGTCGTAGCCCGCCGACCTGGGCCTAGTTGTTAGCAACCCATTGCCAGGGCGTGAGTGAAGAACGACCATGCGAACATCCGTGCAAGCCGACGGTCTATACGTTGCAACGAAGGAGAAGGGCAAAGTGCCGGGGAACCACGAAACCGGCTTCTTCTGTCCAGAGAGGTTGCTATCAACCCCCGGTTAGGGCAGAATGCTGGGCGTGGCGGCCCCTGTCTTTCGCGGCCTACGCCGTGACGTAGCCTTGGCCCTGAGCGGCGAGCGTCGCCGGACGCTCTACGAGACCGCGAAGGTCCTTGGCCGCCGTAGCGGCGACATCCAGCGGCTGATGCGTCAGATGCACGACGAGAAGCTGATCGAGGCGGACTCACCCGAGCCGACTCAAGGCACGGAGTACTGGCTGTCAAAAGATGGGACGGCGGCACTGCTGGAGGAGATCGCCGAGGGCGTGATTCCCGGGGTGCTCTCTGAGCACCAGCAGTTGCTGCTGATCAAGGCGGCCGATGCGGGGGAGTTCCTCGGCCTGATCGGGCGGCGCGACCTCGCAGGCATTGTCGGATGGGCCTCGCAGCTGGGCGGGAACGGCGAGTGGCTGTTGGCTCTCGAACCAAGGGTCCAGCAGGTGCAGGCAATCCGTTTTGTCGTCTCGCTCCAGAAGCTTGGTTTTTCTTGCACGACCTACCGTGTGCAGAACGTTGTCGACGCCGACGAATTGAGACGACTCTCTGCGGCTGCTGAGGACCTAGCCGAGAGACTGTGATGCAGATCCACCTCGGCGGACGCCAACCCGAGGATCCGTCCGTAGCTGGCATGAGGCAACTCAAATTCATCGCCTGCACCTACGCGACGACCTGCGCGGGAGCCGCCAAGCTCGGCGCCAGCGCTCTGGCTCTCGGTCTGGTGGCGGCGAGCGGCTTGGCACACGCCTTTCTGGCGAGTCGGCACGGCATCAAACGCGGGGAACAGGATCAGAGGACTGGCAAGGCTGAGGTGGCCACGGAGCCGGAGCCGAGCCTCGAGACACAAGAGGTGCGGGGCTCACGCGACGACGAATCGGCGACCGCGTCGCCGTAGGCGAGGCGGGCCAGCGCCGAGCACGACAGAAGGCGCGCTGGGTCTGCCTCTGCGTCACGCGGATGATCAGCGTTGACTCTTGCACGTCGTGTCCCTCCGGGTTGACTCCCGGGACTACTGTTTGTCAGGTGATTGCGGTCGGCTGCCGATGCTCGGGACGTGGTGAGGATCTGAGATGGGCGTGAACACGACCGTGATCGACGCCCTGCAGGCGGCCGTGGCCAGTCAGCCCGACGCCCACGAGGTGCGCCTGCATCTGGCGGGACTGCTCCTCCTCGAAGGTGATGCGACCGAGGCGTCGCGTCATGCCGGCATCGTCCTCGCGTCGATCCCCGATCACCAGGAGGCGATGATCGTCGCCCGCGACGCCGCGCGCGCGCTGGGGGACACGGACCGGGCGTCGGCGTACGAGCGTCTGCTCGGGATGCCCTCAGCCGGCGCTGTCGCTTCGGCACTATCGCCGGCGGGACCATCCGACGACCGCGAGCGGGTGTCCGAGGCGGCCGATCAACCCGGACCGGGCGTGTCCGACGATGGACCCGAGGCTCCGCGGATCACGCTGGCCGACGTCGGTGGGATGGAGGAGGTCAAGCGCCGGCTCGACGCGGCCTTCCTCGCGCCGCTGCGCAACCCGAAGCTGCGCGAGTACTACGGGAAGTCGCTGCGCGGCGGGCTGCTGCTCTACGGACCGCCGGGGTGCGGCAAGACGTTCATCGCCCGGGCGCTCGCCGGCGAGCTCGGCGCGTCGTTCTTCTCGATCGGCCTGAGCGACGTCCTCGACATGTGGCTGGGCGAGAGCGAGCGACGGCTCCACGAGGCGTTCGAGGAGGCCCGGCGTGCGGCGCCGTGCGTGCTGTTCCTCGACGAGGTCGACGCGCTCGGGCGCAAGCGCAGCCAGCTGCGACAGTCGGCCGGACGGAACGTGATCAACCAGCTCCTGGCCGAGCTCGACGGTGTCGAGGCGGCGAACCACGGCCTGTTCGTGCTGGCGGCGACCAACCATCCCTGGGACGTCGACACCGCGCTGCGCCGGCCGGGCCGACTCGACCGGACGGTCCTCGTGCTTCCGCCGGACGCTCCCGCCCGGGCGGCGATACTCGAGCGTGCGATGGAAGGCCGACCGGTCGGCGGGGTCGACTTCGCCAAGCTGGCGAGCAGGACGCCCGGCTTCTCGGGCGCGGATCTCGTCCACCTGTGCGAGGTGGCATCCGAGCGCGCGCTCCAGGACTCGATCGACTCCGGCCGGGTCCGGCCGATCGGCATGGGCGACTTCGACGGCGCGGCGCGGGAGGTCGCCGGGTCGACCAAGCCGTGGTTCTCGGTCGCCCACGGATACGCGATCTACGCGAACGAGGGCGGTCAGTACGACGATCTGCTGGCCTACATCCGCAGGCACAAGCTCCTGTGAGCGACGTCGAACCGTCCGCACGGGCGCTCGCCGAGGGCGCCGCGCTGATCGAGATGGGCCGCCCGGCCGACGCGGCGGCGGCCTTCGCCAGGGCGGTGGCAAGCGACCCCGGCAACGCCCGGGCGCTGACCGAGCTCGCCCTGGCAGAGCTCAAGCTCGGCGACCCGGCGCAGGCCCGAGCCACGATCGAGCGGGCGCTGGCGATCGACGCGGAGAGCGACCAGGCCTACCGCGTACTCGCCCGGACGCTGCTCGCGGTACCCGGCGCGCACGACGAGGCGCGGGCGGCCGCGCTGAAGTCGGTCGGGCTTGTGCCCGAGGGATTCCGTGGATACATCATCCTCAGCGAGGCCCTCCTGGCCTGCGGCGACACGGCCGGGGCGATCCAGGCCGCACAGCGGTCGATCCGGCTGGCTCCGGAGGACTCGGCGACACACGCGACGCTCGCGCTCGCCCTGCTGCGCTCTGAGCAGTGGGCGGCGGCTGAGGCGAGCGGCCGCGAGGCCGTGCGACTCGACCCGGAGAACGCCGGCGCGCTCAACAACCTCGCGGTCGCCGTCCAGCGCCGGGGACGCGGGGGCGAGGCTGTGGCGATGTTCGAGCAGGCGTCGCGGATCAACCCGCGCAACGACACGATTCACAAGAACATTCGCCGGATCGGGCGGACCAGGGCGGCCCGCGGCCTCAGCCCGCCGGCGAGGGCGCTCGTCGCCGACGAGCGCCGCGCCAGGCGCTACGACCCAAGACGGTGGGACTGGTCGCGGATCCGCGGGTTCCGGCCGTTCTGGTGGATTCTCCTCAAGCGTGTGGAGGCGCCGAAGGCCCTTGCGATCAACGCCGTCGTGTTCGGCCTGCTGCTCTACTCGGCGCTCGCCTCGCCCGAGGGAGTCTCCTGGGTCTGGGTCGTCCTACTGGGCAGCGCGCTGCCGTTCAGTGGGATCCGCGCGTGGCGATGGTGGCGGATTCGTCATCCGTCGGCGTCCTCCTGGCGCCCGACCGACGTCGACGACCAGACCTGGCGCTGACCGGCCGCGAACCGGCGCCTGTTGGCTGTCCGGGCGCTTCGGCACCTCCGTCGGCGCGCGGTGTCTCAACCCGAGCGGCGCAGTCCCGCGGGGCCGGCGGGGTTCCGTCAGACTTCCTGCTCGTGGAGGACGAACCGATCGACCCGGACGCGAGCTACGTCCTGCGGACGGTCGTCGAGCGCGGCGTGCGCTTCGTCCGGTTCTGGTTCGTCGACGTGATGGGCACCCTGAAGAGCTTCTCGGTGCCGTCGAGCGAGCTCGAGCAGGCGCTCGCCGAAGGCGTCTCGATCGACGGGTCCTCGCTCGAGGGGAGCGTCCGCCTCCGCGAGCGCGACGTGATCGCCCGCCCGGACCCGAGGACCTTTCAGGTACTGCCCTGGCGTCGCCCGGGCGCCGCGGTCGGCCGGATGTTCTGTGACATCCAGATGCCCGACCGGTCGCCGTTTCCCGGCGATAGCCGCCACGCCCTGCGCAGCGTGCTCGCCAGGGCGTCAGAGCTCGGCTACTCCTTCCAGGTCGGCTGCGAGCTCGAGTTCTTCCTCTTCGAGCCGCTCCTCGACGACGGGTCCGTGCCGCGGCCGTTGGATCGCGGTGCCTACTTCGACCTCACGCCCCGCGACGAGGGCAGCGACTTCCGCCGCCAGACGATCGAGCATCTCGAGCAGATCGGGATCCCCGTGAAGGCCTCCCACCACGAGGTCGGGCCGTCACAGCACGAGATCCAACTCCAGCACGACAACGCCCTGGCGATGGCCGACGCCGTCAGCACCTTCCGGCTCGTCGTCAAGGAGGTCGCCCACGAGCAGGGCGTCTACGCGACGTTCATGCCCAAGCCGCTCGAGCACGAATCGGGCTCGGGGATGCACCTCCACCTGTCGCTCTTCGACGGCGATCGCAACCTCTTCCACGACCCGGCGAATCCCGGGGCCCTCTCTCAGACCGGTCAGGGCTTCCTCGCGGGCGTGCTGTTCCACGCCCCGGAGCTGACGGCCGTGACGAACCCATGCGTCAACTCCTACAAGCGGCTCGGCAGCTTCGAGGCGCCCGACCACGTCTGCTGGACACGTCACGGACGCGAGGCGCTCGTCCGCGTCCCGTCGGCCCGGCCCGAGCGGCCGACCGCCGCCCGGATCGAGGTCCGCTCGCCGGACCCGAGCTGCAACCCCTATCTCACCTTCGCCGTTCTCCTGGCCGCCGGGCTCCGCGGCATCGAGCGCGGCTACGAGCTCCCGCCCGAGGTCGAGGACGCCCCGTCGGCCGGTGCGCCACCCCTGCCCGGAGATCTCCGTGAGGCGATCGACCTGTTCGCCGGGTCGCAGCTCGCCCGCGAGGCGCTCGGCGAGCGGCTGTGCGACTGGTATGCGGCCAACCAGCGGAGCGAGTGGCGCGACTACCAGCAGATCGTCACCGAGTTCGAGCGCCGCAGGTACCTGCCGATCCTGTGAGCGCCGCACGCGGCACCCGGCGCCGCAGCGAGCACGCGACCGACGCGTGGATCTACCCGTTCGACCCGACGCTCGCCGCCGTCCTCGTCGGCGACCTCGAGCAGCTCGGATACGACCCGGTCGCGCGCCTGCTCGACGGCTCGGTCGAGGCCGAGCGCGACGCGGCCGCCGAACGCCCTCCCGCGCTCGTGCTCGTTGCGACCGGGGCGGTCGACTGCCAGCCGGCGAGCTCTCTCGCCAGCGACCTGAGAGCGCTCGACGAGCTCCGCGAAAAACCGATCCTGATCGCCATCGACGCCCCAGCCCTTGCCGAGGGCGTGCCGATCCCCGCCGGCGACGAGGTCCTCGTCGCCCCGTGGTCGGCGGCCGAGCTCGCCCTCCGGGTCTCACGGGCGACCCACCGGCTCGGGCTGGCCGGGGATGGCGACATCGTCCGGATCGACGGGCTCCAGATCGACTTCACGACCTACCAGGTGACGATCGACGGGACGCCGGTCGACTTCACATATATGGAGTATGAGCTGCTCCGGTTCTTTGTGACACACCCCAACCGGGTCTTCTCGCGGGAGGCGCTGCTCAGCCGGGTGTGGGGCTATGACTTCTATGGTGAGACGCGCACGGTCGATGTCCATGTCAGGCGCGTTCGCGCGAAGCTCGGCGTCGGGTACGCCACGCGGATCCTCACGGTCAGGTCCGTCGGATACCGCTTCGATCGCTGAGGTCGAGCGCGGTGCATACCTCTTCGAGGTCCGGCTCGCCCACCGCACCGCCCGTGTGTTCCTCGGTCTGCTTGGGCTTGAGGGCATGAACCAGACGACCACCACCGCTCCAGAGCACGGCGTCACCGACGGGGCGCCGTCCGTGCCCCAGCCGCTCGCTCCAACCGATCCGGCGCCACGACTGACCCCGGCTGAGGAGGCCCGCACGAGCGTCCACGCCGACGCTCTCCTCGCGATCGCCCACGCGCTCGCCGGCTACCCGGATGCGGCTGCGGCCCGTTGCACGGGACTCGACCGCCGCGGGATCGACCTCGCCGTCCAGACGCCTCGTGGAAGGGCCCCGGCGCGGGTCGGGTTCCCCGAGCCGCTCGATCACAGCTCCCAGCTTCGGGCCGCGACGGTCGAGCTCACCCGCCGGGCGCGCGCGATCCCAGGCCGCGCCTGAGACGACCGAGCGGACGTCTGGCTGCTGAGCCGCCGGCTCAGTCGCGTGAGCGACGTCGAGGGCCATACCCCGAGGTCATCAGGCGGGCGGTGGTTGGGTGCAGCACCAGGCGATCACTGCTGGCTCGCTGTGCGCCAGCTGTGCGGCGACGTGGGTGACCTGTCGGATCTGGGTGTGCCTGGCAGCGGTGGTGAAGAACATCCAGCTGTCGAGCTCGTGCCAGCCGACCAGCAGCCAGCGTCCGTCGGGGGAGAAGAGGAGATCTCCGAGTGACCCTCCGACGAGCAGGACACGGCTGGCGTGGGGCCGGGCGACCGATGTCAGGAGTGCTTCCTGGCCTCCTCTGGCCTTCGTGAGCAGGAGCCCGATCTGCTGGCCCGACGGCGCGAGTCGTGCCGCGCGGATCGTCGTCGCCCTCGGCGCGCGTCGCTCGGTGATCAGATGCCCGGCCGCGTTGTAGACGGCGAGTGTCTGCGCGGACGCGACGAGCAGCCGGTGCCCGTTGCCCGACCAGCTGAGCGATACGGCGCGCGGCCCGATCGCGATCTGAGCCACGTAGGTGTCGGTGTCGGTGTCGATCAGCGACACACGCCCGTCGAGGTTGTGGACGGCCAGCTCGTGACCGGGACCCGGGCGCCAGGCCGCAAGCCCGAGCAGCGCGGTCGAGTGGCCACCGGCGCGCAGTGCGCGGACCCCGGTGCCGTCGCCGGCGGTCACGTAGAGCTCGTGCCCGACGGCGAACGCGATGCGGTTGCCGTCAGGCGACCAGACCGGTGCCCGGACCGGCTCGGCGAAATGCTCGATCCATGCGATGCGGCCGTTCAGCGCGACGGCGTCGAGCGTCTGACCACACGCACACGCGACGTAGTTCCCGAACGCCGACCACGCCACCGACGCGCCCGGCGTGTGCGCGACGGCCCGCGTGAGACCCTGGCCGACGACCCACGCGTCGCGGCCGGTCGAGACGAGCAGCCGCCCACCGCCCGGCAGGGCGGCGAGCCCGGCCGGCTGAGCGCTGGGGTGCCCGGCGCTCCGCAGCGTGTCGCGCACCCACCGGGCGACCGCGGCGCCCTGTACCGCGGTCAGCGTTCCACCCACCGCGATCACACTCGCGAGCACCGTCGCGACCCAGCGGCGCCGTCGCCGGCCGGTGCGCAGACGGCCGGCGTGAGCCGCCAGCACGAGGTCGCTCGCTCGCCGCGCGGCGGCCGCCGCGTCGGGCGTCGGCAGCGAACGCAGCGCCTCCACGAGCCGCTCGTCATTCATCGCTTGGCCCGACCTCGACGCGGAGTTGGTCGAGCGCTCGTCGCATCCGCGAGTTGACCGTCCCGACGGGCACGTCGAGGATCTCCGCGATCTGACGCGGCGACAGGTCGAGCAGGTGGCGCAGGATCACGACCGCGCGTCGGTCGTGATCGAGCGCCCCAAGCGCGTCAAGCAGTCGGTCGGACGGACGCGACGCCGGATCCGGCCGGGCGGCCGCGCAATCGAGCGGACCGTCGTGCACCTCGCGTCGAACGGCCCGCGCGCGTGCGTAGTCGATCGCGCGGCGGGCGACGATCGTGTGCAGCCACGGTCCCAGGCGGCGGGTGCGGTCGAACCGATCGAGGGCGGCGACCGCAGCGAGGAACGCCTCTTGCGCGATGTCCTCCGCCGCGCTGTGATCCCGCGTGATCAGCCAGGCGGCCCGGTGACACTGCGGCCAGAACGCCGTGAACAACGCTTCGAGCGCGGCCGGGTCGCCGCGCTGCGCCGCGCGGATCAAGCGTGACTCTCGTCGGGCGCTCAAAGCGGGGCGTACGCCGCGCACGGGCGCGTGGACGGCGCCGAGTGCGTGAGCGTCGGTCGCGATCATCGCGAGGCTAGCTCACGAGCCCGGGGATCTTGCGAACCCGAGTTGTCGGCGTTCCCTGGAAAGTAGCTGCCTGACTCAGGCAGCTACTTTCCGTGAAGGACACCTCCTGCTCCACCGTCGGAAACCGGGACACACCCTCACTACGTGAGGACACCCGCCAGAAGTCCCGCCGCGAACCAGCCCGATTCAACTCGCGACGAGCTTCGCGAACGGCGCGACGCGCATCGGGAGCAGCACGGCCCGCGCGCGGCCCGGGTGGTAGGACGCGAGCCTTCCGCCCACGAGCGCGATCGCGCGTAAGGCTGATCGTGGGCCCGTCGGGTCGCGCGCTCTGTCATCGTTGGACATCGAAGGCGATCCGGCCAACCGGCGCTGGAAAGGGCGGTGAGATGAGCACGCGGAACGAGACCTGGTCTGTCGTGGCGGATGCCGGCGAGCTGCGCGCTCTCGTCGGGAGTCCGGTCAAGCGCGTCGCCGAGAAGGTCCGGTCGACGCTCCACCCGCTCGATCGGGAATGGCTCGCGGCCAGCCCGTTCTGCCTGGTCGCGACGGCCGCGGCCGACGGGACCTGCGACGTCAGCCCGAAGGGCGATCCCCCCGGGTTCGCGGTCGTGCTCGACGACCGGACGATCGCGATCCCCGACCGGCCGGGCAACCGCCGGGTCGACGGGTTCGAGAACATCCTCGAGAACCCCCACGTCGGGCTGATCTTCATCATTCCCGGCCGCCCCGACACGCTCCGGATCAACGGCTCGGCCCAACTCGTCCGGGAGGCGCCGTTCCTCGACGAGCTCGTCGTCGCCGGCCACCGGCCGCGGCTGGCGCTGGTCGTCGACGTCGAGGAGGTCTTCTACCACTGCTCGAAGGCCTTCCTCCGCTCGTCGCTCTGGGACCCGGCATCCTGGACGGCCGACTCCGTTGCGTCCCGGGCGCGGATCGCCCAGGCGATCGAGCAGCCGGGGGCCAGCCTCGAGGAGCTCGAGGCCTACTACGGGGCGGGCTACGCCGGCAACCTCTACCGCTCGTGAGGCCGCTCGGCCGGCTGCTCACGATCGTCGGGGCGATCGGCGTCGTGACGAGCGTCTTCCTACCGTGGGTGACCGTCTCCGGGACCCCGCTGGACCTCGACGTCGGTCTCCTCTCCCTCGCCATCGTCCCCGGCGGAAAGACCGTTGCCGGCACCGCGACGTCGATCTGGCCGGTGATCTGCGGGGTCGGCCTGCTCGTCGGGATCCTCAGCCTCGTCCCGAGGGCCGGGAGACTCCTCGCCGGGCTGGGCCTGGTGATCATGCTCGCCGGGGCCGGGCTCGTCTACTACGTCGAGAACATCGTCAAGTTCAAGACCGACCAGCACGGGGCGATCGTCAGGCTGCTCGCCAACGCCGCGATCACCAGCTCGGCCGGGCCCGGCCCGTTCCTCCTGCTGGCCAGCGGCCTCGTGATCCTCGTCGGCGGGCTCGCCGCGTCGACGCGGCCGGCGTCGCGACGCTGACTGCGCAACGGCCGCCCTACCGCCGGGCAACCTCCCGGACGAGCGTCTCGAGCTCCGGCAGGAGCGCCCTGACGATCAGCCGGTACCCGGCCGCCGTCGGGTGGATGTCGTCGGTCAGGGTCAGCTTCCGCCTGACCGACGTCGCCGGGTTCCACAGCCTGGAGATCGCGTCGCTGTAGGCGCAGCCGTCCTGCGTGGCCGACCGCCTGTCGATCTCCGCGTAGCGGCCGGCGATCCCCGCCGGGACCGGCAGGGGCGACGGATCGACGATCAGGCAGCGACCGCCGTACGCGCGGACGAGTGCGGCGTGCTCGCGCAGCGCGCTGGCGTACTGGTTCTCCCGGTAGCTGCCCGGCTGGGCGGCGGCCAGCAGCTCGGAGAGGTACCCGCCGAGGAAGACCGACACGTCGTAGCCCTGCTCGGTCAACGAAGCCGCCACCCGCGTGGAGAAGTCCCGGCCGAGGAGGTGAGCCATGTGGCCGAGGTTGTCGACCTCGACCTGGACCCGACCGGCTCCGACCGGCCGCCGGCCGACCACACCGTCGAACAGCAGGGTCCCGCTGGTCGGCCCGTGCACGGTGATCGACCGGGCTCCCGCCGGCATCGTGAGCCACGTCTCGGCCGGCGCCGGCGGCCCGCTCGAATGGCCGTCGATCGTCCACGTCTGATTCCCCGCCGTCACCGTGAACGGTCCGGCCGCGGCGCTCTTGGTGTAGAGCACCCCGACCAGTGGGTCGCTGATCGGCACGGTCGCCGACGCCGCCGGCGTCGATGCCAGCCCGCTGTACCCGCTCGGCCCGTCGGTCCCGGCGAGCCCGTAGCCGATCAGCAGCCACCCGTCGGCCGGCGGCGGACCCAGGCTGACGGGAACGTAGTGGTTGAAGTGCCAGCGAAACGGCGTCACCGGGATCAGGCCGACCCCGCCCCGCTCGAACCCCCCGCCGACGATCGCCGTCTCGATCTGCGGGACGAGTCCCCGCTCGAGGAAGTCCGGCACGTCGTACGCCTCGGCGACCGAGTCCCCGAACACGGCGATCGTCACCCGCCGTCCGGCTGCGCCCGCCGGGCGTGTTCCAGAGCCAGATCCAGGGCTGCCGACCGCCACCACCGAAGCGCCCGCCGACGCGACCCCCGTCACGTATGCCGCCGACCCGACCCCGGCCATCCCTGCGATCAGGATCGCGACGCGAGCGGCCGACAGCCGCCTGATCATTCTCCTCGGCAGGGCTCCCATCGCGGTCTCGGGCGAGGATAGTCGGGCCGCAGCGCCCGGCGAGCTAGGCTCCAGCCGGTGACGCGGATCGGCGACTCGCTCGGGCGCGACCGGCGCGACTGGACCGACCTGGCTGCTCTGGACCCGCTCTGGGCGGTCTGGTCGACGCCGGAGTTCCGCCACGGCGCGAGTGACGCTGCAGCATTCCTGCGCCGCGGAGAGGACGAGATCGGCGAGCTGCTCGGCTATATCACGACCGTCCTCGGCCGCCAACCGGCGCTCGGCCGGGCGCTGGATTTCGGATGCGGGGCCGGACGCCTCACCCAGGCCCTCGCCGGTCGCTTCGACGAGGTCGTCGGTGTCGACATCTCGCCGGGCATGGTCGACACCGCGCGGGGGCTCAACGGCCGGGCGAACTGCCGATTCGAGGTCAACCCGCATCCCGACCTGCGGGACTTCGCCGACGGTCACTTCGACCTCGTCTGCAGCTTCATCACCCTCCAGCACATCTCGAGCAGGCCGGCGATCGAGCGATTCCTCGGAGAGTTCGTTCGCGTCACCGCCCCCGGCGGCGTCGCGGCCTTCCAGGTCCTGAGCGTCGTTCCCCTCCGCGTCCGCGCCCACCCGAGGCGCCATCTCTACCGCCTGGCCCGTGACCTCAGGGTCCCGGCGCGAGTCCTCTACCGGCTCGGCCTCTACTCGATGGCCCTCACCCCGATCCCACGGGACCGCGTCGACCGGGTCGTCGAGGCCTGCGGCGGCACCGTGCTCGGTGCCTACCCCGACGGGCGCAGCGGGTCTGACGCGATCCCGAGCCTCACCTACTACGTGACGCCTTCCTAGGCGAGAGGTCGCAGGTGTCTTTCACGGGAACCAGCTGCCTGACTCAGTCAGCTACTTTCGCGACGAAGGTCTCGCATCCACCTCCGCCGCCCGGGAGGACCCCGGTCGATCACATCCCACACCCCGCGCCCGACCCGCGCCCACCCCACGCCCGCCCCCGCCCCGACGTGCAGCCGGCCGAGCGAGGAGTGCGAAACCCGAGTGAGGTCAACTTGTTTTCGAAGAGCGCCAACGACGCACTGCTTTCTCGCCGCTCTCCGCGTTCTCCGCGTCGCCGCCCCCGCCTCGGTCCCAGTGGTGTCCCCGGGGCAGGGGCGATCCTCGCCAGCCCTGCCTCGCCCCTCGCGGGCCATCACGGCGACCCATCGAGTTAGGCTGCCAGTCGATGAGCCCGACGGCTGAAGCCGAGATCGCCGCCCTGGAGAGTCCGAACACAAGCTGCCGCAAGGCGTGGCCGTGGACGGCCGGCTTCGCCGCCGTCAGGCACACCGGGATCCACCGGCCGAAGGCGAAGCAGCCGGTGGGCGGCCTCTACGCGTCGCTGCGGGCGCGGAGACCGACCTGAGCCGACCCCGGTTCGAGGCGTTCGACTCGCTCCGGGCGATCGCCGCCCTCAGCGTGGTCGTCTATCACGCGTCGTACTACACGACAGGCCTGAACGGGTCGGCCGCCGACTACGTCACCCAGCGGACCGCGGGCTTCCCGACCGAAGGGGTCGTGATCTTCTTCGCGATCTCCGGCTTCCTGCTCTACCGGCCGTTCGCCCAGGCCCGCCTCGACGGGGTCCCCGGGCCGCGCCTGTGGCCGTACGCGGCTCGCCGCCTCCTGCGAATCGTCCCGGCCTACTGGCTGGCCCTGATCGTCGTGACGATCGTGCTCGGCCTGAACGGTGTGTTCACGCTGCACGGGGTCGGGACGTACTTCGGCTTCCTCCAGGTCTACGACGTCCGGACGCTCGACAACGGGATGGCCCAGGCGTGGACGCTCGACGTCGAGCTGACCTTCTACGTCGGACTCGTCGTGCTCGCCCTCGGCCTGCGCCGGATCGCCGTCCGGGCCGGGCGGTCGTTCCTGGTCACCGAGCTCGGCGCCCTCCTCGTGCTGTCGGTCGGGTCGATCGTCTGGCAGATCGCCTGGCTCCACTGGAGCTCGGACGCGTCGCCCCGCTTCTATCCGGCCCTGATCTCACTGCCGTCGTCGGTCGACCTGTTCGCCGTCGGCATGGGTCTCGCCGTCCTCAGCGTCGGGCTCGCCGGCCGGCAGTCGCGAATCGTCCGCCTGGTCGACCGGGCGCCATGGGTCCCGTGGGTCGGGGCGGCCGCCTGCTGGTGGCTGCTCGTCCACTCGCCGGTCCTGTTCGGCGGGGCGAAGACGATTCCCGGCTGGGTGATTCCCCACGAGCTGCGGGCGGCGGTCGCCCTCGGCCTGCTCGCCCCGGCCGTCTTCGGCACGCCTGGGCGCGGCTGGGTCCGCCGTCTGCTCGGCATGCGCTGGCTGCGCTGGGTCGGTGAGATCTCCTACGGCCTCTACCTCTGGCATCTCGCGGTCGTGATCGAGCTCAGCCGCCACCGGGTTCCCGAGCGGTTCGGCACGGCAGTCTTCCTGGTGGCCGCCCTGTCGATTTCCGGAGCGCTTGCCGCGGCGAGCTGGTACGGGCTCGAGCGCTACGCCGTGGGGCTCGGCCGGCGGGTCGGCCGGCGGCGGCCGCTCGGGGAGGGTCGCGGCCAGGCGATCGGCACCGAGGCTGGGGCCGGCGTTCCGTGAGCGGCCAGGCTGGGCCGGGGAGCCGGTCGGTGGGCGAGCCGGCCAGGGCAGGCCCGGCGATCTCGGTCGTCGTCCCGTCGCACGATCGGCCGCTGCGCCTGCGGTGGATGCTCAACGCGCTCGAGGACCAGACGCTCGCCCGGGATCAGTGGGAGGTCGTCGTCTGCCATGACAGCCGGGGCCCGGAGACCGGTGAGCTCCTCCGCGGACACCCGCTGGCCGGCGCCGGCCTCCTGCGGGAGCTGACGATCGAGGCCGGACATGGTCCGGGAATCAAGCGCAACCTGGCCTGGCGGGCGGCGCGGGCGCCGCTGATCGCATTCACCGACGACGACTGCCGGCCGCCGCCCGAGTGGTTGGCCGGAGCCCTGGCGGCCGCGCGAGCCAACCCCGGGGCGATCGTCCAGGGGCGCACACAGCCGGATCCCGACGAGCTCGGCGTCCTCCACGCGGGTCCGCGGATGCGATCCCAGGAGATCGACCCGCCGGTGCTCTGGTCCCAGACGTGCAACATCGTCTATCCGCGAGCCGTGCTCGAGGCCGTCGCCGGCTTCGACGACGATCTCGACTGGGTCGAGGACGTCGAGCTGGCCTGCCGCGCGCGGGCCGCCGGCGCGCCGTACGTCGGCGCGCCGGACGTGCTCACCTACCACGCCGTCGACTCCGTGTCGCTGCGGGGCGTCTTCCGGGCGGCCTGGCGCTGGCGGGACCTCCCCGGCGTGGTCGCCGCCCACCCCGAGCTGCGGGCGGCCGCCGCGGGCGGCGGGTACTTCTGGAAACCCCGCCACGCGAGGCTGGCGCTGGCCCTGGCCGGGCTGGCCACGCGCCGTCCGCTGGTCGGCGCCCTGGCCGCGGTCCCGTGGGCGCTCGAGGCGATGCCGGCGTACGGGCCGTCGGTCCGCGGGCGGATCCGCGCGGCCACCGAGCTCCCGATGCAACTGGGACTCGACCTCGTCGAGTTGGCCGGGATGGCCGCCGGGAGCGTCCGCCACCGGACCGTCTTCCTGTGAGCCGGGTCCCGGCGGACGGTCGTGGGCGTGATCGTGTGAGCCGGTCCCGGCGGACGGTCGTGGTCGTGGTCGTGATCGTGTGAGCCGGGCCGAGGCGGGCCTGCGGGTCGCGCTGCTCAACCCGTGCTACTGGCCGGAGGTCCGCCGTGGGTCGGAGCGGTTCGCCCGGGAGCTGGCCGACGGCCTGATCGCCCGGGGCCATTCGCCGCGGTTGATCACCAGCCACCGGGGACTGCCGTCGCGAACGGTCGAGGACGGGCTCGAGGTGCTCCGGGTCTGGCGTCCGCCGGACGGCCGCCTGCGCCACCGGGTCTACGAGGACCACCTGACGCACGTGCCGTTCTCGTACGCGGCGCTGCGGGCCGGGCACGACGACATCGCCCACGCGCTGTATCCGACCGACGGGCTGGCGGCCGTGCGGTGGGGCGGGCGGACCGGTCGGCCGGTCGTCTTCTCGCACATGGGGATCCCCCACCGGCAGGGGTTGGCCAGCCGGCGGCGGCGGGTCGAGATCCTCCAGCGGGTGATCGCCGGGTCGAGCGCCGTGGTCGCGCTCAGCCGGCACTCGGCGGCCGCGTTCGAGCGGTGGCTGGGGGTCACGCCGCGGGTGATCGCCGCCGGCGTCGACCTCGACGCGTTCAGACCGGGCGAGCCCCGCGCCGAGCACCCGACGATCGTCTGCGCGGCGGCGATCGACCGGCCGCGCAAGCGGGTCGGCCTGCTCGTCGAGGCGTTCGCCATCGTGAGGCGCGACCGGCCGGACGCCCGCCTCGTCCTCAGCCGGCCGTCGAGCGCCGCGGGGGTCGCGGCGGCGCCGGCGGGGGAGGGGATCGTGCTCGCGGACCTGGACGACCGGGCCGAGCTGCGGCGGGCGTACGCGACGGCCTGGGTCACGGCCCTCCCGTCGCGGGACGAGGCCTTCGGCCTGGTCCTGACGGAGTCGCTGGCCTGCGGGACGCCGGTCGTCGGCTCCAACGACGGCGGCATCCCCGAGATCGTCGACCGGCCGGAGATCGGCCGGCTGTTCGACGGCGACGACCCGGCCGTGCTGGCCGGCGCGCTGCTCGAGGTGCTCGACCTGGCCGGCGACCCGGGGACCGTGGGCGCGTGCCGGGCGCGGGCCGGGGACTTCTCGACCGATCGGTGCACCGACGCGTACCTGGCGCTGTACCGCGAGCTGCTCGACCGATGACGGGCCGGCGCGAGGGCCGGGGCTGGGGCCGGCGCGAGGGCCGGGGCTGGGGCCGGGGCCGGGGTAGTCCACGGCGAGGGACGGCGGGAGCCCGATGACGGCTGGCGTGCTCGGGCATCAGGCGCTGCTGGTCGCGGCGGTCGCCGGCCTCGGCGGGGCGTCGGTCCGGGTGTCGTCGCGGCTCGCGGGGGCCGGCATCGAGCGGGTCCTCGCGGCGTTCACCCTTGCGTGCGCGGCAGCGGTCTGCGAGTCGCTTGGTCTCGGCCTGGTGGCGCTCGGCGGCTCGAGCCTGGCACTCGGCGGGGCGGCGCTGACGACGTGGGCGGGGGCGGTCGTGCTCGTCGAGCGGCCGGCGGTGCCGGTGCGCCGGGAGCTGGCCGGGTGGCTGGCCCGTGCGGGCGGCCGACCGGTGGCCGCGTTGGGCGGACTGGCGGGCCTGTCGGTCGCGTGGATCGTCTGGCAGCTGCGGTATCCGTTGATCGGCGGGGACGGGCTGATCTACCACCTGCCGATCGCGTCCGCGTGGGTTCAGAACGGACGGCCGGGGAGCATCGTCGCCGTCCTCGACGGGTTGTCGGTTGCCAACTACCCGGTCACGAACGAGGTCCTCGTGTCGTGGGGGCTGGGCATCTCGCGTGGGTGGGCGGTCAGCTCGATCTGGTCGGTCGTGCTCCTCGTCGTTCTGGCCGGTGCGGCGTGGACAACCCTGCGGACGCTCGGCGTCGCGCTGGTCGAGCGGATCCTGGCCGTGGCGGCAGTGTGCGTGATGCCGCTGATCGTCGCCCAGCTGTCCGGCCCGGACACCGACATCGCGGCCCTGACCTGGCTGGCGGTGACCGCGGCCCTGGCAACGCGTGCGCGGGAGCGACCGAACCTGATCTACGCGGCGGTGATCGCCGCCGGGCTGTGCATCGGGACGAAGACGACGCCGGCGATCCTGGTCGTGGGTCTCGCCGTGATGGCTCGCCGGCCGCTCGGAGCCGCGCTGCGCGACCGCCGGGTCTGGCTGGCCGGGAGCTTCGCGGTCGCCGTGGCCGTCGGGGGGGTCTGGTCGATCCGCGACCTGATCGTCCACGGGTCGCCGTTCTGGCCGCTGGAGGCCTCACCCTGGGGAACGCCCGTCCAGGCGTCGCTGGTCCCGCTCGAGCCGAGCTTCCTCAGCAACCCGCGGGCCCTGATCTCAAACCATGGGAGCGCGTACCTGCAGACGATGGCCGGCGCGATCCTCCTGATCGGGGGTGGCCTGTGTGCCGCGGTGCTGCGGCGCTCGCGTGCGGCGATCACGATCGGCGGTCTGGCCGCGGTGGCCCTGGTGGCGTGGGCCGCATCGCCGTACACGGGGATCGAGTCGGGCGACTACGCGGCCGGGGCAACCCGGTACCTGCTGCCGGCGATCGCGGCGTGCACGCTCGCGCTGGTCGTCTCTGCGCCGGGCGCCGGGCGAGCGCTGCGCGTCGGGATCGATGCGGTCCTGGTCGGGTCGATCGCCTACTCGATCGTCGAGACCGCGCAACTCGGCGGCCAGTTCATACCGGGCCCGGGGACGCTGATCGCCGGCCTGGCCGTTGGCGGCGGTGCGGCCGAGTTGGTCCGGCGGCTCGTCGTGCACGGCGAGCCGCCGGCGAGGCTGGCGGCGATCGTCGCGACCGGCACGCTGGCCGCGTCCTTGGTCGTTGGCCTGGCCGTGGCGAGCGACGGGTACGTGGGGCGGCACGCTCGGACCGGGGAGATCGACGGACCGGTGCTCAAGGCCGGCCTGCTGGGGCTCGGCGGAGGGACGAGGCCGATCGCGATGGGGCCGGCGACGGTGGTCATGCTCCGCGGCGACCGGCTCGAGCACCCGGTGTCGGTGATCGGCGACGCCGAGACGTGCGCGGCGCTGCGGGCGCGCCTGGCCCGCGAGACGGTGGTCCTCCAGGGCGAGCCGGTCACGCCGCTCTACACGCGCCTGACGGCGTGCCTCGCGGGTATCCGGACCGAGTTCGCCGACGGGTATGTCCACTTGTATGGGTGATCCGCGGGATCGTCATTGCGCGGAGCGCCGCGCCGGGCGGCACGCTACACCGGGTGTTCCGCGGCTCGTCGGCGTTGGAGGGCGCTCGCCTGAGTAGAGACCGGCGCTGGTGGCCATGAGGGACGTGGAACCTCGCGGCCCGGTCGAGCTGTGCATGATGTCGGCCGCCAAGGACGGCCCGGCGATCGTCACGACGACGCCGACCGGCGAACTCGAGACGCTGCCGTCGCCGCAGGGCTACAACGACTGGGGCAGCACGTGCGGCACGCTCGAAACGCTCCGTACGAGCGGCATCCAGACCGACACGGCCCCGGCGTCGTCGGTCGCCGGCCGGACGGAGAGTGTCGTGAGCCGCATCGTCGTCCTCGTGCCGGACGGCGTCGCGAGCGCGAGGGTACGCGTGCGCGGCGGGCACTTCGTGACGGTCGGCGTCCACGACAACGTCTACAGCTACACGATCCACGGTAGCCCGGCCAACCTCGGCACGACCTGGCTCGACGCGGCCGGGCACCCAATCGACCACCGCAGACACCCGTGACGAGACCAACGAGCTCGCGACATCACAACCAACCCGTCGGCCGTCGCCGTCCAGGACGACGCGAGTCCCGTGTCAGCGAGTCCGGGTCCGGCTCGGGGGGCCCGAGTAGCGTGTGGCTATGCCGACGACCCAGGTTGCGATGCAAGGACGTAACTCGCGATGTGTGGCCGTCTCGCGCGGGGGACCCACGCCAGGTGCGTTGGTCGCGAGGTTACTCGCGATCGTATTCGTGGCTGTGGCCGTGAGCTCGGCCGATCCCGCGATCGTTGCGGCACAGAGCGTCTGGTCGGCGGCGGCGTCGCTCTCGCCGTCGCGCGAGATGCCCAGCCCGCCGGGTATCGCAGTCGACGGTCGCGGCGACGAGATCGTGACCTGGATTGACGACGCGGGGCGCCCCATGGCGCGGTCGCGGGCGTCGGGGGGAGGCTTCGGCAGGCCGGTGGTGCTCGGGCCGGGGGCCGCGCTGCGTGCGGCGCCGAGGGTTGCCTTCGATCGCTCCGGCAACGCGACGGTGGTGTGGCTTGCGCGACCCGGGGCGAGCGGCGCCGCCAACGAGGTCGAGGCGTCGTATCGCCGGCGGGGGGGACGCTTTGCGGCGCCCACGAGGATCTTCGGGGATGCGGGTGGGGCGGAGCTCGACTCGCCTGGGCTCGGCGTTGCCCGCGATGGCCGGGTCTCAGCGTTCTGGATCGCCGGGCACGTGGTAGACGTCGCGACTCGCGCTCCGGGCAAGGCGTGGAGTCGCGCGACGCCGATCGCGAATCCCGTCGCTGACGATCCGAGTCTGCCCAGTTATGCGGTCGCTGCGAACGGTGACGCCGTGGCCGTGTGGTCCAATGACGACGGCCTGTACGCGGCGATCCGTCGTGGGAACCGCAGGTTCGGTGCGGGCGCCCTGCTCGCGCCAGCCCAGTCCGGCCAGGGTGGCGTCGCGATCGATCCGCACGGCGACGCGATCACGGTCTGGTCGCACTGCGACCCGGCCGAGCTCTGCCAGCCGTCTTCGATGTCGATCATGTATGCGACGCGAGCCCCCGGCGCTCTGTCGTTCTCCGCACCACAGACCGTGACGCCCAGCACCGGGGCCCCGAGCGTGACCATGAACGACCGCGGTGACGCCACGGTGGTGTGGACCCAGCCGTTCGGCGATCTGATGGCCGCGGAGCGCCCGGCCGGCGGAAGCTTCGGGGCGATCGAGACGCTCGCCCCACATCCTGTCTCCGCGCCCGCAGCCTGTTACGACGGGCGCGGCGTGGTCTACCTCGCCCGACTCGGCGCCACCGCAGCCGGTGACTTTGCTGAGGAGGCGTCGATCCTGACTCCCGGAGCCGGGCTCGATGGCACCCAGATCCTCGCCGTCGCGCCTGCTCCCGAGTCGGCTTTCGCGCCGTCGATCGCGTGCAGCGCAAGCGGCGGCGCGATCGCATGGACAATCGGCGTGACAGGCGTCTCGGGCGCTCAGGTGCAGGAGGCGCATGTCAACTAGAAATACCCGATCAACCCGAGGGAGACCACGCTGACGACGCCGGGGACTGCAGCTGCTGGCGATGCGAGGACGCCATTGGTGCGGGCATGATCCGAGAGTACCCGCCCGGTAGCGCGCTGCCCAACGTCACGGCATCCCGCTCGGCCGCAGACGACCAGCGACTGGCTGACGGGTCGCCGTTCGGAGCGCTACGCCCCGGTGACATAGGTGATCTCGCCCCCGAACGCCGCGCGGTTGACGGCGTCTGAGAAGTGATTGCGGGCTTCGCTGACCGACAGCTCGGTTTCGTTGCTCATACCGCCATGGAGCCAAACAGGCGAAGTTGGCGCTTATCCCGCGGCGCTCTTTCGCCAGTACCACGGGGGCCGGGGTCGTTCCTTGGGCGATCGTCAGCAAGCCCGATGGCTACCTTCTCGGCTGGTACCGCATAGCCACTGCCCCCGAGCCGAACTCCAGCCGGCTCATGAGCTTCAAGTCGACATGCTTCGATAGCCCCGCGAACAACGTCGGACCGTGGCCCGCGAGCCTGGGATGCACCACGAACTCGTACTCATCGATCAATCCCAGCTCCGTCAACGCCAATGGGAGCTTCACACCTCCCACCAACAGTCCCTCGCCCGACTCCCGCTTGAGCTGCTGAACGGCCTTGCCCAGATCCCCGCGCACGAGTTCCGCGTTCCAATCGACCTGCTCCAGGGTGCTCGACACGACGTACTTCTTTGCCGCGTTGATCGTCTGGGCGAAGGATTCCATCCAATCAGGTCTCGCTCCCGTCGGCGCCGGAGGCCGCCACGCTGATTCCATCATTTCGTAAATCACCCGGCCGAAGAGAAGGGCATCGGCCTGGCTGAGGCTCTCGACCGCGTGACGATGCAAGTCCTCGTCCGCCGGGATTGCACGATGATCCCAGCATCCGTCCAATGTGACGTTGATGGAGTACCGAAGGGGGCGCATTTGGCAAGGGTACTGCCGATGGGGTACACCGGCAACGTGTCGCTTTGATGGTGATCTGTTGTTACGGCGCAGCTATTTGCGACCCTTGCCGTCGCATCTCGTCGTGTACCTGTGCGCAGCGCTTGGCTCGCACCCCCGTGGAACTGTTCGAGCCGACACCATGTGCCGCAGACCGATCGGCGTGTAGTGCAGCTCAAGTGGCGCGTCGGACGCGTGGGCATTCGGTAGGATCGCTGGCCTGCGGTGCAACAGTGGGTGGTCGGTCTCCTTCGTGGATGGTTGGTGAGATCCGTTCCTGTCGCTGCCCTTCCGAGCGAGGATGTGGCTCCCGATCACGCTCCGGATGCCACGATCGCCCGGGTCGGCAAGCCGTCAAGCCGGCATGGTTGGTTCGATGGACAGGTGCGCGGGGAGGCCGGAAGTCTCCACGGTGGCGCCATCATCGCGCAACGCCGGTTTGGTCGAAGGCCGGCGCTGTGCCACCGGCGGTTCATTCCTCGTGAGGGACAGGACCCGAGTTCTGGGCGGCCGGCGGAGCCCGTCGTTGTCGTCGCTGCTGCGTCGGTACATTGGGTGTCGTGACAAGCGAGTTCTTCGAGCAACCGGTCGCGGCCGTAGATCCAGGGCCACAGCGCTATCGGATGCCGCCCTGGGTTCGCTCTCCCGAGGGGACTCTGCCGGGAATCGTCGCGCTTGAGCTTGTGCTTGCGCGCACGGACAGGGTCGCCGTCTGTGTTGCACAGATCGCCGCCTACCCGTCCGGGTTCGAGCTGGAGCTCACGACGATGGCTGGGGACGACGCCCGCGATTGCGATCCGATGCTGTTCGGCCCACATCACCACCGCGGCCCATGCCGACCGGGCGCAGCCATTCCCTCGGAGATGCTCCGCTTCGGCGTGCAGTTCGCCGACGGGGCCAAGGCCACGAACACCGGCGCGCGGTTCCGCGGACCGCGGGACGACCCTGAGGGACCCGTGATGCATGCCGGAGGAGGCGGCGGAGGCGGTGCCAGCTGGCGACAGGCATTGTGGGTGTGGCCGCTCCCGCCAGCCGGTTCGCTCGCGCTCGTCTGCGAATGGCCAGCCGCCGGAATCGCGGTCACTCGACATGAAATCGACGCGCGACTGATCCTCGACGCAGCCAAGCGAGCCGTGATCATCTTCTCCGACGAACACCTGCCGGACCCTCCCCGGCCTCGCCGCCAGTCGCCCGGCGGCCCCGGCACGCCGGGGTCGATCTAGCCCCAGTCGCCCTCGATGACGGCCGCCGTCGTCAGCTGGGATCCGTGACTGACGCAACCGGTTGAACTCCAGACCAGCCCGACTCTGGCTGCTGAGGCGAGTCGTTTAGGCGCCCGTCCCGGCGGCACAGGCGTTGCGCGCGACCGTCGAGATCACCACCGTCGGGTGGTCGGGCGACGATTCGATGATCGTCGTAGGAACGCCGTCGCCGACGGGGTGGTCCGCGAGAGCGGCGTGCCGGCCACAGCGGACGTGCATCCAGGACTTCAGCAGGCCAGCCAGGCCGTTGCCGCGCGGCGCCGTCGACGCGATCTCGTGTCCATCGAGCGACAGCGCGATCACGTTGCTGGCCAGCGTTTGGAGTCGACCCGCCTGGTCATAGCCCACGCCGAGCAGGACCGGGGTCGCCTTCATGAACCCCTCGGCGACGCCCGACTCGTAGACGTCGATGCCCGCTGAGACACGTTTCGCCGGCCCGAGCAGAGCCTGCACGGTCGCCCGGCTCTGGCCCAGCGTCAGGGGTCCGAGTCCGCGGTCGAGCCGCACCGCGTCCAGGGTCGCCGAACCGGGCAGCAAAGCCAGCCAGCGACTGATCAGATCCCCCTGTCCGCCGAGACACGCGGAGAACGCGACGCTGAGCGGCTTGCCGCCGTAGGTGCCGTGAACGCCGACGCTCGGCGTCGGTGGACAGGAGTGATCCTGCCCGGGGCCCGAAAGCACGAGCGCTGGCTGCGAGGCGATCGCCGCGCAGATCGCCTTCGGATCGGGGGCGTTGCCGCTCGGCGGCGAGCACCGAAGCCCATAGGTCAGGGGCCCGAAGCCCATCGGGTCGGTGTAGGTGATCTGCAGCGACGCGACGGGCATCGCGCGGCCACACCCCGCCAAGCATGGCAGGACGACCGCGAGCACCACGATCGAAGCTCGACGGCGCGTCCGCGCCCTGCCGAGCGGCGCCTTCGTGCCACCGCCGCCAGCGCGCACGACCACCTCCACGCCAGGGGCACCACGCCCAAAGTGCTTGATCGAACGCCTCACCTACCAACTCTACGTCTCGAGCGCCCGCTCGTCACGCTGATGGTCGCCTTCCATGAGCGCCAGGCTCCTCGCCACCGCTCCGTAGCCGGATCGTCTGCCGGACAGGCGAGATCGTGCCGTTCGCGCCGGCCGGCGATCGCGGCGCCCCGGCTGGTTGAGGTTCGGCCAGCCGACGGACGCCGCGCAACCTGCGGGGATCAGCGGACGGACCTGGCTGCAATGAACTCATGAGGAGGCGCGGCTGCCCGCCGGCTTGGGTGTTCAGCGATCCCTGGCCGCCTCCGCGGGGCGGAGTCACGGCGCGGCCAACCCCCCGGGACGAGGGTAGTAATCTCGCCGCAATGAGGGGCTCGGTCGTTGCGCTCGCGTGTCTGTCCGGGCTGGCACTCTGGGTTGGCCCGGGGGTAGCCAGCTCATCGAGTGCTCCGCAGTGCCGGACCACTCAGCTCTCCGTGCTCCGGGCCGATGCTGACGGCGGTCTCGATCACGCGGGATTGGTCCTCAGGCTGACCAACCACTCCGTGCATCCATGCTTGATCGGCGGCTACGTCGGGCTCCTGCGCCTGGACCTGCACCGTCGGCCTGTGCGCACCGTCGTCCAGCGTGGCAGTGGCTATCTCTTTCCCTCCGCGCCTTCGCACAACATCATCTTGGCGCCCGGCCATAGCGCGTTCGCCGGAGTCGAGTGGCTCAACGGTCCCGTCAACAACGAGCCAGCGAGCTGCAGCACTGCGGGCCACGACCTCGAGGTCACTCCCCCGAACGAAACGACCCACGTAACGATCTATGCGCCCACGAGTGCCTGCAACTCTGGGCGGCTCAACACTACGGCACTCCAAGTCGGCCACATTGGCCAGGAACCCGAGCACTTCATTCGCTGAGGGCCCGACCTGGCCAGCCGAGACCAACCACTTGCCCATACTGGGCATGACCCTTGCCCAGCCGGCTCCGCGCGAAGCCAGACCATGCACGATGGACCGCGGACCAACCGTCCGAGCGGTTTCGCGGACAGCGCTCCGTGTCGCGGCCTGTGCGACTGTGGGTGTTGAAGACGATCACGCGGTGGGACGCCGACGGTGACGCCGTAAGGCAATCCGCAGATGAGCACCGCCGGCCTCAGCGACCGCTGGCCCGACTCGGCCAGTTGCCGACCGCGTGGACCGTTGCGTCGCAGACGCAACGGCAACGGCAACGGTCCGGCTGATCGGGTGCTCCGGTTCGGCCGTCCCTGTAGCCGTCGGCCACACTGTGTCTGCGAAGGCGGGCGATCACGCGTCGTGCAGGTTCTGGATGATCGTCGCGAGTTCGTCCGCCGTATAGCCGTTTTGGCGGGCGAAGCGGACGAGTTCGTGGATTCGGGCGAGAACAGCACCGCGCTCCGGGGTGCCTGCGACGCGGATGCCGTAACCGCGACGAAACTCGAGCAGTCCCTCGTCGCGTAGGAGTCGAAGGGCGCGCAGCACGGTGTTGGCGTTGACTCCGATCACAGCGGCGAGGTCACGCGCGGGCGGAAGGCGTTCGCCGGGTTTGGCTTCGCCGTCGGCAATCGCCCGCCGGATCTGTCCGGCGACTTGGTCATGCAGGAGCGTGGGGTCTGCACGGTCTATGTCGAGCGCTGTTATGATGCTACTCAGCGTAGCATTGTCGACGTCTAGGGAAGGCTTTGGGCATGACCGCTGGTAGCGCCGCTAAGTGAGTCCTTGCTGATGTCGCGCACGCCGAAGGCGTAACGGAAGATCCGGCCACCGGTGCCGTCGTCTCTGTTTCCGCGCTCACTCCCTCTCAAATTCAAGCGCTACGGGCGCAATCGGGCGGCGGCTGAAGCCAGACCGTGACCGTCGCGCGGGCCCAGCCCCGTTGCGGCCGCGAGTCCGTGTCACCAGGTGCAACTTAGAGCTTTGCTCCGACATTCCGGGCGATGTCACGGCTCGACCTCTGCCGCCCCAACGAGCAGTTCCACGTGATTCAGGACACCGTCGAGACTGCCAGCCTCGGCCGCGTAGAAGCGCGTTGCCCGCATCCTTCTCACAGCCCTCATCACGATCCCGGCGCGCCGATTCGAGGTGCTCGCGCTCGACGGCCGGCCATCGCCCACGCGATCCTCGCCCCGGGCAGTTCGCGGCGGGCCGGATGTCAGCCTGCGCTGCCTGGGCGGCTCACCGCTCGAGATAGATCGGCGCCGGCACGGTGCTCGCGCGCCGGCCGACGGCGAGCACGGCGCGGACGGGCACGCGACGACGGGAGTGCAACTCGGTCCGGCCGCGCGAGGTGATCTGAAGGTGGACGCCCTTCGTGTGGGCGGCGGCGACCGAGAAGCTGCCGGTCGCCAGGGTCCGCGACCGGGAGTCGAGCAGGGTCAGCCGGCCGCGACAGCGCCCGGTCATCAGGCAGGTCGCCTGGATCGTCGCCGAGCGCAGCTTTGGATCGGCGGGCGCGGCGGCGGCCACCGAGAGCGGCGTGGGCGGGGCGGCGGTCGTCGGCGCCGGCGGCGGGCAGTCGCCGGCGATCGGGCGGAGGTACGCGACGGCGATCTCATCCTTTGGCGTCTGCTGGTAGCCGACGATGCCGCCGCCCTGGTCGCCGAATCCGGCGAAGATCGGGTAGTAGGGCGAGATCAGCCCGGAGATCAGCTGCGCCGAGCACCAGGTCGGCGCGCCCGGCCGGTCGACGACCGAGAGGATGCTGCCCTCGGCGAAGTTGCCATTGGAGAAGGCGCTCGTAGAGATCGGGTGGTCGACCGTGAAGGCGACGACCGCGTCGTCGCCGGCGTCGAAGCCGGCGGCGATGCTCGACGCCGACAGACCGCCGATCGCCGCGTATTGGTAGGGGAGCGCCGTGCGCAGGCCGCCGCCGGCCGCGCCGAGCGTCGTCTGGAGGGCGGTGGCCGACGACGCGCTCACGCCGTGCGCCTCGAGCAGCGTCCCACCGCCACCGAGCGCCAGGCTGGGCGCCGTGCTGCCGGGCGACGGCGGCAGGCCGGGGATCGCCTGCGTGGCGCCGAACGGGCCGGCCCCGACGGCCGTCGTGTCGATCAGCGCCGACGCCGGCCCCGAGCCGGGCAGGCTGAGCTGGCCGACCAGGGCGCTGAGCACGACGCGGCCCGAGGCGTCGCTGCGGGCCGCCAGATCGGCCACGGTGATCGACCCGACGGTCGCTCCGACGGTCGCGCCGGCCGGGCTCGGGATCGCCACGCGCGGCCCTGAGAAGGCGCCGCCGGGTGGGCCGGTTGCGGCCATCACGAGGCCGGGAGGGGTCGGTGGCGGGCCGCCCGTCGTCACGAGCCCAGGCGGCCCGGTCGCCTCCCAGGCGACCGTCGTCGTCCCGTCCGCGGCCATCGTCAGCGCCGGCTTGCCGTAGCTCCCCTCGCCGGGCGAGGCGAGCACCGGGGCGGTGAAGGAGCCGCCGGGGGCGCGGAAGGAGACGAGGACCGCGCGGGTCGGGTCATCGACCCAGGCGACCGCGGCGTCGCCACGGTCGTCGGCCGCGACGACCGGACCCGCGAACCGGTAGGCCGTCGTCGTCAGTTCCTGAGGCGGGCCGGTCGAGCCCGACGCGGAGCGGATGGCCGCCCACACCGCACCGGGCGCGGCGGTGTCAGTCCAGGTGACAGCGGCGTCGCCGTCGCCCGCCAGCGCCGTGGCCGTGCCGAGCGCCGTGGTCGAGCTCGTCAGTTGGGCGACGGTGGAGACACCGCCGTTGGGGGCTGCGACCAGCATGTCGAGCCCGGCCGACCCGCTCGGCGCCCCGGAGAAGTCCGGTGGACCGCCCGGAACGCGGAAGGTCAGCGCGAGCGCGCCGGACCGGTTGGCGGCCCCCGAGTCGAGCTCGGCCCCGTGGGCGACGACGACCGGCGCCGACCAGGCGACACCGGCCGACGCCGGTGCCGGGGTGATACCGACGCTGAGGCCGGCGGCGACCGCGAGCGGCCCGAAGCGGCCGAGCAGGGCGGCGAGCCGCGCGGGTCGGGCCGGGAGGCGCGGCGGGGCGGTCCGCTCGGGAGCAGCGCTCGTCATGAGCCACACCGTAGCGCCGGTGCGGCTGATCACCGCGAAGCCAGCTGTACCGCGCGCCGCGGCGTGGCCCGTCCGCGGATGATCGCCCCAAAAGCCCGGGTGAACGCCTTGAGCGTCGTCAGGGAGCGGTTCCGCGCGAGCGCCGTCGGGTCGCCCTGGCGCGGATCGCGGCCCGTAGCGCCGGGCTGCCGGTTCGCGACGGGCGCACGCCCGAGGAGATTCTCGGGTACGGGCCTGACGGGCTGCCGCCCTGACGCGCTCGGGATCCGGGTCCCGTGGTTCTTGACACGTCGCGCTGATCGCCGTGCTCCTCAGTGAGCCCGAATGCGACGCATTCATCCGGCTCGTCGTCGCCGACGATGACCCGCTGATCTCGTCTGTGATCCTGGTCGAGTCCTCGATCGCGCTCGGTACACGGGCGGGCGAAGCCGGCGTCCGGGGGCCCTCGACGAGCTCCTCGCCGCGGCTGGCGTCCGCTGCGTTGCCGTCGATCTCGCGCGGGCGCAGCTCGCCCGGGCGGCGTTTGCCCGGGCCGGAAAGGGCCGGCACCCGGCCGGCCTGAATCTCGGTGACTGCTTCGCCTATGCGCTGACCAAGTCAGCCGGGCGGCCCCTGCTGTGCAAGGGCTCCGACTTCCCGCGCACCGACATCACTCCGGCCCTCGTCTCAGGAGCGCCAGGCTCGATAATGCCCGGCGCCATGCAGTCCGCGTCAGCCACACCGGTCCTGATCCTCTGCGGGGGCCGGGGAACCCGCCTCCAGGAGCAGACCGCGTCGATCCCCAAGCCGCTCGTCGAGATCGGCGGTCTGCCGATCGTCTGGCACGTGATCCAGATCTACGCGGCCCAGGGATTCCGCGAGTTCGTTCTGGCGACCGGCTACAGGAGCGAGATGATGGAGCAGTTCGCGGCCGAGCACGACTGGCCGCCGGACGTCCGTGTCAAATGCGTCGACACCGGTCTGGACACACCGACCGGCGGGCGGATCCTTGCGCTCCGCGACGAGGTCGGCGACCGGCGGTTCTGCGCGACCTACGCCGACGGCGTGGCCGACGTCAGCCTGAGCGCACTGGTCGAACGCCACCACGAAGGGGGCGCCGTCGCGACGATGACCGTCGTACGCCCGGAGCTCCAGTTCGGCGTGACCGAAATCGACGCCGACGGCCGGGTCTCGGGATTTCGCGAGAAGCCACGCTCGGACCACTGGATCAACGGCGGCTTCTTCGTCTGCGAACCGGCCTTCTTCGAGTACCTCGAGCCCGACTCGGTGCTCGAGCGCCAGCCGCTCGAACGGCTGGCCGGCGCCGGAGAGCTCCTGGCCTACCGCCACGATGGGTTCTGGGACTGCATGGACACCTACAAGGACGCCGTGCTCCTCAACGATCTCTGGCGGACCGGAGCCCCCCCGTGGCGCGTCTGGAGCCCGTGACGAGGGTTCTCGTAACCGGCGGGCACGGACTGATCGGCTCATGGCTGGTGAAAGCCCTCCTGGATCGGGGAGACCACGTGAGCGTCCTGGCTCGCGGCCCGCGGCCGGGCTCGGCGTTGACGCTCGAGGGCTCCGCGGCGGCGGTCGACTTCGTCCACGGCGATCTGCTCGACGGCCGGCTGATCGAGCGAGCCCTCCGTGACGGCGAGATCGAGCTCGTCTTTCACCTCGCGGGCCAGACGATCGTCGGCAACGCCCGGCAGGCGCCGGCGGCCACCTTCGAGACGAATGTGAAGGGCACCTGGACTCTGCTGGAGGCCTGCCGCGCAGCGGGGTCCCCCCGCGTGGTGGCCGCTTCCTCGGAGAAGGTCTACGGGCCGTCCTTGGGCGGTCGGTGCACCGAGCAGCGCGCGCTGGATGCGGCCTATCCGTATGACGCGAGCAAGGCGGCCGCCGACGTGATCGCCCGGAGCTACTGGAGCAGCTACGGCATGCCGGTGGCGGTCACGCGGTTTGCGAACATCTACGGGGGCGGTGACATGAACCCTTCCCGCCTGGTGCCCGAAGCCGTCTGGGCCGCCCTCGCCGGCCGCCGGCCCGTGATTCGCTCGGACGGCACGGCCCAGCGGGACTTCCTCTACGTCGAGGATGCCGTCGCCGCGTATCTCGCGATCGCCGACGCCCTCGAGCGGCCGGAGCGGGCCGGCGGAGCGGCCTTCAACGCCGGCGGCGGGGGACCGCAACCGGTGCTCGAGGTCGTGCGCCTGGTCTTCGAGGCAGCCGGCGCCGGGTTCGAGCCGGACATCCGCGGAACCGGCACGCCGGCCGGTGAGCTTGCCTTCGAGTCGGTCGACCACTCCCGGCTGAGCGACCTGACCGGCTGGCGCCCGCGGGTCGAGCTGGCCGAGGGCCTGAGGCGGACGGTCGAGTGGTACCGCACGCACGCGCCGACCCCGCCGGCCGACGCCGCCTGAGCGACCCCGTAGAATCAGGCTATGTCCGGTCACTCGAAATGGGCGTCGATCAAGCACAAGAAGGCGATCGTCGACCAGCGCAGAGGTCAGCACTTCACGAAGTTGGCCCGCGCGATCACGGTCGCCGCTCGCGATGGCGGCGGTGATCCGGAGATGAACGCGCCGCTTGGCAACGCCGTCCAGAAGGCGAAGGACGCGTCGATGCCGAAGGACAACATTGAGCGGGCGATCCTCAAGGGGACCGGTGCCGGGGCCGACGCCGCGGCCTTCGAGGAGGTCGTCTACGAGGGTTACGGCCCCGGGGGAGTGGCGCTCCTGATCGAGACGCTGACCGATAACCGCAACCGGACCGCCGCCGACATGCGCCACCTCCTCTCCAAGCGGGGCGGTACGCTGGGACAGCCGGGAAGCGTCGCGTACCTCTTCAACAAGCGGGGCGTCATCCTCGTCGACGCGGCCCGCTACACCGAGGACGACCTCCTCGTCGCGATCGAGGCCGGGGCCGAGGATCTCACGACCGACGACGGCATCGTTGAGATCGTCACCGACCCGAAGGATCTTCCGGCCGTCAGGGCGGCCCTCGAGGAGGCCGGAATCGAGCTCGAGGGAGCCGAGGTCACCCAACAGCCGACGACCCGCACGACGATCGACGAGGAGACCGCCGAGAAGCTGATGCGCCTGATCGAGTCGCTCGACGAGAACGACGACGTCAACGAGGTCCACGCGAACTTCGACGTCCCCGCGGACGTGCTCGAGCGCGTCGCAGGCTGAGTCCCGGCCAGCCGGCCTGGATACGGTCCTACCAGGCGAGGTGCGCGATCGCGCCTGGAATGTCGGCCGGCGGCAACGGGCGGGCGAACAGATAGCCCTGGGCCTGGTCACAGCCGAGCCGTCGCAGACCTTCGAGCTGTTCGGTGGTCTCGACGCCCTCGGCGATCGATCGCAGACCAAGGTTGGCGGCCAGGTCGACCACGGCGGCGACGATCCGCTGGTCCTCCCGGTCGGCGATCAGGCCCTTCACGAAGGACTGGTCGATCTTGACGAACGTCAGCGGCAGACGGCGGAGGTGGGTGAGCGATGCGTAGCCCGTGCCGAAGTCGTCGAGGCCGACCTGCACGCCGAGCGTCGCGATCGACCGCAGCTGCGCGAGGAAGTCCGGATCGAGATCGATGATCCCAGTCTCGGTGATCTCGAGGTGCAGGCAGCTCGGCTCGAGGTCGGCGTGCTCGAGCGTGTGGCGTACGAACGCCGTCAGGTCGCCGGCCGCGAACTGCCGCGAGGAGATGTTGACCGCGACTGCGTAGCGCCGGTCGGTGGTCGGCGCCGGCGGCCAGTCCCGCGCCGCTCGACAGGCGATTCCAAGCGCCTGGGCGCCGAGCGGCACGACGAGTCCGCTCTCCTCTGCGACCGGTATGAACGTCGCCGGGAGTGCGAGCGAGCCGTCGTGCCGGGTGATCCGGGCGAGTGCCTCGAAGTCCTCGACCCGTCCGGTGGCCAGGTCCACGATCGGCTGGTAGTACATGATGACCCGATGGTCGTCCAGGGCCGTCTGGAGGACCCCCTGCGCAGCCGCCCGCTCCCGGACCCGGCGGCCGAGGGCGGCGTCGAAGACCTGAGCGCGTCCTCCACCCAGCGACTTGGCCTGGTACATCGCCGTGTCGGCCTCCTTGAGCAGCGTCTCGGCCGTCCCTCTGCCGGCGATCGAGTACGAGATGCCGATGCTCAGCAGGACGCGGGCGTCCGCGCTGCTTGCCTCGATCTTGTCGTCCATGTCGCAGATCAGACGGGCGCTGAGGTCCACCGCGTCCAGCTCGCTGCCGACTTCGGGCGCCAGGACGACGAACTCGTCGCCGCCGATCCGGGCGACCGTGTCCATCGGTCGCAGGCTGCCGACCAGCCGCTGCGCGACGTGTCGCAGCAGCCGGTCGCCGGCGGCATGCCCATGGGTGTCGTTGACCAGTTTGAAGTGATCCAGATCGACGAACAGGACGGCGATGCATCGATCGGATCGCGTTGCGAGTGCGAGGGCCTGGTCGATGCGGTCCACCAGCAGGGCCCGGTTCGGCAAGCCGGTCAGCGCGTCGTGCGTCGCCTGGGCGGTGAGGGCGACCTGAGCGTCCTGGAGGTCGGTCAGCCGCTCGGCTTGAGCGTGGCTGAGTCGAGCGATCTCGCGACCCTGAGCCTTCTGGGCAGTGAGATCGGCGAATGTCACGCAGGTGAAGCGGTCGCCCTCCACGACGAGCGGCGAGCTTCCGACGAGCACAGGCACCAGCACGCCGTCGCCGTTGAGGAGATCGAACTCGAGCGTCGTGCCGCCGGGACCCCGGATCGCTCTCGCCAACCCGGTCCAGGTGCCGGCGGGTAGAAACGTCGACAGGGGCGAGCCAACCACTGCCTCCCGCGGGCACGAGAGCAGCTCGGCCAGCCGTCGATTGGCGTAGAGGATGATGCCTGTCGACGACAGGGTCGCAGCGCCCTCTCGCATGTTCTCGACGAACATCCGGTAGGGCCGGTCGGCGGTCGAGAGCGTGAACACCCGCTGACCGGATTCGCGATCGGAGACGACGAAGCCGTCGACCTCCCCGGCGGCGATCGCTCGAAGCGCGTCCTCGGCCTCGGCCATCCGGACGAGGGCATCCGCGAGCCGGGTCGGGGCCTCACGCGCTCCGGTGGAGACGCGGACGATGCCCGGGCGGGCCGGATCGTGCGCGCCGGCCACGACGGGCGTGGGGACCAGCCGCGCGTCTCTTCGCCACATGGCAGCAAGCGATGGCATTCGCCCTATCGGCTGGCCGTCGCGAAGTCTTCGGCTGGGGAAAGGGCGAACTCGGGGAGAGCCCGCTCGGTACGTGACAGGGATCCGAGCGCATCGTGCGACACGGTCATCGTGGCGGCCGCGGCTCGAGCCTCAGACCGACGAGGACCCGTTGAGTGTCCGAGAGGTCACCGATGATCCGCCGCAATGGCTCGGGAAGGCGTCGCACGAGCGTCGGGATCGCGAGGATGTCATCGGTGCGGGCGAGCAACGGCTGCTCGACGAGGTCGATCACCTCGATCTCGTAGCGACCGGCCAGATGCTCCTCGCATAGGGACTTGAGGTTGGCGAGCGCGTGCAGGGACTTGGGCGACTGTCCTGCGACGTACAGGCGCAGGTACCAGACCTCGTCTCCGTCGGCGGTCGTTGGGCCCGGATCGTCGACGGCGTTCACGGCGCCTCGACTGGCGTGCCGCTCGCGAGGATCGGTGATTCCGGCTCGTCGGCTCGTCGCAGCCGGCCCTGCTCGGCCCGCTGCCCGGCACGATCCTCCGCACCGCTCGAGCCGTGGCTCAGCAGGCGCCCGACGATGTCGGCTTCGTCCTGGAACTCACGCCACAACACCGCCGTCTGCGCCTCGACCGACTCGCGCCGCCGTTCGAGGCTCGCCTGACGCTGCTCGAGGTCCTCCCGGCGGATCGTGCCCTCCGAGCGCTCCTGAGCCTCCTGAGCCTGGCGTGCTGAGCCGGTGAGCACTCCCTGTGGTCCCACATAGACATCGGCCAGCTCGATTCCCTGCCCGGTGAGGAGGAACTCGCGAATCTGGTTGGAGTGCGCCGTCCCGCGCGACTTGAGCACATACAGCACGCGGTTGTGCTCCCCGTTGCCCTCGATCGTCTTGAGGAGCAGCCACGTGTCGAAGAGGGAGGTGATCTGCTGGTCGGCGGACCGGTCGTTCACGTCGGAGTGGAGGCTCGTGAACAGGGCGGTGATGCCCCTCGCCTTCAGGAAGTCGACCTTGCGTGTGAGCATCGCGGAGACGTCCGCCCCTGATCCGATCCGCAGCAGATCCGAGACCGGATCCGTCACGACCACGGCGGGCTTGAAGGCATCGACGATCTCCTGCATCGAGAAGAGGTGAGCCTCGAGGCCGAGCAGGCTCGGGCGGAAGCATCGGAACCGCAGAAGGCCGCAGTCGACCCACCGCTTCAGGTCGATGCCGACCGAGGACATGTTGCGGATCAGCTCCGCCTCGGATTCCTCGAATGCGAAGTACAGGACCCGTTCGCCGCGCGCGCAGGTTGCGTTGCAGAACTGGGCGGCCAGGGTCGACTTGCCGGTCCCTGCGGTTCCGTTCACGAGGACCGTGCTTCCTCCGTAGAAGCCGCCGCCGAGCATCGCGTCGAGGCGCGCCACACCGGTCGAGATCCGCTGCGTCGGGGCGACGTTGAGCAGCCCGGGCGAGGTGATCGGCAAGACAGACATTCCCGCCCGGCCGATCAGGAACGGATACTCGTTGGTCCCGTGGAACGAGCCCCGGTACTTGAGGATTCGCAGTCTCCGGGTCGAGGACTGCTCGGTCACTCGGTGGTCGAGCACGATCACACAGTCCGAGACGTACTCCTCGATGCCGTAGCGCGTCAGCGTGCCGTCGCCCCGCTCACCGGTGATCACAGCTGTGACCCCACGGTCCTTGAGCCAGCCGAACAACCGGCGCAGCTCGGAGCGCAGCATTGCCGCATTGGAGAACGCGCCGAACAGGATCTCGATCGTGTCGATCACGATCCGTTTCGCGTCGACGGCGTCGATCGCCGCCGCGAGGTAGCCGTTCAGTTGTCCGGGCTGGAGGCAGGAATTCCTTGAGTTGCAGGGAATGTTGCAGATGTGGAGCGGGCGGAGGCTGAGGCGATTTATGACGCGGGGCGTGATCGGGTGGTCGAGGTGCTGCTTGATCTCGCGGGG
>DATCEH010000089.1:0-32866 GCA_036510225.1 Solirubrobacteraceae bacterium | reverse complement strand
CCTTCGTCGCGAAAGTAGCTGACTGAGTCAGTCAACTACTTTCGTTGGAGAGTCCACTTCTCTCCACGACCCGGTCCCCCGCGGAGAGCTCGCCCGCCTCTGAGCACCCGGGCCCGGCCCGAATGATCCTCGATCGACGGCATGCTCGCCCAGCCCCGCCCCGGCCGACCAGATCCGCACCCTCCCGCGACCGGGTCGATCTGCACCGGCTCGCGCAGACGTCGACCACGCCGCGCGAGCGCGGACCCGACTCGATCAACGACTTTTCCTGAGGAGCACCGTGCTGTCCGGCGTCCGACCGTCCGAACCCGTCCGCGGTTGCCGTCGCCCCGACGCCGGGTGAGCGCCGGCGGCAGCGGCGAGGACGGCGTCTCGTCAGTTGTCGTCGCACCTCGCGCCGAGGCTCCGCTCGTGGAGCTCGGCGAGAACGATCCGACGGGCCGAGATGTCGGCGGTCTCGAGCTCGCGCTCGAGGTCCGCGGTCTCCAGGCGGCCGAGCGGGCGCGGCCTGGCTGAGTTGCAATCGCGGCAGGCGTGGCTCGGTGGCCTGCGGACGGGACGGGTCAGTCGGTTCATCAGGACTCCTTCCTGAGGAGATCAGTTGCTACGGCCAACCGGGCCGTTGCAGACACATACAGTGTGCGGCCGGCGGGTTACGCCCAGGTGAACGATTGGGTGCCGGCCTGCAATCGGGCGCGGGCGGCCCCCCTGGCCGACGAGTCGCCGTCGGGCGGGCTCGGCGGTACGCTGGGAGCGAGATGTCCTGGCTACGGCCGAAGCTGCTGGGCAGCGACCCGCCCGCCCGGTGGGTCGGCGTGCTCGTTGCGATCGTCGCCGTCGGCCTGATCACCGCCGTGATCGATCCACTCCGGCACGCGTCGCCGATCGCCTCGGACTCCGTCCTCTACCTCCTCCCGGTGCTCCTCGTCGCGACCGGCTTCGGCCTCTGGCTGGGTCTCCTGACGAGCGTCCTCAGCGCCGCTGCCTTCAATTTCCTCTACATCCCGCCGGTCGGGCGTTTCACGATCGCAAACCAGCGTGACTGGGTCGGACTCGCCGTGTTCCTGGTCGCCGCCGTCGTCGCGAGCTCGCTCGCCGACATCGCACGCGCGCGAACCCGGGAGGCCGAGCTCCGCAGGCGGGAGGCGGATCTGGCGGCTGAGATGGCCCGGGTCCTGCTCGGCGAGACCACGGTCGAGGCGGCACTCGGCGTGGTCGCGCGGCGGCTGGCCGAGACGCTCGAGCTCAGCTCGGCGAGCATCGAGCTCCGCCGGGTCGCCGGCGACGACCGCCTCCTCGCGCTCCCGCTCGAGGCCGGCCACGGGCGGCTCGCAACCCTGCTCGTGCCATCCGACGCCGACCGCGTCGGCGTCCGCCTCCGCGACCGGATCGTCCCGGCTCTCGAGGCGCTCCTGTCAGCCGCACTCGAGCGGGAAGCCCTCCAGGAGGAGGTTGTCGAGACCCACGCCCTGCGGCGGAGCGACGAGATCAAGACCGCCCTGCTGCGGTCGGTCTCCCACGATCTCCGGACTCCCCTGACGGCGATCGTCACCGCCGGCGAGATGCTCTGCGCCCCGGGAATCGGCGACGCCGAGCGGGCCGAGCTGGCCGCGGCCGTGAGCGCCGAGGCCGAGCGGATGAGCGACCTCGTGGACAAGCTGCTCGACCTCTCCCGACTCCACGCGGGCGCCGCCGTCCCACGGCGGGACTGGTGCTCGATCGAGGAGCTGATCGACGTCGCGCTGGACAACCTCCGCGGCGGTCGCGACGGCTTCGTCCTCTCGGTCGACCGGGGCCTGCCTCTGATCCGGGCGGACGCCGTCCAGATCGAGCGGGCACTCGCCAGCCTGCTGGAGAACGCCGCCCGCTACAACGGCGGGCACCCGGTCTCCGTGCGGGCGCGCGCGGTCGGCCGTCGCCTGGCAATCCGGATCGTCGACCGCGGCCCGGGGCTCCCGAGGGAGGAGCTCGAGCGGATCTTCGAGGCCTTCTACCAGGGCCGGGACGGCCGGGCCAGCCACAACGGATCGGGCCTCGGCCTGGCGATCGCTCGCGGGTTCGTCGCCGCCAACGGCGGTCGGGTCTGGGCCGAATCGCTGCCGGGCCAGGGCTCGACGTTCGCGATCGAGCTGCCGCTCGACGACCAGCCCGACCAGTCGCGTCGCCCGCCCGGCCAGGTGGAGGCCCGGTGACCGGGCATGAGCGGATCCTCGTCTGCGATGACGAGCCGCAGATCCTCCGGGCCCTGAGGGTCGTCCTGCGCGAGGCCGGCTTCGACCCGGTCGTGACCTCGAGCGTTCGCGAGGCGCTCGACGTAGCCGCCGTCCGTCCGCCCGACGCCGCGATCCTCGACCTGCTGCTGCCCGACGGCGACGGCATCCAAGCGTGCCGGGCGCTGCGCGAGTGGAGCGCGATGCCGATCCTGATGCTCTCGGCCGTCGGTCACGAGGATCAGAAGGTCAGCGCGCTCGAGGCCGGCGCCGACGACTACATGGTCAAGCCGTTCAGCTCGCGTGAGCTCGTCGCACGTCTCCGGGCCGCCCTCCGTAGGGCCGACCCCGGCCGGACGGAACCGGTGATCACCGTCGACGGGCTGAGCATCGACCTCGCGGCCCGCGCGGTCCTCCGCGACGGGGAGCCACTCCATCTGACGCCGATCGAGTATGACCTGCTTCGCGCGTTCGTCCGCAACCGCGGCCGCCTTCTGACTCACAGGACGCTGCTCGTCGACGTCTGGGGTCCGGCCTACTCCGAGGACACCCAGACCCTCCGCACGCACATCGCCAACCTCCGCCGCAAGCTCGACCCGGCGGGCGGATCGCGCTACATCGCGACCGACCCGGGGATCGGCTACCGCTTCGTCCAGTGATGGACCCGCCGGTGCCATCGAGCCCGGGAGCCGGGCGTGTCCGCGTGGACCGCTGGGTCTGGGCTGCCCGCTTCGTAAAGAGCCGGTCACTCGCCGCCGCGGCAGTCAAGGGCGGCCGGGTCCATGTCAACGGCGGGTCGGTGAAGCCGAGCCGGGAGATCGTGCCCGGCGATCGTCTCGAGATCACGCTCGGCCAGGTCCGGCGGGTGATCATCGTCCGCGCGACGACCGAACGCCGGGGCCCGGCGCGCGAGGCCGCGCTGCTCTACGAGGAGACCCCCGAGAGTCTCGCCGCCCGCGAGTTCCGGGCGGCCGAGGATCGCTTGGCCCGGCCGGCGGGGGCCGACCGCGCCGGCCGGCCGACGAAGCGCGACCGCCGGCGGATCGACGCCGCGGATCGACGGCGGTGAGGACCCGGCCCGTCGAAGTACGATGCGCCGGCGGCAATCGCCCGAGCCAGATGCCTGCGCCTCCCCGTCAAGCACCGCCGCATCCGTCGGATGTCCGTCTCCGCGTCGGCCTGGTCGCGGCGGTCGGACTTGCCGTCGGGTGCCTGACGTCGTTCGGGCAGACCTACCTCGGCGGCGCCCTCAACGCCTTCGTCAACTCCGCGAGCGCGTGGCTGGTCGTCCCGTTCGCGGTCGGCGCGTGCATGGCGAGCGTCCGCGGCGCCGGGGCGGCTGGACTCGCCGTCTGCGGGTGGCAGCTTGCCGGTTACGAGTTGACCGCCCACCTGCGCGGCTTCCCTGCCTTATGGTCGTTGATCGTGTTCTGGGCGGCCTGCGCCGTCGTCGGCGGCCCGGTCTTCGGCGTTGGCGGCCGCCTCTGGCGCGCTGGCCGGCCCGACGTCCGCGGGCTCGGGGCCGCGGTCCTGGCCAGCGTGTTCCTCGCCGAGGGGCTCTGGCTCTATATCCACGAGCTGCACTACTACACGACGGCGCTGATCTGGATCGGGATCGGCACGCTCGTCGGCGGGTCGCTGCTACACGGTCTGCGCGAGTACCGCTGGCTCGCCGTCACGCTTCCGCTCGGGCTCGTCGGTGAGGTCGTGCTCACCCGGATCCATGTCTAGCCGCCGATCCGGCGGGAGCGACGCGGTCGAGCTCGTGGTCTGCGGGAGGACCGTCCGAATCTCGAACCCCGACCGGGTGTACTTCGCCGAGCGCGGCGAGACCAAGCTCGACCTCGCCCGCTACTACCTCAGCGTCGGCGACGGGATCGTCCGCGCCCTGCGTGACCGTCCGTGCATGCTTCACCGCTTTCCCAAGGGCGTCGACGCCGGCGGGAAGGTCCACCAGAAGCGGATCCCGTCAGGCGCTCCGGATTGGGTCCCGACGGTCCGCGTTGACTTTCCGTCCGGCCGCCACGCCGACGAGCTGTGCGTCAGCGATCTCGCCGACGTGATCTGGGCCGTCCAGATGTCGACCGTCGAGTTCCATCCGTGGAACTCCCGCCGCGCCGACGTCGAGCGGCCGGACGAGTGGCGGATCGACCTCGACCCGATGCCCGACTGTGATCTCGACAGCGTCCGGGCGGTCGCCCGGGTCGTGCACGAGGTGCTCGACGAGCTCGGCGCCGCGGGCTGGCCGAAGACGTCGGGTGGCGCCGGTCTGCACATCTATGTCCGAATCGACCCACGGTGGGACTTCACCGACGTCCGGCGGGCGGCGCTGGCCTTCGCCCGCGAGGTGCAGCGACGGATTCCCGCCCACGCGACGACGACCTGGTGGCGCAGGGACCGTCCACCGGACAAGGTCTTCGTCGACTACAACCAGAACGCCCGCGACCACACGATCGCCTCGGCCTACTCCGTCCGCGGCGTCACCAGCGCAACCGTGTCGACGCCGATCGCCTGGGACGAGATCGACGACGTATCCCCGCAGGAGCTCACGATCGCGACCGTGCCGGCCAGGTTCGCCCGGCTCGGCGACCTCCATCGCGGGATCGACGACGAGCAGTTCTCGCTGGCCGGTCTGCTCGAATGGGCCGATCGCGACGACCGCGACGAGCGAGACGGCGGACCGTCGGCATCGTGAGAATGGCGGCGAACGAAGAGGACACTCGTGTACTCCTTCGCGAAAGTAGCTGACTGAGTCAGTCAACTACTTTCCGCGGGGAACTCCCGCACACGTCGCTCCTCCGACCGCCGACCGCCGACCGCCGGCCTCCCGCGTCCGTCCGGGCCGGCCCGCACGGGGGGACTCGACGATCCCCCCGCCAAATCAGCGCCCCACCGTGGCCACGTCGGGCAGGGCTGCGGCGATCACCCGAGCATCCCCTGCCGCCTGCGGATATCGGTCCATCCGCGCGGCCACCGTCGCCCCGTCGTAGAGCATCGTCAGCTGCCGGGCAAAGCCCTCCGTGTCCGTCACCCCGGCGGCCTGCGCCAGCTCGGCGAACAGCGACCGCAGCCAGGCTCGCGACTCGTCGGATGCCGCCTCGACCGACCCGCCCGAGTACGGCCTCGTCGTGATCGGCCTCGACACGCTCGCGCTCGTCGGCCAGCTCACCGGCCGGCGGGCGCGCTGCGCCGCTGCCCAGGCGCGCGGGTCCCGGCGGGGCGAGGTGTGCGCCGACGCCGGTTGACCCAACCTTGTGCGGTTTCTCACAACTGTGCAGAATCTTGACGGGCGGGGGTCCGATCTTGATGCGGGGCGTGCGCAGCCGGATCGATAGTCCGGGTGTGCTTCTGATCGCCTCGATATCCGGGATCGCCGGTGACGCCGTGGCCGTCGTCCTCGGCCTCGTGATCTTCGGCGTCCTGCTCCTCCTGCTCGAGGGAATCGACCGGATATGAGCGCGGCCGATGTCTTCGGCCTGGTCGTGTCGATCGCCGTGATCCTCTACCTGCTCTACGCGCTCCTGCGCGGCGAGCGCTTCTAGCGATGACCGCCGGAGGCTGGGCCCAGATCGTCCTGTTCGTCGCCGTGCTGCTCGGCGTGGCCGTGCCGCTCGGCAACTACATGGCCCGCGTCTACACCGGCGAGACCGTCTTCCTGTCGCGGGTCTTCGGCCGCATCGAGCGGGCCCTGTACCGGTTGCTGCGGGTCGACGAGCACCGCGGCCAGGACTGGAAGGCGTACGCCCGCAGCCTGCTCGTCTTCTCGCTGACCGGCTGGCTCCTGCTCTACCTGATCCTCCGGACCCAGAGCATCCAGCCGTGGAGCGACTACGCCGGCACGCAGTTCCACTCCGGCAGCTGGAACCTGACCTTCAACACGGCGTCGTCGTTCGTGACGAACACGAACTGGCAGTACTACGGCGGCGAGACGACGCTGACCTACTTCAGCCAGATGGTCGGCCTCACCGTCCAGAACTTCGTCTCCGCCGCCGTCGGGATCGTCGTCGCCGTCGCCGTGATCCGGGGGATCGCCTCGCGCAGCGGCAGCAGCCTCGGGAACTTCTGGGCCGACCTGATCCGGACGATCCTCTACGTCCTGCTGCCGATCTCGTTCGTCGCCGCGATCGTCCTCGTCTCGCAGGGCGCGATCCAGAACATCGCCCACTACGTCGTCGCGACCGGTCCGACCGGCCTGCGCCAGACGATCGCCGAGGGGCCGGTCGCCTCGCAGGAGGCGATCAAGATGCTCGGGACCAACGGCGGCGGCTTCTTCAACGTCAACTCGGCCGACCCGTTCGAGAACCCGAACGGCCTGACCAACTTCATCGAGATGCTGCTCGTCCTGGTGATCCCCGCCGGTCTGGTGATCACCTACGGGAAGATCGTCGGCAGCCGCCGCCAGGGGTTCGCGATCCTCGCGGCGATGCTCGTCCTGTTCGTCGGCGGTGTCACGGTCGCCTACGCGGCCGAGGCCCACGGGTCGCCGGCTCAGCACGCGGCCGGCCTCCAGACGCAGGCGAGGGCCGGGTCGACGGGCGGCAACCTCGAGGGCAAGGAGCAGCGCTTCGGGATCGCCGGGTCCGCCCTCTTCGATGTCGTCACGACGGTGACGTCGTGCGGGGCGGTCAACAGCTCCCTGGAGTCGTACACCGGCCTCGGCGGGGCCGTCCCGTTCGCCAACCTCTCAGCCAGCGAGGTGATCTTCGGCGGCGTGGGCACCGGCCTCTACTCGATGCTCCTCTACGTCCTGCTCGCCGTCTTCATCGGCGGCCTGATGGTCGGCCGGACGCCCGAGCTGCTCGGCAAGAAGATCGAGGCCAAGGAGATCAAGCTCGTCTCGCTCGGGCTCCTCCTCACCCCCCTGACGGCACTCTTCTCGACCGGCCTGGCGACCGCCGAGCACGCCGGCCGCCAGTCGATATCCGCCAACGGGGTCGGTCCGCAGGGCTTCTCGGAGACCTTCTACGCGTACCTCTCCCAGGCCAACAACAATGGCTCGGCGTTCGCCGGCTACACCGGTTTCGTCCAGCCGAACGCCGGCAACCTCGGCGCCCACGGCGTGACGTTCGCCGACCTGCTCGGCGGCTTCACGATGCTGATCGCCCGGTATGTGCCGATCCTTTTTGCCCTCGCGGTCGCCGGCGCCCTCGTCGGCAAGCGGGTCAGCCCGGCCGGCCTGGGCACGATGCGGACCGACAACCCGACGTTCGTCGTCCTCCTGCTCGGCGTGATCATCCTCGTCGGCGCGCTCACGTTCTTCCCGGCCCTCCTGCTCGGCCCGGTCGTCCAGGCCCTCACGGGACACCTCTACTGATGCGCCGCGACATCGTCACGTCCGCCCTGGCAATCGTAGTCCTGACCGTCATGCTCGGCCTCGGCTACCCACTGCTCGTCACCGGGGTCGCCCAGGTCGCGTTCCCCAGCCAGGCGAACGGCGAGCTGATCAAGGCCGGCCGGACGGTCGTCGGGTCCAAGCGGATCGGTCAGAGCTTCGGCGGGAACCCACGCTACTTCCAGACCCGGCCGTCGGCGACGACGCCGGCCGACAACCCGGCGGCCACGACATTCTCGAACCTCGGGCCGAACGACAGTGCTACAGAAAAGGAAATCACGGCGAATATCCAGGCTTATCTCAAGCTTGAGGGGCCGTTTCTGGCCGGTCTCCACGCGTCTGACGTTCCGGTCGACGCAGCAGACACGTCGGCCTCGGGCATCGACCCGGACATCTCGCTGGCGAACGCCCGCATCCAGGCCCACCGGGTGGCCGCCGTCCGCCACGTCCCGCTGAGCGTCGTCTCGGGACTGATCGCCAGGAACACGGACGGTCGGACGCTCGGGATCTTCGGTGAGCCCGGCGTCAACGTCCTCGAGCTGAACCTCGCCCTCGACCGGGAGTCGCACTGATGGCAACCGAGCGCAAGGCCGTATCCCTGCTCCAGCGCGAGATCGTCACCCGCGCCGTGACCGACAGCTTCGTCAAGCTCGACCCCCGCGTCCAGGTCCGCAACCCGGTGATGTTCGTCGTCGAGATCGGGTCCGTGATCACGACCGGAGCCTGGCTGATCCAGTGCTTCGGCGGCAGGCCGCTGGGTGGCGGGACCGAGCCGGCCTGGTTCACGTTCGCGATCGCCCTCTGGCTGTGGCTGACCGTCGTCTTCGCGAACATGGCCGAGGCCTTCGCCGAGGGCCGCGGACGCGCCCAGGCGGACACGCTCCGGTCGATGCGCCGGGAGACTGTCGCGACGATGGCCGACGGCAGCACGCGCGCGGCGTCCGAGCTCGCCCGGGGCGACGTCGTCGTCGTCGAGGCCGGCGAGGTGATTCCCGGCGACGGGACCGTGATCGAAGGGATCGCGACGGTCGACGAGTCGGCGATCACCGGCGAGTCGGCCCCCGTGATTCGCGAGTCCGGCGGCGATCGGAGCGCGGTGACCGGCGGCACGCGGGTCACGTCCGACCGGATCGTCGTCGAGATCACCCAGGAGCCCGGCCAGTCGTTCCTCGACCGGATGATCCGCCTGGTCGAGGGCGCCGCCCGGCGCAAGACGCCGAACGAGGTCGCCCTGAACATCCTGCTCGCCGGGCTGACGCTGATCTTCGTGGTCGTGGTCGCGACACTCCGCCCGTTCGGACTGTTCGCGGGTACGAGCGTGTCCGAGACGACTTTGATCGCTCTGCTGATCGCCCTGATCCCGACGACGATCGGCGCGCTCCTCTCGGCGATCGGGATCGCCGGAATCGATCGGCTCGTGCGCCGCAACGTGCTCGCCCTGTCGGGCCGCGCGGTCGAGGCGTCCGGCGACGTCGACGTCCTCCTGCTCGACAAGACCGGCACGATCACGCTCGGCAACCGCCAGGCCGCGGAGTTCATCCCGATGCCGGGTGTGTCCGAGGCCGAGCTGGCCGAGGTCGCACAGATCTCGTCGCTGGCCGACGAGACCCCCGAGGGCCGGTCGATCGTCGTCCTCGCGAAGACCTACGGGATCCGCGAGCACGAGATGGCCTCGGGCCACGCCGAGTTCGTCCCGTTCACCGCCCAGACCCGGATGAGCGGCGTCAACCTCGACGGCCAGCAGCTGCGCAAGGGCGCCGGCGACGCGGTGATCGCGTTCGCCGCCGGTGAGGGCGGCCAGGCCCCGCCGGAGCTCCAGGGCGCGCTCGACCGGGTCGGTCGTGAGGGCGGCACGCCGCTTGCCGTCGCCCGGGACAGCCAGATCCTCGGCGTGATCTACCTCAAGGACACGATCAAGGACGGCATGCGCGAGCGCTTCGACCAGCTCCGGGCGATGGGCATCCGGACGGTGATGGTGACCGGCGACAACCGCCTGACGGCGGCGACGATCGCCGAGGAGGCCGGCGTCGACGACTTCCTCGCCGAGGCGACGCCCGAGGCCAAGCTCGCCCTGATCCGCGACGAGCAGGCCCAGGGCAGGCTGGTCGCGATGACCGGGGACGGGACCAACGACGCGCCGGCCCTCGCCCAGGCGGATGTCGGCGTCGCGATGAACACGGGGACCCAGGCCGCCCGCGAGGCCGGCAACATGGTCGACCTCGACTCGAACCCGACCAAGCTGATCGAGATCGTCGAGGTCGGCAAGCAGCTCCTGATCACCCGCGGGGCGCTGACGACCTTCTCGATCGCCAACGACGTCGCCAAGTACTTCGCGATCCTCCCGGCGATCTTCGCCGCGACCTACGCCGCCCGCGGCAGCTCGCAGGGGCCGCTCCACGTCCTCAACCTGATGAAGCTCGGCGACCCACGGTCGGCGATCCTCTCCGCAGTGATCTTCAACGCCCTCGTGATCCCCGCCCTGATCCCCCTCGCGCTCAGGGGTGTCCGCTACCGGGCGATCGGCGCGAGCGCCCTGCTCCGGCGGAACCTGCTCGTCTACGGGCTGGGAGGCATCATCAGCCCGTTCGTCGGGATCAAGCTGATCGATCTGGTCGTCCACAACGTGTTCGGCGGGTGACCCACGCTCACTCGCGGACACCACCGCGTCTTCCTCGGGATGGCCGCCGGCGTCGGCAAGACCTACCGGATGCTCGGCGAGGCCCACGAGGATCTGCTGGCCGGCGTCGACGTCTGCGTCGGCGTCCTGGAGACCCACGGCCGGGCTGAGACCCAGGCCCAGGCCGACGGGCTCGAGATCCTCCCCCGGCGACGCGTCGTCCACCGGGCGAGCACCCTGCTCGAGATGGACCTCCCCGGGATCCTCGCCCGCGCGCCCGAGCAGTGCCTGATCGACGAGCTGGCCCACACCAACGCGCCCGGCCTCGACCACGCCAAGCGCTACGAGGACGTCGAGGAGATCCTGATCGCCGGGATCGACGTCCGGTCGACCGTCAACATCCAGCACCTCGAGTCGCTCAACGACCAGATCGCCGAGCTCTCGGGCGTGAAGGTGCGCGAGACGATCCCCGACCGGGTGCTCGCCGACGCCGACGAGGTCGTGATCGTCGACGTCACGCCCGAGACCCTGCTCGCCCGCCTGCGCGACGGGAAGGTCTATCCGGACGAGCGGATCCAGCCGGCCCTCAACGGGTTCTTCAAGATCGAGAACCTCACCGCCCTGCGCGAGGTCGCCCTCCGCCAGGTCGCCGAGGAGGTCGCCCCGAGGCGGGCCGTCGCCGTCGTCGAGGCGTCTGGGGCCGGCGGGGGCCGGGTCGCCGAGGACGTGCCCCGGGCCGTCGGCGAGCGGCTGCTCGCCCTGATCCGGCCCGAGCCGGCCGCCCACCGCCTGGTTCGCCGGGCGTGGCGCTCGGCCCAGCGCCTCGGCGCCGAGCTCGACCTGCTCTGGGTCCGCCGGCCGGGCGTCTCGCCGACCGAGGACGAGGACCGCCAGCTGTCGAGCCTCCGCCGGCTGACGTCCGTGCTCGGCATCGTGCTCCACGTCGACGAGGACGACGACGTCGCCCAGGCGACCGTGCGAATCGCCCGCCAGCTCGGGACGACGTACATCCTGCTCGGCGCGCCCGCCCCGTTTCGCGGGCTGCGCCGACTCCGCGAGCCGCTCCCCCTGAAGCTGATGCGCCTGCTCCCGGCCGTCGACGTCCGGATCGTCGCCGACCGCGCCCGCCGGCCGCCGTCGGACGAGCCATGACGCTGGCCATCGTCACACCCGTCGCCCTCGTCCTCGGCCTGCTCGCCGGCTACCTCGTCGCCCGTCGCCGGCGTCATCTGGCCGGCCGGGGGGCCGGACCGGTCCGGCGGATCCTGCTGCCGTTCACGGGGACGTCGATCTCCCGGCGGGCGCTCGACGCCGCCGTCCGCCTGGCCGGTGCCGAGGGCGCCACCCTCGTGCCGGCGTATCTCGCCCCCGTGCCGATGCACCTCCCGCTCGACGTGCCGATCGCCCGCCAGTGCGACACGGCGATGCCCCTGCTCGAGGCGATCGAGCAGCGGGCGATCCGCCAGGAGATTCCCGTCGAGTCACGGATCGAGCGGGGACGCTCCTACCGGGATGCGCTGCGCCGGATCCTCGCCGAGGAGGACTTCGACCGGGTGATCATCTCGGCGACCGCCAACGACCATGACGGCTTCAGCTCGGACGACATCGTCTGGCTGCTCAAGCGGGCTCCCGCCGAGGTTTTGATCCTCCGGCCGGATCCCCACGACGATCGGACCGTCAGCCACGTGTGAGACAGGTCGACAGGTCGACAGGTCGGGTCCCCGTTCCGGGTGATGTTCCGCGGCGGGCGACGCTCACGCGGCCGGGAGGTGGCTTGGCGGGCATGCCGTCGAGGATCATTCGGGCCGGGCTTGGGCGCTCAGAGGCGGGCGAGCTCTCCGCGGGGGACCGGGTCGTGGAGGTGTGGACTCTCTCCAACGAAAGTAGTTGACTGACTCAGTCAGCTACTTTCGCGACGAAGGTCTCGCATCCAGCTCCAGCGGCTCGCTCGCCGACATGCCCGCCAAAGGCCCGCCCGGGGGCGTCCGCCGGGTCAGATGGGGACGGCCGGGAGCGGCCGGGCGGGCTCGCCGACGTACTTGGCGGTCGGGCGGATCAGTCGGGCCTCGCGCTTCTGCTCGAGGATGTGGGCCGACCAGCCGGCGACCCGGGCGCACGTGAACATCGACGTGAACAGCTTGCTGGGGACCTCGGCGAGGTCGAGGACGACGGCTGACCAGAACTCGACGTTCGTCGCGAGCACGCGGTCGGGCTTGCGGGCGTGCAGCTCCTCGAGCGCGGCCTGCTCGAGTGCGAGGGCGACATCGAAGCGCGGCGACCCGAGCTCGGCCGCCGTCCGGCGCAGGACCCGGGCGCGGGGGTCCTCGGCGCGGTAGACGCGGTGACCGAACCCCATCAGGCGCTCGCCGCGATCGAGTGCGTCCCTGACCCAGCGCTCAGCATCACCCGTCTTCTCGACCTCGTCCAGCATCTTCAGGACGCGGGCGGGCGCGCCGCCGTGAAGTGGTCCCGAGAGTGCGCCGACGGCGGCCGAGAGGGCTGCCGCGCAGTCGGCGCCGGTCGACGCGACGACCCGGGCGGTGAAGGTCGACGCGTTCATTCCGTGCTCGGCAGCCGTGATCCAGTAGGCGTCGATCGCCTTCGCGTGGGTCGGGTCGACCTCGCCGCGCCAGCGGATCAGGAAGCGCTCGGGAATCGACGTGCCCTCGTCGATCCGCGCCTGGGGGACCGGAGGCCGGCCGGTCCCGCGAGCCGACTGGGCGACGAACGACAGGGCCATCACCGACGCCCTGGCCAGATCGTCGCGGGCCTGGTCGTCTGAGATGTCGATCAGTTGGCCGAAGCCCCACTCGGGGGCGAGCATCGCCAGGGCCGACTGGACGTCGACGCGGGGGTCACCCGAGCGCACCGACAACGGGTGGGGCTCGGCTGCCGGCAGGCCGGGTTCGAAGGCGCCGTCCACGAGGAGGCCCCAGACCTTCTCGAAGGGAACACTCCCGACGAGGTCCTCGATGTTTATGCCCCGGTAGCGGAGCGACCCGCCGGCTCTGTCGGGTTCGGCGATCACCGTGGCAAAGGCGACCACCCCTTCGAGGCCGGACTGGACTTCGCTCATGAATCTCGCTTTCTCGCTCGGCGCCCGCTGACTCCTGCAGGATAGGCGCCGGGGCCGGACCGCCCGCCGTCGCCCCACCGTCGCGCCGGCCGTCGCGCCGGCGTCCACCGCGAGGCAGCCGTGCGGGGCCGTAGACGGCCGCGCCCGGAGACGCTGCCCGAGATGATCGGGCGTCCGGTCAGGCCGGACGCCCGCGGCCGGGTCTCAGTGGTGGTTCCCGGAGATCGTCGTCACGTCGCCTGGGAACGGGCCGGGTCCGGAGTCGCCGGTCGTGAGAATCGCCCCGGTCACGGTGTTGTCGATCGCTTCGACACCGCCCGTGTCGTTCTGGAGCAGCAGGGTCCCGCTGATCGTGTTCGGCGCGCACGAAGCGTCGCCGGGATCGCCGACGATCACCAGGCCGGTCGCGCTCTTGATGTCGACGCTTCCGCCGACGCTGCTCCTGCAGACGCGGATCACGCCCGACGTGGCTGTGGCGTCGATCGCACCCGTGACCCTGGCGCCCTCGAGATCGAGCGCGCCCCCGCCGTGCAGGACGACCGAGCCGTTGAGCACCGCTCCGGACGTGAGGCATGTGCTCCCGGTCACCTCGAGCGTTCCGGAATGGGTCCCGGTGATCGTCGTCGTGCAGGTGACCGTGTACGGCAGGGAGCCGGCGCTGCCGAAGAAGTTCCCGTCACCTCCGTACGTCGCCGAGATCGAGTGCGAACCGGCCGACAGCGACGCGGTCGCGATGCTCGCGTGACCGCCGGTCAGCCCGACCGTGCCGACGGGCGTGCCGTCGACCTTGAAGGCGACCGAACCCGTCGGCGTGCCGGCACCCGGCGGGTTCGCGGTGACGGCGGCCGTGAACGTCACCGACGTCCCGAAGGTCGCCGGGCTCGCGGGAGCCGCGGTCACGGTCGTCGTGGTCGGATCCTTGTTGACCGTCTGCGTGATCGTCGCCGACGTGCTCCCGAGGTAGTCGGTGTCGCCGGTGTACACCGCCGAGATCGCGTGGGGCGAGCCGGATACGCTCAGCGCCGCCGTCGTGCACGTGGCCTGGAAGGGGCTCGGTCCCGTCAGCGACTGGGTCGCGCATCCGGCGATCACGGTCCCGTCAGCCTTGAACGCGACGGTGCCGCCACCGTCGTTCGGTGAGACGGTGGCGGTGAACGTCACCGGCTGACCAAACACCGACGTCGGATGGTTGGAGACGACGGTCGTCGTGGTCGGCGCCTTGTTGATCGTGAACGGCTGCGACCCGCTGTCGCTCGCCGCGTACACGCTGTCGCCAGCGAACGACGCCTTCACGGTGTAGTTGCCCGGCGTCTGGGCCAGCGTGATCGAGCACGAAGCATCGCCCGAGGCGTTCGTCGGCCCAGTCGAGCACGACTGCGTCCCCAGCGTGAACGTGATCGTCCGGCCCTGGATGTCCACCGAGTTCGTCGTGTCGACCAGGTGGGCACTGAGCGTCGTCGAGGTGCCGAAGTCCCCGCTGGTCGCACCCGTGTAGGTGGTCTGGGTCGGGAGTGCGGTGACGGTGACGTCGTGCATGGTCGTCGCCGTCTGACCCGCGTCATCCTCGACGGTCAGCTTGACCGTGAAGGTTCCCGACGCCGCGTACGTGTGGGTTGGCGTTGCTCCCGAGCCGAAGCCGCTGCCGTCGCCGAAGTCCCACGTGTACTTGACGATCGAGCCTCCCGTGTCGTTGGACTTGGACGCGCTCCCGTCGAACGCGACGCTCTGGAGAGTCTTCGGTGCCGGCGGGAGGAACGTGAACGCAGCGGTCGGGGCCGTCGCGCCGAAGTTCATCGCGCACCCGGTGATCGCATTGCTCCACATCATCTGGACGCTGTACGGGTTTCCGTTGACGAGCTCGTCGAAATTACCGCTCGCCGTCGAGCCGATCGTCGGGCCGAGGTCGAAGTTGCACTGGTCGCCGATCTCACCGCCGTTGTCGGTGTTGTCGTCGAGCCACCCGCTGCTCGGCTGGGGGTCGGTGATCGCCTCGTTGTGCTCGTGGCTGAGCACGTTGATCGTCTCGTCCGCGCCGTTGCCGTTCGGCTCGCTGTTGGAGCAGCCGTTGCCGGCCCCCGGGTCGTAGACGATGTTCGCCCAGAGCGTGACAGGCTTGGACCCGAGACCGCTTGTGAACGAGTTGTGGTAGGCGCAGTACTCCGACGTGTTGCCCATCGAGTCGGGCTTGCCGGCACCGTAGGGTCCGCAGTCGGTCTCGCCGTCAAAGCACGTCTGTACCTTCGGCGGCATGACGAGGAGGTAGAGATCGGCGGCCGTCCGCGGTCCGCTCTTGCTGTTGATGAACGTGTCCAGCTCGTCGATCTCCTGAGTCTCTGTCAGGCAGGTCGTCGCGGAGCCCTCGAGCGCCGTGCAGGCCGCGTCGGCCGCGGGGTAGACGTCGGAGTCGTCGAGCTCCCCGGCGTAGGTCGAGTCGTAGGCGATGTTCTGCGTCGTCGGCGTCGTCTGGTTGTACTGCGTGTCGACCGAGTACGTGTTCCGCGCCTGCCCGCTGTCGTGGGCGACGTCGGTCAGGTAGCGCTCGATCAGGTTGACGTACCCGGTCGGGTAGGAGAAGCCGGTCGGCGCCCAGAGGACGACGTGCGTGCGGTTGGTCACCATCACGGGGCCGTTGTGATAGGTCAGGTTGCACATCGTCAGCGACGGCGGAGGAATCGCGCCATTGCAGTTGGCGATCAGCGGGTGGAGGGCCGGCGACGCCGACGAGTGGTGTGAGGGCATCGCGATGCCAGGGCCGCGCAGAGCCGGCCGGGGTAGGGCGGAGGCGACCGGCGGGCCGGCCAGCAAGGCGGCGGTGGCGCAGATGACGGCGGCGAGTGCGAAGCGCACCTGATGTTGCACGCGACCTTGAATCCCCATCATGTTCCCCCTTGGCCGCCGCCGAGAGATGATCCCCATCGCCCTCACGGTGCTCTTAGTAACCGACTATCGCATGCGCGCGCCGGCCGTGCCTACCCGGCGTCGCCCGTCACCGGGGCGCGCGGCGGTCACTATAGACCTGCCGGGGCTGCTCCGCAACCCGAGGCCGCCGCGGTGGTAGGCTCGGGCGTGATCCTCATGCGACAAGCCGGCGCCATCCTCGGGACGTTCCTCACGATGCTCGTCGCGTCCGGCGTGGCCGGCGGGAGTGCGACCGCGGCGGGGACGGCCTGCGTCCACGCGCGAATCCACGGCCGTCTCGACTGCCTCGTGGTTGGCCGGGGCTGCCACCCAAAGTACGAGTCCGAGTACCAGCGCAGCGGGTTCCACTGCGGATTCGGCGCGGGCCGGTACACCCTCCGGTACAAGCTGCACATCACGACGCCGAAGGTCTAGCTGTTGAGCCAGCCGGTGAACTCCGGAACGTGCGAGGCGTGGGGCGGGCGGCTTGCCGGCCGGAGGCGAGCCGGCATCGATTGCGGGTCGGGCGGCCGTGATGCCAGTCGCGGGCTCGGCTTCCCGAAGGGTGGAGCGGGAGGTGTCTTTCACGGAAAGTAGCTGCCTGAGTCAGTCAACTTGTTTTCGAAGAGTGCCACCAACCACCTGCTTCTCGTGCGCTCTCCACGTTCGCCTCGCCTTCGCGCAACGGCCTCTGTCCAGGGGCAGGGGCGACGTCGCAGGCCGTCCTTCGAAGCGGGCGATCACCGGGTTCGCAAGGCCCCGGTGGTCGTCACCTGGCCCGGGCGACGGGCGAGGATTCGGTCGTAGTTGAGCCGCATCAACTCGATGACGTCGACAACGTCGGCCTGGCTCTCGATCCGCCGGGCAGCCGGACCGACGCGGCCGGGGAACACCGGGTGGTCGACAATCCGGTGCTGCTCCTTGAGCTCGGTCCAGACCTGCTTGGGGAACGCGAAGTGGGCGGCGTGGTCGCCGTGGAGGTGGCCGAGCTCGCGGCGGCCGACCTTGAAGGCGAACTCGCCGCGGCGGCCGTAGCCGGTCTGGACATCCGGCCAGGCTGCGACCTCCTCGGTGATCTGGGCGCTCGGCGTCTGGGTGGTGATCATGGGTCCTCCGCTTTGGATCTCTTGTGCGTCGTCTGCTCGACGGTACAAGTTCAAGTGTGGTTGAAGTCAAGGCTGGCATAAGCTCTGGTCGATGGAGATCTCGAAGCTCGCGCGACTCGAGTCGTTCGTCACGCTGGACGGGTCGAGGATCCGCGAGCTGGCCGGCCCGGCTTGGACGGCGGCCCGCAACCAGAGCCTTGCCGAGGCGACGGTGCCGGCCGGACGGGCGACGATCGAGCACTTGCACCGCCGCTCCGAGGAGATCTACTACTTCACGGGAGGCCGTGGGCGGATGCGCCTGGCCGACGAGGAGCGGGACGTCGTCAGCGGCGACTGCGTGGTGATCCCGCCGGGGACTCGCCACAAGCTGTGGGCCGCGGCCGAGGTCGACCTGGTCCTGCTGTGCGCGTGCGCTCCGGCCTACACCGACGAGGACACCGAGACGACCGAGCAGCCGCCCGACGCGGGGTAGGCTCCCGGGCCGATGGGCCGGCGGCCGACCTGCGTGGCACGATCGGGAGGCGGTCGCCCGGCTGCTCGGGCGGTTCGGCTTCGAGGTCGAGGTCACCGAGCACAGCCTGGCGTTCAGCGGTTCGTCGGCCGGCGAGTTCGCCGGGGCCGAGCTCGCCGACCACCCGATGTGGGTCGCCGCGCGTGACCTGCTCGAGCCGGCTGGCGCCTGGGCGGGCGTCCGGCATCGGGCAATCGAGCTGTTCAACGAGGCGAAACGAGGACCGTGCGGCCTTCCGCGTGACGAGCCGCTACGTGATTGTGAGCGCTCGCCGGGCGTAGTCTCATGCTGGCCACGCACGGATGCACTCGGGCGGCACTCGGCATGAGGAGGGGATCGACGGCGTGAGCAGGGATCCGGCGGGGTCGGCGGCGCTGGCGGCCGTCTGCGGAGATCTCCGGTGCCCGCACTGCGGGGCGGATCTGAGGCTGGTCGGCGGGTCGGTCGAGTGCGCCGCCGGCCACACCTACGACGTCGCCCGCCACGGCCACGTCTCGCTGGCAGGGCCGGGCCGGCGGCCGGCGGCCGGGGACTCGGAGGAGATGGTCGCCGCGCGGGCGGCCTTCCTCGGGGCCGGTCACTTTGCGCCGATCGCGCGAGCGGTCAGCGCGGCCGCCGGCAAGTCGGCCGGCGGGGCGGGTCGGGGAGGGTGCGTGGTGGACGTCGGGGCGGGGACCGGCTACTACCTGGCTTGGACGATCCGGGAGCTCGGCGGCCGGCGGGGCGTCGCGCTCGACTCGTCGCGGCCGGCACTCCGCCGGGCGATCCGGGCGGACCCGGCGATCGCCGGGGTCGTCTGCGATGCGTGGGGCCCGTTGCCGGTCAGGGACGGCGCGGCGGACGTCGTGCTCAGCGTCTTCGCCCCGCGCAACGCCGCCGAGATCGCCCGGATCCTCACCGGGCGGGGAGCCCTGGTCGTGGTCACGCCTGGTCCTGGGCACCTCGGGGAGATCGTCTCCGAGCTCGGGATGATCGGCGTCGACCCGGACAAGCCGGCTCGGCTCGAGGCGAAGCTCGCCGCCCACCTGCGGGAGGTGTCGGCGGGTTCGGTCGACTTCGAGATGACGCTCGACCACGCGGGGGTTCGAGCGCTGGCGGGGATGGGGCCGAGCGCGCACCACATCGACCGTGCCGTGCTCGACGAGCGGGTCGCCGGCCTTCCGGCGGAGGTTCGCGTCACCGCGGAGTTCGTCGTCCAGACCTTCGGGCGGCGGCCTTCGGCGTGAGGCCGACGACTCGCCGATCAGGCGAGCAGCTCGAGGCGATTGCCCCACGGGTCGTGTGGAGCTGGTGGGTGCCGAGGCCGAGGATCCTCACGCGCCGAGCCGACTTCGGACTGGGCCGGCGGCGGCTGGGAGGCCGAGCACGTCGGCCATCGCCCGCGGCTGCACGCCCAACCGGTCGGCGTCGGCCGTGCCGGCCGGGGTGACCATCGAGACCTCCATCAGCTCGGCCTCGTCCCAGGTCGCGAACGCCCGATCTCGGGCGAGCAGCTCGAGTGCCCGCAGGCCGGGTGAGACGATTGCCGTGGGCACGTGCACGAGGAGGCGGCGCCTGCCGATCGACTGGAGGGCGAGGCGGACGATCGCCTCGTGCGAGAGGGTCTGCGGCCCGGCGAGCTCGTAGCGCCGGCTGCGCGAGCGCCCGCCGGCTTGACCGGCCGGCGACGTGCCGGGGGAGTCGAGCTCGGCACAGACGCAGCGGGCGACGTCCTCGGCCCAGATCGGCTGGAAGACGGCGCGGCCGCGCCCGGAGATCGGCATCACCGGGAGGAGGGCCAGGCGGGAGAGCAGGGTCAGCCAGGCGTCGCCGGGGGCGTAGATCAACGACGGAGCGAAGATCACCGAGTCGACCGGCCCGTCGCGGACCGCCTGCTCGGCGAGGGCCTTCGCCCGGAGGAGTCGGGTCCGATCGTGAGCGGAGGCGCCGAGCGCGCTGAAGAAGACGAAGCGGTCGACGCCGGCCCGCCCGGCGGCCTCGACCATCCGCCAGGTGGCGATCCCGTTGAGCTCCTCGATCGACCCGCGCGGCTGGTCGCGGATCGTCGCGGCCAGGTGGACGACCGTCCCGATGCCGCGCAGGGCATTTCGGAACGACTGTGGGTCAGCGAGGTCGCCGAGCGCGATCTGGACCCGCACGCGATCGGGCCCGAGCCGGCGGGGGTCGCGGACCAGGCAGCGCACGGGTACGCCGGCGACGGCGAGGCGGCGCAGGACGGCGCGCCCGACGAGACCGGTGGCGCCGGTCAGCAGCAGCACGGCGGTCAGCCTATCCACACGAACGCGGACACCCGTAATACTTAGCGGTGAACGACCCCGAGGACAGGAAACACAAAGACCTATGGCCTACGTGATCGCCGAACCGTGCATCGGCACCAAGGACAACTCCTGCGTCGAGGTGTGCCCGGTCGACTGCATTCACCCGACGCCGGACGAGCCCGGCTACGACGAGGCGGAGATGCTCTACATCGACCCTGAGGAGTGCATCGACTGCGACGCGTGCGTCGAGGCATGTCCGGTCGACGCCTGCTTTGCCGAGGACCAGCTCCCCGAGGAGTGGAACAACTACATCCAGATCAACACCGCCTACTTCACCGAACCCAAGGGGAAGTAGCCGGCCGGCGGCCGGCCGGGCGAAGTCGGCCCAGCCGGGGAGGTTGACCCGGTCGACGCGGGGTTGCGCTGATCGGTGGTCCCGGTCGAGTCGGGGCCTTGTCCACTGGTCGTCGCGTTCGAGCCGGGGCCCTGCCCGCCGGTCGTGCCGGCCGGTGCGCGGGTTCGACCGGTCGTTCCGGTCGGCGCGGGGCTTCGGTTACGCGTCGGCGGCGAGGCGGCGTGGGGAGGGGGACTGGTCGTCTCGGCCGCCGGCGATCCGCCCGGGCCGGTCGCCTCGACCCACTGGGGTCGGCGGGTGCAGAGCGTGCGCCAGTCGACGGGCGCCAGGTGGACGATGCGCTCGCGGGCGCCGGCGCCCGGACGGGTGAAGAAGGCGCCGGCGAGGTAGGCGGCGCCGCCGGCGCCCGGGGCGAGGCTCGGGCCGGTCCGGGAGAAGCCGATCGTGTGGGCGCCGCCGGTGAGGTGGACTCGCAGGGGTGCGGCGGTGCTCGCGTTGAACGCGCTCCCGCTGACGTCGCCCCTGATCGTCGCGATGTGACGGCCGTCGATGCTCACGCGTACGGCTGACATCAGCTCGCCCTTGAGCCAGAGCTCCCAGGTCCCGGTGCCGGGTATCTCGAAGGTCGAGGCGAAGCTCCCGCCCGGCTGGCGGAGGTTGATGGCCGAGAGCGTGTCGACGCTCACGCGGTCGACGACCCGCGCGGCGACGAGTCCGACGTCGGCCTCGCCGGCTACGGTGGCGACCTCGCCGATCTGGGCGCAGGTGACCGGGAGGCGGGGCGTCCGTCCGATGTGGGCGAGGGCGGCGTCGGTGCCGGGCAGTCGAGCCCAGACCTCGTAGTAGTTCCCCTGCCAGAGCAGGCCGTAGGCCGACGGCGGTCGACTGGCGGTCGGGTCGCGGCGGGTGACGATCAGCGGGTAGGCGAGCAGCGCGGCGGGTGGGACGTGGTCGAGATCGACCGGATCGCCGTGGTAGCGGACGACCGTCTCGAGGGCGAGCGGCCTGTAGACGAAGTCGGGCCCGCCGACGTCCATGCTGCGCAGCTGGTAGAGCGACCACTCGTCGAAGTCGGTGAACAGGGTCGGGCCACGACCGGCGAACAGGGAGTTGACCGAGGCCAGCTCGTCGTAGCGGGCGGTCGGGGCGAGGGCGGTGTCGTGGTACTGGACGGCGTCCGAGGCGAGCACGCCGCCGGCGAGGATCAGGGCGAGCGCGGGCGCGGCGATCAGGCCGGCCAGCTCGATCCGGGACGCGCGGATCCCGGCGACGCCTGCCCAGGCGAGGAGGACGACGACGGGCGAGGTCAACATCAGGATCTTGGCGTCGGTCCAGGTCGCCCCGTAGGCGGTCAGGGCGAGCCAGGTCGCGAGCATCAGGCCGCACCAGGCGCTGAGCGCGTGGGCTCGGATGCGGATCAGGTGGACCGCGCCGAGCACGGCCGCGGCGATCGTCACGCCGACGAGGATGCTGGTCAGGTCGAGGTCGCTGCCGTGGGGGAGGTTGATGTAGGTCCGCGAGAGCCACGACCCGGCGATCTGCTCGATCCGCAGCGGCCGGGCGAGATTCCCGGGATTCGATGTCCCGGCGATGCTCTCGGCGACCTGCAGCGAACCCGACAGCTCGTACCAGGTCGGCCAGGCGCAGACGACGACGACGGCGGCCCCGAGACCGCCGAGCCCGAGCAGGCGCAGCGGATCCTCGCGACCCTCGACGGCCGCCCAGACGAGCCCGCCGGCGGGGATCGCGACGGCGACGAGGGCCCACGCGCCGAATGCGACGCCGAGCGCGGAGACGCCGGCGGCGACGACGACGGCGAACGGGATCACGCCGCGGATCGACCAGTCGGTCGGGCGGCGGCCGACGACGAGGGCGCCCATCGTGAGGATCATCGGGAGGGCCGTGATCTCCTTGATCGAGGCGACGAGCTCGTAGCCGTAGACGAGGGCCGGGACGGTTGCGCTGAGGGCGGCGAGGCCGGCCCACCAGCCGCGGAGTCCGAGTGCCCCGGCGAGCAGCCAGGCCGGTCCGGCGGCGGTCGCGAGGACGAACGCGTTGAATGGCTGGAACGCCCAGATCAGGGGGAGGCCGAGGAGCGGGGCGCTGCCGCCGAACAGGGTGTCCGCTCCGGAGGGGTAGCTCGTCGCGAAGTACGCCTTGATGTACTGGCCGTAGGAGTTCGACGGATCGAGGTGGGCGTAGTCGCGTCCGTGGTGGATCAGGAAGTCCGCGCCGATCATGTGGACGGCCGAGTCGGGGAGGAGCCCGTAGGACGAGAAGGTCGGCCGACCGGCGAGGAGGACGGGTGCGAGCGCGATGACGTAGACGGCGACCGGCAGGCCGAGCTGCCAGGCCCAGCCGGGAGCACCGCCGACGAAGGACCGGAGCCGGGGTATGCCGACGATGAACCCGGCGAGCGCGACGGCGACGATCACGTAGGGAGTGGCCGGCGCGCTGGCCGGGGGGTCGCTCGTCAGCTGGGAGACCGCGATCAGCCCGGCGACGCCGACCGCGGGGAGCAGGGCGGGCGGGAGCGAGCCGCCGGCGCAGCGGTCGACGAGCAGGCCGGCGCCGACGCAGAGGACGGCGAGGAGGATCGGGTAGAGAAGAGTTGTGAGCAGGAACACGGCCGGCGGGGGGCGATCTGGACGGGCTGTCCGTTAGGCGAGCTTGAGCATGATCGGGTAAAACCCCGCGCATGCAATCAGGTACGAGCGGCGCACTGCGCAAGGTGATGACCGGCCTTGCAGTGATCGGCCTTGGCGTCGCGATCTATCTGACGTATATCCACTACGCGGGGATCAAGCCGGTCTGCACGGCCGGGACCTCCTGCCTGAAGGTCCAGTCGTCGGTCTGGTCGAAGCTCGCCGGCGTGCCGGTCGCGCTGATGGGCCTGATCGGATATGTCGCGATTCTCGGGAGCCTGGTCGTCCCCGACCGTGAACAGACGCGCCAGGCGACGCTCGTCCTGACGCTGATCGGCTTCGGATTCAGCGGGTACCTGACCTACCGGGAGCTGTTCTCGATCCACGCGATCTGCGAGTGGTGCGCGTCGAGCGCGGTGATCCTCACCCTGCTCACGATCTGCGCGTCGATTCGCTACGTGATCGGGGACGGGCCGCGGCCGTTGAGCGTGCCGGTGGCCGCGCCGACATCGAATACACTCGGCGCCGGTGGCCAGTAGAGCAGAGCAGAAGGCGGCCGCGAAAGCCGAGCGGGAGGCCCTCGAGCAGGCGCACGCGGCAGCCGCGCGCCGTGCCCGCCTCGTGCGCCTCGGCGGTGGCCTGGGGGTCGCCGTGGTCGTCGTGATCGCCCTGATCATCATCAGCTCGAGCGGCGGCGGCGGCAAGAAGACGTCGGCCGCGCCGTCGAACGTGACGGCCACGGCCGTAACGGCCACGCTGGTCGGGATCCCGCAGACCGCGACGACGCTCGGCAGCTCGACGGCGCCGGTGACGGTGACCGAGTGGGGCGACCTCGAGTGTCCGATCTGCGCGGACTTCGCCCAGAACGCCGAGAACAACCTGATTTCGAGCGACGTCCGGTCAGGCCGGGTCAAGCTGGTCTATAGGTCACTGCAGACGGCGACCCAGGATCCGGGGATCTTCGTCACGCAGCAGGCGGCGGCCTACGCGGCGGGCGCGCAGGCCCGGGCGTGGAACTTCATCGAGCTCTTCTACAACGAGCAGGGAGCCGAGGATTCGGGGTATGTGACGGCGAGCTACCTCGACGGCCTGGCCAAGCAGATCCCGGGTCTGAACTACGCGAAGTGGCTGTCGGCGAGCACGTTGTCGACGTATTCGAACGGGGTCACGGCAGACGAGCAGGACGCCGCGAAGGCCGGCTTCAACTCGACGCCGACGATCGTCGTGGTCGGACCGAAGGGCAGCGCCCAGCCGATCACCGGAGCCGTCGACTACGCGACCCTCGAGCAGGCGATCCAGTCGGTCTCCGCGGCCGGCTCGGCGAAGAGCTAGCCGGCCGGACGCGATGGCCAGCAGGAAGGAACAGAAGGAGGCCGCGAAGGCCGAGCGACTCGCGCTCGAGCAGGCCCATGCGGAAGCCGCCCGGCGAACCCGGATCATGCGGCTGGGAATGGTCGTGATCGGTGCGGTCGTCGTCGTGGCCGCGCTTGTCATCATCAGCTCGACCGGCGGCGGGTCGAAGCCGTCGTCGAAGGCGTCGACCGCGGCCGCAGCGGGCGTCAACGCCCTGCTGGTCGGGATCCCCCAGTCGGGCACGACGCTCGGCAGCCCGACGGCTGCGGTGACGGTCACCGAGTTCGGCGACCTCGAATGCCCGTTCTGCGCGGACTTCGCCAAGGGCGCCGAGAACAGCCTGATCTCGAGCGACGTCCGGTCGGGCAAGGTCAAGCTGGTCTACCGGTCGCTGCAGACGGCGACCCAGGATCCGACGATCTTCTCGACCCAGCAGTCGGCCGCGTACGCCGCGGGAGCCCAGGATCGGGCGCTGAACTTCATCGAGCTGTTCTACAACGAGCAGGGTGTCGAGGATTCGGGCTACGTGACGGCGAGCTACCTCGACGGCCTGGCCAAGCAGATTCCCGGGCTCAACTATGCGAAGTGGCAGGCGGCGAGTACGTCGTCGACGTACTCGGACGCGGTGCTCGCCGACGAGCAGGCCGCGTCGAAGGCCGGCTTCAACTCGACTCCGACGATCGTCGTCAGCGGTCCGAAGGGGAGCAACCCGATCACCTCGGCGACGATCACCTACGCGACGCTCGAGTCGGCGATCAACGCGGTCGCCTGACCGGCGCCGGGCGGTCCGTGCCGGGCGCCGCCCGTGTGGGGCGCATCTGCGATGATGGCAGGCGTGATCGGGTGCATCCTTCACTGGTACACGTCGGCGATGTACGCCGTGCCCGTCGTCGGCATCATGGGCTGGCTGAAGTACGTCGGCTGGCGCGAGCGCCGGTAGCCTTCCTCGCCGGGTGACGTTGCTCCGCGGGGGGACGCGGGCCGCGATCTGGGGGTGTGGCGTGTGATCGACCGGGCTCCTCTCGGGCGGCGCGGAGGTGTGGATGCTCGGGCTGCTTCGTGAAAAATCGCTGCCTGAGTCAGTCAACTACTTTGCTCGGAGAGTCCCCTTCTCCACCTCCCGGGCCGCCGCTCGGCGCCGCCTGACCTCTCGACGAGGCCCGGCGGATATCCGAGGGACGAGAAGACTTCTCAGAGCGAAGCGCACACGTCCCTTCGCTCGTGGAGCCCGGCCGTTCACGCTCCGCGTCCCGGGCTGACTCGGTCCACCCCGACCCTCGCGCCCTCGTCTACCCGCCGAGCGCCTCCCGCAGGTCGGCCACTTCCCGTTCGAGCCGCTCAAGCCGAGCGGACAGGTCCGCGACGAGCGCCATATCCACTAGTGCCGGTCCGTCGGCCGCGCTCGTCGGCTCGTGCCCTGCGTGGAGTGTTGGGCACCGGTCCGCCGGCTCGTGCCCGGCGTGGGGTGTTGGGGCCTCGTCGGTCAGTTCGTGCCCGGCGTGGGCCGTTGGGGCCGCTTGCGTCGGTTGATAGCCGGCGCGGGCGGCTGGGGCCGGGTCCCGGCCGGCGCTCGGTTGTTGCCCGGTAGGGCCGTCCACCCTGGCATCGACGGCCGACGCCGATCTCGGCTCGTCGGCGTCGGGATCCCCGAGCAGCTGGACGTAGCGCTCCTCCTTGTGGCCGGGTCGGCGGTCGAGCCGGCGGGCGAGCCCGCGGTCGATCAGCCGGTCCAGGGTGACCCGGAGGCCTGCGAGGTCGGCAAACGGGTGCATCCGGTCGCTGCGCTGCTTGAGCTCGCCGGGCGTCTGCGGGCCACGGAGCATCAGGACGCACAGCACTGCATGCTCGCCACGGTCGAGGGGCAGGGCGTCGTCGAGCAGGTGGCGGTACTTCGCTGTCCGGCTGCCGGCGCCGCTCGCCAGGCGGGTCCACCGGCGGCGGCCGAGCCGGTGGAGGGCTGCGCGGATCGTGGCGTCGTCGTACTCGACGACCGGATCCCGGTTGGTCGCCTGGTTGCAGGCCAGGCGGAGGGCGTTCAGGCTGAGCGGGTAGGCGTCGGGCGTCGTCCGCTGCTTCTCCAGCAGGCAACCGAGCACCCGGATCTCCGCGTGATCGAGGTCCATCCGGTCAAGATTAGAGGTGTCCCGCCGGGGCGGGTCAGGCCATCGGGAGCGACAGGCCAACCGGCTCGGGCCCGCTCGGGAGGCCCCGGTCGGGGGCGAGTGCGATCAACCCGCGGGCGGCCTGACGGATCGCCTGGGCCGCGGGGTCGTCGGGGTCCTCGAAGACGAGCGGCAGGCCGGCATCGGCCGCCTCGCGAAGGGCGATCGTCAGGGGGACCTTCCCGAGCAGGGGAACGTCGAGCTGGTCGGCCAGCTCCTGGCCGCCGCCCTCCCCGAAGATCGCGAACCGGTCGCCGGATGGCGTGACGAAGCCGGCCATGTTCTCGATCACCCCGGAGATCTCCAGCGAGACCTTGTTGGCCATCTCGGCCGCCCGCCTGGCGACTCGCTGGGCCGCCGGCTGGGGGGTCGTGACGATCACAAAGCTCGCCTGCGGGAGGAGCTGGGCCAGGGTCATCGAGACGTCGCCGGTCCCCGGCGGAAGGTCGATCAGGAGGAAGTCGAGCGACCCCCATGTGACGTCTTCGAGGAACTGGGTCAGCGCCTTGTGGAGCATCGGCCCCCGCCAGACGACGGCGGCGTCCTCCTCGACGAAGAAGCCGATCGACATCACGCTGATCCCGTGGGCCTCGAGCGGGACGATCTTCCGCTCGGCCGAGACCGCCGGCCGGTCGGCGCCGAGCCCGAGCATCCGGGGAATCGAGTAGCCCCAGACGTCGGCGTCGAGCACGCCGACGGTCCGACCCTCGCTGCGCAGAGCGGCCGCGAGGTTGACCGTCAGGGTCGACTTGCCGACGCCGCCCTTGCCCGAGCCGACGCAGACGACGTTCGCGACCTGGGCGAGCGCTCCCTTCGGCAGGGACGTCCGGCCGAGCTTGCGCTGAAGCTCCGACTTCTGGGTGTCGTTGAGGACGTCGAACGAGACGTTGACCCCGGCGAACCCGCCGAGGCCCATCACGGCATCGGTGACCGCCGTTTGGAAGTGGCCGCGGATCGGGCAGCCGGGCGTCGTCAGGGAGACCGTCACGTCGACGATCCCGTCGTCCCGGACGTCGACCGCCCGGACCATGTCCAGCTCGACGATCGACTTCCGCAGCTCGGGGTCGATGACCACCTCGAGCGCCGTCCGGATCTCTTCTACGGTTGGCATCCGACCATTCTCGCAGACGGTTTCCCAGGGATTGCCGATCCTGCCGGGACCGAGGACCGAGTGCGTGGTCAGGCTCCCAAAGTAGTTGCGAGACTCTCTCGACTTTCGAGAGGGGGACTCTCCACGGAAAGTAGCTGCCTGAGTCAGGCAGCCACTTTGCGATGAAGGTCTCAATGCCACCCTTGCGATGAAGGTCTCAATGCCACCCGCGGACCGGCGCCGGCGCAACCGGTCGCCGGCCGCCCGCGCCGACTCAGATGATCGAGTCGACCGTCTCCCGCGCCTTGTCGACGATCCCCTGGCCGGCGTCGGCCGCCTGGCGGACGGTGTCGTCGATCTTGGCGGTGACGTCGCCGACCTGGTCGGTCACCCGCTTCTCGACGGCGTGGCGCCGACGGTCGAACTTCGAAACGGCCTTCTCGACGTCGGTCCGCCGCTTGTGGAGGGCATCCTCGACCCGCTTGCGGGCCTTGGTGGCCTCCCGCTCGACCTTGGTCCGGGCCTTCACGCCCCGGTGCTCGAATCTCTTCAGCTGGGCCTCGGCCTTCTTCGGGGACGAGTACGTCCCGATCAGGTCGCCGATCGCCTCGCGGGCGGCAAGGGCGGCGCCGACCGGGACGAGGACGGCCCGCTCGGCGTAGGTCTCGACCAGCTTGACGCTGCTCTTGAGCTCAGTCTTCGTCGCCTTGGCGGCCTTCGCCCGGGCATTCCCCGCGCGTGTGGCGTTCGACTTCGCGGTCGTCGTCTCCCTCGCGACGCGCTTCGACGGCTCGCGGCTGGCGGCCGGCGTGGCGCGCGGAGTCCGCGGCTTGGCCCGCGGAGTCCGCGGCTTGGCAGCCGACGAACGTGTGGTCGTGGACGGCTTCTTGGCGCTTGTCGAGCTGCTGCCCGAACTCGGCGCGGAAGGGGTCGTGGGGGCCATGATGGCGTCGCTCCCTTGCGATCGGAGTCTGTATCTCTAGGTCGGGGTACCCGGCGGAGGCCGAGCTGATTCACGGTGCGCGTCCAGCGTAGCACCGAACACGTGTTTGCACACCGGCCCCCCCCACACCGCGACAACTCGGTCGGGCGAGGCCAAACGACCAGGAACCGCGGGTCGGACGATCTCAGTACGAGCATACGTTCGCACTCGATTCTGCTGGATACGACCAATCCGCGGAAATCGATTCGGTCGGAGCCCGTGGCGAGCGCGTGCGACACTGGTTGTGTGCTCCACGGTCCGGCAAATCGCCCGGCGTTCTTCTTCCCGGGGGTACTGGCGCTGGCACTGCTCATCGGGCTTGTGCTCAAGGGGCGCTGGATTGAGCTGGGCTTCATCGGAGCGGTACTCGTCCTGTCTGAGGTCTGGCGACGCATCGGGCCGACGCCGCGGGCTGGCCGGGTGCGCCGGTCGTGGCCGTGGCACGACGACTGGCGCTAAGCGAAGAGCGAAGAGCTGCCGTTGGTGTCGTCGTGGGGGCGCTGCTGGAGCAGTGGGTGCTTGATGGCCTGAACGAACCGGTCCCACTTCGACGGACTGAACTCTCCGACGGCGTACATCGCCGACGTCGACCCGCTGTGCGACGACGCTTTCGACCTCGCGGCAGGCGCCGCCGCGGGCTGCGCGGCCGCGGCCGACCAATCGACGACCGAAGGACTCGCGCTGATCGGTCCGGCGGCGATCAGCGTCGACCCCGACCAGCGTCGGACCCCGACCAGACGGGGAACTCGTTCAACCAGACGGGGAACTCGTTCACGGTCACGTGGTCGGCCGTGCCGTATGCCGGCGGCCTGACGACCCAGCTGGCTTGAGATCGGGCGCCGTCGGGCTCCCGATCCCCGCGCTGCGCCCGGGACGGCGCGGCGTGGTCGCGCGAGACCACCCGCCGCCGGCCGGGACCCGAGCGACGCGCAGATCCGCCGTCGCCGGCCACGCCCGGGCCGACGCGGGCCGACGCGGGCCACGCCCGGGCGGACGCGGGCCACGCCCGGGCCGACGCGGGCCACGCCCGGGCCGACGCGGGCCACGAGCCGGCCGAGGCCGGGCTTGGTCAGCCGGCGGCCGCGGTCCGCCGGACCCAGCCGGCTGGATCGGCGAGCTCGGCCAGCGTCGGAAGGGCGTCCGGGCGACTCCAGACACGATTCAAGGCCGGGAGGCCGCCGAGCTCGACGACCCGGTCGCAGAAGCGCTTGCCGTCGCGGTACTGGCGCATCTTCAGCTCGAGGCCGAGCAGCCGCTCGAACAGGCGCAGCACCGGCGACCGGGTCTCCCGGCGGCGCTCGAGCGCGTCGCGGAGGGCGGCCTGGGACGGGAGGACCTCGGCGCCGACGGCGTCCATGACGTGCTCGGCGTGGCCCTCGACGACGGCCATCGTCGCCTGGAGGCGGTCGACCGTGGCCTTCCGGTCGGCGCCGACGACCAGGCTGACGAGGTCGCCCTTGCGGATCGCGTCGACCAGGTCACGAACGCCGGCCCGGCCGGGGAGCTCGAACAGGCCCTTGGTGTCGACCTTGACCGTCAGGCCGGCCAGCAGTTCTTGGAGGAGGCCGGCGAGATGTTCGCGCAACCAGCCGACCGACCCGAACTGGACGGCGTGGGTGACCTCGTGGAAGGCGACCCACCGGACGAGCTCCTCCCGGTCGGCGTCGAGCTTGCCGGCCGCGAGGTTGAGGTTCGGCCCGACGAACAGGAGGCGGGGGGTGACGGTCGGGTCGAGCAGGCCGAGGTCGTACTGGCCGAGGACCCGCTGTGACAGGTAGCCGGTCAGGGCGCCGACCTGGGCGGCGAGGACGAGGCCGCCGGCGAGCCGGATCGGCGCGCCGAGCGGGCCCATGGTCTCGCCGATCTTCCCGCTCAGGGGGTCGAGGATCGGCTTCATCGTCTGGAGGTTGGCGGTGATCCACTCGGCCCGGGAGACGATCTCCGGCGGGGGTATCGGCCGGGCCGGAACCATCTGCGTGTAGGCGGCGACCCGGTCGGCCGAGTCGGCCGTGATCGCGGCGATGTCGCCCGGGAGGCTTGCGCTGGCCTGGGCCCCGCCGGACATCATCCCGGCGATCCGCTCGGCTGCCTTCCAGTCGATCACCCTCCTGATGATGGCACCCCGACGAGCTCGGCCAGGCCGGCCGGGCTGCGGGCGGCGACGACCGGGGAGTGGGGGAGGAGGTCGAGCGGGGCGCCGAGGGGGTCGTCGAAGGCCGGGAATGCGACGAGGGCGCCGGTCTCCCGGGCGATCAGCTGGGCCGCGGCGGCGTCGACGGCCCGGCAGCGCCAGAGCGTCAGCATCCCGTCGACCCGGCCGCCGGCGACCTGGCAGAGGGAGATCGCGATCGACCCGATCGCCCGCAGGCGGTTGGCCGTGTCGAGGAGGCGGGGGGCGCAGTCGGCGACCCACCGGGGGTCGACCGACTCGATCGCGAGGAGCTCGAGCCGGCCGGACGGGGTCCGCGACTCGGGGATGTCGGCCGGGAGACCGACCCCGTTGAGCGTGGCCCCACCGTCGCGGACGGCGGTCCACTCCTCGCGGGCGCCGAAGTCGTAGACGTAGCCGAAGCTGACGTCGGCCATCGTCGGACCGTCGGCGACGGCGATCGACACGCTGTGATGGGTCATGCACCGCTTGGCGTTCGTCGACCCGTCGATCGGGTCGATCACCACGCGGACCCGGTCGGGCCCGGCTCCGCCGTAGTCGACGTGGCCGCGCTCCTCGGAGACCGCCGTGAACCGGTGGCCGGCCGCGTGGAGGGCGTCCAGCTCGGCGAAGATCACGTCCTCGGCGGCGCAGTCGATCACCAGGGCCATGTCGCCGCCCTCGCCCCGCATGACCTCGACCGCCCGGTCGGCGGTCGTCGGGTATCCGGCCAGCATCCGGTCGATACCGTCGGCGATCCGCCGGCACACGGCCAGCCAATCCGGGCCGGCGGCCGGGCGGGGGCGCTCGTCGGCCGGGCCGTCCTCGGATGGCTGCATGCGGTCATATCCTAGGGGCGTGACGATTTCCCCCGTGTCCGGAGGGCCTGCGTCGGCGACGCGCCCGGGCGAAGGGTTCGCGCGCGGGTCGGAGGAGACCGGCCGAGACGACCGGCTGAGCGACGGCCAGCGGGAGGCGCTCGACCATCAGGGGACACCGCTCCTGGTGACGGGGGCGCCGGGGACCGGCAAGACCGAGGTCCTGATCCGCCGGCTGGCCTGGCTGACCCGGCGGGGCGCGGGCCCGGGCGGGGTGCTCGTCCTGGCCCACGGTGAGCGGGCAGCCGACCAGCTGCGGGCGCGGGCGCAGGACGCCGTGACCGAGCCGCACGACGCGGTCTGGGTCCAGAGCGTCCGGGACTTCTGCGGACGCCTGCTGGCCGACGAGGCGCTCGACGGTGGGCCGGAGCCGTTCACGCCGACGAGCACACCGGCCGACCGCCTGGCGATGCTGCTCGACCGGGTCGAGGAGCTGGATCTCCGCCAGCACGAGTTCCGCGGCCGGCCGGCCGCCCTCCTGGCGAGCTTCGTCCGGCGGATCGACCGCCTCAAGGACGACCTGATCGACGCCGACCGATTCGCCGGGCTGACGGCCGTCGCTGCCCAGCCGCGGGAGCTCGAGTTCGCCGGGGTCTTCCTCGCGCACGACCGGATGCTCGCCGACCGGGGAACCCTCGACGGCGGGGACCTCCTGCTCCGGGCGGTCGGCCTGCTCGCCGGTGACGAAGCCGTCCGGAAGCGGGCGGCCGGCCGTTGGCCGGAGCTCCTCGTCGACGACTGGCCGGCGGTCTCCCGGGGCGAGCGGGAGGTCATCCGCCAGCTGGTGACGGCCGGCGCCCGCCTGGTCGGGACGGCCGACTCGGCCGAACCCGGGCCGAACCCGTTCGGCTTCGCCGACCCTCACCCGCGCGGGGCGACCGTGGCACTCGAGCAGAGCTTCCGGTGTCCGGAGGTGATCCTGATGGCCGGGAACGGCGTGATCCACCCGGCCGGGGCCCGACCGGCCGCCGCGGACTCGGGCGGGTCGCCTGCGGCCGGGTTGGACTCGAGCGGCCCGCCTGCGGCCGCCATCGACGCGAGCGGGCCGGCGGCGGCCGCGACGCACCCCGGCGGCCCGGCGGCGGACGCCGTGGTGGATTCGGGCGGGCCGGCTGCGGCTGCCATCGACGCGAGCGGGCCGGCGGCGACCGCGGTGGACGCGAGCGCGCCGGCGGCGGCCGTGGTGGATTCGGGCGGGCCGGCTGCGGCTGCCATCGACGCGAGCGGGCCGGCGGCGACCGCGG
>DATCEH010000088.1:0-28945 GCA_036510225.1 Solirubrobacteraceae bacterium | reverse complement strand
CGCCGGTGCTCCTCCCAAACTCCCCCGCTCAGACCCCTAAACCAGGGCCCGGGAGCACCCCCCAAGACCACTCACCGGCCACCCCCGCAGATCGCCGCGGCCAACAACACGACCGAAAAGTGCGAAACCCCAGTGACTCAGGCAGCTGGTTTCCTTGGAGAGTCCCCTGCTCCACCACCCAGTCCCTCGGCGGAGAGCGCGCGCGACCCTGACCTCCCGAGCCTGGGCAGTGATCCTCGAGTCACAACTGCGCTCACCACGACCAGAGCGTGCGTCTCCTCGTCACAGACCCGTCCGGCCGGGGGACCGCTCAGGATTCGATCGTCGGCGGGTAGCTGGTGAACAGCCAGCGCCCGCCGGTCTTGACGAGGTGCGTCCGCCCGGGGATCCCCGACGGTCCGATCGCCGACGCCTTGGTCGCGCCGTGCAGCGTCACCGTGAGCATCGCCATCACCTGGTCGACGACCTGACGCCACTGGGTCGCCGTGTAGCCGGAGTCGTCGACTCCCGGGACCTTGTGGCGAAGGACGTGCTGCTCGGTCGCGAAGACGTGCGCGCACGTACCGCCGCCGCCGGCCGTGAACGACGCCCGCCCGCTCGCACTCAGGCGCCCGCAGACTCCACTCGACGGACCGAAGTACTCGGCCGTGAGCACTCCCCGGTAGACGGTTCTGACCTGGCTGAGTGAGCTCGCCGACGCCTGCGCCGGGACGCCGACCGGCCCGGCGAGGGCGGCTGCGATCAGCACTGCCGCGAACGTGGCGCCACGGATGGCCGGCCTGGATCCCCTTGAAAGCGTCATCTGTCGTCCCCTTGGACTGTCCGTCTCCCGACAGTACTCCTCGCCGGCGCCACACGGGGATTTCGTGTCGGCTCGCGCACCGGCGGCCGGGTCGGTCGGTACGGCCGGTCCACGGTCTCCGCCAAGATCACCCGATCCGGCCACGACCGGAGCCAACCCACGAACTCGATCCGGAGGGCAGCAGATGCCGACCACCCAAGCCCCCGCTCAGCCGGAACCGGCCACGCCGGATCCTCTGCGCCATCACACGCACTACAAGGGCGGCAAGGGCGGAGCCGGAGGCCGGCACAGCTTCATGGAGCGCTTCGCCGAGGCCGTCGCCAGCGGGATGGGAACGGTCGCCTTCCTCGTCGTCAGCTCGGCCGTGATCATCGGCTGGATCCTCGCCAACCACGTCGTCCACTTCCTCAGGACGTCGTGGACCGGCCTCCTCAACGGCCAGGGGTTCGACCCGGCGCCGTTCATCCTGCTCAACCTGATCTTCTCGGCGGTCGCCTTCTACACGGGAGCCCTGGTGATCATCGCCCAGAAGGCCCAGACGACGACCGACCGGGCCAACGAGGAAGCCGCGGCCAGGCATCGCGACGAGCTCTCGAAGTTCCAGACCGACCTGCTCCAGCGGAACACCGAGCTGACCGAGCAGATCCACACGCTCGCCGAGAAGCTCCGCGGACTGACCGAGCAGGTCCACGCGGCGACCTGCAAAGGCGGCCTCGACTGAACCTCCGACGAGCTCGTCCGCCGCGTCGCGTCGCGCAGACGACGCGCGGCTACGGCCGGGCCGACCCGCGAACCTCGCCGGACGGCTGAGCCGAGTCGGGAGCCGGAACCTCGCCGGACGGCTGAGCCGAGTCCGGAGCCGGGTCGCCGGACGGCAGCCCGACCCCGTGAATCTGCCAGTCGAGCAGGATCTCGTTCTCCGCGGCCACCCGCGGCCCGGTCTCCTCGAGCTGACGGAACATCAGCTTCATCCGACGGATCCCCTCGCTCGGATGAATCGCGACCTCCCGGGCCATCGCGATTCCCGCGGCCTCAGCATCGTCGGTCTCGGCGATCCGCGACAGCAGACCGATGTCGCGCGCCTCCTCGACGCCGACCGTCCGACCGCTGAAGATCAACTCCTTCGCGCGGGACAGCCCGACCAACGGCACGAGGCGCGCCGCGCCGACCGGAACGCCGAGCCGACCGCCGGCCCACGAGACGCCCAGATTCCTCGCGCCGACCCGCAGATCGACGCCGGTCACGATCTCCGCGCCACCACCGACGCACGAGCCGACGCACACCCCGACGGTCGGCACGCGGCAGCGATCGAGCGCCGCGAAGAACGACATGAACGCCTCCATCCGGGCGACGCCGCCGGCGTGATCAAGCGGCTCCTTGATGTCGATCCCCGAGCACAGCGCCCGGGTGCTCGTCGTCGAGAAGACGATCACCCGCAGGGACGGATCCCCGGCGAGCTCGTCCAGCGTGGCGACCAGCAGCCGCAACATCGGCGTATCGAGCGCATTCCGCGCGCGTGGGCGATTCAGTCGCAGAACCTCGATTCCGTCTTCGAGACGCTCGCGCAGAACAGACGACACGCCGGTAACTGTGATCGATCACCGGCCCCGGCGTCGGCCGGTCAGGCTCGCGGCATCACCATGAAGGCGATCACCGCGTAGTGGATCGCCGCGGCCGCGAGCACGAGGGCATGGAAGACCTCGTGGTAGCCGAACACGCCGGGGATCGGGTCCGGCCGCTTACGGGAGTAGATCGTCGCGCCGATCGTGTAGAGGACGCCCCCGAAGATGAAACCGGCCACGGCCAACCAGCCGACCGTGTCGCGCAGTTGCCCGACCATCACGAGCGACGTCCAGCCGAGGGCGCTCCCGATCACGGCCGAGACGTAGCGTGGGTGGTCGATCCAGAAGAACTCGACCAGGACGCCCGCGAGGGCGCCGCCCCACGCGACACAGAACACGACCACGGCGAGCGTGCCGGACATCGCCAGGAGGACGATCGGCGTGTAGCTGCCGGCGATCAGCACGAAGATCATCGCGTGGTCGAGCCGGCGCATCCGCCGGCGGGCCGCCGGCTGCCAGGTGATCCGGTGGTAGAGCGCGCTCGTCCCCAGCAGGGCCGAGACCGACGCGGCGTAGACGACGGCGGCGACCAGGCCCCGTCCGGGCGGCGTCGTCGCGATCAGGGCGGCGCCGGCGATCAGCGAGACGAAGAACCCGTACTGGTGCCAGACCCCTCGCAGGCGCGGCTTGACCGGCGCGTCGGGACCGACCGCCCCCAGCTCGGCGCCAGCGGTCGTGCTCATCGCCTCAGGCCGGTCGGTCGGTGTGCTGCTCGAGCAGCAGGTCGTCGATCTCCGGCGCCCGGCCGACCGGATCGGCGAGCGACCCGACCCCGGCCTGCAGCAGCCGACCCCAGCTGTCGGCAGTCGCCCGGCACGGCGGGTTCTCCGCGGCGAAGTCGAGGACCGCGTCGGCGAAGCGGTGGGGGTCGTCGACGTGCGGCGTGTGACCGGCCTGCGCGAACTCGACGTACGTGCTGTTCGGGATCAGGCTGTGAGCCCGCCGACCGTGGTTCGCCGGAATGATCGGGTCCTTCGCGCCCCAGACGATCAGGACCGGCATGCCCGCGGCCAGGTAGAGCTTGTTCGTCGCGTCGACCCGCTGGCCCGACGGCGAGACGACAGACCGCAGAGTGTCGATGAACGCCGATCGCGTCTGCCCGTCGACAAGCGTCGCGAAACCCCGCGAGACCTCGCGGACATCCGGCGCCGGACGCAACCCCACGCGGCCGGCGAGCGACCCGATCAGGCCGCCGACGGCCACGATCGGCGGGGCCGCAACCGACAGGACGAGACCCGCACCCGGGAGGGCCGCGGCCCGGAGCAGTCCGTTGACCGAGCGCCCGAGGCCGCCGCTTGCGACCAGCACGAGCCGCTCGCAGCGCTCCGGGTACTGATAGGCGAACTGCATCGCCACGCCCCCGCCGAGCGAGTGGCCGACGATCGTCGCCCGCGTGTGTCCCAGGCCGACGAGGAGGTCACGGATGCTGTTGGCCAGCGCGCCCAGCGAGTAGTCGCCCGGCGCCTTGTCGGAGCTCCCGTGACCCGGGAGGTCCGGCGCGATCACCGTGAACCGGCGCGCGAGCAGCGGCATCGACGGGATCCAGGCCTCGGCCGTCCCGGCGATCCCGTGCAGCAGCAGGAGAACCGGCCCCGACCCGGCGATCCGGTAGCTCTGGATGCGTCCGTGGATGTTCAGCTCCCGCGTCGAGATTTCGCAGTCGCGCAGGCCGGTCGGGTCTGTCGTCATCGAGCCTGCTCCTGGGCGCGCTGCGCGGACGGGTTCGCGAGGCTCCCGATTATCCCCTCCCCGGCTCAGGCCTGGGCGGTCGCGGCGTCCGGGCGCGGTCGGACGAGCTTCGCCTGCTGCTTCTCCCGGTCGATCAGGACCACGTCCCAGGCCAGGCCCAGCTTCGCGAAGATCTGGATCAGCCAGCCCGACGGATCGAGCTCGTACCACCGCAGACCGTGGCGCGCCGACTGGGGGAAGGCGTGGTGGTTGTGGTGCCACGACTCGCCCAGCGTCGGCAGCGACAGCCAGAAGACGTTGGTCGAGAGATCCTCGACGTCGAAACGGCGCGAGCCGAAGAAGTGGCAGATCGAGTTGACGCTCCAGGTCACGTGATGGACGAGGAAGATCCGGACCAGGCCACCCCAGAGGGCCGCCTCGATGCCGCCGCGCAGGGTCCCGCTCCAGACCAGCCCGGCGACGAACGGCAGGCCGAGCGTGGCCAGCGTGATCACCGGGAAGCGCTTGTGGATCCACCGCAGGCCCGGGTCGGCGTAGAGGTCCGGACAGAAGCGGCGCTTCTCGGCCTGCCCGTTGGTCTCCCACAGCCAGCCGACGTGCGCGTGCCACAGGCCGCGGATCATCCCGCCGAAGCCCTTGCCCTGACCGACGTGCGGCGAGTGCGGGTCGCCGTCCTCGTCGGTGTACGCGTGGTGCTTGCGGTGGTCGGCGACCCAGTCGAGGACCGGCCCCTGGACGGCGAGCGAGCCCATGATCGCGAGCACGTAGCGCAACGGTCGGTAGGTGTCGAAGGCCCGGTGGGTCAGCATGCGGTGGAATCCGACCGTCACGCCGAACGCGCTGAGGACATACATCACACCGAAGATCACGAGGTCGTGGGGGACGAGCCAGCTGCCCCAGGCGAGGATCGCGCCGGCCAGCACACCGAGGAAGGGGATCAGCACGGCGGCGATGTTCACGTTGCGCTCAGCTCTAGTCATGCTGTAAAGCCTAAACACACAGACGCGCAAGTTCTTGGCATAATCGCCAACTTGTGGAACCAAATCTTGTCAACATCGAACAAGATCCCGAGTTTACGCGGCCCTGGGAGAGTCTCGACCCGGAGCTCGCCGCCGTTCTCCTGCCGGAGCTCGCCGGCCTGGCCGACGAGATCCTCGGCGCCCTGCGAGCCAACATACCCGAGTACCACCGTCCGATGCAGGGGGTCTTCGGCTCGACCGTCCGCAACGCGATCGAGGAGGCCCTGCGTCAGTTCGTCGATCAGATGGGCCCCCCCACCCACCCGGCCGCCCAGCCGGCGACCGCACCGGCGGCCCGCCCCGGGCGGAGCGTCTACGTCGAGCTCGGCCGCGGCGAGCTCCGCGCCGGCCGGCGGCTCGACGCCCTCCAGATGGCCTACCGCCTCGGCGCCCGGATCTCCTGGCGGCGGCTGGCCGGCGTCGCCCGCGGCGCGGGCGTCGACCCCGACCAGCTCTCGCTCCTCGCAGAGTCGATCTTCGCCTACATCGACGAGCTCTCGGCCGAGTCGGTCGAGGGCTACGCCCGCGAGCAGGCGGCCCACGCGAGTGAGCGCCAGGGTCGCCGCCAGCACCTCGTCCGGCTGCTCGTCGAGGGCGCTCCCGCCGACGAGCTCGAGCAGGCGGCGTCGACCGCCTCGTGGAAGCTGCCGCGGACGCTGGCCGTGCTGGCCTGCGACTACTTCGACGCCGAGCGGCTCGCCGCCCGGATCGGCGACGGCGCGATCGCCGTGCCGCTCGACGGCTGCTGCTGCATGCTCCTCCCCGACCCCGACGCCCCCGGCCGCCGGGAGGCCGTGAGCACCGCGCTGCGCCGGACGACCGGGGCGATCGGCCCGAGCGTGCCGCCCGGCGAAGCCGGCAGGAGCTTCGCCCGCGCGCGCGCCTGCCTGCGCCTCCAGATCGCCGGCATGCTCCCGGCCGGCGGCCTGGTCGTCGCCGACGAGCGACTCGTCACGCTCGTCCTCCACCGCGATCCCCAGCTCCTCGACGAACTCGCCGGCCGCTGCCTGGCACCGCTCGACGGCCTGACGCCGGCCGCCGCCGAGCGGCTGCTCGCCACACTCGGCGCGTGGCTGCGCTGCCAGGGGAGCGTGCCCGACGTCGCCGAGGTCCTCCACGTACACCCGCAGACCGTGCGCTACCGCCTGGCTCGCCTGCGCGAGTGCTTCGGGGCCGCGCTCGACGACCCGGACGCACGCTTCGCGCTGGAGTTGGCGACCCGGGCCAAGCGCCCGCCGCCGACCGGTTAACACGATGCTAAGACGCTGGTTTAGGTCGGCTTCAAGGTGCCGTTGAATACTGCGTAAGCGACACCCCGCATCACCCGCCCAGAAGCACCACTGACGCCCCTACCCCCGGGGCGTCAGTGCGTTGCGGGGTGCGATCGACCGCCGCCCGACCCCCTCCGGCCGCCCTCCCCGCGCGCCACCCGGCACCCGTCGTGCGTGATCCAGAGCCTCGTTGGCACGCTCCCGAGATCTGCTATCTTGCCACTTAGATTTTTTCCCAGGGCCAGGACTAGCAAGGAGCGAGCCAACAATGGGCAAGACGATTGGAATAGACCTCGGCACGACGAATTCGTGCATGGCGATCCTCGAAGGCGGCGAGCCGACGGTGATCGAGAACTCCGAGGGCGGCAGGACGACCCCGTCGGTCGTCGCCTTCGCACAGTCGGGCGAGCGCCTCGTCGGCACCGTCGCCAAGCGCCAGGCGGTGACCAACCCGCAGAACACCGTCTTCTCGATCAAGCGCTTCATGGGCCGCAAGGAGGCCGAGGTCAAGGAGGAGGAGTCGATCGTCCCGTACAAGGTCGTCTCCGGCAAGAACGGCGACGCCCGGGTCGAGGCCAACGGCGAGCAGTACTCCCCGCCGGAGATCTCCGCGATGATCCTCCAGAAGCTCAAGGCCGACGCCGAGGCCTACCTCGGTGAGACCGTCGACTCCGCGGTGATCACCGTCCCCGCGTACTTCAACGACGACCAGCGCCAGGCGACCAAGGACGCCGGCAAGGTCGCCGGCCTCGACGTCAAGCGGATCATCAACGAGCCGACCGCCGCCTCGCTGGCCTACGGCCTCGACAAGGACACCGACCAGACGATCCTCGTCTTCGACCTCGGCGGCGGGACCTTCGACGTGTCCGTGCTCGAGATCGCCGACGGCGTCTTCGAGGTCAAGTCGACCGCCGGCGACAACCACCTCGGCGGCGACAACTTCGACAAGACGATCGTCGACTGGCTCGTCTCCGAGTTCAAGAAGGCCCAGGGGATCGACCTCCAGGCCGACCCGATGGCCCTCCAGCGCCTCTACGAGGCCTCCGAGAAGGCCAAGATCGAGCTCTCGACGACGCAGGAGACGCAGATCAACCTGCCGTTCATCACGGCTGATTCGACCGGTCCCAAGCACCTCGACATGCGCCTCACGAGGGCTAAGCTGGCCGAGCTGACCAGCGACCTGCTCGACCGCGTCGTCGCGCCGGTTCGCCAGGCGATCAACGACGCCAAGGACAAGGGCGCCCCGAAGATCGACCACGTCGTCCTCGTCGGCGGTATGACCCGGATGCCCGCGGTCCAGGAGAAGGTCAAGGAGCTCACCGGCCAGGAGCCGCACCGGGGCGTAAACCCCGATGAGGTCGTCGCCGTCGGCGCCGCGATCCAGGCCGGCGTGCTCGCCGGCGACGTCAAGGACGTCCTGCTGCTCGACGTGACCCCCCTGACCCTGGGCATCGAGACCAAGGGCGGCGTCTTCACGAAGCTGATCGAGCGCAACACGACGATCCCGACCCGCAAGGCCGAGACCTTCTCGACCGCCGAGGACAACCAGCCGTCGGTCGAGATCCACGTCCTCCAGGGCGAGCGGGAGATGGCCGCGTACAACAAGTCGCTCGGCAAGTTCCAGCTGACCGGCATCCCGCCGGCCCCGCGCGGGATCCCGCAGATCGAGGTCGCCTTCGACATCGACGCCAACGGAATCCTCAGCGTCTCGGCCAAGGATCTCGGCACCGGCAAGGAGCAGAAGATCGAGATCAAGTCCGGGTCCGGGCTCTCCGACGACGAGATCAAGCAGATGGTCGGCGACGCCGAGGCTCACGCCGAGGACGATCGCAAGGCGCGTGAGCTCGCCGAGGCCCGCAACAACGGCGAGAACGCCGCCTACCAGGCCGAACGCCAGCTCAAGGACCTCGGCGACGCGGTCGACGCGACCTCCAAGACGGAGATCGAGGAGCACATCAAGGCCGTCCGCGAGGCGCTCACGGGAACCGATCCCAGCGAGATCAGCGCCCTGACCGAGACCCTCCAGACGTCGTTCCACAAGGTCTCCGAGGCAATGTACGAGAAGGCCCAGCAGGACGCGGCGAACGCGACCAACGGGTCGGCGGACGCGGCCGATTCCTCGACGGACACCGAGGAGGATGTCGTCGACGCCGAGGTAGTCGACGAGCCGAGCAAGGCATGACCGACGAGCAGACATCGGTCCCGGTCGACGGCGCAGCTCCGCCGTCGACCGGAGACGAGCACGCCCAGACGAGTCCTGACGGTCAGGCCGCGCCCGCAGACGACCCGGCCGCCGGGCAGGACGACCTGCTCGATCTCGCCGCGCTCAGCAGGCGGGCGGCCGAGCGCGACGAGTACCTCGCGCTCGCACAGCGCACGCGCGCCGACCTCGAGAACTACCGCAAGCGGGTCGCCCGGGACGCGGCCGGTGCCGAGGCGCGCGCGACGGCCCGGGTCGTCCGCGAGCTGCTCCCGGCGATCGACAATCTCGGCCGCGCACTCGCCGCGGCGACGCACGGGTCCGCGGCCGGCGACGAGTCGACGACGCTGGCCGAGGGCATGCGACTCGTCCACGGCGAGCTGCTGGCCGCCTTCGCCCGCGTCGGCGTCGAGGCCTACGAGCCGGTCGGCGAGCGCTTCGACCCGGCCTTCCACGAGGCGATCGCTCAACATCATGTCCCGGGCGCGGACCCCGGAACCGTCGTCGAGGTCTACCAGTCGGGCTATCGGCTCGACGGCAACGTGATCCGCCCGGCGCGGGTCGTCGTCGCCGGGGAGCTTCCGCCCGGTGACCCGCCGGGGAGCTGATCGGCGTGGCTAGCAAGGACCTCTACGCCGTGCTCGGCGTGGACCGCAAGGCGTCCGCCGAGGAGATCAAGAAGACCTACCGCAAGCTGGCGCGCAAATACCACCCCGACCGCAACCCGGGCGACAAGGCGGCCGAGGAGCGCTTCAAGGAGATCTCGCAGGCCCACGACGTCCTCGCCGACCCCGAGAAGCGCCGTGACTACGACCGGGGCAAGGCGCCGTTCGCGCCCGCCGGGGCAGGCGGCTCGCCGTTTCCCGGCGCCGGCGGCTTCGACACGAGCGGGCTCGGCGACATCTTCTCCAATCTGTTCGGCGGCGCGGCCGGCGGCGGCGGCGGCGGCGCGAACTCGCGCAAGCCGCAGCCGCAGCGTGGCCGCGACCTCGAGGCATCGATCCAGATCAGCTTCGACCAGGCCGTCTCCGGCGCGCAGATCCCCCTCTCGGTGCCGACGCCGACCCGTTGCACGACATGCTCGGGCACGGGTGCCCGCCCGGGCACGAGCGCGTCGGTCTGCCCGCGCTGCCAGGGCCGTGGGATCGAGGCCCAGGGCCACGGCATGTTCTCGATCTCGCAACCGTGCAGTCAGTGCGGCGGCAGTGGAACCGTGATCGAGGACCCCTGCCCGACGTGCGCCGGGTCGGGCGTCACGCGGTCGGTCAAGCGCTATCGCGTGAACATCCCTGCCGGTGTGCGTGACGGCAGCCGGATCCGCCTGCCCGGGAAGGGCGAGCCCGGCCAGCGGGGCGGGCCGGCCGGCGACCTGTACGTCGTGACCAAGGTCGATCCGTCGCGGGTCTTCATCCGCAAGGGCGAGAACGTCGAGGTCGAGGTCCCGCTGACGGTCGTCGAGGCGATCCGCGGAGCCGAGATCGAAGTGCCCACCCTGAACGGCAGCAAGCGCCTGCGCGTCCCGGCCGGGACACATCACGGGACCGTCCAGCGGCTGCGCGGCGAAGGGCCCCCACGACTCGGCGGTGACGGCAAGGGCAACATCCTCTACCGTTTCGTGATCGACGTGCCGGACGAGCTCAACGACGAGCAGCGGGAAGCCGTGGACGCCCTCTCCAAGGTCCTCAACGGCAATCCTCGCGCGCGCCTCTGGAGCGCCCAGTGACCGCCGGTCGGACGACCCACATCCGCGTCTCGTCCGACCGCGGCGTGTTCATGATCTCGGTCGCCGCCGAGCTCGCCGAGATGCACCCCCAGACGCTGCGCATCTACGAGGCCCGCGGCCTGATCGAGCCCCAGCGCTCCGCCAAGGGCACCCGGCTCTACTCGCTCGAGGACGTCCAGCGCCTCCGCCGCATCCAGCAGATGACCGCCGAGCTCGGCCTCAACCTCGCCGGCGTCGAGCGCGTCCTCGAGCTCGAGGCCCAACTCGACGCCGCCCGCGCCCGCCTCGACGACCTCGAGCGCCAGGCGGTTGCCGCCAAGCTCGCGATGGAGGACGAGCTCGACCGCGTCCGCCGGTCGATGCGCTTCGAGGTCGTCCCCTACACCGGGTCGACCGCCCTCGTCCGCACCCCGGCCAACCAGCCGACCTTCAAGGTCACGATCGACCCACCCGCATAGGCCCACGGCTTGGGCGACGCGCCCGGGGCATGGGCCGGGGCCATCGGCCGGGGCAGGGCCGAGGCGGGCAGGGGGAGGGCCGAGGCGGGCAGCGGGAGGGCCGGGGCAGGAGGGGCATCGGCCGAGGCATCGGATAGCCTGCCGCAGCCCCGATCACCGACCTCACGGAGACTCGATGACCAGCTTGCGCTCGCTCCCACTCGGCCGACGGCTCGGCATCGTCGGCGCACTGCTCGCGTCGGCCGTCGCGATCGCCGCCGGCCCGTCGACCGCCGGCGCCGCCACCCGCTCCACCGGCAGGTGCGGCGTAGCCGGGCTGGACTTCTCCTACGCCTCGGCCGGCGCCACCTACGGCGTCAAGGTCGTCGGCCTGCGAGCCGGCGGCGTCAAGTGCTCCGCGGCCCGCAGCCTCGTCGACCAGGTCGCGATGGATCTGCTCCACGGCCGACATGTCCCGAAGCGGATCGCCGGCCTCGCCGTCGCCGTCCACCAACCGTGCGCCGGCTGCGCACCCCAGTACACCGGCACCGCGACGGCCACCCACAAGCGCGTCACGTTCGTGATCGCCGGCGGCGCATAAACCTAAAACGGCGTGGAGAACATCACTGGAAAAGTCGTTGACGGTGGCAACTACTTATCCGGGAGAAGGGACCAACGACAGACCCACGCGGCGGGCGAACCACATCGTTCGTCGAAAAGTCGTTGCCGGTGGCCACTATTCCCGCGAGAGGGGGCGACAGTCGGACGACCCCGACGCCGGCCGCCCTGCCCCGTCCTGACCTCCCCGGCCTCCCCTGCCCTCCCTGCCCTCCCTGCCCTCCCAGCCCTCCCAGCCCTCCCAGCCCTCCCCGGCCTCCCTGCCAGGCCCCGGCCGGGGGCGGTTGGCTGGCGGCCCGACAAGGGCCTTGAGCGGCAGCGACCACCAGCCCACAGATCTACTATAATGCCGCTTAGATCTTATGCAAGCCGACCGCTTCACGATTCGCGCTCAGGAGGCCGTCGCGGCAGCCGCCCGGCTGGCCCAGGAGCGCCGCAACCCGCAGGTCACGCCCGAGCACCTGCTGGCCGGGCTGCTCGAGGACCGCGAGGGGATCGTCGTCTCCGTGCTGCGCAAGCTCGGCGCCGATCCGGCCGGCGTCGCCCGGCAGGTCGAGGCCGGACTCACCGCCCTCCCGGTGCTGACAGGCACCACCGAGACGGCCGGCCCGGCGAGTGAGTTCACGGCCGTTCTGCGCCGGTCTGAGACCCAGGCGCGAACGCTGGCCGACGACTACGTCTCGACCGAGCACCTCCTGCTCGGCCTCGCCGGCCAGCCCGGCCGCGCCGGCGACGCGCTGCGCGCCGCGGGGGCCACCCCCGAGCGCCTGCTGGCCGCCCTGGCCGAGGTCCGCGGTCCCCATCGGGTGTCAGACCAGAACCCCGAGGACCGCTACCAGGCGCTCGAGCGCTACGGCCGGGACCTGACGCAGGCGGCCGAGGACGGCAAGCTCGACCCGGTGATCGGCCGCGACGACGAGATCCGCCGGGTGATCCAGGTCCTGTCGAGGCGGACGAAGAACAACCCCGTCCTGATCGGCGAGCCCGGCGTCGGCAAGACGGCGATCGTCGAGGGTCTCGCCCAGCGGATCGTCTCCGGCGACGTCCCCGAGTCGCTGCGCGACCGGCGGGTCGTCGCGCTGGACCTCGGCGCCCTCCTGGCCGGCGCGAAGTACCGCGGCGAGTTCGAGGACCGCCTGAAGTCCGTGCTCAAGGAGATCACCGAGGCCGCCGGCCAGGTGATCCTCTTCATCGACGAGCTGCACACGATCGTCGGCGCCGGCGCGGCCGAGGGCGCGGTCGACGCCGCCAACCTGCTCAAGCCGATGCTCGCCCGCGGCGAGCTGCGGGCGGTCGGGGCGACGACGCTCGACGAGTACCGCAAGCACATCGAGAAGGACGCCGCCCTCGAGCGGCGCTTCCAGCCGGTGATCGTCGGCGAACCGTCGGTCGCCGACACGATCGCGATCCTCCGCGGCCTGAAGGAGCGCTACGAGGTCCACCACAACGTGCGCATCCAGGACAGTGCCCTGATCGCCGCGGCGACGCTCTCAGACCGCTACATCGCCGACCGCTTCCTGCCCGACAAGGCGATCGACCTGATCGACGAGGCGGCGTCCCGCCTGCGAATCGAGATCGACTCGGTGCCGACCGAGATCGACGAGGTCGATCGGCGGGTGATGCAGCTGGAGATCGAGCTGACCTCGCTCGGACGGGAGAGCGACGCGGCCTCAGGCGACCGCCGCGAGGCGATCGAGCGCGAGCTCGCCGGCCTGCGTGAGCAGTCCTCGGCGATGAAGGCGCAGTGGCAGAGCGAGAAGGATGCGATCCGCGGCATCAGCGAGGTCAAGCAGCGCCTCGAGCAGGCACGGGCAGAAGCTGAGCGGGCCGAGCGCGAGGCGAACCTCCAGCGGGCGGCCGAGCTTCGCTACGGGGAGATCCCCGAGCTCGAGAAGCAGCTCGCCGAACGCGATGCGGCCGAGCGCGACGCGCCGGCCGAGGCGGCCGTCTTCCTCAAGGAGGAGGTCGACGCCGAGGACATCGCCGAGGTGCTCTCGGTCTGGACGGGTATCCCCGTGACGCGGATGGTCGAGGCCGAGACGGCCAAGCTCGTCCACATGGAGGATCGCCTCCACCGTCGGGTGATCGGCCAGGACGAAGCGGTCGAGGCCGTCGCCACGGCGATTCGCCGGTCGCGGGCCGGGCTCGCCGACCCGGACCGCCCGATCGGATCGTTCCTCTTCCTCGGACCGACCGGCGTCGGCAAGACCGAGCTGGCCCGGGCGCTCGCCGAGTTCCTCTTCGACAGCCAGGACGCGATGGTCCGGATCGACATGTCCGAGTACATGGAGAAGCACTCGGTCTCCAGGCTTGTCGGTGCGCCTCCCGGCTACGTCGGCTTCGAAGAGGGCGGACAGCTGACCGAGGCCGTGCGGCGGCGACCGTACACGGTGATCCTGCTCGACGAGATCGAGAAGGCCCACCCCGACGTCTTCAACACCCTGCTCGCCGTGCTCGACGACGGCCGTCTGACCGACGGGCAGGGGCGGACGGTCGACTTCAAGAACGCAGTCCTCGTGATGACGTCGAACATCAACCCCGCCAAGGGCGCGTTGCGCGACGTCCTGCGCGAGCACTTCAAGCCCGAGTTCATCAACCGGCTGGACGAGATCGTCGAGTTCGAGCCGCTGACGCGCGAGCAGATCGGCGAGATCGTCGGCCTGCAGGTCGACCGGGTCGCCGGGCGGCTGGCCGAGCGTGGCGTCGAGCTCGCCCTGACCGAGGCCGCCCGCCGGGTGATCGGCGACCTCGGGTATGACCCGGTCTACGGGGCCCGTCCTCTGAAACGTGTGATCCAGAAGCAGCTCGTCGACCGACTCGCCCTCGCGCTGCTCGACGGCCGGCTCCACGAGGGCCAGCGAGTCTCGGTCGACGCCCTCGACGGCGAGCTGAGCTTCGACGGCCTCACCGCAGACGCGCCGCAGGCGCCGACTCCGGCGACCGCGTAACCCTCGCTGAGAACGCGCGTCCCGAGACCGCGTGCGCAAGCCCGCGGCCACCGACGTCCCGACTCGCGAGCGTCACTCCCGCTCGGGTGCGGGAGCCTCCGGCGTGGCGTCGATCGGGTGGTAACCCTTGCCCTGCTTGCTCACCTTGCCGTCACGCTGGAGCTGGGGGAGGACGCGGTAGAGGTAGTTGCTGCCGATGCCCATCGCCTTGGCCATGTCGGGAACGGTCATCCCGGGGCTTTCGGCGATCAGGTTGATGGCCTGCTGGGCCCGGCTGGCTGCGCCCCCGATTCCACCTGCGCGACGCGAGCGCCGCGGCGCGCGGGCCGGTTTGGCCGACGTCCCAGCCGCTGACGCGGGCGCCTTCTGCGTGGTCGCACGGCGTCCGCGCCTGACCGGTGCGGCGACGGTCGATGCTCCGTTGGATGTGAACTTCTCTGCCACGCCCTTGAGTTCCTCGAGCTCGGCTCGCAGCGGCGCGATCAGGCCTTCGAGCTCTTTGAGGCGGTCCTGAACCTGGCCGCGAATCGTGGTTAGGTCTGGCATGCGTGTCTCCCGAAGTGATTGAGCAAGACGACTAAAGCATACGGCGGTAACAAATTATCCTGCGGCCAACCCCAGCGCGGGTTCCGGGCCGCCGCCAAGCGACCGCGGTTTGCATCCGACACGACGTTTCACCGGGACGAGCCGGACTTCCAAGCGGCACGACCGCGCGCCCGCCCGACCCGGTGAATCCGCAGGCCGGCCCTCAGCCGACCGCGACGTCGCGGACGATCCGCGGCCGTGTCTTCGGCGAGTACCCCTGTTCGAGGTCGAACTGCAGGCGCCAGGTTCCCGGGGTCGCACGAAACGGAAAGAGACGGTGGAGGATGCTCCGGTGGAGGCTTCCGCAGACCCCCTTCGTCCGACCGATCGCCACCGAGCGCTTGAGATGGCCCGCCGCGTTGAGGTAGTGGACCCAGACGATGCTTCCCTGGGGTGCTGAGAATCCGATCGCGTTGACCGTGTAGCGCACGCGGAGGCTCCGCGGGTCACCGACCCCCGGCGCGAACGACGCGTCGAAGGCGCTGACGTGGAAGCCGACGCGGGCCTGGAGCGTGCCGTCGCTGACGATGATCCTGTGGAGGACCTCGCCGACGCCCTTGCCGAGCGTGCCGCTCGAGAGAGATCCCGAGATCGTCGTGTCCGGATTGACGGTCCCGGTCCCGAGCAGCGTGTGGTCGAGCGTGACCGAGTAGGTGTCGCCGGGGCCGAACCCCGTTCCGGCGAGCGCCACCTGCTGCTTGGCGAGGTAACAGGCCCGCGCGGTCGTGATCACAGGTCCTGCGTCCTGGGCGGAGGCGGGCGCGGCGAGTAGTACTGCGGCGAGCAGGCCGACGCGGAGGCGCACCGGCGCCAGGTTATCTTGAGGAGGGTATGCCCGACCTGGAGGACCCCAGACGACCACGGCGCGCGGTCGGGCGCTCCAGTCGGCGTCGAGCCACCCGGCCGGCGGTTTCGCCCCCGGCGTCGTGTAGAACCCGCAGGCCGACGACCACATCGAGAGAGGGACTGATGCCGACCTATGTGATGCTCTCCACCTTGACCCCCGAGGGCCGCAAGACGATCAAGAACAACCCCAAGCGGATCCTCGAGGTCAACAGCGAGATCGAGCAGCTCGGGGCGAGGGTGATCGCGCAGTGGGCGACGCTCGGCCACTTCGATTTCATCAACGTCGTCGAGGCGCCGGGCGACGCCGAGATGTGCCGCGTGTCGCTCGAGCTCGGGTCCCGCGGGACGGCCCGCTACGAGACGCTCGCCGCGATCCCGATAGACGACTTCATCTCCTCTCTGTGAGCAGCCGCCCGCGGGTTCTGGTGGTCGGCGGCGGCGGCCGCGAGCACGCGATCTGCCGGGGGCTGGGCCGATCACCGCAGCGCCCGGAAGTGCTCTGTGCTCCGGGCAACGCCGGCATCGGCGCCGACGCCCGGCTGCTCGACATCCCGGTCGACGATCACGACGCGGTGCTCGCGGCGTGCCTGACCGAGCGGGTCGACCTCGTCGTGGTCGGGCCGGAGGCGCCGCTCGTCGGCGGCCTGGTCGATCTGCTCCACGCCCACGGGATCCCCGCGTTCGGTCCGACGGCCGAGGCCGCCCGCCTCGAGGGCTCGAAACGCTACGCGAAGGAGGCGATGGCGCAGGCCGGCGTCCCGACCGCCGCCTGGGAGGCCGTCACGACCCCGGCGGCCGGCCTCGCTGCGATCGAGCGACTCGGCGCGGCGGGCGGCCGGACCAGCGCCTATCCGGTCGTGCTGAAGGCCGACGGCCTGGCCGCCGGCAAGGGTGTCGTGATCGCCGCTGACGACGCGCAGGCCCGGGCGGCGCTCGAGATGCTGCTGGTCGAGCGTCGCTTCGACACGACGTCCGTCGTCGTCGAGGAGTGCCTCGACGGGGTCGAGCTCTCGCTGCTGGCGCTCTGCGACGGAGTCCGCGCCGTGCCGATGGCGCCGGCCCGCGACTTCAAGCGGATCTTCGACGGCGACCGCGGCCCGAACACCGGGGGGATGGGCTCGTTCTCCCCGGTCGCCGGCTTCGATGCCGCCCGGGCGCACGCCCTGACGGCAGCCTTCCACCAGCCGATCCTCGACCTGATGGCTGGCCGCGGCGCGCCGTTCCGGGGGGTCCTCTACGCCGGACTCATGCTGACGGCGGACGGCCCCCGCCTGCTCGAGCTCAACGTCCGCTTCGGGGACCCCGAGACCCAGGCGGTCCTGCCCCGACTGCGCAGCGACCTGCTCGACCTGCTCAGCAGGGCGGCCCGCCAGGGCGGGCTCGAAGGCGCGGAGCTCGAATGGTCGCCCGAGCACGCGGTGACTGTCGTTCTCGCAAGCGCCGGTTATCCCCAGGCGCCCCGGTCGGGCGACCCGATCGACGGTCTCGAGGACGTCGCGGCCGACGTCGAGGTCAATCACGCCGGCGTCCGGCTCGAGGATGGGCGACTCGTGACGGCCGGAGGTCGCGTCCTCGCGGTGACCGCGCTCGGCCGTGATCCGGCCGCTTCGCGGGCGGCGGCGTATGCTGCGGCAGACGTGATCCACTTCACCGGCAAGCAGCAGCGGAGCGACATCGCGGCCCGAGCCGACGCTCCGGACGGTGCGCTGTGAGCGGCGTGGAACCCGAGCCGGCGCTCGGCGGAGAGCTCGACCGCGCGGTGGCCGAGACGGTCGCCGCGGCCGCGGCCGCGCCCGAGCCGGCGACGGACGTCCTCGAGGAGATCCCGATCGACTCGCCGCTGGTCGGCATCGTGATGGGTTCGAGGAGCGATCTCGAGACCATGCAGGCGGCCGCCCGAGAGCTCGACGACCGCGGCATCAGCCACGAGATCCGGGTCATCTCGGCCCACCGGGAACCCGATACGGTGGCCGAGTACGCGCGAACCGCCCGTCTGCGCGGAATCCGCGTGGTGATCGCCGGGGCCGGGCTATCCGCCGCGCTGCCAGGAGCGATCGCCGCGCACACCGACCTCCCGGTGATCGGGGTTCCCCTCACCAGTCGCCTGACGGCAGCCGGCGGACTCGACGCGATCCTCTCGATCACGCAGATGCCGCCCGGCGTCCCGGTCGCCTGCGTCGGACTCGACAATCCCCGCAACGCCGCGGTCCTCGCCGCGCGGATCCTCGGCGCCGGCGGCCCCCCGCCGAAGCCCGGCCAGCGGCCGACCGCCGTCGGCTGAGCGCTGGGCGCCGGCCCTTGGGCGACGGGCGACGGGCGACGGGCGACGGGCCTTCGCCGGTCAGGCGGTCAGCCGATGTCAGGCGAGCATCGCGGTCTTCAGTGGGCCGTTCGCCGGCCAGGACGGCTTGTCCGCGAAACGAACCACCGGGCCGGCGGACGATCCACCTCCGGGCATTTCGACCGCTTGATCACAGAGATCTGCTCAGTGGTCGAACGGTCAGCCGCGCCGAGCTCGCGGGAGGGGATCTTCGGCCCGACCCGCTCTGGTCGGCGTGTGACGCCGCCGACTCGTCCCGGCTCGGGATAATCCACGTGTGATCGCCCGCTACACCCGTCCGGAGATCGGCGGCCTGTGGACCGACCAGGCGCGGATGGACTCGTGGCTGCGGGTCGAGCTGGCCGCCGCCGAGGAGCTCGCCGAGCCGACCGAGGCCGAGCGTGAGGCGATCCGATCGGCCAGCTTCAGTGTGGCCGCGGTCAACGAGCGCGAGCGGATCACCGACCACGACGTCGCCGCCTTCGTCGACGTCGCGTCCGCCTCGGTCGGCCCGGCCGGCCGGTGGATCCACTACGGCCTGACGTCGTCCGACGTGCTCGACACGGCACTCGGCCTCCAGCTGAAGTCCGTTGGCGCGATCGTCGTCTCCGGAGCCGACGAGCTCGTCGGCGCTCTGGTCGACCAGGCCCGCGCCCACACGATGACGCTGTGCGTCGGCCGAACCCACGGCATCCACGCCGAGCCGACGACCTTCGGGATCAAGCTGGCCGGCTTCGCATTCGAGGCGCACCGCAACGCCCGACGCCTCGAACGGGCTTTCGCGACGGCGGCGGTCGGGGCGATCTCGGGTGCGGTCGGGACCTACGCGAGCAACGACCCCGACTACGAGCGGCGGGTCCTCGGCCGGCTGGGTCTCGAAGCGGAGTCGGTCTCGACGCAGGTCGTCGCCCGCGACCGGCATGCCGAGCTGCTCAGCGCGATCGCGCTTGCCGGGGCCGGCCTCGAACGACTGGCGACGGAGATCCGCCACCTCCAGCGGACCGAGGTGCTCGAGGCGTGCGAGCCGTTTCGCGGCGGCAGCCAGAAGGGATCCTCGGCGATGCCGCACAAGCGCAACCCGATCAACAGCGAGCGCCTCACCGGGCTCGCGCGGGTGCTCCGGGGCAACGCGCAGGCCGCGCTCGAGAACGTCGCCCTCTGGCACGAGCGGGACATCTCGCACTCGGGCGCCGAGCGGGTGATCCTGCCGGACTCGACGATCCTGATCGACTACATGCAGCATGTCGCGATCCGCCTCGTCCGCGGTCTCGACGTCAACCCCGGGCGGATGCGCGAGAACCTCGAGCTGACCCACGGGGCCCTGTTCTCCCAGCGCGCCCTGCTCGCCCTCGTGGCCGGCGGCATGACCCGCGACGACGCCTACCGGATCGTCCAGAGGACGTCCCAGCGGGCCTGGGCCGAGCGCACGCCGCTGCGCGGGCTGCTCGAGGCCGAACCGGCGGCCGACGGGCTCGACTTCGACGAGATCTTCGACTACGCCGCCTTCACGCGACACGCACCTGAGATCGTCGGGCGGCTCGACGCCTTGGCCGGACGTCCGTAGGCGGGCCGACGATCCCGTCCAGGATGGTTCGAGACCCGAAGGTGTCGGCGACAGCCTGGCCGCCGCGGGGCGCGAGCGCTTCGTCGAGACGATCGCCCGCGCGATCTGGGCGCCCCCGCGATCGTCGGCAACCACCGGGAGGAGGCGTGCCCGGGTTCAGTCGAAGTCGGTGACCGCGTAGACCGTTCGCCGGGAGATCTCAACCGTGCTCAAGGTCGACGGGTCGTCCGGATCCCGGCAGTGGATCATGTAGGCGTTGCGACCGAGCTGGAAGATCGCGATCACCGTCCGGCCGTCGACCGCCTCGGAGTCGCCGACGCCGATCGTGCAGTCAGCCCCCTGTCGGCGGCAGGCGACCCGGAAGATGCGCCGCTTGTGGGCCACGCTGCCCGACCGGCTCTCGGCTTCGGTGCGCAGGTCGTCGTAGGCTCGTTCGGCGGCGCCGGCGTCTGTCTCCAGGCCGGGGATGAAGAAAGAAGTCAAACAGTGCCCAACCGCGTCGACCGTGGCCGCGCGAGGCGGCCGCATCGAAGCGTTTGGGCGAACCGGTCGCGCGCGGCGCCGGGTTGGGACTGTGCTTGGGGCTTGCGAGTCTCCCCTGCGCTTGTGAGCATCCATACGAGGCTACTCGGTTCGGTCCCGTCTCCCGGACGCGGACGCCGGCCTGCGCCGGCCGGGGGACCCCGATACGGCCGGGTCGACCGCTACAGTCAGGGCTGTGACGACGATCGATCTGCCCCTCCTGCGCTCCGGCAAGGTCCGCGACATGTACGCGATGGGCGACTCGATCCTGATGGTCGCCTCCGACCGGATCTCCACGTACGACGTCGTCCATCCGACGCCGATCCCCGACAAGGGCAGGGTCCTGACCGGCATCTCGGTCGCCTGGTTCGAGCTGACCGAGCAGATCGTCGCCAACCACATGCTCGCCGCCGCGGTTCCCGTGCCGACGGCCCTCCGCGGGCGGGCCCTGGTCGTCAGGAGCCTCGAGATGCTCCCGGTCGAGTGCGTCGTCCGCGGCTACCTGACCGGATCCGGCTGGAAGGACTATCAGGCGACCGGAGCCGTCTGCGGGATCGAGCTGCCGGCCGGCCTGCGCGAGTCCGAGCGCCTCCCCGAGCCGATCTTCACGCCGGCGTCGAAGGCCGAGCTCGGCGACCACGACGAGAACATCTCGTTCGAGTCGGCGGTTGCCGCCGTCGGGGACCGCGGGACGGCCGAGCGGCTGCGGGACGTCTCGCTCGCGCTCTACGACCTGGCCGCCGCCCACGCCCTCGAACGGGGGATCATCCTCGCGGACACGAAATTCGAGTTCGGCTTTGACGCGTCGGGCATCCTCACGCTCGGCGACGAAGCCCTCACGCCCGACTCGTCGCGCTTCTGGCCGGCCGATGGGTACGAGGCCGGCCGGTCCCAGCCGAGCTTCGACAAGCAGTTCGTCCGCGACTGGGCGTCCTCGACCGGCTGGGACCGGACCGCGCCGGCACCGGCGATCCCGGATGACGTCGTCGCGCGGACGAGGGCCCTGTACATCGAGGCGTACGAGCGGATCGTCGGCCGCCCGTTCGCCGCCTGGCTCGAGCGGACAGGCGCGCCCGCGGAAGACGTGGCGCTCGACGGCGGTCCGGGGGCGCCGAACGGCGGCCCGGGTGATCCCGGGCAGTCATGAGCCGGGCAGCCGCCACCCACGCGACGGACCTGCGCGCCTCGTGAAGGCACGCGTCCTCGTGCGCCCCAAGGACGGGATCCTCGATCCTCAGGGCCAGGCCGTCGAGCGAGCCCTTCCGGCGCTCGGTTTCGAGGGCGTCCGCAACGTCCACGTCGGCCGGCTGATCGAGCTCGACGTCGACGATCCGTCTCGTCTCGCCGAGATGTGCGAGCGTCTGCTCGCCAATCCACTGATCGAGGACTACGAGGTGCTCCTCGACGGCCTCGACCGGGCGACCGGCGAGCCTGAGTCTGCGTGAGGCGAACCGCGGGTCTCCACAGCGGGGCGGCCAGGCCCCGATGAGGTTCGGTGTCGTCACGTTTCCCGGCAGCTGCGACGACGTCGACGCCAGGCTGGCCTGCGCCCGGGTCGGCGAGGCCGTCCGCCTCTGGCACGCCGACCGAGACCTCGGCGGCGTCGACGCGGTCGTCGTTCCCGGCGGATTCTCCTACGGCGACTACCTCCGCCCCGGCGCGATCGCCCGCTTCGCCCCGATCATGGACGAGGTGATCGCCTTTGCCGAGAACGGCGGCCTTGTGATGGGGATCTGCAACGGCTTCCAGGTCCTCTGCGAAGCCGGCCTACTCCCGGGCGCACTGCTCCCCAACACCGGACGTCGGTTCCTCTGCCGCCAGGTCTCGCTCGACATCGTCGCGCCCGACACCTCGTTCACCACCGCCTGCCCCGCCGGCCGGTCGCTCTCGATCCCGGTCAAGCACACGACCGGCCGCTACTACGCCCCGCCGGCCCTGCTCGACCGGCTGGAGGCCGCCGGCCAGGTCGTGCTGCGCTACACGCCCGGCGCCAACCCGAACGGGTCAGTCGCAGACATCGCCGGCGTCACCAACGAGGCCGGCAACGTCTTCGGTCTGATGCCGCACCCCGAGCACGCCGTCGACCCCCTGACCGGCTCGACCGACGGCCTCCATCTGTTCGCCTCGATGCGCGACACGCTCGCGCCGGCCGCGGCGTGATCGGGCTCCTGGTAAGGCTGCTCCGGCAGATCTTCGGCTCGACGTCGGCAACCTCGCCGCAGCCGACGAGTCGACCACAGGCCGGACCGGCGGCAGCGCCCGACCCGGGCCCGCCGCCCACGCCAGCGCCGCCTGTCCCGGTCCCGCAGCCCACGCCAGCGCCGCCTGTCCAGGGCTCACCGCCCACACCACCGCCGGCCCTGCCCACCCCGGCGCCCTCCGCGGCCGAACCCCACCCGATCGCTGATCGCGGCGACCGGCCCAAGCCGGCGGAAAGCGCCCCGGAAACACACCCTCCGGGTCGTGAGCGGGCGCTCGAGCTCGGCCTGACCGGCCCGGAGTACGGGCTGGTCGTCGACAAGCTCGGGCGCGAGCCGAACGAGGTCGAGCTCGCGATGTTCTCGCTGCTCTGGTCAGAGCACTGCGCGTACAAGCATTCCAAGAAGCTCCTCCACACCCTTCCGACCGGCGGCCCGAAGGTCGCGATGGGGCCGGGGGAGAACGCCGGCGCGGTCGATGTCGGCGGCGGCCTGGTCGTCGCCTTCAAGGTCGAGTCGCACAACCATCCGAGCGCGGTCGAGCCTTTTCAGGGGGCGACGACCGGCGTCGGCGGGATCCTCCGCGACATCTTCGCGATCGGGGCCCGGCCGATCGGGATCCTCGACTCGCTGCGCTTCGGCGACCCGAGCACCCGCGCGACCGGCCGGCCGGACGGCCAGCGGACGCGCTACCTGCTCGACCGGGCAGTCGCCGGGATCGGGCACTACGGCAACTCGATCGGCGTGCCGACGATCGGCGGGGAGATCTACTTCGAGGGTCCGTACGAGCAGAACTGCCTGGTCAACGCGATGGCGATCGGCCTGGCCCGCGGCGATCGGATGATCCGGGCTGCGGCCGCCGGGCCCGGGAACGTGCTGATCCTCTTCGGCGCCGCAACCGGGCGCGACGGGATCGGCGGGGCGTCCGTGCTGGCTAGCGCCGAGCTCGGCGAGACCGACGCGAGCAAGCGGCCGACCGTCCAGATCGGGGATCCGTTCGCCGAGAAGAAGCTGATGGAGTGCTCGCTCGAGCTCGTCGACTCAGACCTGCTCGTCGCGCTCCAGGACCTCGGCGCCGCCGGGCTGACCTCGGCGGCACCGGAGATGGCCAGCAAGGGGGAGCTCGGCATCGACATCGACATCTCCAGGATCCCCCTCCGCGAGGCCGACATGAAGCCGTTCGAGATCATGGTCTCCGAGTCCCAGGAGCGGATGCTCTGTGTGGTCGAGCCGGCCCGGGTCGACGCCGTGCTCGAGGTCTGCGCGCGCTGGGAGGTCGGGGCGACGCCGATCGGGACGGTGACCGACCGCGAGTACGTCCGCATCCTCCGCGGCGACGAGCTGATCGGTGAGATGCCGGTCCGCGCCCTCGTCGACGACTGCCCACTCTATGACCTCACCCCCGCCCCGCCCGAGCGCCAGATCTATCCGGCCCCGGCCCGGACGCTGACCTCCGAGGATCCAGGCGACGCCCTGCTGGCCCTGCTCGCCTCACCCAACATCGCCGATCGCCGGCCTGTCTTCGAGCAGTACGACTCGATCGTCGGGTCCCGCACCGTCCGCCGCCCGGCCGACGCCGACGCCGCCGTGCTGATGCTCCCGTCCCGAGGCCAGGCCCGCCCGGCGATCGCCGCTTCGATCGACTGCAACGGCCGGCGGGTCGCCTGCGACCCGTACAACGGGACGATCGAGGCCGTCCTCGAATGCGCTTCGAATCTCGCCTGCGTCGGGGCCGAGCCGCTCGGCCTGACCAACTGCCTGAACTTCGGCAACCCCGAGCGACCCCACGTCGCCTGGCAGCTGACCGAGTCGATCCGCGGCCTGGCCGACGCCTGCCGGGCGCTCGGGATCCCGGTCGTCGGTGGGAACGTCTCGCTCTACAACGAGTCCGGCGGACGCCCGATCTACCCGACCCCGGTGATCGGCATGGTCGGCGAGCTGCCCGACGCCCGCCGGACCGGTCGGTCGGGCTTCCAGAGCGAGACGGACCGGATCGCCCTGGTCGGTGGGTTCGTCGGCGCCCTGCCCGGCTCCGAGCTCGCCCGCCTCGGCGGCGCCGAGCTCCCGACCCACCTGCCGGGTCCGGACATCACAGCTGTCTCGCGCGCCCAGGTCGCGATCCGCCGGGCCGTCCGTCGGGGTTGGCTGGCAAGCGCCCACGACATCGCCGAGGGTGGCATCGCGATCGCCCTCGCCGAGTGCTGCCTGGCCGGGGCCCTCGGCGCCGCCGTCGTCCTCCCCGACACGGTCAAGCCGCTCCGCGCCCTCTTCGGTGAGGGCCCTGGAGGGTTCATCGTCTCGGGATCGGAGGCCGCCCTCCGCGGGCTCGCCCACCACACGCCGGTGTTCGTGCTCGGCGTCGTCGGCGGCCAGACGCTGAGCATCGCCGTCGCCGAGACGCGGATCGAGCTGGAGCTCGACCAGCTTCGCGAGGCTCACGGCTCGCTGGGCAGGCTGTTCGACTGACGCTGCCGGGTCTTGGAGCACCGAGGTGGAGAGGACGCTCGAGGGCCTGGGCTTGGCGGGCGTGCCGTCGAGGATCATTCGGGCCGGGCTCGGGCGCTCAGAGGCGGGCGAGCGCTCCGGGGGGGACCGGGTCGTGGAGGTGTGGACTCTCCAACGAAAGTAGTTGACTGACTCAGTCAGCTACTTTCGCGACGAAGGTCTCCCATCCACCTCCACCGCCCGGGAGGAGCCCGGTCGATCACATCCCACACCCGCGCGCGCCCGACCAGCGCCCGACCCGCACCCGCCCCGACGTGCAGTCGGCCGAGCGAAGAGTGCGAAACCCGAGTTGAGTCAACTACTTCGGAAGGGAAGGTCGCGCGCCGGTCCTGACGCTCGGTGATCGGCAGACCCCGGCGGCGGCGCTAGACGTGAACGCGCAGCGCCCTGGCACGCGACGCCCCGAGTAGGGCGGTGCCCGCGTAGCGGGCCTCGACGTCGACCGTACGGCCCGCGGGGACGGCGAGCGTCGCGGCGAACGCGCAGTGCTGGTACAGGCGGGCGACCCGGCGGGCGATCGTCCGCGAGCCGGAGACCTCGCTCAGGGTGACGTGCCCGCCGACGCACTCGGCCGACGGGGCGGCGAGGTAGAGCCGGCCGTTGAGGCGAACGCCGCCAGCCGAGCGTGAGGCGACGTGGAAGCGAAGCGTCGTCGTCACCTTGCTGCTGGTTGCCCGCCCACTGCAGGTCGCGCCGCGGATCAGGGCCGGGTCGACGGCCGCGCTCATCGCGCTATAGCCGGCGTTGCTCGGATGGACGTGATCGCCGCTGTCGTAACGCGGCAGCAACCGGCTCGGGCTGCCGGGGTCGCGGAGGGCGCCGTCGAAGTCGACGACCCCATCCGCCCCGCTCGCGCCGCTGCGGATCCAGTTGTTGACGAGCTGGCGGTCGGCCTCGACCGACGGGGCCGCATAGCTGGCTATCGTCACGCCGCCGACCGGCATGATCGTGCCGACGAGGACGTTCAGGCCGGCGGCGTGGAGCTGCGAGACGGCTGTCGTGAGGCCGGCCTCGAGCGCGGCCGGCGCCCGGCCCTGCCCGAGGTCGTTGATCCCCTCCTCGACGATCACGTCGCTGACCCCGGGGACGTCGAGGACGTCGTTCTGGAGGCGCGAGAGCCCGCTCGGGCCAGCCTGCGGGACGTTCGCGTCGAGCAGCTGGTTCCCGCTGAGCCCGGCGTTGACGACCGAGAGCTTCGACTTGCTGCCGAGCCGCCTGGCGAGATCGTCGGTGTAGCGCGAGTTGGCGTCGATCGCGGCACTCTGGGTCGCCGGAACGACGAAGCTCTCGATCCCGTCGGTGATCGAGTCGCCGAGCCCGACGAGCGCGCCGATCGATCCCGGGGCGAGGACGTCGAGCCCGTCGACGAAGGAGGTCCGCGTCGTCGTCTGCGTGAACGACGTGCCCGCGTCGTCGGCGGCCGCGTCGGCCGTGTTCGGCGGCGTGCTGTAGGCGGTCTCGTCGCCGGCGACATGCTCTGTCGACGAGCCGCTGTCGCCTGCCACGTAGACGCTTACCGAGAGCTCCTCGAAGGACTTGAAGGTCAGGCTGACCGGGTCGCTGACGACGTCGGTCCCCGGCTGGACCGTGACCTGCGTCGATCCGTTGAAGGTGACTGGGCGGACGGTCCCGCCGACCACGCCCGCCCCGGATGCCCGGCGTCCGATCGTGGCCGAACCGAACGTCACCGGGTTCGAGCCGAACCGATTGGAGAGGTGGACGCGGAGCTGCGTACCCGGGTAGTGCGGCGTCACGATCACCCGCAGCGTCTGGTAGACGTAGTCGGGGCCCGAGCCGTCGCTCGGGTCGGCCGCCCAGGTCCCGACCCAGTGGGTCGCGGCGCATGCGCTCGCTGCGGCACTGGCCTGGGGGGCCGGCGCGGCGGCGGCGGGCGCACGCGGAAGCAGGATCGCGGCGAGCAATCCAAGCCCGGCGAGGAGCATGCCGATCGAGGCCATCCGTGGTCTGGCGTGGAGCATCCTCGCGGGAGCAAATCACATGCGGCGCCGCAGAGTCGCCAGCGGTCGCCTCCTGGGGCGCCGGCCGGGCGCGCTGCTACCCTGTTGGAGTCGTCCGGACGCGATCCGCTCACCGGCTCGACCCTCGATGAAACGACCGCCAATCGACCTCGAGCTCCGCGACGGACCGCGTGACGAGTGCGGTGTTTTTGGGATCTACGCGCCCGATCACGACGTCTCCCGTCTCGCCTACTTCGCCCTCTTCGCGCTTCAACACCGCGGTCAGGAGTCCGCGGGCATCGCGGCCGCCGACCACGGCGGGCAGATCATCACGCGCCGGGAGCTCGGCCTCGTCAGCCAGGTCTTCAAGGAGAACGACCTCGCCACGCTCGCGGGCGAGCTGGCGATCGGCCACGTCCGCTACTCGACAACGGGATCGAACCACTGGGACAACTCCCAGCCGGTCCAGCGCTCAGCCGGATCGGACGCCAATCGCCGGGAGGTGGCGCTGGCCCACAACGGCAACCTGATCAACGCGGTCGAGCTCCACGCCGAGCTGACCGCCCGGGGCGTGAGCTTCCGATCGACGTCCGACTCGGAGATCATCGCCGCGGCGATCGCCACGCACGAGGCCGCGCGGATCGAGGATGCCGTGGCCGACGTGCTGCCCCGCCTGAAGGGTGCCTTCTCGACCGTCGTGATGACCCGCGACCGGGTGATCGGCTTCCGGGACCCCCACGGCCTGCGGCCGCTCGCGCTGGGCCTCGTCCCCGGCCTCGAGCCCGGGGATCCGCCGCGCTACTGCTTCGCGAGCGAGTCGTGCGCCTTCGACATCATCGGCGCCCAACTGCTCCGCGACGTCCGGCCCGGCGAGCTGATCTCGATCGGGGCAGACGGCCTCGAGTCGATCCAGGTGGTCGAAGGAGCCCGTCAGGCGTTCTGCGTCTTCGAGTACATCTACTTCGCCCGGCCGGACTCCCGGATGAACGGCAACGTGCTCCAGGTCGCCCGCGGGAGGATGGGCGAGATCCTCGCTCGGGAGGCGCCTGCCGACGCCGACCTGGTGATCCCGGTGCCCGACTCCGGCAACCCCGCGGCCCGCGGCTTCGCTCGGGCCAGCGGACTTCCCCAGGACGACGGCTTCGTCAAGAACCGCTACGTCGCCCGGACCTTCATCCAGCCGGGGCAGGAGCTCCGCAAGCACGGTCTGCGGATGAAGTTCAACCCCCTCCCGGAGATCGTCTCCGGGAAGCGCCTCGTCGTCGTCGACGACTCGATCGTCCGGGGCAACACGACCAAGCAGATCGTCGCGATGCTCAGGGATGCCGGCGCGGCCGAGATTCACATGCGGATCTGCGCCCCGCCGATCGAGCACCCGTGTCACTACGGGATCGACATGTCGACGCGGGAGGAGATGATCGCCCACGGGCGCACGACCGACGAGATCGCGTCCGTGCTCGGCTGCGACTCGCTCGCCTATCTCTCCCTCGCCGGCGTCTACGAGGCGGTGAACGGGACCCGCGAGAAGCACTGCGACGCCTGCTTCACGGGCGAATATCCGTTGGCCGGGAGTGACTCGGCCCAGGGCAAGTACGCCCTCGAGCTCCCACTCGCGAAGATCTAGGTTCTCCGGACGGCCCTGCGCGGCACCGTCCGCGGCGGTCTCGACGACCTGGAGCCTCCGACCGGGGACATCGTCGCCGCGGCCGGCGAATGGTCTCTGGGCTTCACCGCTGGATTCCGGCGCGTGACCGGATCGCCGCGACGCCGACGGTGTCTCGGAGTCGTGTTCGGTCCGACCGAAGGGGACGCGAGGCGTCGACCAGCCGTCGGAGGAGCGAGCGTTGGAGACTCCGCGGAAAGCAATTGCGAGACTCACGCGGGTTTCGCACTTTTCGCTGGGCCGACTGCACGTCGGGGCGGGGCGGGGCGGGGCGGGGCCGGGGGCGAGTGCGTGCGGGTCGGGCGCGGGCATGGGATCTGATCAACCGGGCTCCGCCCGGGCGGCGGAGGTGAATACGAGACCTTGATCGCGAAAGTAGCTGACTGAGTCAGTCAACTACTTTCCTTGGAGAGTCCACTTCTTACTTCTCCACGACTCGCCCCCCCCCCCCCCCC
>DATCEH010000087.1:0-14755 GCA_036510225.1 Solirubrobacteraceae bacterium | reverse complement strand
AACAACGTTCGTCTCGAACAACGTTCGTCTCGAACAACGTTCGTCTCGAACAACGTTCGTCTCGAACAACGTTCGTCTCGAACAACGTTCGTCTCGAACAACGTTCGTCGCCGCGCATGCGCCAGCGACGCCGCGCACGCGTCGGGCCGACCCGGCAGGGTTCAGCGGCGTCTGGCCGACCCGGCAGGGTCAGCGCAGCGCGATCCCGGCAGGTCAGAGCAGCGGACGGTCGCGGCCCGGCGTGACGACGACGTCGCGCCGCCGACGGAGGCTCGAAAGCCAGAACAGCGACAGGACGAGGCCGAGGGCACCGACGAGCATCAGGATCACACCGACGGTCTGCAGGGAGATGCCGGAGACCGTGGCCGTGACCGCGAACTTCAGGATTGCGCCGACTGCGATGAGAAAGATTGAGGTTCCGTATTCCATGTCCGTCGGAATACCCGACCGTCGCGAACGCAAACACGCGATCGCGATCCTCACCAACCGGCCGCCCCGCGCGTTTCCCGTCGCCGCGATCCTCACCCGCCGGCCGCGCCGCGCAACCTCCCGGCCCGGGCCCCGGCCCCGGCGAAGGGCGCACGCCCGCGGGGCTGGGGGCCGCCGCGCCCGAACGGCTGTCCCGTTTTTCCGGCCGGCCCGCTTGGCGCCGCGGCCGGGCTCGACGGGCCGAGCGCCGAGTTCAGGGCTCCGAGCGCGGCGTTCAGGGGCGCGGCCACGACCGGGCTGATCTGTCCCCCGGCCTCGAGCGTCCCCGATTTCGCGATCAGGTCGGCCAGCCTGCTCTGCGCGCCCGCGGTGTCACCGGCCTTGAGCGAGCTGACGACGTCCGCGAGCCCGCCCGAGACCTGACCCGCGGCCTGCTGGGAGATCGCGCCGGCCTGAGTTGCTCTGGCCACGAGTGCGGTCAGAGCTCCGGCGGCGGCGGCGACCGCGTTCGAGGCGGCAGAGCCGGTCGGCGTCGATGCCTGGGCCGGGGCGGCAGAGCCGGTCGGCGTCGATGCCTGGGCCGGGGCGACGGGTCCGGTCGATCCAGCCGGCGTCGTGACCGCCGGGGCGGTGGAAGTCGTCTGCCCGGGGGTCGTCGACGACGAGCTGGCCGTGGTCGGGCGGGCCCCGCCGCCGGGGGAAGCCGTCCCCGAAGCCGTGCCGCCCTGACCGGCAGCCGGGCTCCCGCCGTGCCCGGACGGCCGTCCGAAGCCGATCGCGACGATGATCGCGACGAGCCCGACGCAGCATGCGCCGAGGATGACGGCAAGTCGTCGCCGGCCGCGGCGGATCTGTACCGGCACGCGGGCAGTCGCGGCTGTGGCGACGGTCGGGGGCATCCCGGCACTCGCGGCAACCGGGGCACCCCGCGGCACTCGGACAGTCCCCGGCCGGCCGGCGGCCGGTCTCGCCGGGACTGCGAGAACCGTCGCATCCCCGCCACGCGGCTCGATCGGAGTAGTCGGCGACGGATCGACCAGCGCCGGCCCCGGCCCCACCCCCGGCCCCGGCCCCACCCCCGGCCCGGGCCCCGTCAGGCTGGCGAGGCGATCGCGGACCTCCACGGCGGTCTGCGGCCGGCGGTCGGGGGACTTGCTGAGCATCTCCAGGACGAGCGCGTCGAGCGCCGACGGGATCCGGGGGTTGCGCTGATGCAGGGGTATGGGAGCGACGTGGACGTGCTGATGGGTGACCGCGGGAGCGCCAGAGCCGTCGAACGGGGGCCGGCCGGCCAGCAGGGCATAGAGCAGGCAGCCGAGCGAGTAGATGTCCGACCGCGCGTCGGCCGGTTGTCCGAGAGCCTGCTCGGGAGCCATGTAGGCAGCCGTCCCGACGACCGAGGCGGTCTGCGTCAGGGCGGTCGCGTCGACGGCCCGGGCGATCCCGAAATCGAGCACCTTGACGGCCCCGCCGTCGTCAACCATGACGTTGGCTGGCTTGACGTCCCGGTGGACGAGGCCTGCGGCGTGAGCGGCGGCGAGGGCGTCGGCGACGGAGCCGGCGATTGCGGCGGACCGATCGACGTCGAGCGGTCCGTCGTGACCGATCACCGCGGCGAGGCTGCGGCCGGCGACGAGCTCCATCACGATGAAGTGGGAGCCGTCGTCGACGCCGGTGTCGTAGACGGCGACGACTGCGGGATGTGCGAGCGACGCGGCGGCCCGCGCCTCCCGCTCGAAGCGCGCAACCGACCGCGGGTCCTCGAGCAGGGCTCCGGCGAGCAGCTTGACGGCGACCGGCCGGCAGAGGACGAGGTCGCTCGCCCGGTAGACAGTGCCCATCGCACCCCGGCCGACGACGTCGGCCAGCTCGTAGCGTCCGGCCAGGATTCGCGTCTTCTGCATGCCAACCATTCTGGCGGCCCGGGCGCCGCGGGTGAAAACAGCCCGGTCGGTGAGCCGGCGGGATCCGCCGGCGGCCGGGGACACGCGGGGTGCGGCGCCGTGCCGCTCCGATACGCTCCCGATCATGGGGGAGGAGGAACCTATCGCGTCGGCGGTGCTGAGCGGCTTCGAGCGGCTCGATCGCGGGGCGGGCCTCGCCGACAAGGTCGCCACGGCGGTGGCCGACTCGATCATCGCCGGTCGCCTCGAGCCGGGGGACAAGCTCCCGTCCGAGCGGGAGCTCGGCGAGATCTTCGGCGTGTCGCGCCCGGTCGTTCGCGAGGCCGTCCGTTCTTTGACGGCCAAGGGGCTGCTGGCGGACCAGCCGCGCCGGGGCCACGTCGTACAGGCCCTCGGACGCGAGACGGTGACCGAGTCGCTGACGCTCTACCTCCGTGGTCAGCGCCTGGACTACGGCAAGCTGATGGAGGTACGCAGCCTCGTCGAGGTCGAGAATGCCGGCCTCGCGGCGGGCCGGGCGTCGCCTGAGCAGGTCGAGATCCTGCGGGCGGCTGCCGCCCGACTCGAACTCGGGCTCCCGGCCGAGGCCGCCGCCCTTGCGGACACCGAGTTTCACCGGGCGATCGCGACCGCGACCGGCAACGCGTTCTTCGAGATCCTGATCGACTCGATCCGTGAGGTGCTGCTCACCGTCCAGGTGCCGACCCTCTCCGACGAGGCGATCGTCCAGGGCGTCAAGGAGGCCCACGAGTCGATCGTCGGGCGGATCGCCGCGGGCGACGCCGAGGGCGCAAGGCAGGCGATGCGCGACCATCTTGCCGAGGCGGAGCGGGGAATGCGCGCTGTGCTCCGCTCGGATCCTGCTCGCGCCCGGCTCGCCTGACACAGGTCGGCGAGGTCGCCCGGCTTGACGCGGACCCCCGCGCCGCGTACCGTTCGCGCGGGTGGTATTACCAACCGGCCGGGAGCAATCCCGGCGTGAGGACCTCGTGAACCTCGGATACGTGCCGTCGATCGATCGACGGAAGATCGGCCATATCACCCCGTCGAGCAATACCGTGCTCGAGCCGCTGACGGCGCTGATCAGCCGGGGACTCGACGATCTGGTCTCGCACCACTTCACGCGGGTCAAGGTCGAGGCGATCAGCCTCGAGGCTCGTCACACCGAGCAGTTCGGTCCGGCGGCGATGCTCCCGGCGGCCGAGCTCCTCAGCGACGCTGCGGTCGACGCGATCATCTGGAACGGGACGTCCGGCGCGTGGAACGGGGCCGGTGCCGACCGTGAGCTCTGCCGCCTGATCTCCGAGCAGACCGGCGTGCCGAGCTCGACGTCGACGCTGGCGCAGCTCGAGCTGATCGCGAAGCTCGGCTTCGAGCGCTGCGGTTTGGCGGTGCCCTACACGGCCGACGTGGCCGCCCGGATCGCCGCGGTCTACGCCGGGGAGGGGGTCCAGGTCGTGCGCAGCGCGCACGGCGGGGTCCGCGGCAACCGGGAGATGGCCCTCGTCTCCGACGAGGCGGTCCGTGCCCTGGTCCGGGCGGCGGATTCGCCGGATGCCGAGTGCGTGCTGCTGATCTGCACCGGCGTTGCCGGCGCCCAGCTCGTGGCGGAGCTCGAGGACGAGCTGGGCAAGCCGATCTTCGACTCGATCGCCGTGACCCTGCGGAAGGCGCTCTCGATGGTGCAGATCGAGCCGCGGATCAAGGGATGGGGCAGCCTCCTGGCCGGTGAACCGATCGCCCTGCCGGCCGCGCCTTGAGAGCGACCGGCGACGGCTCGCTCCTGGGCAGCCGGGATGCGGTCGCCCTGGGCGTGGCGCTGCGGGCCGGCGAGCTGAGCTGCCTGGAGCTGGCGGAGGCCTTCCTCGCCGCGGCGGACGGCGACGAGCTGAGGGCGTGGTCTGCGATCGACGGGGACGTCCTGGTCACCCGGGCGCGAGCCCTCGACCGGATCGGTCAGCACGAACGCGATCACCTGCCGCTGTTCGGCCTGCCGGTCGGCGTGAAGGACAACTTCGACACCGCGGACCTTCCGACGGCTTACGGGTCGCCGATCTACGCGGGTCACCGGCCGCCCGGGGATGCGGAGGCCGTGCGCCGCCTGACCGCGGCCGGAGCGCTGATCGCCGGGAAGACGAAGTGCTCGGAGTTCGCTTGGATGTCGCCGGCGGACACGGTCAACCCGCTTGACCGGTCGCGCACGCCCGGAGGCTCGTCGAGCGGCTCGGCGTCGGCCGTGGCGGCCGGGACGGTCCCGATCGCCACGGGCACGCAGACGGCCGGTTCGATCAACCGGCCGGCGTCCTACTGTGGGGTGGTCGGCTACAAGCCGACCTTCCAGACCTTTCCCCGGGGAGGCGTGAAACTGCTCTCGCGGACGCTCGACACGGTCGGTCTGCTCGCCCGAAGCGTCCGTGACCTCCGTCTGGCGGCGGCCGCTCTGGCGAGCCCGTCCGGCGGGCCCGGTCGCAGCCAAGAGCTTGAACGCCCGCCGCGTCTCGCGCTCGCACGGACGTCCGCCTGGGGGGACGTCCAGCCGGCGGCGCAGGCCGCGGTCGAGGATGTCGCCCTCGCGGCGTGGGACGCGGGCGCCTGCCTCGAGGATCTCGAGCTTCCGCCTGGATTCGCCGACCTTGTGGCGGCGCAGGAGGTGATCCAGGAGGTCGAGTCGGCGACGAGCCTGGCCGGGGAGCTCGAAACGCACGGGGATCTCCTGAGCGACGCCCTCCGGGCCGCGCTCGAGGCGGGTGCGGCGGTCCCCGCGGAGACCTACGCGACCGCCAAGCGAGCTGCGACACAGCTCGGTCCGGCGATCGCGGCGCTGCTCGCCGGCTACGACGGCGTGCTGACCCCCAGCACGACGGGAATCCCGCCACTCGGCGTCGGGTTCACCGGGGATCCGCGGTTCTGCCGGGCGTGGACTCTGATCGGCGCACCTTGCGTCTCGGTCCCGGTCGCCTGGACGCCAAGCCGTCTGCCGGTCGGAGTCCAGGTGGTCGGCGCGCCGTTCGCGGACGGGCGAACCCTCGCCACGGCCGAATGGCTGCTCGAGCACCTCGCCCCGATAACGCGCAATCGCGTCTGATGGTATTACCAAATGTAGAACCGTGGCCGGAGAATGTTGGACCGTGGGCCATGTCGAAGGCGGCGATCCGGGTCTAGCCTGCCCGTCATGGGAGGAGCGACGATTCCCGAGCTGATCAGAGTCCCACGCAGCGCGAAGGTCTTCAGCTACTCGGCTGAGCACGCGCCGGCCGTGACGGTCTCGCCGGGCGAGACGTTGATCGTCGAGACGACGAGCGCGTTCGGCGAGTTTCCGCTCGGTCCGGGCGACGACCTCAGGGGGCTGGCGATCGAGCGATGCGACCCGCTGACCGGGCCGATCGCCGTGCGCGGGGCGCAACCGGGCGACGTGCTCGAGGTCCACATCGATCAGATCCGGGTCGAAGGGCTGGGGCTGCAGGGCGTGATCCCGGGAATCGGCATCCTCGACTGGCCGCGGCTGCCGCTTGAGTTTCACCCGGTCGAGGACGGCATGATCGTCTTCCCGGGCGGTCTGCGCCTGGACGTCCGACCGAACCTCGGGTGCCTGGGAGTCGCTCCGGCCGGTGAGGCCGTGCCGAGCGTGCTGCCGGGTGACCATGGGGGAAACATGGACACACGCTTCGTGTGCGCCGGGTCGGTCGTCGAGTTCCCTGTCTTCCACCCGGGCGGGCTGCTCTTCCTCGGCGACTGCCACCAGCTCCAGGGCGACGGCGAGCTGTGCGGCGTGGCGCCGGAGACCGACGCGGTGGTCACGCTGCGATGCGAGCTTCGGCGCGCGGCCAGGCCGCTCCGGCGGCCGAGGATCAGGACCGATCGGCGGCTGATGTTCATCGGGTCGGCGAAGACCCTCGAGGAGGCCGGGGCGCTGGCGACGGCGGATATCGTCGAGGCGCTGGTCGGCGAGAAGGGGATCGACGAGGACCTGGCCTACCTCCTGGTGACCGTCAAGGCCGACCTCGAGGTCTGTCAGGTGGTCAACGGGCTGCGGACGGCACGGGTCTGCATCGACCGGGAGTTCTACGACGGGCTGCCGGACGTGTAGGCGGATTCGGGCCGATCGGCGCGAACGTCAAACGGGGGAGGATGAGGGATGGCTGCCTCAGAGGGCAAGAGCGGGCTGCGCAAGCGGTCGATCGGATTCTGGGAATCGCTGGCATTGTCGGTCGAGGCGATGGGCCCACTGCTCGGCGCCCTGTCGGTCGCTCCGCTGATCGCGATCAGCGCGGGCTTCTCGGCGCCGTTCATCGTCCTCGTCTGCGGCTTTGCGATGTGCATCGTCGCCCTGACGATCACGCGATTCGCCCGTCAGCTGCCGAGTGCGGCGTCGATCTACTCGTATGTGAGTCACGGTCTCGGCGAGCGGACCGGCTTCCTGTCGGCGTGGTTGTCGTTCATGTACTACGTGCTCTTCGTCCCCCAACTGCTCCTGGCCTTCGGCCTGTACGCGCACTCGGGACTCGGCTATGTCTTCGGCATCGACCTGCCGTGGTGGGTCTGCTCGATGTTCGCGGCGGCGATCGCCCTGACCCTCTCGCTGGTCGGGATCCGGATCTCGACACGGATCGACCTGGGCCTGGCGATCACCGCGAACGTCGTCCTGCTGATCGCGAGCGTCGCGTTGATCTCAAAGGTCAGCCACCTGTCGCTCGGGTCGCTGACCCCGACTCACGCGGCCGGCGGCTTCACCGGCCTGTCGTTGGCGGTAGCCAGCGGCGTCCTGATCTTCCTCGGCTTCGAGCAGTCGTTCACGCTCGGCGAGGAGGTCCGCGATCCACATGGGAACGTCCCGCGGGCGATCTTCGTCGCCCTGATCAGCATCGGTCTGCTCCTCCTGTTCGCCTGCTTCGCGATGGTCTCGGCGTTCGGCGTCCACGGGATCGCCGCCCTGACGAGCGCCAACGCGGCAGACGGGACGCCGTGGTGGGCCGCCTTGCGACGGGTTGGGCTCGGGTCGGGGTGGCGGGACGCGCTGTCCCTGGTGATCATGACCTCGGTTCTCGGGAACACGATCGCCAGCCACAACGCGGTCGTGCGGATCCAGTACGGAATGGGCCGGGCGAAGGCCCTGCCGAGCGCGTTCGGGCGGACCGGGGCACGGCAGACGCCGTACTTCGCAATCTCGGTCCAGATCGCCGTCTCGGTGATCGTGACGCTGGTCATGGGCGGAGCGTGGGACACGACGAAGGCGTTCGGCTTCCTCGGCTTCACGAACGGACTCGCCGGGGCGGTCGCGTTCATCCTGATCCTGCTGGCGGCGATGGTCTACTTCCAGAAGGTCGAGCCGGAGAAGGGCTACGTGCGGAACCTCGTGATCCCGGCCGTCGGCATCGCGATCCTGATCCCAGCCGTCTACACGGCCTTCTACCCGAGCCCCGGGGCCCCGCTCGAGTGGTCGCCATACCTGATCGTCGGGTGGACCCTGCTCGGCGGGATCTATCTGCTGGCGCGGGACGCCCGCAGGCAGCCGATCGATCTCGACTACGCATTCAGGGACCTCGGCGAGGAGATTCCGCCGGGCGCGCTCGCAACCGAGCCGGAACCGCCGGTCGCCGCGCTCGCGACCGAGCCGGCGTGAGCCGTCGGCCCGGGCCGACGGTCGTGGCGTCGGACGGAACGCTCGAGCTGAAGCGCTCCGGCGGCCTGCTCTACACGCTGGGCCCGGATCATCCGCCTGTGATCGCCGTCGACCCGGGGGCGCGGATCCGGATCGAGACGGAGCTGAACATCGGCGATGTGCTCCACGACGACGGTGACGCCTTCTCAGTCGAGATGGTCAGGCCGCCGTGGTTGAACCCGGCAACCGGGCCGATCGAGATCCGCGGGGCGACGCCCGACCACGTGGTGGTCTGCGATGTCGAGGAGATCGAGGTCCACAGCCCCGGCCTGACCGGACTGGTGCCGGGACTCTCGCCGTTCGCCGACTGGATCCGCGAGCGGGAGTTCGGCGTCCACGCGAACGTGGTCGCGATCGCCGACGGCCTGATCGAGTGGCCGGGCGGCCTGCGGATCCCGGTCAGGCCGATGGTCGGCGTGATCGGGTGCGCGCCGCTGGTCGAGGCTGTGAGCACGGTCGACAACGGCCGCCACGGCGGGAACCTCGACGTCCAGGAGATCGGGCCGGGCTGCCGGGTCTTCCTGCCGGTCGCCGTCGACGGTGCGCTGTTCGCGCTCGGTGACTGCCACGCCCGGCAGGGTGACGGGGAGCTGTGCGGTCTCGGGGGGATCGAGTGCCGGACGCACACGACTGTCCGCCTCGACCTGGCGACCCGGCCGGCGGAGATGCGGTGGCCGCGGATCGAGACGGATTCGCAGATCGGCGTGATCGCGTGCGCCCGTCCGCTCGAGGACGCCTTCCGCCTGGCTGTGCGGGATCTCGTCGAGTGGATGGCGGCCGACCACGGCTTCACCGTCGAGGGCGCACTGATGCTGCTGGGGCAGGTGGCCGAGGCCCGGGCGACGCAGATCGTCAACCCGAAGTACACGTACATCGTCAAGATCGACAAGCGCTGGCTCGGCCGCGACTGACCGGGGACGGGCCGGCGGGGGGGCTGCGTCCGGGCTGGGAGTCGTCACTCGTCCTCGAGCTCGTCGACGCGCATCTCCTGGAGCTCGCCCGTGCGCGCGCATCGAATCAGGAGCGCGTACTCACGGCCGAGCTCGTCAGGGTCGACCGGCCAGTCCCGCGGCGGAATGGGCGGCCAGCCTGCGAAGTCGCGCCAGGCCTCGAGGTCGCCGCAGGCCGGGCAGATCTGCAGCGGCTGCATGAAGCTCGCCATCCGGCTGTTCGTGACGATCCGCTCGGGGTACGGCCGCTGGCACCGGGGACAGGCGACGTACTCGGCGAAGCCGACCATCAGTTCAACGCCGATCGGATCGACCTGAGCTCGAGTTCGAGCGCGGCCGCCTGCGTCTTCCCCAGCGGCAGTGCCATCCGGAGCTCGGCGGCCCGGATCGCCCGGGCGATGTCGCTGCGGCGCCGGTAGGACCCGACCAGGTTGTTGAGCACGCGCAGGACCGTCTGGTGCGCGCCCCACCGCGCGGGCTCCGCGGATCCGGGGACCTCGAGCCGGACGCCGCCGGCGAACGGGTCGACGAGCAGTGGCGGACGCCGACCGAAGTGGCCGACGACGTAGTGGCCGGGCAGACCGACCCCGCCGAGATCGACCATTGCACGGCGAGCGGCCTCCACGTAGACGATCGACAGGAGGATCGGCAGGCCGGTCCGTCGCTCGAGCACGCGGTCGAGCATCGAGTTGTCCGGATCGTCGTAGTCCTGCCGGTTGCCGGTGAACCCGTGGCGGCGGCCGAGGACCGCGACGACCGCGTCAAGCTCAGCCTGCGGGTCCTCAACGCCGCGGCGAGCCTCGGCGATTTCGACGCCGAGACTCCCGAGCTGCTCGAGCGCGCCGTCAGCGTCGCAGTCGCCGAGCTCGCCTGCCACGGCGAGGACCAGAGCGTCGAGGCGCGGCTCCCGGCTGGCGGCCAGCTCGGCGAAGGATCCGATCTCCATGGGAACAATTGTCGCGTGTTACGTTCAGTCGATGGCTGCGGGGTTCTCTGCTGTTCATCGCGGGGGCACCGGCCCGCCGATGGTGTGCCTTCACGGGTTCATGGACACGTGGCGGACGTGGGAGCTGGTGCTGCCGGCGTTGGAGCGCCGCCACGACGTCCTCGCTCCGACGCTCGCCGGGCACGCGGGTGGTCCGGCGTTCGACGAGGCGGCCGGTCAGGCGGGCGTCGTGGATGCGGTCGAGCGGGCGATGGACAATGCGGGTTTCGAGACCGCGCATGTCGTCGGCAACTCGCTCGGCGGTTTCGTGGGCCTGCAGTTGGCCGCCCGTGGTCGCGCGAGGTCGGTTGTCGCCCTCGCGCCGTGCGGCGGCTGGGTCGCCGGCGGCGACTTCTACCCGGCGATCGCGCGCCGCCAGGCCGAGATGCACCGGGGACTTCAGGGTGCCGCCCCGACGGCCGAAGCGCTCGTGTCGACGGTCGGAGGGCGCCGGAGTGCGACGCAGACGACGACGGTTGCGTTCGAGCACATTCCTCCGGAGCTGCTCGCCCACCAGATTCGTGGGGTCGCGGCGTGCGACGCGTTGAGGATGATCGACTGCGGGCTGCGCGACGGCTACGACCTCGACGCCGAGCTCGTAACCTGCCCGGTCCGGATCATCTGGGGCATGAGCGACCGCCTGCTGCCGGTGCCGGTCAGCGCCGTGCGCTACCGGAGCGAATGGCTGCCGAGCGCCGACTGGGTCGAGCTGGACGACGTCGGTCACGCGCCGCAGCTCGACGTGCCGGTCGAGGCGGCCGCGCTGATCCTCGAGTTCACCCTCCCCTGAATCGCTGCGAGGGCGAGACCTCAGGAGCACCGCGGGGGCCGGCCCTCATCCACCGTGAAACGCCGCGCCGGCCACGTCGCGGCCGTGGGCGGCGGGACCGAGGAACGAGTAGGTCCCGAGGTCGATCAGCTCGCGGGCGGCGCCGTCCAACGCGGCGAGGGAGACGTGGCTGAAGGCCCCGCCGACCGAGATCCGGGCGACGCCGGCGTCGGCGAGCTCGGCGACGGTCGGGACGCCCGGACCGATCAGGACGTTGACCGGCAGGTCGACCGACTCGAGCACCCGCCTGATCTGGTCGAGGCTGGTCAGGCCGGGGGCGTAGAGGACGTCGGCGCCGGCCGCCTGGTAGGCCTGGAGCCGAGCGATCGTGTCGTCGAGGTCGGGGTTCCCGCGGATCAGGTTCTCGGCCCGGGCGGTCAGGACCAGGCCGGGGTCGCCACGGGCTGCCAGGGCTGCCGCGGCGACGCGGTCGGCGGCGAGCTCGATCGGGTAGATCGGATCGTCGGGTCGGCCGGTGAAATCCTCGACCGACGCGCCGGCGAGCCCGGCGGCGGCCGCGGCGGCGATCGTCGCGAAGACCCCGTCGGGGTCGTCGGCGAAGCCGTTCTCGAGATCGGCGGAGACGGGGACGTCGACGGCCAGGGCGATCGCCGCCGCGTGGTCGATCGCCTCTTCCCGGGTCACGAGGCCGTCCAGCCGGCCGAGCGTCGCCGCGTGGCCGCTGCTGGTCGTCGCCAGGGCGCGAAAGCCGGCCGAGACGAGCAGCCTCGCGCTGCCGGCGTCCCAGGGGTTTGCGACGAGGAGGGGGACTCCGGGGACGTGGAGTGCGCGGAAGGCGTCGACCTTGTCGGCGTGAGCGGCCACGAGTCCGACTGTAGCCGCCCGACCGGGCTCAGGCCGGCGTGCCGGGCTGCTCGGGGCTCTCTCGCAGCGGCCGACCGCCGCCGCGCGTCCGGCTGGGCCCGGTGATTCAACGTCCAAAACAGGACCGCGGCGGCGGTGCTCACGCGGCGGGGGGCTTGGTTGAGCGTGCCGTCGAGGATCACTTCGCGCCGGGCTCGGAAGGTCGGACGCCGGCGAGCGCTCTGCGGGAGACCGAGTCGTCGGGAAGTGGACTCTCCAACGAAAGTAGCTGACTGACTCAGTCAGCTACTTTCGCGACGAAGGTCTCCCATCCACCTCCACCGCCCGGGAGGACCCCGGTCGATCACATCCCACTCCCCCGGGCTCCCCCGGCTCCCCCCGGCCCGCCCGGCTCCCCCGGCCCCCCGGCTCCCCGGCTCCCCCCGGCTCCCCCGGCTCCCCCCGGCTCACCCCGGCCCCCGGGCCCCCGGGCCCCCCCGGCGCCGGTGAACTCGTCGATCTGCGCAAGCGTGACGGCCCGCATGTCGGCTGCGTCGCGCAGCTGGAGGTGCCAGTCGGCGATGCTTCGGAGAGCCGCGTCGAGCCCGACCGCCGGCCGCCAGCCGAGCCGGCCGCGGGCGCGGGAGGAGTCGAGCTTGAGGTATTGGGCCTCGTGGGGATGGGGTCCGTCGTCGACCGACCAGTCGAACCCTCCGGGCCAGGCGGCGGCCAGGCGATCGAGGATCCAGCCGACGGTGCGGGCGTCGTCGTCGGGGGGACCGAAGTTCCAGGCGTCCGCGAACTCGGTCGAGCCCCAGAGCGCCTGGGCGAGCAGGAGATAGCCGCTGAGGGGATTGAGGACGTGCTGCCAGGGGCGGATCGAGTTGGGGTTGCGCAGGCGCAGGGCCGGCCCGCCGATGGCGGCGCGCATGATGTCGGGGACGAGCCGGTCCTCACCCCAGTCGCCGCCGCCGATCACGTTGCCGGCGCGGGCGCTCGCCAGGCGGGGGCCGTCGGGGTCGGCGAAGAAGGACCGGCGGAAGGCGGCGGTGGCGAGCTCGGAGCAGGCCTTCGAGCTCGAGTACGGGTCATACCCGCCCATCGGCTCGTGCTCGCGGTAGCCCCACTCCCACTCGCGATTCTCGTAGCACTTGTCGGTCGTCACGTTGACCACGACACGGGGACGGCCGTCGAGGCGGACGGCGTCGAGGAGGTTGACGGTGCCCATGACGTTCGTCTCGTATGTGAGCCGGGGCTCGGCGAACGACCGGCGGACCATCGGCTGGGCGGCCATGTGGATGACGACCTCGGGGGCGGCGTCGGCGACGGCGCGGGTGATGGCCTGATGGTCGCGGATGTCACCGTCGATGTTGGGCATGGCGGCGGCGAGGCCGGCGAGCGCGAAGAGCGACGGCTGGGTGGGCGGCCCGAGCGAGAAGCCGGTGACCTCGGCGCCGAGCCGGTGCAGCCAGAGCGAGAGCCAGGCGCCCTTGAAGCCGGTGTGGCCGGTCACGAGGACGCGGCGCCCGCGCCAGAAGTCGGGGTGGACGGCGCCGGACGGTCCGCCTTCGACGGACGTGCTCGCGGGGAGCCGGTCTTGTTCTTCTGGAGCGGTTTCGGGGAGATCGGCCATCTGGATGGGGCGTCGGAGCCTAACGCCGATGCGCCGAGACCATACGATGAGCCCCTTGAAGGTTGACCTGTTCGACACGAGAACGCCCCAGCAGCCGCTGCGGGCGGAGCTGCGGGCGGCGATCGACCGTGTGCTCGACGGCGGTCGGTACATCCTCGGGCCGGAGGTCGCGGCCTTCGAGGAGGAGTTCGCGAGCTTCTGCGGCGCCGAGCATGGGATCGGCGTGGCGAATGGGACCGAGGCGATCACGATCGCGCTGCGGGCGATGGGCGTGGGACCGGGCGACGAGGTCGTGGTGCCGTCGTTCAGCTTCTACGCGAGCGCCGAGGCGATCCCGCCGACCGGGGCGATCCCGGTCTTCTGCGACATCGACCCGCAGACGTTCTGCGTGACGGCGGAGACGGTCAGGGCGGCGCTGACATCGAGGACGAAGGCCGTGATCGCGGTCCATCTGTTCGGAAACCTCGCGCCGATCGCCGAGATCGAGGCGCTCGGTGTGCCGGTGCTCGAGGACGCCGCCCAGGCGGCCGGGTCGCTCTCTACGCCCGGGCGGCCGGGCGGCCTCGGAACGGCGGCGACGTGGTCGTTCTTCCCGTCGAAGAACCTCGGCGGGTTCGGCGACGGCGGGGCGATCACGACGAGCGACGCGGAGCTCGCCGAGCGGGTGCGAATGCTGCGATTCCACGGGTCGCACGACAAGGTGACCTACGAGCACGTCGGCTACAACTCCCGGCTCGACGAGCTCCAGGCGGCGGTCCTCCGCGTCCAGCTGCCCCACGTCGACCGTTGGGCCGACGGGCGCCGGGCGGCCGCCGAGCACTACGCGGCGGCCGGACTCGGGGATCTCGTCGACCTGCCGCGGGCGACCGACGGGTCGCGGCCGGCCTGGCACCTCTACGTGATCCGCAGCCCGCGGATCGAAGCGCTGGCGGTCCGCCTGGGCGAGGCCGGGATCGGGCACAAGGCCTACTACCGGCGGCCGATCCACCGCCAGCCGGCGATGGTCTGCGAGCTCCACCTCCCGGGGACCGACGAGGCGGCGAGGACCCACCTGGCGATCCCGATGAGCCCGGTCCTCGACCGGCCCCAGGCGGACGCCGTCGTCGCCGCCCTGCGCGGGTAGCCGGCCCCGGCTAGCGGCCGGTCGCCGCCCTGCGCGAGTAGCCGGCCCCGGCTAGCGGCCGGTCGCCGACCGCGTGCCGGCCGGTCTGGCGAGCGTGATCACGCGAGTCGTGCGGCTGATGCCGTTCACCCACACCGAGAAGATCGTCCGGCCTGACCCGAGCGCTCGGAGCACGCGCGGGGAGAGCCGCATCGTGACCGTCTGGGAGGCGGCGACGGTCCGCCTGATGTTGACGTGTCTGCGGCCGCGGGTCGCCCGCAGCGTGATCGAGCAGGCCGCGATCGCGTGGACCCTGGCCGCGCCGGTGGCCGTCAGTGTCGCCGTGGCCGACGGCTCCCGCTTCGCGGCGGGCGGCCCGGCGTTGGCCGGGGGCGTGGGTGGCGGGGGCGGGGACGTGGCGGGCGTGACGGGTGGGGATGTGCCGGGCGAGATCGGCGGG
>DATCEH010000086.1:0-13085 GCA_036510225.1 Solirubrobacteraceae bacterium | reverse complement strand
ATCCGGTCGACGACGTCTACGCCCGGACCGACGCCCCCAGCCGGGCCCGCCGCGACGTGCAGGAGGATCCGTACACCCGCGCGGCCGAGGATGTCTACGCCCGTTCCGACCAGGACGTCCGCACGCCGCCGGCCAGGGTCGTCGGCCAACCCGTCCTGCGCGTCGTCGGCGTCGGCGGTGCCGGCGTGAACGCCGTCAACCGGATGGTCGAGGCAGAGGTCGCCGGCGTCGAGTTCGTCGCGATCAACACCGACCTCCAGTCGCTCCAGCAGTCGACGGCCGACGTCACCCTCCACATCGGCGCCCAGATCACCCGGGGCCTCGGCTCCGGCGCGAACATGGACCTCGGCCGGGCTTCGGCGATGGAGGAGTACGACAAGATCAAGGCGCTCCTCAAGGGCTCGGACATGATCTTCATCGCCGCCGGCGCAGGCGGCGGCACCGGGACCGGAGCGGCTCCGGTCGTCGCGCGGATCGCCCGGGAGATCGGTGCCCTGACGGTCGGCATCGTCACCAAGCCATTCGGCTTCGAGGGCTCCCGCCGGGCCGATCAGGCCGACAAGGGCGTCCAGGCGCTGGCCGAAGAGGTCGACACCCTGATCGTCGTCCCGAACAACCGGCTCCTATCGGTGCTCGACAAGCAGACGTCGATGGTCGACGCCTTCCGCGTGGCCGACGACGTCCTCCGTCAGGGCGTCCAGGGCGTCTCCGACCTGGTCACGCTCCCCGGTCTGATCAACCTCGACTTCGCCGACGTCCGGACGGTGATGTCCGACGCCGGCAACGCCCTCCTGGGAATCGGCATGGGCACCGGTGAGAACCGGGCGACCGAGGCCGCGATGGCGGCCGTCTCCTCGCCCCTCCTCGAGACCTCGATGGACGGGGCCAGGTCGATCCTCCTGTCGATCACCGGTGGCAGGGACCTCTCCCTGTGGGAGGTCAACGAGGCAGCCAAGGCGGTCAGCGAGGCGGCCCACGTCGACGCGAACATCATCTTCGGCGCGATGGTCGACGACAAGCTCGAGGACCAGGTCTGGGTCACCGTCGTCGCCACCGGCTTCGACGGTCAGCGGTCAGCCGCGACCCGGTCCCGCCTGCGCGAGCCGGCCGGCGAGCCGCGGGTCGAGCGGCGGCGGGTCGAGGCACCGGTCGGCCGCGCCCGGCGGGCCGACGGCCTCACCGACCGGGCCGAGGAGCCCCCGCCGCGGTCGCGGCGTCCGTCCCTGAGCGGCGCCGACCTCGACGTCCCCGAGTTCATGCCCCGCTGAACCCGGTCAAGGTCCTGCCCTCCGCGGGCGGCGTCGTCGCCGCCGGACACCCGTTGAGCGCCCGGGCCGGCGCCGACGTGCTCCGCGAGGGGGGCAACGCAGTCGACGGCGCCGTCGCCGCGATGCTGACGTCGTTCGTCGCCGAGCCCCTGTTCACCGGCCTCGGCGCCGGCGGTTACATGCTCGTCGCCGGCGGCTGCGACCCGCCCGCCCTGCTCGACTTCTTCGTCGAGGCGCCCGGCCGGGAGGCCGGGCCCCAGCCGGCCGTTCCGATGCTCGGCTTCGGCGTCGACTTCGGCTCCGCCGAGCAGACCTTCCACGCCGGGCCGGCCTCATGCGGCGTCTACGGCGTCCCGGCCGGCGTCTGTGCAGCGAACTCCCGGTGGGGGACCTGGCCACTCGCCGACCTCGTCGCCCCGGCGGCCGAGCTCGCCCGCCGGGGGGTGGCGCTCAACTGGGGGCAGGCCTACGTCGTCGAGCTCCTCGAGAGCCTCCTCACGAGCACACCCGAGGGCCAGGCCCTCTTCCGGCCCGGCGGCCGCCGGCTCGGCGAGGGCGATCTGATGCGCAACCCACAGCTCGCCGACACGCTCGACCGGCTCGGCCGCGACGGCGACGAGCCGTTCTACCGGGGCGACATCGCCGACGCCGTCTGCGACTGGATCGCCGCCGGCGGCGGCAGCCTCGGACGCGCGGATCTGAAGGCCTACGAGGCGATTCTCCGCGAGCCTGTCCGCGTCGCATACCGCGGTCGCGAGATCCTCAGCAATCCGCCGCCGTCGGCCGGCGGGACGCTGCTGGCCTACTCGCTGTCCCTGCTCGAGCGCGCAGAACCGCCGCCGACCCTCGAGCGGATCGTCGGCGCGATGGCGATGGCCCAGGCCGAGCGGACTCCCGAGTTCGTCGACGGCCTCGCCCAGGCGGGTTTTCTGGAGCGGTTCCTCGGCGGGCGGATGGGCTCCACTACGCACATTGCCGTGCTCGACTCGGCCGGCTTCGCCTGCAGCGTGACGACCTCGATCGGCGAAGGCTCGGCCGTCGTCGTCCCGGGAACGGGGATCCACCTCAACAACATGATGGGCGAGGAGGACCTCAACCCGCTCGGCTTCCATCGCCACGAGCCCGGCCGGCGGCTCCCGAGCATGATGGCTCCGACGATCGTGATGTCCCCGACCGTCGGGACGGCAGCCGAGGTCGAGCTCGTCCTCGGCAGCGCCGGGTCCAACCGGATCCGTTCGGCCCTCCTACAGACGATCATTGGGGTCGTGGACCACGGACTCACCGCGACCCGGGCAATCCGGGCGCCCCGCGTCCACTTCGAGGACGGCCGGGTCTACGCCGAGCCGGGGATCGACACGGGTCGACTCGAGCGGGCCGGGTACACCGTGACGCAGTTCGCCGCGCCCAACCTCTTCTTCGGCGGCGTCCAGGCCGTCAACCAGCGCGACGGGGTGATCTCGGGCGGGGGCGACCCCCGACGGGGCGGGGTCGCGGTGGAGGCGTGACGCCGGCGCGGCGTCGACCGGCCGCCCGTCGGCTGGGCGCGGCTGCCGCAGCCGTCGTCGTCGTCGTCGGCGGGCTCGCCGGGTGCGCGACCGGCGACCAGGCTGCCGACCTCTTCGCGGTGACCCGGAGCGGCACCATCCCGGACGCGTATCTGCTCGTGATCCCCCGGTCGGACGGGACCGTCAGCTGCGACGGCAGGCGCCATCTCCTGCCCGGGAAGCTCCTGATCGAGGCCGAGGACCTCCAGCCTGAACTCGAGCTCCCGGCCACCAAAGCGGTCACTCTCCCGTCGGGGCCGCGGCCGGTGATGACCTACTCGGTGCTCACTCCCGGAGGTCATTTCAGCTACTCCGACGACTCGCCTCACAAGCCGCAGGCGTTCTTCATGCTCGAGGACTTCACGACCGAGGTTGCGCGGCAGGTGTGCGGTCTGCCACGATGACCGGCGGAGCGTCTAGGATACCGGCGTTCGAGCGGCGCCACCTCGAGATTGTGGCCCGCGCAGTGCCATACGGCCGTGCAGGAGATACGGATGATGTCAACTCTGGGAGCCCGAATGTCGAGGCGTAGCCGCATCATCACCACGAAGGCCACGCTCGGGATCGCCGCGGCGATCGCCGGCGTCTTCGCGTTCGCGGCGCCGGCGTTGGCAGACAGCTCGGTGATCTCGACCAGCCATCCCGAACTGACCGGCGCCAGCGTGCTCGGCTCGAAGGCGATCCTCGCGTGCTTCGACAAGTCACTGGCGACCAACTTCAACATCAACAACCAGGACTTCTATCTCCAGGGCTACGACGAAGGTCGCACCACCGGCATCACCGGCCAATCCGACCTCTCCATTCAGGGGGTGGCTGCGACCGGGACCGGCAACCAGTGCGTGACCGTGAGCTTCAGCGGGACCGGCGACGTCCGCACCTACTCCGACGTCACCGTCCTTCAGGGCACTGTGACCTCGACCCCCGCGGCCGGCGCCCAGGTCAATGTCCAGGGCTCGGTCCCGCTCAGCGGGAGCCTGTTCCCGAACACGCCTGGCACGACGCTCCGCCCGCAGCTGATCAGCGCCGCCGTGGCGACGTCGACGACGGCGGTCTACAACTTCAGCGAGCCGCTCTCCGCTGACGTCGGAGCCAACGGCAGGTTCGGCTTCTACACGTTCAACGGCGGCGACACGACCTTCCACGCCGGGACGATCAGCACCTTCACCCAGGGCGCGACGGCCGTGGCGATCACCTTCGCCGGGGCGGACGCGACCGCCCTGTCGGCGGCAACGCGCTTCGTCGTCCAGGAGGGCGCCGTGACCGACTCGCTCGGCCAGGACAACCCGCTCGGCGTGACGGGGAGGGCCTCGCTGCGAATCAACCTCACCCCGACCACGGGAGCCGTCAGTGGTTCCGGCGGGACGATCGCCTACCACTTCGACTTCGACCAGGCGATTCCCCCGACCGCGGTGGTCTGCCCAACCGCCTTCGCCCTGTTCGACGAGAGCGGCGTCCGCTACAGCCCGGTCACCGGCGTCGCGCCGTCGGTCTCCGCCGACCGGCGGAGCGTCACGCTCGACTTCGTCGCCGGAACCCCCGGCGGAGATCCCGACCAGATCACGCTGGCCACCGTCGCCGCCGACGGGATCGACGCCGCCAGCTGCGCTCCGGTGGCTCCGGCTGTGGCCCAGCCCCTGAACAGCGAAGGGACCGGCGCCCTCTCCGGGGCAACCGACCACGCCGGTCTTACCAGCGGCCCCGACCTGATCAACTTCACGATCGACAAGGCGAACGGGAACGTCCTGTTCGACTTCGATGCCCCGGTGGCGACCGCGGCCGGATCGATCGACCCGGCCGACTTCGCGCTGGTCGACGGCAACGGCGCCCTCACGACGACGCCGAGCCAGGGCGGCTGCGGGATCCTCAGCCCGTCCACCGGTCCGCAGTTCAGTGTCAACCCGAGCACGCCGAACGAGGTCGTCGTCGACTTCGGGATGCCATCGTGCCTGGCCGGCCTGCTCGCCGGGACGCCGACGCTGACCGCGGTCAACAGCGCTGTCGGCGTCACGGTCAACCAGGGCGCCGTGATGGACGCGACGACAGCGGACGTCAACCCGATCGGCACGCTCGGCTACAACCCGCCGGTCACGGCACCGGCCGGGCCGACGACGCCTCCGGCTCCGCCGGTCCCGCCGGTCGCGCCGCTCGTGATCCCGCCGGCCGTCAAGAAGCCGTCGACCGGGTGCGTGACGAAGCGGATCATCACGATCCACCTCCTGAAGAGCGTCTCCGCCCGCCTGAAGTCGGCGACCGCGACCGTCGACGGGAAGGCCTACCCGGTCTCCAAGAAGCTGGTCGTCACGATTGCGCTCAGCAAGTACGAGAAGGTCAAGACGGTCACCCTGAAGATCAAGGGCAAGCCGAAGACCGGCCACCAGGCGATCAACGCGACCCGGACGTACCACCCCTGCGGGTAAGTCCGGGTCCGGGCGGCGCGCCGGCGAAGTTGAGGCCGCCGGGCGCCGGGCGCGGCCGGGCGGCCTCAGCCGAAGCGGACCTTGCCGTTCGAGCGGGCTCGGGCCTGAGCCCGATCGGAGAACTCGAGTCGCTTGAGGGCGGCCCGGAAGAGGCGGGTGACGAGGCGCATCCGGGCGTTCTCCGAGCGGAGCTCGAGCAGACCCTGCTTGGCGTCGAGGCCGAAGTCGACGGTCGCGGCCATCTCGTAGGCGGTCATCCCGGCGATCTTCACGGCGTCCGGAGCGGTGTCGGTCGCCCCGTCGACGAGCTCGGTGTAGGCCGTCCGCGCGGCCAGGGCCGCCTCGACGTCGGCCTCCTCGGTCCGGTCGCCGAGGAACTCGACCGTCCCCGCCGGGTAGGCGAGGTCGTCCTGGCGCTCGACCAGCCGGAAGGGGCGGGTCCCGCGCGTCAGGATGTTCAGCCGGCCGTCCTCCATCTGATCGAGGACCCGGTCGATCAGGCAGGCGCAGCCGACCGGCTTGAGCTCGGCCTCGCTGAGCCAGATGATCCCGAACTCGCGCTCACGCTCGAGGCATTCGTTGATCATCGTCCGGTACCGGGCCTCGAAGATGTGGAGCGGGACGTATTCGGTCGGGAGCGTGACCAGGCCCAACGGGAACAGAGGAAAATCCCGCTCGGTTCGTTGGGGCATGAGGTGAGTCTAGGCCAGCCACTCGACGACCCGCTCGCCTTCGCGACTCAGGCCGGCCGGCGACCGGTGAGCATCAGGTTGTAGAAGATGGCGGCCGGCAGGCGCGGCTCGAGCAGCCGGCGGTCGAGCTCCTGGAGGATCAGGTAGCCGCGGTAGGCGTACTGGCGCCACGCCCAGGGGATGTCCTGCGGCTCGGCGCTCGCCTCGAGCACGCGGTTGATCCAGCCGAACCAGTTGGCCACGAGCTCCTCGCCGCTGCACCGCACTCCCTCGAGACCGGCCCGCTCGGCGTGGGCGACGAGCTCGGCCGGCGCGAACGCGTGGATGTCGACCTGGCTCTCGAGCGCGTGCTCGGTCGCCTGCGGGGCGCCGTCGGCGTCGGCCGGCCGGGCCGGCGCCGCCGTGATCGCCCAACGCCAGAGCGGCGCGATCGCCCGGGCGCAGCGCTTGGGGATGCGGGCGAGCCGATCGCCGTAGCGGGACGGCTCGCCCATGAAGACGAGCGTCCCACCCGGGCGCAGAACCCGGACGAACTCGCTGAACGCCTGACCGAGGTCGGGCAGATGGTGGAGGACGGCGTGACCGAGCACGAGGTCGAACGACGCGTCGTCGAACGGCAGGCGCTCGGCGTCGGCCGCGACCGTCTCGACGCTCAGCCCGAGCCGCCCGGCGTTCGTCTCGAGCTGGGTCAGCATGCCCGGGGAGATGTCGGTCGCGCTCGCCCGGCCGATCACGCCGAGCTGGAGGAGGTTCAGCGTGAAGTAGCCCGTCCCGCAGCCGACTTCGAGCGCCGTCTGGTGGTGGCCGGCCGGCCGGCCGAGCGCCTTCTCGAACTTGGCGAGCGTCTGCGAGCGGCCGAGCTCGCCGAAGTCGATGCCCCACTTCGTGTCGTAGGTGTCCGCGGCGACATCGTGGTACCGGGTGTTGACGTCGCGTATGTCGTCTGCCGAAAGAGCCTCCACCGGCCGGCAACCCTATTGGTCACCCGGCCGCCGCGACGTCCCCGCTCGCCCGCCTTTCGTTCGCAAGCCTCTAGACTCGCCAGCCCCGTGAGCGGTCGCCGATACCTCCAGGCAGACCAGCCGCCCGGCGTCCCGCCGCTCGAGCTGACCGGGGAGCGGACGCTGCCCGACGTGCCCGAGGAGAACTACTGGTACCGGCGTCACCTCGCCGTCTACGAGTGGATCGCCAGCCGGGTCGCCGGCCTCCGGGTGATCGACATGGCGTGCGGCGAGGGCTACGGTGCGGCCGTCCTGGCGGGCGCGGCCGCCGAGGTGATCGGCGTCGACGCGAACCCCGAGGCTCACGCGCACGCCCGCCTGCGCTACCAGGCGGGGAACCTGTCGTTCGAGCGGGGGATGATCGAGACGTTCGACGCCCCGTGCGACGCGGTCGTCTTTCTCCAGACGATCGAGCACGTCCAGGACGCCGACGCCGTGCTCGAGCGCTTCAAGTCGTTGACCGGACCGTCGGGCGTCGTCTTCGTCACCACCCCCAACCTCCTGACGATCGCCCCGCCGGGGGCCGAGAAGTCCGACAACCCGTGGCATATACGCGAGTACCGGCCGGCCGAGTTCGCCGCCCTCTGCCGAGCGCACTACCCCCGGGTCGAGCTATACGGCCTCCACCACGCGGGAAAGCTCCGCGTCCACGCGGCCGCGCTTCGGCTGGGTTGGGACGCCGTCCACAAGCGCCTGCGCCTGACCGATCGGTTCTACGACCGCTTCACGCCGGCGATCTCCGCCGGCGACTTTCGCCTCCGGCTGGAGGCCGAAGCCCGACTCGACGACGCGCTCGACTTCCTCGCCGTCCTGCGCCCGTGACCGGGAGCGACCCGCCGCGTCCGCCCGTGACCGGCGGCGACGGCCGGCCGGGCGAGCTGGCGATCGTCCTCCACACGCACATGCCGTACGTCGAGGGCTTCGGGAGCTGGCCGTTCGGCGAGGAGTGGCTCTGGGAGGCGATCGCCGGCTGCTACCTCCCGCTGCTCGAGATCCTCGACCGCGGGGCCCAGCTGACGCTCTCGGTCACCCCGGTGCTCTGCGACCAGCTCGAAGCTCCGGGTCTGGCCGACCGCTTCCGGAGCTTCCTCGTCGACGTCCGGAGGGAGACGCACCGGATCGACGCGGCGACGATGCGGGCGGCCGGCGAGCCGCTGCTCGCGGCTGAGCTCGAGCGAGCGGCCGGCGACTACGAGCAGGCCCTCGCCCGGTTCGAGGAGATCGACGGCGACGTGCTCGGTCGACTGGCCGCCCATGCGACGTGGACGTCGTCGGCGACCCACGCCGTCCTTCCGATGTGCGCGACCGACGCCGGTGCCCGGCTGCAGATCGCCGCCGGGATCGCCGGCCATCGGGCCAGGTGCGGAGCCTGGGGTGGGGGCTTCTGGCTGCCGGAGTGCGCCTACGCCCCCTGGCTCGACCCGCTCCTCGCGGCCGCGGGCGTCCGCGCGAGCTGCGTCGATCTGACCGACCATTTCGGGTTGGGCTCGCCCGACCAGCTCCGCCCCCTGCGCAGCTCGGCCGGCCCGCTGCTCGTCCCGATCGACCGGGCGAGCATCGAGCTCGTCTGGCACGACGACGGATACCCGTCGGACGGCGGGTATCGCGACCACCACCACCTGACCGCCTGCCACCACCGGCCGTGGGCCAACGACGGCGGCTCGTACGACCACGACCGGGCGCTCGGCCTCGCCCGGACTCACGCGGCCGACTTCGTCTCGAGGACGATCGAGCGTCTACGACCCGGCGGAGGTCTCGTTGTGTGTGCGATGGACACGGAGTTCCTTGGACACTGGTGGTACGAGGGCATCGCCTGGCTCGAAGCCGTGATCGACGAGGCCGGCCGCCAGGGCTTGAGGCTGGCGGCACTCGACGACGCGCTCGCCCGGCACGAGGCGGTCGACCTCGCCGCCGGAGACCTAGGCGTGAGCTCGTGGGGCGCCGGACGCGACCTGTCGACCTGGGACTGCCCTGCCGTCGCCGGGCTGGCTTTCGCCGCGCGGGACGCCGAGCTCCGCACGCTGCACCGAGGCCGGGAGGCTGGGGAGCTGGCCGTCAGGGAGTTGCTCGGCGTCCAGGCGAGCGACTGGGCGTTCCTGATGACCAGGGCGATGGCCGGCGACTATCCGCTCGAGCGGGTCGCCGGGCATGCCGGGAACCTCCGGCGGGCGTTGGCCGGCGAGGCCGTCGACCCGGCGGTCGTGAGGAATCTCGGGGTGCACGCGGACATCGCGGCGCTGCTCGAGCCCTGAACGCCGATGAGTGCGCGACGGCCGTCCGTCCTGATCCTCTCGTGGGAGTACCCGCCGATCGTCGAGGGCGGGCTTGCCCGGCACGTCGGCAAGCTCTCGGAGGGTCTCGCGGCCGCCGGGTTCGACGTCCACGTGCTGACCCGCGGCGGGCGGGCGGCGCCGGCCGGGGGGGACCGCGGCGGGGTCAGTGTGCATCGGATCCGGGCGTCCGCCTGGCCGGCCGATCCGGATCGGTTCGTGGCCTGGGTCGGCCGGATGAACCGAGCTCTGCTGGAGGCCGGGACGGAGCTGGCCGAGCGGTTCGACTTCGACCTGATCCACGGCCACGACTGGCTCGTCGCCGACGCGGTCGAGGGTCTCGCCGACCGGCTGGACCGGCCACTGGTGATGACGATCCACGCAACCGAGTACGGCCGCCACCAGGGCTGGATCGTCGGCCAGCCGCAGCCCCGGATCCACGAGGCCGAGCGGCGGATCGTCCACCGGGCTGACCGGGTGATCGCCTGCTCGGAGTTCATGGCCGGGCACATCGCCGACGTCCTCTCGGCCGACGAGTCCCGGATCCGAGTGATCCCCAACGGCGTCGATCCTTCGGACCTCGCCGCGCCGGAGCCCGAGACCCTTGAGCGGATGCGCAGCCGGTTCGCCGGGCCGGACGAGCCGCTCGTGCTGATGGTCGGGCGGCTGGTCTACGAGAAGGGCTTCCAGGTCGGGCTCGAGGCCGTGGGTCGCCTGATCCGGCAGCGGCCCGGCCTGCGCTTCGTGATCGCCGGGACCGGAATCTATGAGACCGAGCTCAAGGCCGAGGCGTCCCGCCTGGGGCTCGACCGGCAGGGAAGCTTCCTCGGTTGGGTCGGCGACGATCTGCTCGGGTCGCTCTACCGGATCGCCGATGTCTGCGTCGTTCCGTCGATCTACGAGCCGGCGGGCCTGGTGGCGCTCGAGGCGATGACCTGCGGTTGTCCGTGTGTCGTCGCGGACACCGGCGGTCTGCGGGAGGCGGTGTGCCACGGGAAGACCGGACTCCGCTTCGCCGTGAGGGACCCGGATTCGCTCGCCTCGATGGTCGAACTGGTCCTGGGTGATCGGCAACTCCGCGAGGGCGTCGTTCACGCTGGCCGCGACCAGGTGGCGTGCTCGGACTGGGCGCCTGCGGCCCGGGCAACCGCCGCGGCCTACGGCGAGCTTCTCGACGCTCGCCGGCCGATCGCGCGGGGAGGTGAGCGGTAGATCCCGCGTTCGCGTCGATTTCGTCGAACACGCGGACTCGGCGTCTCGAGGCGCCCGGCGTTGCCTGCGACGCTGAACACGAGGCCGGCCGGGATGAGATCAGGCTCGCTACGCTGCGTGGAGGATGGAGATTCGTCCGCTGCTCGCCGCCGACGCCCGGGCCGTCCACCGCAGCCTGCTGGGGGACCCCGAGGTAGCAGCGTGGTACCGCTCCAGCGGACCGTTCAGTCTGGCGGAGTGCGAGGAGATGGTGACGAGGAAGGTCGCTCATCGGGCCGCCCATCGATTCGGCTGGTCGTTGGCGTGGGAGGGCGAGACGTGCGTCGGGTGGGGCGTCGCTCGCTCCCACTGGCGCCGGGGCATCGCCTCCCGCCTGGGCCAGCACGCGCTGACCGAGGTGAGCGTGCTGGGACTGCGCGGCGTGGTCGCGTACACCCGTCAGGACAACGTCGCCTCGCGCGGTGTGATGTCCGGGCTCGGGATGGCTTACGAGAAGACCTTCGACTTCGACGGCCAGCCACACGTGCTCTACCGCAAGCCCCTCGCCCAAGGCCAGCCAACTGACGGCGGACCGCCCGCGAGACCGGCCCGCCGAATAGGCTGTCGGAGATGACCGGCCCCGAAGGACTCGACGCTCTCTCGTCGGCTGAGCTCCACGAGCGGGCGGTCGCCCTGGCCAAGCACAGGCTCGACGTGCGCTTCTTCTGGAAGCTGTTCGAGTCGATTCCCGAGGCACGGGCGATCGCCGGGGAGCTGGACGAGGCCGACGTCCAGCGGGCGTCGAACTGGCTGTTCGACTTCCGCAACGCCGACGCCGCCCTCGACGACGCGCTCCGGCCGCTGTACCTCGACTACCTCGTCAAGCACGACAAGTCGGCCACCTGACGTCGACTCGGCCCGACTCGGGCGGCGGTCGCCGAGTCGAGGCGCGGCCGCACCCGCCGGGCGACCGGTCAGTCGAAGCGCATCGCGCGCGGCGCCTTGCGCATGCGGATCACCCGGGCGGGGATCCCTCCGACGACGGCGTTGTCCGGGACGTCCCTGGTAACCACCGCGTTCGTCCCGATCACGCAGTTCTCGCCGACCCGGACGCCCCGCAGGATCGATACGCCGTAGCCGATCCAGCAGTTGTGTCCGATCTCGACCGGCCGCTTGTAGATGCCCTGGGCTCGGATCGGCCGCTCGACGTCGACGACGCCGTGGTCGAAGTCGATCATCATCACCTTGTCGGCGATGATGCACTCCCGTCCGATCTTGATGTGCCGGAAGCAGGAGATCGTGCACTCCTGGCCGAGCACGCTCTTCGCGCCGATCTCCGCGATCCCCTCGTGGACGCGGACCTTCGAGTTGTCGCCGAGCCAAGACCATCGTCCGAGCACGAGTCGTGCGCCCGGAGCGACCTCGAGGTGGACGCCCGGCCGGATGAAGGCGATCCCGTCGAGCTGGAGGCGGTCTCCAAGACGGAACTTGGCCCAGCCGAGCCGGACGAGGAGGGCCGCGTAGCGATGGTTGAGCATCCGGTGGGCGCGCATGAATCGGACCAGCTCGACCGGGTTGTGGCGCAGCGGCGGGGGTGGACCGAACACGACCGGATCGACCGGCGCGAGCGGGGGATCGGCGAGCCGCTGGTCCATCGCGGGCGAATCGTAGATCAGTCGCCCGCATCTCCGGTGGGATGATTCGCGGCCGATGACTCCGGAGACCCTTGCCCAACGCCTGCTCGACGGCGACCGCCGGGCCCTGGCCCGGGCGATCACGCTCGTCCAGGACAACGACCCGGCCGGATGGGAGCTCGTGCGCGAGGTCTATCCGCACACCGGGCAGGCCGCGGTCTTCGGCCTGACCGGCCCACCCGGCAGCGGGAAGTCGACCCTGATCGGCGCCCTCGTCGGCGCTCGGCGGGCGGCCGGTCGGAGGGTCGCCGTGCTCTCGATCGACCCGTCCTCGCCGTTTTCCGGCGGAGCCGTGCTCGGCGACCGGATCCGGTTGACCGACCACTTCCTCGACGGGGGCGTGTTCATCCGGTCGATGGCCAACCGAGGAGCCCTCGGCGGGCTGTCCGAGGCGGCACTCCAGACCGCCCTGCTGATGGACGCGGCCGGGAACGACGACGTCTTCGTCGAGACGGTCGGCGTCGGCCAGGCCGAGGTCGACATCATCGACCACGCCGACACGGTCGTCCTCGTCCTGATCCCCGGATCCGGCGACTCGATCCAGGCGCTGAAGGCCGGGGTCATGGAGATCCCGGACGTGATCGTCGTCAACAAGGCGGATCACCCGTTGACCGACACGATGATCCGCGAGATCCGCGGCGTCCTCTCACTCGCGCCCCAGCGCGGCTGGCGGGTGCCGATCGTCAGGACCCAGGCGCTCACGGGGGTCGGCACCGACGAGCTGGTCGCCAAGCTCGAGGAGCACCGGGCGTACATCGAGGCCGAGGGAACGCTCGGCGATCGCCGCCGGCGAAACCTCCGGGCCGAGGTGCTCGCGCTCGCGACGACCCGGATGCGCCGGACGCTCGAGGCCCGACTGGCCGACGATGACGACTTCCAGGCGATGCTCGACGAGGTCGTCGCCCGGCGCCTCGACCCGGCGAGTGCGGCTCGACTGATCGTCGACGGAGACGTCTGATGCTCAGACACGACGCCGTGCGGGAGACCGATGTGATTGTTCGGGGCGCG
>DATCEH010000085.1:0-12382 GCA_036510225.1 Solirubrobacteraceae bacterium | reverse complement strand
CGTACGCCCGCCGTGACGCCGTCGGGGTCGTCTCGTTCGGCGCGGCCGGCGCCCGCACCCTCGTCGAGCCGGGCGCCCCGCTCGAGCGGGCGGCCGCCGCGGTCAGGACGCTGCCGGCCGGCGGACGGACCCCGCTGGCCGCCGGCATCGCCCACGCCGCACGCGTCCTCGAAGGCCTCGGCCGGGGCCGGCTGGCCGACCGGGCGCGGATCGCCGTCCTGCTCACCGACGGGCGGGCCGCCGATCCGCACGGGCACGCCGTGGCCGCCCTCCGCCGGGTCGTGGCCGCCGCCGACCGGACCGTCGTCGTCGACCTCGAAGACGGCCGCGTCCGCCTCGGCCTGGCCGGCCTGCTGGCCGCCGCCGGCGGCGCCGACCTGACCCGGCTGGTCGCCCCAGCCGACACCCTGGCCGGTCGGCCGGCGCCGGGACGGCGGGCCGCATGAGCAACCGACCGACCGACCGTCCGGCCGGCTACGTCGCCCGGTGCTCGCTGCGGGGAGCCGCCGTCCCCGAGGATCCCGCCGACCGTCCGATCGAGCGGCCGATCCCCGCGGCGGCGCTCGCCCGCAACACGGCTGCCGGCGTCGACGTCCCACATCGCCCGAACGACACCGGAACGGCCGAGCCGCGGCGTCGCAAGCCGCGCGACAAGCCCCTCCTGATCGTCGTGACAGGCGACGGCAAGGGCAAGTCGACGTCGGCCTTCGGGATGCTCCTGCGGTCGTGGAGCCGCGGCTACCGGTGTGGCGTCGTCCAGTTCGTCAAGTCCGGGAAGTGGAAGGTCGGCGAACAGCGGGCGGCCGACGCGCTCGGCGGGATCGACTGGATGAAGACCGGCGACGGGTGGTCGTGGATCTCCAAGGACATCGTCGAGTCGGCCGACCTCGCCCGGGCCGGCTGGGACCAGGTCAAGCGGTTCCTGGCCGAGGAGCGCTACGAGTTTCTCCTGCTCGACGAGTTCACCTATCCCATGAAATGGGGTTGGGTGGACGTCGCCGACGTCGTCGACGCACTCGTCAATCGCCCGGGATTTCAACACGTCGTGATCACCGGGCGGGACGCGCCCCAGGCCCTGATCGACGCCGCCGACCTCGTGTCCGAGGTGACTCTCGTCAAGCATCAGATGGATCAGGGCATCCGCGGCCAGCAGGGGATCGAGTGGTAGCACGCGGCGCGCCGCGTCCCACCGCGGGGATCGGCGGATGATTGCGCGGATCGTCGTCGCCGGGACGAACTCCGGCGCCGGAAAGACGACCGTCGCCTGCGGCCTGATCGGCGCGCTTCGCGCCCGCGGCCTGACGGTCCAGGGCTTCAAGGTCGGCCCCGACTACATCGATCCGAGCCACCACGCGCTCGCGTCCGGCCGTCCCGGCCGCAACCTCGACGCCTTCCTCAGCGGACCCGAGCTGATCGGCCCGCTCGTTCGTCACGGGTCGGCCGGCGCCGATCTCGCGGTCATCGAGGGGGTGATGGGTCTCTTCGACGGAGCGTCCGGCCGCGGCGAGCTCGCTTCGACCGCTCATGTCGCCAAGCTGCTCGACGCCCCTGTCGTGCTCGTCGTCGACGCGTCGGCGATGGCTCGCTCGGCCGCGGCGATCGTCCACGGCTTCCGGACCTTCGACCCCGACCTGAACGTTGCCGGTGTGATCTTCAACCAGGTCGGCTCGGACACTCACGAACAGCTCCTGCGCGACGCGCTCGACACGAGCGGGCTGCCGGTTCTTGGAGCCCTGCGGCGCGACGACCGCGTCAGAACACCCGAGCGCCACCTCGGGCTCGTGCCGGTCGCCGAACGCGAGCCGCAGGCCGCCCGGGCGCTCGCGGCCCTGGCCGAGGCGATCGACCGCTACGTCGATCTCGATGCCGTGACCCGGCTCGCCCGGCGCGCACCGGCGACCCCCGGGTCGACGTGGTCGGCCGACGACGCCCGGCCCGCACGCGCCGCAGCGGACCCGGCGAGCCCGCCGCGCGCACGCCGGGGACGAATCGCGATCGCCCGAGGGCCGGCGTTCTCCTTCCACTACGAGGAGAACCTCGAGTTGCTCCAGGCCGCCGGAGCCGAGCTCGCCGGGTTCGACCCGCTCGTCGACGAGACGCTCCCGGCGGACGCCGGCGGCCTCGTCCTCGCCGGAGGCTTTCCGGAGGTGTTCGGAGACGAGCTGGCCGCCAACGCCCGGCTCCGTGCGGAGATCCGTGCGTTCGCCGCGGCGGGACGTCCGATCCTCGCCGAGTGCGGCGGTCTGCTCTACCTCTCGGCGACGCTCGACGACCGTCCGATGTGCGGCGTCCTGCCCGTCCGGGCGTCGATGACCGACCGGCTGACGCTCGGCTACCGGGACGCCGTCGCCGCGACGCCGACGCCCTGGCTCGATGCGGGCGAGGCCGTCCGTGGGCACGAGTTCCACTACTCGAAGGTCGAGGCCCTCGCCCCCGCGGCACGCAGCGCATGGAAGCTCTCGACCCGGGCCTTTCAACGCTTCGACGGCATCGTCGACGGCGGCGTCCAGGCCGGCTACCTCCACGTCCACTGGGCGGCCCATCCCCGGCTCGCCCACGCGTTTGCCGGGGCTGCCGCCTCGCCGTCCGGCGATCGGCCGGGCCCGCCCGGGGCCGACGGACCCGCGGCCGGCGGATCGACCCCTTGACACTGACGCTCGTGATCGGCGGGACACGATCGGGCAAGAGCGCCCGGGGTGAGGCCCTCGCCGCCGAGACCGGACTTCCGGTCCGCTACGTCGGGACCGCCGACTCGACCGATCGGTCGATGCGCAGGCGGATCGACGACCATGTCGCCCGCCGGCCGCCGGGCTGGACGACCGTCGAGGCCGGACGTTCGCTTGCACAGGCCTGCGCGGATGCCGGCGGCGAGTGCGTCCTGGTCGACGGGCTCGGCCCGTGGATCGCGTCCCGGCTGCACGCGGCCGGCGCCTTCGACGACCCGGCCGCCGTGTCGAGCGTCCGGCCGGAGATCGTCGCGGCCCTCGGCCAGGCCGCCGACGCCCTGGCGTCGGCCGCGACCGCGATCGTCGTCGCCGAGCAGGCCGGCGACGGAGTCCTCCCGGCCGACGCCGGATCCCGGGCATGGCTGGACCTGCTGGGCGACGCCACCCAGGCGCTCGCGGCCCGCGCCGACCGGATCGAGCTGGTTGTCGCCGGCTGCCCGATCCCGCTCGCCTGCCGGCCCCCGGCCCGCGGTCCTGACCCGGTCGGCTCGTGGGACGACCTCCGCCGTCACGGCGATCTGGACGTCAGACAGGGAGACGCCGACCACGCGGTCAACGTGGTCGCGGGCGGGCCGCCGCGCTGGCTGCGAGCAGCCCTCGACGCGGCGCTGGACGGTGTGCGGAGCTATCCGCGGGAGGACCGGGCGATCGCCGCGCTGGCCGACCTCCACGGACGCCAACCTGCGGAGATCGTCCCGACGAACGGTGCCGCCGAGGCCCTCTGGCTCTTGCCCGCGGCCCTCCGGCCGACCCTCGCCGTCTGCGTCCACCCGGGCTTCACCGAGTCGGAGGCCGCGCTGCGTGCCCACCGCGTACCGACGGTCCGTGTCCTGCGCGATCCGGCCCGGGACTTCCTGCTCGACCCGACGGCCGTCCCGGATGCCGCCGACCTGGTCATCGTCGGCAACCCGGCCTCGCCGAGCGGGACGCTCGATCCGGCGTCGGCGATCCTCGGGCTCCGCCGGCCCGGCCGAACGATCGTCGTCGACGAGGCCTTCATGGACCTCGTGCCCGGACAGCCGTGCTCGGTCGTACGGGACCGCGTCGACGACGTCGTCGTGATCCGGTCGTTGACCAAGGCGCTCGGCGTGCCCGGCCTTCGCGTCGGCTATGCGGTCGCCGGCGCGGGCATCGCCGACCGCCTTCGAGCCGTGCGGCCTCCCTGGTCGGCGAACGTCCTCGCGCTGGCCGCGCTCGGCGCAGCCGCGGAGCACACTGCCGAGATCGCGGAGATCGCCGCCCGGGCGAGCGCCGAGCGTGAGGACCTCCACGAGCGGCTCGCCCGGCTCGCCGGCGTCCGCGTCTGGCCAGGGGTGGCCAACTTCGTCCTCGTCGCCGTCGACGACGGCCCCGCCGTGGTCGCCGCACTCCGGGCCGAGCGGGTCGCCGTCCGTCCGGCCGGGTCGTTCCCGGGCCTCGACAGCCGCCACATCCGCGTCACGGCCAGGGACCCCGTCGCCAATGCGCGGGTCGCCTCGGCTCTCGCCGCCGCGGTCGGCCCGTCCCGGCCGGTCGAGGTCTCCTCGTGATGCTGACCGTCGTCGGGATCGGGGCCGGCGGGTGGCCGGGTCTTGGTGACGACGCCCGGGAGGCCGTCGGCGGGGCCCGGCTGATCGTTGGCTCCCGGCGCCAGCTGGATCTGCTTCCGGCTTCGGTCCCGGGAACCCGCCGGGCGTGGCCGTCGCCGATGCGGCCGCTCGTCGACCGGCTGGCCGGCGGACTCGAGGGTGACGCGACGATCCTGGCGAGCGGCGATCCGATGCTCCACGGCGTCGGGGCGACCCTGATCGATGCTGCCGGCGTCAGTCGTGTCCGCATCCTCCCCCACCCGTCGGCCTTCTCGCTCGCCTGCGCCCGGATGGGCTGGCCGGAGGCCGACGTGACGCTCGTCAGCAGCGTCGCCGAGCCCCCGGAGGTCGTGATCCGGGCACTTCAGCCGGGCCGGCGGATCGTCGTGTACGTCGCGGGCTCCGACGGTGCCGCGCGCCTGGCCCGGGTCATCTGCGATCACGGCTGCCCCGCGAGCCGGCTCGCGATCCTCGAATCGCTCGGCGGTCCGAACGAGTCGCGGACCGACCTGCGGGCCGACGAGGCCACCGATCGACTGGCCGGCCCGCTCCACCTCGTCGCGATCGCCGTCGCCGGCGGCCCGGCTCTGTCGACCACGCCCGGCCGACCGGACGACGCGTACTCCTCGGACGGCCAGCTCACGAAGCGTCACGTCAGGGCGATCACGCTCGCGGCCCTCGGGCCGCTCCCGGGCGACCTCCTCTGGGACGTCGGTGCCGGGACCGGCTCGGTCGGCGTCGAGTGGCTTCGAGCCGAGCCTGCGGCCCGGGCGATCGCAGTCGAGGCGCGGGCCGACCGTTGCAGGCGGATCACCGAGAACGCGCGTGCGCTCGGCGTACCCGAGTTGGGCGTGGTCAGAGGCCGGGCTCCCGGGGTTCTCGGCGACCTGCCGGCTCCTGACGCGATCTTCCTCGGCGGGGGTGTCACGACGCCTGGCGTGCTCGACACCTGCTGGGCGACGGTGAAGCCCGGCGGGCGGCTCGTCGCCAACACGGTGACCCTCGAAGGCGAGGCCGCCGTGATCGCCGCTCGCGCCGTTCGCGGCGGGAGCCTCACGAGGATCGACATCGCCGACGCCCTGCCGGTCGGCGGGTTCACCGGCTGGCGGTCGAGGATGACCGTCGTGCAGTGGTCGACGGTCAAGGACGCCCGACCAGGGTGACCGCGACGGTTCACTTCATCGGCGCCGGACCGGGCGCCCCGGATCTGCTGACGGTCCGGGCACAGCGGCTGATCGCCGGCTCCCCGGTCTGCGTCTACGCGGGCGCCCTCGTCCCGCCTGAGGTTCTCGCTCACGCGCCGGTCGGCGCGAGGCTCGTCGACACGCAACACCTCCAGCTCGACGAGATCATCCGAGAGCTCATCGCCGCCGACGCCGCCGACGCCGATGTCGCGCGCCTGCACTCCGGCGACCTGTCGATCTTCAGCGCCGCGGCGGAGCAGATGCGCCGCCTCGACGAGCTGGGGATCTCCTGGGACGTGACGCCCGGGGTCCCGGCGTTCGCTGCGGCGGCCGCGGCATTGCGCCGGGAGCTCACCGTCCCGGAAATCGCCCAGACGGTCATCCTGACCCGCTACGGAAGGCGAGCGTCGGCGATCCCCGCGGGCGAGGAGCTCGCCGGCCTCGCCGCTCACGGCGCGACCCTCGTCGTCCACCTCGGAGCCCAGGCGATCGAGGAGATCGTCGATGCCGCGGTCGGGCGCTACGGCCGTGACTGCCCGGCCGCGGTCGTCGCCCGGGCGAGCTGGCCGGACGAGGTCGTGCTCCGCGGAACCCTGGCGACGATCGCCGGGCTGGTGCGGGCGGCAGGGATCATGCGGACCGCCACGATCCTGATCGGCCCGGCCCTTGGCGCCAGCGACTTCCGGGAGAGCCACCTCTACTCGAAGGGGCGGGAGCGGCCCGGGCGGGAGCGGCCTGGGCGGGCCTGACGATGCGCCGCCTCCTGCTGATCGGCATCGGCCCCGGTGACCCCGACCAGATCACCGTCGCGGCGACGAAGGCGATCGACGCGTTCGACGTCCTCTTCCTCGTCGCCAAGCGAGCCGACGACGAGCTCGCCGGACTCCGTGTCCGGATGGTCGCCCGACACCGCACGGCCGGGCCGTACCGGACGGTCGAGCTCGCCGACCCGCCGCGGCCCTGGCGCGACGCGCCGGACTACACCCGGGCCGTCGGCGTGTGGCGATCGGCCCGCGCGGCTCAGTGGGAGGCCGCGATCGTCGGGGAGCTCGGTGACGGCGAAGTCGGCGCCTTCCTCGTCTGGGGCGACCCCTCGCTGTACGAGTCGACGCTCGAGGTGGTCGCGGAGATCGCAACCAGGACGCCGTGGGTCCTGGACTACGAGGTGATCCCCGGCGTCAGCTCCGTCCATGCGCTCACCGCCCGCCACCGGATCCCGCTCAACCGCGTCGGTCGGCCGGTTCAGATCACCCCGGCGCGGCTGATCGCAGACGGCATGCCGGCCGGCGTCGACGACGTCGTCGTGATGCTCGACGCGAGCACGACATTCTCGAGGCTCCCGCCCGACGGGCTGGAGATCTACTGGGGGGCTTATCTGGGGACTGACGACGAGATCCTGATCAGTGGACGGCTCGCAGACGTCGCCGACGAGATCGTCCGCGTCCGCGAAGCGGCGCGGCGGAGAAAGGGCTGGATCTTCGACATCTACCTGGTCCGCCGGATCCGATGACCCGGCCCGTGCTCATCCTGGGTGGGACGGGCGAGGCGCGAGCCGTCGCCGCTGCCCTCGATCTCGCTGCGATCCCGGTGGTCTCAGCGCTCGCCGGCCGGGTGACCCGCCCGCGGCTCCCGGTCGGCGACGTCCGGATCGGCGGCTTCGGCGGGCCGTCCGGTCTCTCGCAGTGGCTGATCGAGCATGGAATCGTCGCCGTTGTCGATGCGACGCATCCTTTCGCCGAGCGGATCTCCGCCTCGGCGACTGCCGCGACCGCCGCGGCAGGCGTCCCCCTGCTCCGGCTCGAGCGGCCCGGATGGACGGCTCGGGCCGGAGACCGGTGGCACTGGGTGGATGACATCCCGGCCGCCGCCGCGGCGATCCGCCGGCTCGGTGCCGCGCGCGTGTTTCTGACCACCGGGCGTCAGGGGCTGGCGGAGTTTGCCGCCGACCGCGAGACGTGGTTCCTGATTCGCTGCGTCGACCCGCCGTCCGGCGAGCTCCCCCCGAGGAGAAAGGTCGTCCTCGACCGCGGCCCGTACACGGTCGCCGGCGAGCTCGCCCTGCTCGGCCGGCACCGGATCGACCTCCTCGTCACCAAGGACAGCGGCGGACCGCTGACCGAGGCGAAGCTCGACGCCGCCCGCGCCCGGCACCTGCCGGTCCTGATCGTGCGCCGTCCGCAACGCCAGCCGGCCGGCGCCGTCGCCGTCGCGCAGACGGTGACGGAGGCCGCCGCCTGGGCGATCGCTCAATGCCGGCCGGAGCCCCGCCCGACCGGGCTGGAACTATCCCGTCCGGCGACGGCCTCGGATGCCTAGCCGGTGAAGAGCGGCACCCTCGGCGGCTGGCAGCGCTGGATCGACGCGCTCAGCGTGCGCTTCTTGCCGTTCTTGTCGGTCACCACCGCCACGAGGTGATGGATCCGGGCGCTCAGCCCGCTCGTCTTGACGGTGATCAGGTACCGGCCGCTCGAGTCCTGCTTGGTCACCGTCCCGAGATGCTTGCTGTCGAGCGAGAAGCTGACCGACTTGATGTTGGATCCCTTGACGTAGATCTTCGCCGTCGTGCCCTTGACGCAGCCGGCCGGCCGAGTCAGCGTCGCCGCTGAGACGAGGGCGGCCGGAGTGACCTTGGGCGTCAGGCTGACCGTGGCCTGGGCGGTCGCGGTGACCGTTGTCCCGTTGCTCGTCCCGGTCACGGTGACGACGTCGGTCTCCTTTGCCCCGGCGGCCCCCTTGAAAATGCCGGTGAACGTGCACGGGCCGGTCGTCGCGCCAGGCGCGAGCACCACCCCGATCAGCGCGCCGCACGTGCTCCCCGGGCGGGTCGCCAGGTTCCCGTAGACGCTGTCGTTCAGGGTGCTTATGACGACCGGCACAGTCGTGCTCGGGTTGGACACGGTGACCGTGAACTTGAACGTCCCGCCGGGTGTCACGAGAGTCAGCGGGCTGGCGACCTTCGTCACCCCGATCTGCGGGGCGGCCGGCGGCGGGGTGACCGGCGGGGGGGTCGTGCCCGGCGGAGTAATCGTGACCGATTCACCCGGGCTGTTGCAGACCGGCGAGATGCCCGCGTTGGCGGCATCACCGTTGTAGCCCGCCTCGAAGCGGTAGGTCCCGGCCGCCGTGGGGGTGAACGGCCCGGACGAGTACGTGCCGTTCCCGTTGACCGTGGCGGTCGAGGTGAAGATCGCCGAACCGCTGCACGTGGCATCGTTGGGCCCGAAGACCTGGAAGGTGACAGTGCCGGTCGGAGCCAAGCCGCCCGAGATCGTCGCCGTGTCGGAGATCGTCGGGCTCGTGGCCGGCGGCACGGCAGCGGCCGTGGTCGCGGCTGTCGAGAGCGTCGGCGTGGCCGGGGCGACGACCACGCTGGCGGTGGCCGTCTCGGCCGGAGCCGGCTTGCCGTCCTCGACATCAGTCCCCGTCGCGGTCGCCGTGTTGGAGATCGTCCCGGCCGTCGTCAGCGTCTTCGAGCACGTGTAGTGCCAGGTCTCGCCAACGTTGAGGACCCCATCGCTGTTCGCGTCGCCACTGACGAAGGTGACCGGCGAGCAGTTCGAGTCAGTCAGCGCAACCCCGCTGATCGGAGCGTTCGTCCCGTCGTTGGTCTCCGTATAGCTGTAGGTCACCGGCAGCGGCACCGGGCCCGACGACGGACTCGCCGTCTTGACGAGCGTCGTGTGCGGCTGCGTGACGGCCACGCTGACCGTGTTCGCCTTCTGCGTGCTGTCGGGCGTGCCACCGGCGGGATAGTCGTGCAGGATCCCGGTCAGCTGGTCTGATGCGAAGATCTGGCTGACCCCGGCGTTCACGGCCACGACGTAGGAGACCGTCCCTCCGACCTGCTGCCGCGCCGTCGGGTTCGGGTAGTTCTGGGCCGTCGCCAACGTCGTGGTGGGCCCCGACGCGGTCCCGTTCGCCGCGGGGACCGTCAACGTGGTGGTCGCGTTCGTGACGTCGCAGCCACCGGCCGTGTCGTTCTCGAAGTCCGCGCTGTAGTGGATCGTGTCCCCGTTGCGGACGACCGTCTGGTCCTTGTTCAGGGACAGGCTCGAGGCGTTGTTGGTACAGCCGGCCGGGCTGATGTCGGCGATCACGGGCCCGGCGACCAGCAGCATCGCAAAGACCGCACATGCGCCGAGCGCCGCACCCCACCGCCACGACAGGCCGCTCGATCCTGAGTTCCTACGCGTCGTGGACGGCCGCTGGGAGAGCTTCGTGTACATGTGACACCTCGGTGCTGCCCGGTGGGGTTGACAAGTCACTTGCCGACACGAAACGGCCCGACGCGCGATCTCGGATCGCCAGCCCCCTCCGTACAGACTACGTGACCTGAGACTGTATCACTCTGCTACCGGGGACAATCGCACGGGGCATGTATACAGCATCCTGCAAGCTCACTTGCGGATCTGACCCGCGTTCAATGGATCCAGACCGGAGTCCCAAGCGGCATCAGGTGGCTGAGCTCGAGCATGCTCGGGTTCCGGACCCGGACGCATCCGTGCGAGGGCCGCCCGGGCACGAGCTCTGGCTGATTCGTGCCGTGGATCCCGATCACGCCGCCGCCCGGCCAGTCGGTGAGCGTCGCGGAATAGGCACTGGTGCCGAACGCATAGACCCCGTAGATGCTGGTCGCCGTGCCGAGCTTGAGCCCTTCGCGGACGTAGAAGTGACCGTGCGGGGTGACCGTCCCGGGCTTGCCGATGCCGACGGGAGCGCTCCAGATCACATGACCGTCGCTGTACAGCGTCGCCCTGAGCGTCTCGGTGTTGATCTGCAGCGCGGTATGGATCAGGTGGAGCGTCCCGAGCGAGCTCGCCGGCACCCAGCCGCGAAGAGCCGCGTCGCGGACGAGCGGCACCCGAATCCGCAGCCAGGCCTCGCCGTGGGGGTCGACCCACCTGGAGAGAACCTCGTAGACCGTCGACGTACGCTCCTCGGTGATCGTGTGCAGCGATCCGATCACCGGCGCCGCGTTCAGCGGGCTCGAGCGGATCTGCGCCTGCCAGGCCACATAGGCCCAGCGCGTGAAGGTCGTCTCGTTGGAAAGCGCCGTCCACGCGGACGGCGGTGGCCCGACGATCCTCGCCGCCTCGGCGATCGCCGACGGATGGGCCGCAGGGGGGATCCCCGCGCCGGCAGTCTGCGCCGGCCCGATCGCCCACGATAGAGCGGCTCCGCAGAGAGCCGTCGCGACGAGCCCCCGCCGGCCGGGGCGGCGGCGGAGAGCCTCTCGAGGACGCATGGCAGTCTGGAGACTAGCCGGTGAACAGCGGCAGACGCGGCGGTTGACACCGCTCCACGTTTGCATGCAGCGTCCGCGTCTTGCCGCTCCGATACGTGACCACGGCGACGAGCCGATGGACACGGAGGCTCAGGCTCCCGGTCTTCACGCTGACCGGATACCGGCCGCTCGAGTCGCGCTTCGTCGCGGTGCCGAGGTGCTTTCCGTCCAACGAGTAGCTGACCGACTTGATGTTGCTCCCGGTGACGTAGACCTTGGCGGTCGCGGCCGTCACGCATCCCGCGGGCCGGTGCAGGGTCGAAGCGCTGACGACCGCGGCCGGCTTCACGACGGCGGCCGGGGTCAGGCTGACGGTCGCGTTTGCGGTCGCCGTGACCGTCGTCCCGTTGTTCGTGCCGGCGGCGGTGACGACATCCGTCTCGGTGGCCCCTGCCTTCCCGGTGAACGGCCCCGTGAACGTGCACGGCGAGCTCGTCGCACCCGGCGCCAGCGTGACCCCGATCAGGCCGCCGCAGGTGCTACCCGCCCGGGTCGCGAGATTGCCGTAGATGTTGTCGGTGAGGCTCGTGATCGTGACCGGCTCGAGCGTGCTCGGGTTCGAGACCGTGACCTTGAAGGTGAAGGTCCCCCCAGGAGCGACGAGGCTTGTCGGGCTGGCGATCTTCGTCACGCCGATCTGCGGACCCGCGGGGGTCAGCGTGACCGTCGCATGGGCGGTCGCCGGTGGCGGGCTGAACCCGTTCGAGTCCGTCCCCGTGGCCGTGACGACGTCCGTCTGGGACTGGCCGGCCTTGCCGTTGAAGACCCCGGTGAACGAGCACGCCGGACTCGCGGCTCCAGGCGCCAGCGTCGTCCCGATCAGGGCGCCGCACGTGCTTCCGGCCCGCGTCGAGAGGTCGCCGTAGATGTTGTCGAGCAGGCTCGTGATCTTCACGGCATCGACGGTGCTCGGGTTGCTCACCGTCACCGTGAACGTGAACGTGCCGCCGGGCTCCGGAAGGCTCGCCGGGCTCGCCGACTTGGTCACGGCGATCTGCGGGGCCGGGACCGACACCAACTCGTTCGGCGCGTTGCAGACGCCGGGAACAGCCGCGTTCCCGGAGTCGCCCGAGTAGCTCGCTACGAAGCGGTAGGTGCCCGGGGACGGCGCGGCGAAGGCGGTCGACGAGTAGGTCCCGTTGCCACTGACCGGGACGCTCGTCGTGAAGGCGGGCGCCGCGCTGCAGGTCGCGTCGTTCGGCCCGAAGATCTGGAAGGTCATCGTCCCCGTCGGGCTCGTCCCGCCGGTCAGCGTCGCCGTGTCGGAGATCGCACCGTTCGGCGCGACCGGGCCCGAAGCGCTCGTCGAGACCGCCGGACCGGCCTTCGGGGTCAGCGTGACGGTCGCCTGGGCGGTCGCCGGCGGCGCCTGGAAGCCGTTGGAGTCGATCCCGGTGACCGTGACCGTGTCGGTCTGCGACTGGCCGGCCGTCCCGGTGAAGACCCCCGGGAAGGAGCACGGCGCACTGGTCGCCCCGTGCGCCAGCGTCGTCCCGATCAACGCGCCGCACGTGCTGCCGGCTCGCGTCGAGAGGTCACCGTAGATGTTGTCGAGCAGGCTCGTGATCTTCACGGCATCCGTCGCGCTCGGGTTGCTCACCGTGACCGTGAACGTGAACG
>DATCEH010000084.1:0-23125 GCA_036510225.1 Solirubrobacteraceae bacterium | reverse complement strand
CCCGCCCGACCCGCCCGACCCGCTGGACCCGCCCGACCCCCCGGACCCGCCCGACCCGCTGAGGTAGGTGGCGAGGAGGAGGACCAGCACGAGGGCGGCGAGCCCGACGGATACTACGCGCGTGGATGGCCCCAGACGCTCTCTCGTCTGCCTCGCGATCATTGCATTGGGAGCCTACGTGTACGTCGGGACTCTCGCGACCACGACGTCGCGGGTGAAGGGCGACGGCAACGGCTACTACGCCTACCTCCCGAGCGTCCTGCTCGACCACGACACGTCGTTTCGCACGCTCGTCGCGGCGCGCTTTCCCGACCCGTCGACCCTTGGTCCGGCCGGGTTGACCAGGCAGCCCTCAGGCGCGTACCTGGAGAAGTACTCCTACGGCGCGGCGTTGATCGCAGCGCCGCTGTTCGCCGTCGGGCACCTGGCGGCGAGGGTGTCCGGCCGGGAGGCCGACGGCTACACCAGCACGGAGGAGTTCTTCGCCGGGTTGGGCGCGCTGGCCGCCGGCATGATCGGCCTGCTCGCGCTGCGGAGCTTCCTCGGACGCCGCTTCCGCAGCGAGGCCGTCACCGTCACGCTGGTCGCGATGACGCTCGGGACCGGCCTGCTCCACTGGATGGTCTACGACCCGCTCTACAGCCACGCGTACTCGTTCGGCGCGGTCGCCGTGCTCGCGCTGGCGATGACGCGCTTCCGCGAGGACCCGTCATCCTGGTCGCGGGCGATCGCGCTGGGTCTCGCGGCCGGCATCGTGATCCTCCTGCGGATCCCGAACGTCGTGCTGGTCGGCGGGCTCGCGCTGCTCGGCGTCGACAGCCGAGCCGCCCTGGTCCGCCGGATCGCCGCGTGCCGGGCGCACGCCGGAAGGATCGCCGCGGCGGGCGCCTGCGCGGTGGCGCCGCTGATCCCCCAGGAGGTGATCTGGGGGCGGGCGACCGGTCACTGGCTGGCGAGCCCGTACGTCGGCGAGGGGTTCAACTGGACCCACCCGCAGCTCGCGGCGCTCTACTCGTGGCGGCCGCACGGGCTCCTCCCGTACGCGCCGGTCCTTGCGCTCGCGGTGATCGGCCTGCCGATCCTCTGGCGCCGCCACCGCGACTGGGCGTGGGCGGCGGTCGCGGCGATCGTCCTCGACACGTACCTGATCTGCGCATGGCATCAATGGGACCTCGGCGTCGCGTTCGGACAGCGTGGCTTCGTCGATCTCGTCCCGATCCTGGCGGTCCCGTTCGCGGCCCTGGTCTCGGCGGTCTGGCCGACCCGCTGGCGCCGGCCGGTGATCGGCGCGGTGGCGCTCCTCACGGCGACCACCGTGCTCGGCATGCTGGCCTACTGGCAGGGGCGGCTTCCACACGACGGCGCGTCGCCCCGCGACTACGTGACCGTGATGTTCGGCGGCAGCCTGCCCGGCCCGTCCAACGCGTTCTGAGCGCCCCGGGAGGCCGGGCGACCACGATGACATCATGCGACCCTCGGGCCTCCCGCAGGCCTCTGGCGGCCCGGCGAAAGCGTTTTGCCGGGGGGACTCGTGGGTAGCCGGGACGGTCAGTGGACGTCGAGCAGATCCTGGCCTTCCGTCTGGCACGCTCGGGCCTGGCGAGCCGGGACGCGAGAACGCTCGCTGAGGCAGCGTCGTGCCCGGCGTCGGACTTCTCGCGCGACGCGGCGCTCCTCGCGGTCGCGGCGCGGGCCGAGGGGGTCACGCGGGAGTCCTATGACGCGGCGACCGACTCGGGCGAGCTTGTCGTCGCCCACGTCGCACGCGCGGCGATCCACGCGGTCGCGCCCGACGACTTCGCCCTCTACGGACGGGCGCTCGTCGCGACCGACGACGACGAGCTAGGCGTCCAGCTCGGGCGGCAGGTCCAGGGCCTGGCGGCCGAGCACGGCTTCGCTGCGACCGCGGCGCTCGACGAGGTCGCCGAGGCGACGAGGGCCGCTGTCGCGGGTGGGGCGCGGCCCGACAAGAACGAGCTTCACGCGGGGCTTCGGGAACGTGTCTCAAAGGATCTGATGCCGTGGTGCAAGGGCTGCGGGAGCCATCACGTGGCACCGATGCTCTGGCGGTACGGCGTGGTCAAGGCGGGTGTCCGGCTGGACTCCGAGCGGCGGTACGTCCCCGGCAGGCCGGGCCGGACGCCGGCGGCGTCGGGCGCGGTCGAGCGGTTCCTGCACTTCTACGGCCCGTCGACGGTAGGCGAGTTCGCGGCGTGGGCGGGAATCGCCAAGCCGCACGCGGCGCGCCTGTGGAAGCAGGTCGAGGGGGAGCTGAGCGAGGTTTCGATCGGCAACGCGCGCGGGAGGCCGGGCGGCAAGGCCAACGGCAGGGCGTGGGCCCTGACCCGGGACGCGGGCGAGCTCGAGTCGCCGGTCGACGCGGCCGGCGTCCGCCTGCTCCCGCCGGGGGATCCGTATCTCCAGAAGACGAATCGGCCGCTGTTGGCGCCGGACGCCGAGCTGCGCAAGCGGCTGTTCCGGCCGGTGGCGAGCCCGGGCGCCATAGTCGAGGACGGTCGGCTCGTCGGCCTCTGGCGCGTCAAGGCGAAGGGCAGGCAGACGGCGATCACAGTCGAGAAGATCGGGCGGGTGGCAAAGGCGGATCTCGAAGCCGAGGCCGGCCGGGTCGCGGAGCTGCGCGGAGCTGCGGGGTTGGTGCTCGAAGTCGCCTGAGTGCGGGGGTTCAACTCAGCCAACTGCCTGGCTGCGCTTGGTCAAACTTGACCAACAACTCTAGGATGAAAGGCATGCGGGTGAACGTCGGCGAGGCAAAGACGAACCTGTCGAAGCTCCTTGCCCGCGTCGAGGCAGGCGAGGATGTCGAGATCGCGCGCAACGGTATGCCGGTGGCACGCCTCGTGCAGATCGATCCGTCGACGAGCCCGGGAGTCCGTTTTCTGGCGGCGCGGGGGTCCTTGGCTGGCAGGATCACGATCGGCGAGGACCTCGAGTTCACGGAGGCGGAGATCGACGAGATGCTCGACGGCCCGGTGTGAGGCTGCTGCTGGACACGCACGTGGTGCTCTGGGAGTTGGAGGAAACGCGGACCTGCGCGAGCGGATCGAGCAGAGTGGCCTACGGATCCTCGGGCTGGCTCCTGAGCACGGCTTGGGCGTCGCGCGTCTGCCGATGCATCACCGGGACCCGTTCGACCGGCTGCTGATCTCGCAGGCTCGCAGCGAGCGGATGACGATCGTCACGGCCGACCGGCGTTTCGCCGACTACGACGTGCGCACGATCGGGGCTGACGCCTGACGTCGGCTACTGCCGGCCGTCGATCGCCTCGATCCGGCAGGTCGGGCCTCGGGCGGCGGCGAGGCGCCGGTCCGTGGTCACGAGGGTTGCGTCGAAGGCCTCGGCGAGCGCCACGTAGATCGCGTCCCAGCCGCGCACCGTGTAGCGCAGGTCCCAGGCCCGCGCGAGCAAGGGACGGTGGGCGAAGCGCTCGCCCGGCCAGAGCTCGAGGGCTTCGATCGCCTGAGCGGCCTGCGTGGCGTCGAGGTTCCCCCGGAGATGCTCGCGGCGAACGACGCCGAAGACTTCGACATCGACGATGTGCGGGGCGACCTGATCGTGATCGGCGGCCAGTCGCTCGCGGATCGCCTCGGCGGCGGGCGCGCCGATCAAGGCGTCGTACAGGCATGACGCGTCAACCACCAGCATCGGGCCACGGGCCGCGCTGCTCGTCGAGTGCGGCGAGCACGTCGGAGTTCGTCACCGGAGCCGAGCGTCGGCGGGTGCGTGCGAGCCAGGCCTCCACGGTCGGGCGGCCGGCCAGGCGCGTGGCTTCGGCGCGAAGCAGTTCAGGCACGCTCAGGCCGGACTCGGCGGCACGGAGCGCCAGGGCGGCGTAGACGGCGTCGTCGAGGTCACGGATCTGCACGGTCTTGGGCATGCCACGAGATTAGCATGCGAAATCGCAGCGCTTCATGCGGATGTGCATGGCCGCCAGCAGCAGGTGCGGCGGTGAGGTAAGATGACATCATGACATCCGGCGCCCCGGACCCCCCGGACCCCCCGGACCCCCCGGACCCCCCGGCGAACTCGCCCGACCCAACGTCAATCAGTGTCGCTGAGGCGAAGCGCCGGTTTGCCGACGTGCTTGGCGCGGTTCGCTACCGGGGCGAGCGATTCATCGTCGAGCGCAACGGGACGCCGATGGCCGCGCTGGTCCCGCTCTCGGACCTTCAGCCTCGGGTCGAGAGCCGAGCGACGGGCTTCCTGGCGTTGGTCGGAGCCTTCGACGACGCCCCGGAGTTCGCGGATGCCGTGGCCAGGGCCGCGGAGGATCGAGTGGGTCAGGAATCTCGTCCTCCGCCGCGGCTGGACTCGTGATCGTCCTCGACACCGATGTCATCAGCGAGCTGATGCGGCGGAACCCGGCGCCAAGCATGGTCGCTCGGCTGGGAGAGGTCCCGGCGGCCGAGCAGTGCACGACGTCGGTGACGATCGGTGAGCTGGCATACGGGGCGAGAAAGGTCGGTCGGCCGGAGCTCTACGAGCGGGCTTTGGTCCTGCTCAGGCAGACCCGGGTGTTGTCGTTCGACCGCGAGGCGGCCGAGGCGTATGGGCGAATCAGGAGCGATCTCGAGCGCAGGGGGATGCGCCTCGCCGACCCGGACCTGCGGATCGCCGCGACGGCGGTCGTACACCGTGCGACGGTGATCACCGGAAACGTTCGTCATTTCGCACGGGTCGAGGGCCTGTCTGTCGAAGACTGGCTTCGCGCGTGAAATCGCCGACTGCTGCGCCGTGAACGGGGGTCCACGCCGGCGTCTCGCCGGTCGGCAGTTCAGGCCGTCAGAAGAAGGGGTCGGGGTTCTCGGGCTTGCCGAGGAGGATCTGCACGACATGGACGCCGGCGAGCGCGGTGTTCTCGACGACGCGCGTCTGGTTGGCCAGACGACGGAACGCGAGGACTGTCAGGGGCGTGCGACGGGCGAGACTGGCGACCGACCCTAGCGCCGCAAGCGCGTCGCCCTGGGACGTGCCGCGATAATCAAGGGGATGCCCCGGGAACCCCTGCGCTACCGGTACCTGTTCGAGCAGATGGTCCGGCGGGAGCTGCGCCAGAAGTACAAGGGCTCGGCGCTGGGCGTCCTGTGGTACCTGGTCAACCCGCTTGTCCTGATGGGCGCGTACACGGTGATGTTCACCTACGTCCTGAAGACCAGGTTCGAGCCGCCGATCCACGACTACGCGCTGTTCGTGCTGGTGGGGATCGTGACGTGGAACTTCTTCCAGCAGGCGGTGCTCGGGGCGGCGACGTCGCTGCTGGACCAGGGGGCCCTCGTCCGCAAGGCGCTCTTTCCGCGGGAGACGATCCCCGGAACGGTGGTGAGCGTCCAGCTGGCGACCTTCGTGACGATCCTCGGGCTGATCCTGCCGATCGTCGTGATCGTCCACGGATCGCTGAGCGGGTGGCTGATCCTGCTGCCGTTCTACGTCTTCGCGCTGTTCGTCTTCGCGCTGGGGCTCGGCCTGGGGGCGGCGGTCCTCCACGCGTACTTCCGCGACGTCGCGCCGATCCTGGGGGCCGCGTTCCTGCCGTGGTTCTTCGTCACGCCGATCTTCTACCGGGCGTCGAACTTCCCGGGGGCGGCGCACCATGCGTGGTTGAAGTCGGTGCTGCGGTGGGTCAACCCGATGGCGCCGTTCATCGAGGGGATCCGATCGGTCACCTTCGACGGGGCGTGGCCGGGGTGGGCGACGACGGGCTACGTCGTGGCGATGTCAGTCGGCGTCTTCGCCGGGGGACTGTGGTTGTTCCGGCGGCTGGCGGGCGAGCTGGCGGTCGTCGTATGAGTGGTGATTCTGTGGACCGCGCTCGGGCGCACGAGAGCGGGGCGGGGAACCGCCGGGCGGTGCGGGACTCGGGCAGGGGCGGGTCGGGGACGGTGGAGCTGCCGGTGGAGGGGGATCTCGCGGCGGGGACGATCGTGCTGGAGGAGGCGACGCGGCGCTTCAGCGTGCGAGCGGATCGGGGGCGGACGCTGAAGGAGATGCTGCTGCGGCGGGGCCGGGAGGACGAGGACGGGCCGGCGCCGGTGACGGCGCTGCGTGACGTGACGCTGCGGATCGAGCCGGGCGAGACGGTGGGGATCGTGGGGCGCAACGGCGCGGGCAAGTCGTCGACGCTGCGGGTGCTCGCGGGGATCATCCCGCTGAACCGGGGGAGGGTGTCGACGTCGGGGAAGATCGTCTCCCTGCTGGAGGTCGGGGCGGGTTTCGGGCGGGACTTCTCCGGGCGGGAGAACGTCTTCCTCAACGGTGCGCTGCACGGTCTGGGGAGGCGGGAGATCGAGGCTCAGATGGAGGCGATCGTCGAGTTCTCGGAGCTCGGGCATTTCATCGACGCGCCGGTCAAGACGTACTCGTCGGGGATGTTCCTCCGGCTGGGCTTTGCGATCGCGGCGCACCTGGAGGCGGACATCCTCCTGATCGACGAGGTCCTCGCGGTCGGGGACGAGGCGTTTCAGCGCAAGTGCGAGGCGCGGATCGCGGCGCAGATCGAGGCGGGGGCGACGCTGGTCCTGGTGTCGCACGACGCGGCCCTGATCGAGCGGACGTGCGAGCGGGTCGTCGTGCTCGACGGGGGCGGCGTGTCCTACGACGGGCCGTGCGGGCCGGGGATGGCCTTCTATCACGAGCTGATGGGAACGCCGGTGGCCGAATGAGCCGGGCGCGGGGCGGCGGGGTGGGCGGATGAAGCCCGAGCAGGCGGTCGCGGCCGCCCGGAGTTCGCTAGAGCGCGAGCGGGCGGACGGGTCGTACTCCGAGGATCTCGAGGGGTGGCGGGTCCAGCCGCCGGAGCGTCCGTCGACGGATTCGCTGCTCGAGTGGGCGATCATCGAGCCGGACATGGACCTGGTCGTGTCGACCCGGCGGTGGGGGGCGCCGATCAGCGCGGTCAAGCGGGTCCTCGTCCACCTGACGCGCCAGTACACGGCCCAACTGGCGTCCCAGCAGACGCGGGTCAACGTCCACCTGATGGGGCGACTGGGCGAGCTCGACGAGCGGTTGGCGGACGTCAACCACAGGCTGGGGGACCTCGAGAACGCGGAGCTCGGACGGCGGATCGCCGAGCTCGAGGGCGCGGAGCTCGGACGGCGGATCGCCGACCTCGAGGACGCGGACATCGGACGCGGGATCGGCGACGTCGAGAGCCCGGGGCGGGAGTGATCGTCCATCAGATCCTGAGCGGGGCGGGTCCGGTCGACGCGGTCACGACGCAGGCCGTCATCTACCGGGACCTGTTCGGGAAGTGGGGCTTCGGCGGCGAGGACTACGCGGTGTCGATCGACCCGCGGATCGCCGGTCGCGTGCGGCCGTTCAAGTCGTTTGACCCGGCCCCGGACGATGTCCTGGTGATCCACTACTCGGCGTACGCGCCGAAGCTCCGGGGGGTCCTCGAGCTGGCGAACCCGAAGCTGCTCGTCTACCACAACGTGACGCCGGCCCGGTGGTTCTGGGACTACGAGCCGACGATCGCGGTGCATTGCTCGCTGGGCCGTCGTCAGCTGCCGGAGTTCGCGAAGGGCGTCGACCTGGCGGCGGGCGTGTCACGGTTCAACGCGGGTGAGCTGGCGGAGGCGGGGGCCCAGCGCACGGCGGTCATCCCGATCCTCTTCACCCGACCCGACGCGGCGGCGGTCGACCGGCCGGACGGGCCGCCGACGATCCTCTTCGTCGGCCGGCTGACGCCGCACAAGCGCCAGGACGAGCTGATCGGGGCGTTCTCGCTCTACCGCAGGCATCGGCAAGCCGACGCCCGTCTGGTCCTCGTGGGCGAGCCGCTGACGCCGGCGTACGCGGCGTCGCTGGTGGGCCTGGCCGACCGCCTGGCCCCGGGGGCGGTGACCTTCAGGTCGGGGATCAGCCGGGAGGAGCTGTGGGGCTGCTACCAGGAGGCGAGCGTGTTCGTCTGCCTCTCGGAGCACGAGGGGTTCTGCATCCCCCTGCTGGAGGCCTTCCACTTCGACGTCCCGGTGATCGCCCGGCCGAGCGGCGGGGTGGTCGAGGTGGCGGGCGACGCGGCGATCGTCACCGGCGACCGGGATCTGGCGCTGACCGCGGAGCTGATCCACCTGGTCGTGTCGGACTCAGAGCTCCGGGAGGAGCTGGCGCGGCGGGGGCGGGCGCGGCTGGGCGACTACGCGGTGGACGAGGTGGCGGTCAAGCTGCGGGCGGCGATCGACGAGGTCACACGGGCCCACGCGGACGCTTGAGCCTGACGCCGAGCGTTCCCTGTCGCCCGTCCCCGTTCCCCGTTGCCCGTTGTCGTCGTCTGCGCAATGCGTCCGATGTGTGCGCGGTCTCACACACGGGGGGCAACCGCCGGCGTACGTTGGGCCGCGTAGGACTCAAACACAAAGGGGCGAAATTCAGATGGCAACAAGTGAAGCGCCGCGGGAGCAGTTGGCCGGGCGGCTCGCGGACACGAACCTGGTGGCTGGGGTCTTGGCGGAGAGCACCGCGCCGATCGGGGCGGCAAACCCCAAGGCGATCGCCGAGTTCAAGCTCGGGCGTACGCTGGATCCGAAGGCGGCGGATTTCCAGGAGACGGTGGCGAGCGCACTCGGCAAGCCGTATGACCAGCTCTTCGATCCGAAGTTCGGGTCCGTCGTGTTCTCGGGCATCGCCCGGGTCCTCGCAGCTCCGGCGCTGCCGGCGGCTGCGAACGAGGTCGTGGCCGCGAAGGTCTCCCCGGCGGTGACCGAGGCGAGGGTCGCGCCCGTGGTGACCGAGGCGAAGGTGTCATCGGCGGTGATTCAGGCGATCGAGGTGGAGCGGCCGATCTGGTGGCCGATCGTGCTGAGCGACCTGTCGTACGACGTGCCGGGCGAGTTCATCGTCGACGTTCCGACGGCGACGTCCCCGGTCCAGGGCGGGCTCGCCGACTGCTGGCTGGTCTCGTCGATGGCGTCGGTCGCGTGGTGTCACCCGGACCTGATCTCCGAGCGGACGCTGAAGGCCGGAACGGGCGTCGTCGCGGCGGGCGGGGCCGACTACGAGTTCACGTTCTACTCGATGGACGCGGGTGACAACGGGAAATCGTACGTCGTCAAGGACGACGTCCCGCAGTCAGGCGGCGGGTACATCTACGCGCGGTCGAACGTAGCCGGCGAGACGTGGCCGGCGAACCTCGAGAAGGCGTTCATCGGCGTGATCGGCGCGACGGGCTTCGGTGAGCCGTCGAGCACCAACTACAACGAGCTGAACTACAACTGGCCGGATCACGGGGTCGCCGCGCTGGTCGGTCGGCCGCCGTGGCGAGAGAACGCGAATGCGGCCGACGCGTGGACGAAGATCAACAGCCACTGCACGAACGGGCGGGCAACCGATCCGATGGTGGCGTGGACGTTCGGCACGGGATCGGCAACGGTCCACTACGACGGGACGAGCGGGATCGTCGCCAACCACGCGTACTCGATCCTCGGGACCGAGACGTCGGGCGGACACAACTACGTCGTCCTGCGCAATCCGTGGGGCAACACCGAGGCGACGCTCAACGTCCTGCCGGGGACGTGGCAGGGGTTGACCTTGCCGGGCGACGGGGTGTTCGCCCTGCGGATGGACACGTTCGCGCAGTACTACGCGGCGTTCGGCGGCGCCTGAGTCATTTGTGCGGGGCGATCCTGCCCCGGCGGAGGCCGGCCGCAGCTCGGGCGGGGTCTACTTCCTGAAGTAGGTCAACGGAGGGTGCGGCCGGCCGACGAAGCACTGATGGGTGAACCCGTAGTGCCTGATCAGCGCGACTGCGTGAAGGGCGTTCGGTCCGTTTGATCCGAAGTCGATCAGCCGGGACAGGCCGTCGGTGACGATCCAGTCGCCACCGGCGTCCTGGGCGCGGACCATGGCCAGGTCGAACGGGATGGCGTCCTCTCCGGAGAGAGGTCCGGAGGGGGCTTGGCCGGAGACGGTGAAGTAGGTCATCGGCGCGTGCGGACGGCGGTTCACAACCCGAGGCTGGCGGTGTCCTCGTCCGGCCGTACCTCCAGCGTCACCTGGGGCATCTGATTCGGTTCTCGGATCAGGGCCCGGCCGGGCGTCAGGCCCGAGTCCAGGCCTCGCAGCTGGTCGTCGACGATCGCGTCGCGATCGGATCCGACCGTTCGGCGTTCGTGGGCCGACGACGGTCGAGGGCCACCCCGGTAGAGCCTGAGCACGGCCAGCGCGGCTGCCAGGCCGAGTACCACGGGTGAGAGCAGGACGAGGTAATAGCCGAAGAAGTGCTTGAGGTCGAAAACGGAGTATGCGTTCGCTGCCTGTGCCCGCGTCAGGGCCTGCCGGACGTTGGAGCCGACGAACGCGAGGATCAGCGTCAGGGGAATGGCGACCGCGCTGGCGACACCCACGCCGGCACCGACGATGCCCACGACCTTGGCCCTCCTGGCCTCGGTCTCTGTCTGTCGGGCTTGGAGGACTCTGGTCAGCCTGCTGAGCATGTCCGACGTGACCTGGACCGCGGACTTCATGCCGAGCATGCCGAGCAGGCTCTCGTAGTACTGCTCGACGGGTAGGAGGGGCACGCGGATGCGGATTGACAGCTGGGCCTCGACGCCGAATCCGAGCTCCAGGTCGAGGTCACTGACGGTCGCAGCGACGTGCTGGAGCAGCGCGAGAGGCGGGCGCTTGTCCTGAGGCAGTTCGGTGAGGGCGGCCGCCGCCCGATTGTGGATGCCTCGAATCGTGGCGAGGCTGGCGAGGGCCTGCGCGGCGGCAAGGATCATCGAGAGCTCGATATCCGGGGCTTGTCCGCCGAGCACGCTCGAACCGGGCATGACGGCGGCCGCGCTGGCGACGTACCGGTTGGGCTCGCTGGGGAAGCGGGCCGTCAGGTGCTCTGGCCGGTCGGAGCGTTGCGGCCGGTCGGATCGATCGGCTCCGGATGCGAACAGTTGCAGCAGACCGCGAAATCGTTGGTAGGCATCGCGGCCGCCGGCTTCTGCGTCCTGAGCGTCGGGCTCGTCTCGGCAGTGGGCCTCAAGCGCGAGGATCTGTCGATCGCTCAGCAGGAGGACCTGGTGGAAGTCGAGCCCGGGTGGGGCGAGGAACTCTTCGGCCACGGCGTGTCGACCGTCGTCCAGTGCCCAACGGAGGGCGACGAGCGCGCCGAAGTCCAGGAGGCTGGGAATCGTCCATTCCAGGGCGAGTAGGCCGACGGCCTGACCCTGGGGAAACTGGAGCGTGCAGAAGATCGATCGCTGGATCCGGATTCGGCTGCGCACGTGTTCGGGGATCACGGTCGGCGGACCGGTCATCGTGCGTCCGGCGACGACGGTCGGGAAGGCATCGACGGCGTCCTCGTACCAGCCGCGGAGGCCGGCTCCCTGGAAGAGCGCTCCGACTGGCACCCCGTCGGGGTGCGGGGCGTCGAGGGGGGCGAGCGAGAAGAGGGCCACCGAGCGACAGGTCTCACCGTCACCCGTCGGGAGGGGCGCCTTCGCGAAAAAGTCGCCGAGCGCCGTCATCAGGGTGGCTGACTCAGTCACGGAGTCGCGATCATACTTCCGGTCGTTCCGGTCGTTCCGGTCGTTCCGGTCGTTCCAGTCGTTCCGGTCGTTCCAGTCGTACCGGTCGTACCGGTCGTTCCAGTCGTACCGGTCGTTCCGGCCGATCGGTGGTTGTCGGAGCCGCGGGGCCGCGTCGACGGTCAGGTGCCGGTGCACGGATTGCCGGACACCAATCACGCAATACGAGCAGACGCCGGTTCTGAAATCGCGTGCGCGGGTATCCGGAGGAGACGGTGAGTGCTTGAAGACGGACCCCGTCAAACGTCTCGACGCAGGCGTCGGGAACGCGGTCGAGTGGCTGACGCGCGGCCATCACCGGCGGCGGCTCTCGCGGCTCGGCTGGGGGCGGGCGCTCGATCCGTCGGGGGCGGGCCTGTGGTGTGCCGGGGATCCTCCGCCACGGCCGGGGAACGCGATCGACGTGCTGATCGACGGAGCGGCCGCCCTGCCGCGGATCGCGGGTGCGCTCGCCGGCGCGGAGTCGTACGTTCACATCGCCGGCTGGCACGTCGAGGCGGGGTTTCGGCTCGGGCACGAGCCGGGCGCGCCGACCGTGCGGGACCTGCTGGCCGAGTTGGCCGAGCGCGTCCCCGTCCGCGTCCTGGTCTGGGCCGGTGCTCCGATCCCGGTCTTCAAGCCGACCCGTGCCGACGTGCGTCGCGGGCGGGAGGATCTCTGCCGGGACACGCGCATCCAGTGTGTCGTCGACCGGCGCGAGCGCCCGGCCCACTGTCACCACGAGAAGCTGATCGTGATCGACGGTCGGCTGGCCTTCGTCGGCGGGATCGACCTGACGGGGTTGGGTGGCGACCGCTTCGACGAGACCGATCATCCGTATCGTCAGGCCGTCGGATGGCACGACGCGGCCGTCTCGATCCGCGGCCCGGTCGTGGCCGATGTGGCCGAGCATTTCCGCCGCCGGTGGCAGGAGGTCGCCGGCGAGCGACTCGACCCGTCGTTCGTCCCGGAGCCCGAGGGTGAGGTCGAGCTCCAACTCGTCGCGACGATCCCCGAGCGTGTCTACGAGTTCGCGCCGAAGGGGCAGTTCCGCATCCTCGAGGCCTACTCGCGGGCGCTGCGCTCGGCAGAGCGCCTGGTCTACCTCGAGAACCAGTTTCTCTGGTCCCCGGAGCTCGTCGGGATCCTCGCCGAAAAGCTCCGCCGGCCGCCGACCCCCGACTTCCGGGTGGTCGTCCTCCTGCCGGCGCGGGCCAACAACGGAGCCGACGACACCAAGGGCCAGCTCGGCGTCCTGGCCGAGGCCGACGCGGGTCGCGGGCGCCTGCTCGCGTGCACGCTGTACACCGGGGACCCGGCGACCGGACAGCGGGCGCCGGTCTACGTGCACGCGAAGATCGGAATCGTCGATGACAGGTGGATGACGGTCGGCTCGGCCAACCTCAACGCGCACTCGCTGTTCAACGACACGGAGGTCAACGTCGTGACCCAGGACTCGGCCGTCGTCCTCGACGTCCGCCATCGCCTGTGGGCCGAGCACCTCGATCGCTCGAGGGCCGCCGTGTCGGGCGATCCGACCCGGGTGATCGACGACCTGTGGAAGCCGCTGGCCGGAGAGTCGCGGCGACGACTGGATGCCGGGGAGATCCCCGACCGGCGGCTGACGGTTCTGCCGGGAGTCTCGAGGCGTTCGGAACGGCTGGTCGGGCCGCTGCAGGGGCTGATGGTCGACGGATAGGGGACCCCCGGCGCCACGGCTCGCGTCCGGCGTGTACAGCTTCTGTCCGGCGCCTAGAGTTCCCGGTAGCGGGCCTCGGCGAGGGACGACGCGGCGAAGATGATCAGGCCGATCGCGACGACCCCGAGCAGCCAGGATCCGTAGGGCTGCTGGGCGAGTTTCTCGAGCGCGCCGTCGAGACCGATCGCCTTGGCCGGGTCGAAATCGATCGCCGTCCTGATCAGGAAGTAGCCGACCAGGGCGAAGACCACCGCGCGCGACGCCAGGCCCACCCGTCCGAGGACGTCGAGAACGTCGCGCAGTTTCGGGGTCATCTCGTCGGTCTTCATCTCGTCGACGAAGCTGGTGGCCAGCCCGTCGTAGGCCATGTAAAGGCAGACGCCGACGAAGATGACCCCGGCCAGGCCGACGATCCACGGGCCGCCCGGCCAGCCGAGCACGTCGCCGGCGGCTCGGCGCTGGTTGCCAGACTCGTTGCTGGGGTCGCCGAAGAGGACCTTGACGGCGACGACGAACAGGCCGAGATAGACGACCCCGACGCCGAGCTGTCCGATCCGCTCGGCCGGGGGCTTGCGATCAGCATCTTCGAGACCCCGCCCGAGGACCGCCTGCCCGATCTGCCAGACGGCGTATGCGAGCAGGCCGACCGCTAGCACGCCGACCGCGAGGCCGCCGAGCGGCTCGCCGGAGAGCAGGGCGAGCGCGCCCTGCTGATTGGTTGCTGACCCGCCCGTCGCACCCAGCGCCAGGGCGAGAGCGAGAGCGCCGATCATCCCGTAGACGACGCCGCGGGCGACAAAGCCGGCGCGGACGGCCCAGCCGAAGCCTCCCGACCGGGCTGCGCTGACCGTCTTCGAAGCGGCCGAGTCACCAGCCTCGGAGGTCTTTCGGTCGGCCATCGTAGGACTGTTCTTCCCGGGGGGTCGCCGACCCAACCCATCGACGACTCGGCGGCGCTCGATCTCCGGGGTGTCCGCGTCTGGGCCTCCGAGGCCGGCGGCCGCCGAGGTAAGGACTCCCGGCGCGGGTCGTTGAGCTCAGGGACCCAAGACGATCTGGAGCCCCCGGTCGGCGGGGGCTCCAGGTCCTGCGTGCCATGCGACGCGTGGTCAGGCCGGGACGAGGCCCAGCGGGGCGGTGCGGTTGTTGTGAGGGGCCGCGTCGGGCGGGGCCTTGAAGCCTTTGGCAATCATCCAGATGGCGAAGGAGACTTCCCAGGCGAAGACGGGGAGCGCCATGGCTGTGCCGACGGTCGACGTCTGCTCGTAGAGCCCGGTGAGGACCGCGAACGAGGACGCGAAGATCACCGATCCGCCAACCATGCCCAGCACGGCGATCGCCCGGGGGATCAGCTGCGACTTGTACATGAGATAGGCCAGGAGGCCGGAGTTCAGGCCGATTGCGAAGCCTGGACCGAGGAGGAAGGTCGCGTCGTGCAGCCAGAGCAGCGACTTGCCGGTGGCCAGGCTGGCGTTTTGGCGAAGCGCGACGATCGAGACGATGGAGAGGATGCCGACGACGATCACCGCCGCCTCGAAGTACCGGACGGCGCGGTAGGCGCGAGCGATGCGCTCGTTCTGGCGGCGAACGACGGGGAAGAGCATGGCGGCGGTGCCGATCATCGCGATGACGAGCAGCACCTCGAAGAACGCGCCGAGGAGAACCCTGGAGTCTTGGCCGGTCGCGGAGACGATGTAGTCGGGGTGGTGGAGCACGGGGCCGTAGAGGGCGAGGCCGGCGATCGAGGTCACTTCGGTGGCGAGGAAGAACACGCCGGCGAGCAGAGCGGTCTTTCTGAGGGGCTGCATCGGGACTCCTTCGATCCTGGTGTACGGCGTACACCTCTTGTGTGGCGACAGCATAGGTGTACGCTGTCCACCTGTCAAGGCCGATGACCAAGACGAACCGCATTCCCCTCAACCGAGACCGGGTTCTGGCCGCGGCGGTGGCGCTCGCCGACAACGGCGGCCTGGAGTCGCTGAGCATGCGCAAGCTCGCTCAGGAGTTCGGCGTGGTGCCGATGGCGCTGTACAAGCACGTCGCCAACCGGCAGGCGCTCGTCGACGCGATGATCGACGTCGTCTTCGCCGAGATCGAACTGCCCGACGCGACAGGCTCGGATTGGAAGACCGCCATGCGCCGGCGGGCGCACTCGGTCCGCGCGGCTCTCTTGCGTCACCGGTGGGCGGTCGGGCTGATGGAGTCGCGCGAGAACCCAGGTCCCCCGAACCGGCGCCACCACAACGCGACGATGGGGTGCCTCCGCGAAGCCGGCTTCTCGTTGCGAGACGCGGTTCACGTCTTGTCGGCGCTGGACAGCTACGTCTACGGGTTCGCTCTGCAGCAGAAGACCCTCCCGTTCGACACGGCACAGGAGTCCAGGGAGGTGGTCGAGAGGGTCGGCCGGAGGATCGACGCCGACGCGTACCCGTACCTGATCGAAGTCACGACCGAGCTCGCGAAGTCCGGCTACAGCTACGACGAGGAGTTCGAGATCGGACTCGACGCGCTCCTCGCGGGCCTCACGACGCTCGAACTCCAAAATTGACCGGACGCCGACCTGCATCGTCGTTGGACGGCAGCGCGGCCTGGTCCTGGAAGCCCGGTGAACCGGGAAAGGACTGGTGGGGATCCGTCACCGGCTTCCAGTCGTCCGGGTCACTGAATTTTCCACCACAATTCAGGTCAGCCGACTCAAGGCGACGGTCGACGTTCACATCCACTACTCCTTCGAGCAGGCCGGCGGCGGCACGAAGGTCGTCCGGTGGCTCGTCCTGGACATCGCTATGCCGATCGTCCTCCGTCCCCTGCGGCCGCTGATCATCAGGTCGTTCGACGAAGAGAACCTGCGGACGATGGCGGCGGTCAAGAAGTACGCCGAGGCTCATCCCGTCCCGACGCGAAAGCGGCGGCGTGGCGGGTCTGTCGACGGGGTCGCCGTGAGCCCTCCGCGAGCAGGCTGCGGAAAATCCGGGTCCCAGAGTAGGCCCCGGGCGGTGGGACAGTGCGGGACAATTGGTTCGTGGAGCTGTGTCCGTCGTATCCGATCACGACCCGGCGACTGAGGCTGCGGCCGCTGGCCGTCCAGGACATCGAGGAGTTGCTGGCCTACCGCGGTCGCCCCGACGTCTGCCGCTACCTGCCGTTCGAGCCGATGGACGAACACGTCCTGACTGGCCGGCTGGCCGGTGATCTGGGCCGCCGGGAGATCACGACGGAAGGTCAAGCGCTGACCCTCGGCGTGGAGTTGGTAGCCGGCGGGCGGCTGGTGGGTGACGTCGTCCTGTTCTTCCGGTCGGCCGACCACGCCGGAGGGGAGATCGGGTACGTCTTTCACCCGGATGTCGCGGGGCAAGGGTACGCCGCCGAGGCGTGCGCGGCGGTATTGGATCTCGCCTTCGACAAGTCGGACGGCCTGGGACTGCACCGTGTGGTCGCGCGTATGGACGCCCGCAACAGCGCCTCGGAGCGCTTGGTGTCCCGGCTGGGGATGCGCCGGGAGGCCCGCCATCGCGGCTCCGAGATGTTCAAGGGCGCGTGGACCGACATGGTCGTTTACGCGCTGCTGGATCATGAGTGGCACGCCCGCTGCGACGACCGAAGCACTGGCACCGCGGCTTCGACCTGAGCCGCCGCGCGCACGGCAGACAGGCGAAGGTGGCCCGTCGCGGCTGAGCCGGGACGGCCAGTGCCCACCAGAGGCTGGCGCCGACCGTGCGCAACAATTGCGCGTCGCGCAGTTCGTCACCCAATCCAGGTCTGGTCATCCGCCGTCGATCTGTACCGCCTCACGCCCGAAATCTTGCGAGCATGCGCTCCCATTCAGCTACCGTAATGGGATGAGCAAGCAGATCGCGGTCCGGTTACCTGACGACCTAGTCGAATTCGTTGACCAGATCGTTGGCGCCGGCGCCGGACGCAGTCGCGCTGCAGTCGTCGCGAAAGCACTTGAGCGTGAGCGTAGGCGCTTCATCGCAGGGCGTGACGCCGAGATCCTGGCCCGCAGCGGTCCAGATCCAGAGCTGTCCGGCCTTGCCGAGCACGCGGCAGGCCTTCCGTCCATGCTCGCCTGATGCGGCCGATTCACGTCGCCCATCTTGACAAGGCGTGGCCAGTCTTGATCCTTACGCGAGAGCTCGTGCGTCCGCATTTGACGACGGTCACGGTCGCCCCGATCACCTCGACGATTCGAGGGCTATCAACGGAGGTACGACTCGACGTCGCGAACGGGCTTGCGGAACCCTCAGTGGTCAGCTGCGACAACATCACGACGATTCCGACGAGTACCCTCGGCGCCCAGATCGGGGTTCTCCTCGATCCGCAGGAGCCGGCGCTCAGCGACGCGATTCAAGCCGCGTTCGATCTCGACTGACGCCCTCGCCCGCCGGCGAGTACATCCACGGTCTCGGAGAGTTCCTGACTCGCAAGAAGATGGCCGCGTCATTCGTCAAGCCCGGCATGCGCTCGGCCTCCGGTTGTCGCGACAGCAACTGCTGCACCCGGGGCCCGACTGATACGGAGCGCGACCCCGTCGCCACTTCCTGCTCCAGCGACAACGTGAGGTCAGGGAAATCAGCCGACGACCCGAGCCGGTCAGGCCCAGCATGGACGTCGAGGGGTTCCTACGACCCGCAAGCGACAAGTTCCTGCGGGTCACCAAGGTTGAGCCGAGCTTCGAATGCGCGCAAGCGATTGGAGCACCGGCGGCTGATGCTTCGGCGAGTTGAACAAGCCGGGCCGCCGCCGACCGTCGCCAAGGCCCCGGCCGGCAAGCCCGTCCACCCCCGCCTCAAGAGGACCGCGTGATGGCCTCCACGGCCGTCGCCGAACGCCTGGACCGCATCCGCGAGCGTGGTGGGATCCACTCGCGCGAGGTTGCTCAGCTACTCGACACCGCGCCACGGACGATCTCGCGCTGGCGTACCGGGAAGTCCTCGCCACAACCCGATGGTCTTCAGAAACTGCTGAGGCTTGAATGGCTGATCGGCGAGCTCGCCGAGTTCTACGAACCCGATCATGCGCGCCTGTGGTTGTTCGCACCCCACCGTTTGCTCGGCGGGCAGCGGCCCGCCGACCGGATCCAGAGCGCCCAGCTCGAGGACGTCCTGGCGCACATCTCCCAGCTGAGCGACGGCGCCTTCGTCTAGACATGATCCACAGCCCGAGCTCCTGAACGCGCTGGAACGCGCGACCGCAGGACCGCTCGAGACCACCGCATGGCGCCACATGTTCGGCGACCACCCATCGGAGCAGGAGAACATCGCAGGAGCACGATGGAACTCCCAGGGGATCTCGGCTATCTACCTGAGCTTGACAAAGGCCGGCGCGATCGCCGAGAGCGGCCACGCGATCGCAGTACAGCCCCTGCGGCCGCGCCCTTTACCCTCGGTCCCCCGAGCGCCTCCTCGCCGCCTCGCTCGGTGCGCCGAGGCCCATCCGGAGTTCGCGAGCGTTACCGGCACCCACGATGTCGACGACAGCCGCACGTCCACCTCTCGCGCTCCTCACCCCGGACGCCGGCCGATTCGTGCCACACGCAAGCGGGTAGCCGGCCGGTCACGCACCCGTAGTCTCGGAGGATCCAATGGCGACGAACCACGGCTCCAGCGCGAAGAACGACAACCCACGGTCCGGGAGGCAGACCACCTGATGGCCGACACGCACGACTCGACTCCCCGAGAGCTCGACTGGTCCACCGCCGAGGTTCGTGACCGCCAGCTCAAGGTCGATCTGACCGGCGACCCCTCGAAGACCTGGAAGACCCAGTTCGAAGCCGTTCTGCGGCGCCTCCACCAGACCGGCAGTGCCTGGGGTCGCGTCCATCCGACCAAACGGCGGGTCACGGTCGCCGGCGTCGTTCCCGGTCACGAGGCCGAGCTTCGTCACCTCCTCGAGGCCGCCGTCCTCCAGACGAACGCCGACCTGGCTGCCGACCCGGCTCCCCGCCCGGGTGACGCGTCACCCGTCGACGCCGAGATGACTGACGCCTTCCGCCGGCTCCCAGACGCCCCCGCCGACTGAGGCCGGCTGACTGACACGGCCGACGCCCGACCACCCTCCGCAGTCTTACCGTCACCACCCTCGTGACCCCCGGCGACGCCTCCGCCCTCGGCCAGTACTTCGACGAGCTCGACGACGGCCAGGCCGACTTCGGCTGCAACGAGCCCCGAGCCGTGCCCGACGGCGGCCAGACGATCCTCGTCCTCGACCTGACCGCCGACGACGGCCACTTCATGGGCCCCGGCAGGAGCCTGCTCCACCAGATCGCCCTCGCCACCGCATGACCGACTACGACGCCATCGTGATCGGTTCGGGTCCGAACGGCCTGACGGCTGCGATCCGCCTCGCCCGGGCCGGACGCCGCGTTCTCCTGCTCGAGGCCGCCGACCGGCCCGGCGGCGCCGTCCAGACGCAGGAGCTGACCCTCCCTGGCTTTCTCCACGACACCTTCTCCGCGGTCTATCCCGCCGCCGCCGCGTCGCCCGTCTACGCCGGGATGCCGCTCGACCGCCACGGTCTCCGCTGGGTTCACCCCGACGTCTGCATGGCCCACCCCGTCTCGCCCGACGGCGCGGCCGTCGGCCTCTACCGCGATCTCGACCGCACGGCCGCCAGCCTCGACGCCCTCTGCCCGGGTGACGGCGACCGCTGGCGGTCGTTCGCCTCGCCCTACGTCGACCACTTCGACGCGCTCGCCGCGACGATGCTCTCCGGGTTCCCGCCGGTGACCGGGCCCGCCCGGCTGGTCGCCGGGCTCGGCGTCGCCGGGGTGGCCGGCTTCGTCCGCCTGCTCCTCTCGCCCGCCCAGGCACTCGCCGAGGATCTCTTCCGCGGGAGCGGCGCGCAGGCCTGGCTCTACGGAGCCGCGATGCACGCGGATGTTCCCCCGCCGGCCCGTGGCTCCGCGATCGCCGCCGCGTATCTGAACCTGCTCGGCCACGGCGCCGGCTGGCCCAGCCCCGAGGGTGGCGCCGGCCGGCTGGCCGGCGCACTAGTCGCCTATCTCGAGGCCCACGGGGGAATCGTGCGCACGAGCGCCGAGGTCACGCGAATCGTCTCCGAGCGCGGACGGCTCGTCGGCGTCGAGCTGGCCGGCCGTGAGCCGATCACCGCCCCGCAGGTGATCGCCAACGTGATGCCCCACGCCCTGCTCCGCCTCGCCGGCGACGCGATCGGCGGGCGCTACGCCAGGTCACTCGGCCGCTACCGCTACGGCCCGAGCACCCTGAAGGTCGACTGGGCGCTCGACGGACCGATCCCGTGGACCTCGCCGATCGCCCGCCAGGCCGGCACCGTCCACGTCGGCGGCGACGCCGCCGACGTGCTCGCGACGGCGTCTACCACCCAGGGTCTCCCCGACCGGCCGTTCCTCCTGCTCGGCCAGCAGTCGCTCGCCGACCCCTCGCGCGCCCCGGCCGGCAAGCACACCGCCTGGGCCTACACCCACGGCCCGGCCAGCGCCGACTGGGACGCCGAGCGCGACCGACACGTCGAACGCGTCGAGGCCCATGTCGAGCGCTTCGCCCCCGGCTTTCGCGACCGCATCCTCGCCCGCCACGTCCTCGGGCCCGGCGATCTCGAGCGCCGCAACCAGAACCTCGTCGGCGGCGACGTCGGCGGCGGCAGCTACACGCTCGACCAGGTCATCTTCCGGCCCGTCCCGTCGCTCAGCCCCTACCGAACGCCGCTCCACGGTCTCTACCTGACCGGCGCCGCGACCTTCCCCGGTGGTGCGGCCCACGGCGTTTCCGGGCACGCGGCCGCCGGTCAGGCGCTGACCGAGGACCGCCTGCGCGGCTTCGCGCTCCGTTCGCCGAGGTCACGTTCGCGCTAGCTCCCGTCGACTCCTCCCGGGCTTATGATTCCGTCGTCTCGCTGAGCGAGCGCCACGGATCCCGCGATGAGCCGAAGAGAAGACAAGAAGCCTCCCGAGGCACACGGCGATGTCCTGACGGCGGTCTCCGACGGGATGGTCGGCCTGCTGCGCGAGTTCTACGGCCGCGGCCCGAGCCGCGCCAAGTCCTACTACGAGGACGATCTGGTCGTCTGTCTCCTCCGCGGCGGCTTCTCACGCGTCGAGCAGACCCTCCTCGAAGGCGGCCGTGGCGCCTCGGTGATCGCCCAGCGGATGGAGTTCCAGGAGCTGATGCGCGGGCGCTTCGAAGCCGTCATCCAGCACGCGACCGGTCGCCGGGTGATCGGCTTCATGAGCGGCAACCAGCAGGATCCGGACATCATGTGCGAGGTCTTCATCCTCGCGCCCACCGACTTCGTCGACGATCACGAGCTACTCCCCGACCAACGAGGCTCGTGAGCCTTGGCCCACGGAGTACCATGGACGCACTGGAGGGCATCACCGTGACGTCGGCCGGGCGCGAGGCGGGCAGCACGATCTGACTTCTGAGGGTTCCTACCTTTGGAGGTCCGTCGTGCCCAGTCTGAAGCTTCTCCCCGATGCGAGCGCCCGCCCCCCCGACGCTCTGCTCGTGCTCGCCGACTCATGGATCGACAACGATCCCGACTCTGGGTGCCTCCACGTCGTCGGTGAGTTGGACATCGCCAGCGCACCCCAGCTCCAGCTCGCCCTCCGCCAAGCGCTCGAGCGCTCCCGCCTGGTCGTCCTCGACCTCCGCGATCTCACGTTCATCGACAGCTCGGGCGTTCACGTGATCGTCGGTGCCGTCAATCGCGCCCGCGAGATCGGCCGCCGGCTGGTCGTCGTCCGCGGCTACCCGATCGTCGACCGCATGTTCGCCGCGGCCGGCGCGCTGGACGTCCTCGAGCCGCGCGGGGCGGGCGAGACGGGCTGACCAGGTTACGAGGTCCCCGGGGTGCCGCCGACGAGCGGGACGAAGCGAACGTCCTGAAGGCTCGTCCGCAGCACTTCGCCGTCACCGAGACGCTCCACCAGCACCAGCCGCTGGCGATCGGTCCCGCCGGTCGGGATGATCATCCGCCCGCCGCGGGCGAGCTGCCCCTCGAGTGCCGGCGGGACCCCGTCCTGGCTGGCGGCGGCCACGTTGATCGCGTCGTACGGCGCGGCCTCGGCGTAGCCGTGCGTCCCGTCGCCGACGATCAGCGTGACGTTCTCGATCCCCGCGGCCCGGAGGTTCTCGGCGGCCTGACGCGCGAGCGACGGGCGGCGCTCGATCGAGTGGACGTGGCCGACCAGTCGGCTGAGCAGGGCCGCATGGTAGCCCGACCCGGTGCCGACGTCGAGCACCCGGTCTGCTGGGGTCAGGCGGAGCAACTCGCACATGTGGGCGACGACGACCGGCTGGGAGATCGACTGTCCCTCGCCGATCGGAAGCGGCTGGTTGAGCCAGGCGAACTCCCTCAGGTCCTCGGGAACGAAGGCCTGCCGGGGGACTGACGCGATCGCGTCGAGGACCCTCGGGTCACCGACCTCGGTCGCGAGCTCCCGCAGCAGGCGTTCGCGACCGTCGAGCACAGGGGACATCAGCAGTGCGTTTGATCTTACGCCGACGCCGGCGGCGATCTGACCGCGGGCTTAGCGCCGACGGCCGGGGGAATCCGGCGCGGTCCGCTCGGGTTTCGTACGTTTCGCGCGGCGGGCCGGACGTGGTAGTGCCGGTGCCGGCGCGGGGTCCGGGTCGGCCCCGGGAGGCGTCGGATGTAGTCGGCCGGGCTGGGCGGCGAAGAACATGTTGCGACCTTCATTGCAAAGTAGCTGACTGAGTCAGTCAACTACTTTCTTCAGAACGCCTCCTCGACCGCCCAGTCGATCGAGCCAGCCGGTTGATCAAGTGAAGCCGCCCCGCGCCCGCGCCCCTCGCACCCCTCGCACCCCGAGCCCCGGGCTCCCCCACCCCTAGCGCCCGGCGCCCCAGCAAGAGCCCCCCGGCCCCCAGCCCCCGGGCCCCCCGGCCCCCCCCGGCCCCCAGCCCCCCGG
>DATCEH010000083.1:0-4034 GCA_036510225.1 Solirubrobacteraceae bacterium | reverse complement strand
CCCGCCCGCAGCCTTCTAGCTAGCGGTCGAGCCGGCCGCCGGCGTAGTCGTGGGCATCGCGGAGGTAGCGGTGAAACGCCGCGTCTGCGACGGTCGCCTCCCACGCCCACGGGGACTCGGGCGCAAGGCTCGCGGCCAGGGGTAGGATCCAGGCTGTCCCGGACTCGTAGAAGTCGACCAGCTCCGACGAGCTGAACGACCCACCGAGTCGTCGGCGCAGCTCGAGGAGGATCCGCTCGCAGACGAAGTCGAGCACCGGCCGGCGGTCGGACGGGGCCTCGCGGAGACTCCGGTCACCGTCCTGCCACCGGTGAACGGCGGTCTCGAGGGTCAATTTAGTTGGGCGGCAGGCCGAACACGACGAACTCCTTCTCGCCCGGCTTCACGAGGCCCTGCTTGCGGGCGTCGAGCTCGAGCGTGCTCGACTGCTTGAGCGCTGAGCGCTCGGCCAGCAGCCGGCTGGTGGTCTGCTCGAGCGAGGCGACGTCCGAGCGCTGGGCGGCCGACTGGTGGAACGCGGCGATCAGCGACCGGACCGGGCTGATGTAGAGGTAGAGGAGGACGAGCAGCACGAACAGCATCGCCACCCGTCCGAGCCGGTCCCAGCGGATCCGGGCCGGGGCGGCGCGCCGGCCGTGGGCGGCCGGGCGACCGGTCGATCTCCGGCTCGGGGTGGTCGCGCGCGCGGAGGCCATTCGTTCGCCTTTCGCCCGAGCACGGCGCATTCCTGCCGATGATCGCCCGCCTGCGTCGCTGCCGCCTCACGCCGTCTGCCCGGCTCAGCGGAAGACCGACCGACCGGGAAAGGCCGCCCGGTCGCCGAGCTGCTCCTCGATCCGCAGGAGCTGGTTGTACTTGGCGACTCGGTCTGACCGGGACGGCGCGCCGGTCTTGATCTGGCCGCAGCCGGTCGCGACGGCGAGGTCGGCGATCGTGACGTCCTCGGTCTCGCCCGAGCGATGCGACATGACCGCGGTGTACCCGGCTTCCCGAGCCATCCGGATCGCGGCGAGCGTCTCCGAGAGGGTGCCGATCTGGTTGACCTTGATCAGGATCGAGTTGGCCACACCGGCCTTGATGCCCCGGTCGAGGCGTTCGGTGTTCGTCACGAAGAGGTCGTCCCCGACGAGCTGGACCCGGTCGCCGACCCGGTCGGTCAGGGCCTTCCAGCCGTCCCAGTCCTCCTCGTCCATCCCGTCCTCGATCGAGACGATCGGGTACTTGCCGCTGAGGTCGGCCCAGTAGTCGGCCAGTTGCCCTGAGTCGAGCTTGCGTCCCTCGTGGTGGAGGTCGTAGCGCGAGTCGTCGCCGTAGATCTCGCTGGTCGCCGGGTCGAGCGCGATCGCGACGTCGTCGCCCGGCCGGTACCCGGCCGTCTCGATCGCGCGGACGAGGATCTCGAGCGCCGACTCGTTGGACTCGAGATCCGGGGCGAAGCCGCCCTCGTCGCCGACCGTCGTCGCCAGGCCCATCTCGTGGAGGGTCGCCTTCAGGTGGTGAAAGACCTCGGTCCCGATCCGCACGCACCCGGAGAAGCTGGTCGCGCCGCACGGGACGACCATGAACTCCTGGAAGTCGACCTTGTTGTCGGCGTGGGCTCCCCCGTTGAGGACGTTCATCATCGGGACCGGAAGGACGTGGGCGTCCTCGCCGCCGAGGTGGCGCCAGAGCGGCAGCCCCCGCTCGGCGGCCATCGCGTGGGCCGCGGCGAGCGATACGCCGAGCACGGCGTTGGCCCCGAGCCGCGACTTGTTCGGCGTCCCGTCGAGCTCGATCAGCGTCTGGTCGAGCGCTTCCTGGTCCTCGGCCGAGCTGCCGAGAAGCGCGTCGGCGATCTCGCCGTTGACGCCGGACACCGCCCGCGTGACGCCCTTCCCCATGTAGGCGTCTCCCCCGTCGCGGAGCTCGGTCGCCTCGAACTCGCCGGTCGACGCCCCGGACGGGACCGCCGCCCGGCCGCGGGCGCCGCCGGCAAGCGTCAGCTCGACCTCGACGGTCGGGTTCCCCCGGCTGTCGAGAATCTGCCGGGCGTGGACGGTCTCGATCTTGCTCATCGTGCTCCTCTGACTTGGGAGGCCCTCAGACGGGCCGCGGCATAGTGCTGCAACTGTCGGTCCGGGGCGAGCTCCGACCACCGCTCGCCGACCCGGGTGGCCTCGGCGACGGCGTCGTCCAGACGGCCGCGGAAGCGGTCGGTCGCCGCCCGGAGGGCCAGCTCGGGATCGACGGTCAGCTTGCGGGCGAGGTTGACCGCCGCGAACAGTACGTCTCCCACCTCGTGAAAGCGCTCCTCCCGACTGGAGGCCTGCTCGAGCTCGACAAGCTCGTCGCGCACCGACTCGAGTGGTCCATCGGGTCCGGGGAAGTCGAATCCTGTCGACGCGGCCCGCCGCTGGGCACGCCGGGCGCGGAGCAGGGCAGGGAGGTTCTCGGGGAGATCGCCGAACAGCTCGGCCCGCCCCTCGGTCGTCCGCTTGATCTCGTCCCAGTTGCGGCGGACTTCGGCGGAGTCAGCAACCTCGACCTCACCGAAGACATGTGGATGGCGACGGATCAATTTCTCGGAGCAGTGGTCGGCGACCTCGGCCAGCGTTCCGGCACCCCGCTCCTCGAGCAGGAGAGCGAGAAAATGGACCTGGAAGAGAACATCGCCGAGCTCGTCGAGCAGCTTGACGTCGTCGCCGGCATGCGCGGCCTCGGCCAGCTCGTAGGCCTCCTCGACCGTGTGCGGGACGATCGACCGCTCGTCCTGCTCGCGGTCCCACGGACACTCCCGTCGGAGCCGGCGGGTCAGCTCGTCGAGGCGAACCAGCGCATCGGTTGGCCGCCCCGTCTCAGCCATCCGGTTTGACTAGCCGGACGAGCCGGAGCCCGACGAACCCGATGAGCCGGAGCCGGACGAACCCGATGAGCCGGAGCCGGACGAACCGGACGAAGATGAGCCTGATGAGCCGGAGCTCGAGCTGGACGGCAGGGTCACCTTTGGCGAGGTGGTCGTCGTGACCTGCGGCGAGGTGGTCGTCGTGACCTGCGGCGAGGTCGACGTCGTGGTCGTGGCCGGAGGCGCTGAGGTCGTCGTCTGCGGGGCGGCCGTCGTCGTGGTCGACGTCTTCGGTGCGTTCTTGCAGTCGGTCACGACGAAGCCCTTCGCGCAGGTCGTCAGAGCCGTCCACTTGGCGTTGAACTTCTTGACGAAGGCGTTGAGCGTGTTGTTCTGATTGGTCGTCGTCAGCGTCGTCGTGATCGACGGCGTCTCCTGGGCCAATGTCGACTGCGAGCCGGGGGTGATCTTCTGGACCTTGAAGATCTCATAGCCGAGCGTCGTCTTGATCGGGCCCTCCACCTTGTGGAGCGGGGCCTTGAAGACCGCTGTCCCGAGGTTGACCTCGAGGCCGGCCTGGGTCTGACCGGTCAGGGCGCCGCCGCTCTTCTTGGAGTCGGCGTCGATCGAGAACTGCCTGGCCAGCTTGGTGAAGCTGACGCCGGCCTTCAGCAGCGCGAGCACGCGAGTGGCCGACGCCGGCTTGGCGACGAGAATCACGCGGAGGTCGCGGGTCTCGGGCTTGCCGTAGGAGGACTTGTGCTTGTTGTAGTACGCGGCGATCGCCGCCGGAGTCGCCTTCGCCGCGCCGTTCGTCACCTTTGTCCGGATGTCGTTCGACAGCGCGTCGACGCGCACCCGGAAGAGCAGATCGGCGTTCGACTCGCCCGACTCCTGGAGGAACTCGGCGAGCGCGGTCGGCGTCGGGAACTGCGCCGCCTCGATCTGCTTGAGCTGGCTGGCGACCGTTGCCGCACTGACCGTGATCTTCTGGTCGGCGGCCTCGCCCTGGAGCCAGTCGGCGGTGATCAGGAAGGGCATCGTCTGCTGGAGACCGCTCGTGTAGGCCTGCTGGCACTCGGTCTTCAGGGCCGCCGTGGTCGGCGCCGGTTGCCCCTTGGCCGGCTTGGGGTCGTTCGTCCGGTGGAAGGCGATGCAGGCCGTGAAGTCCGGCGGGACCGGCAGCGGGGCGTGCGCCCCGGTGGCGGTCGTC
>DATCEH010000082.1:0-20455 GCA_036510225.1 Solirubrobacteraceae bacterium | reverse complement strand
TGACTTCCCGCGCCGCTCCCACCGCACCAACTGCTCACGCTCGGCGTCAGAGAGCTCCAACACCGCTTTCGGTCGTCCTGTTCTCGCCATGCCGCATTGTACCACACTTAAGCAATGAACTTACGGCGCACGACACTAGGTGACGACGAGCGTGTGTGAGCAGCTCTTGCGTCGGCACCCGTGCGGATAGCCGCGGAGGTTCAGCGTGTAGTTCCATGCGGTGCCGACGGTTAGCTTCGAGTAGAAGATCGCCGATGTCCCGCTCCAAGCCGTCGTCCGGTCCTTGAAGCGCACCTGACAAGTCTGGCGCGAGCGCGATGTTGACCGGCAGGTGATGTGGGCAGCCGCCACGGACCCGAGCTTCCGTTTGAGAGCGACGGTGGTGTAGTTCTTGGCGGCTTGAGCCGTGAGCGTCGGGAGTTTGCTCTCCGCGGGCCCGGAATTCTCCACGTCGTAGAAGATCCCGCCGGGCTGGATGCAGTAGAGGCGGCCGTCGCTGGAGTAGACGGTCTGGATCTGGTCAATGCAGTAATTGACGAAGTCGTCGGTGCCTTGGTACACGCGCGACGAGGGGACGACCGTCGTATCGACCGTAAACGCACCCGCGCTCAGTGTTTGCCCGCTCCAAACGACCTTGTACGAGAGATGGCGAGTTCCGTCCGAGAGATATTGCGGCGAGAACGTCGCGGCTGGCCCCGCGTCCCCGCTGTCAGGCGACGTGTCGAGCGTCCAACCCGATCCGTCGAGGGCCGCGGGAGACCACGACCCTCCGCATTGGCGGCTCAGCGCCGTCGTCCTCGCCTGCGAGTCGGTGATCGTCAGCAAGATGGGTCCGTCGGCGTAGTTGGCGCAGCTATTCAGTGCGATCTCTGGAAATTCGAACATCAGGTCATCGCTCAGAGCGTCGCGGCTGACCTGGACGGTCGGAGGTTTCCCGCCGCTGGTCGCCGGCGGGGAGCTGAACATCACGGGACCGAGTCCCTGGATCTGCTCAGGCGCTCCGGTGTTCGGATCTGGAACTCCGTAACCGCTTGACACGGAGACGCACCCGAGCGGGCTCCCCATGAGAAACGGGTCGGTTACCGTGACCGAAAGTGTGTGGCCATCTGCACTCACGGCAGGCGACAGCTCGTCGAGGCGCAGCCCTTCGCCCCCCTGAACCTCGGCGCTCGCGCTGAACGACGGGTAGTCCGCCAGCGTGATATTCGTGTCGCCGCGCGAGGCCAGCGAGGGAATCCCGCACTCTGACTGCTGTTCGACCGTGATCCCGATGAGGTCGGCGGGGTTGCCCGGCTGCGGCAGCGTGCCGGCTATGACGACCGATACGGAGATCTGTCCTGCGATCGGATCGAAGCTCACCGTAGCCTGCCGGACCGCGAGCGGATCGCCGGCAGGCGCAGCACCGCTCGCCGCAGACGGCGTGAGCGTCGCGGTCAGCGCGGCGCGAGCGCCCGACGGAGCCGCAAGCACGGCCGCGATACAAAGCAGCAGCGCGCACGCGGTCGTACACGTCCTCCGACAGCCGCAGGGCGTCCCTAGCGAGCCGCCGACGGTGCCCATTACGGCGCCATGGTACTGCACCGCAGAGCCCATTCGAGCGCCGAAAGCAACCCCGGCGGCACCGCGGCCTGCTGAGTCTGGACGGCGCCGCCGACTCCGCCCTTATCCTGGGAGCGCGACCAGCGGCATTGGCCCGGACGCCGATTCGGCTCCGAGCGACAATGAAGAGAGGAGCAGCGATGGCAGAACAGCGGTCACTGATTAGATATGCGGGTCCGGGTGGTGCGCCGACGGAGTGCGAACTCGACATACGCCCGGACGACATCGCTCGCCAGAACAAGGGCGTAGCCCCGAACGGGCTGCTGTACATGCGGGACCGGGATGGAGTGACCTGGACGCTGCAAGCAGCCAGGGTCCACAGCATCGAGGCGGTGTAGTAGCCCGACGCGGCGTCCTCGCGCGGCGGCCGCGGCTGGCTCGCTATGGCTCCCGTCGTTGGGAGCGAGCTGAGGGCTGGTGGACCGCGCTGTGGTCCCGGGACCGAATCTGATCGGCATTCGAGCAGAGCACGCGGGCCGGATCGCCTCGGCGGAGCGTTCCGCTCATGGCGCGGCGCTCAGACTCGCAGAGGCTTGCCGCGACGCGCTGCAGGCTGGGAAGCCCCTACACACGGAGTTCCCGTCGTAGGCTCCACGCTGCACTCTGCACCGCGCTACTGGTTCGCGCCCAAGGCATTCGGCCGGAACTGCCGCTCAGCGAGCCGGATATCACCCGGGCGCCAACTCGATACCGGGCGTCGGGCGTGAGCACTCGCTGCCCGTCAGTTTGCGCATCACCAACGGTCGCCGTCCTCCGAGATAGCCAGCCAAATCGCGGTAGCCGGTGTGCCCCGCGGCGACGCGAGCTGGACCAGCTCGGCCCGTCCTTCACCGGGCGGCCCAAGGCGGTGAGCGAGGCATACAGGAGCTTCGCACGGGTCCGTCCAGGTCTCCTGTTTCGGATTGCTCTGCTGATTCCTCTGAGCCGAGATCGCTCGATCCACCAAGCACCAGCCGCGCGAGTTGCGACGAAAAGCGTCCTCCTCTCCGATCGCCGTCTTGAGGTCTGGAAATCGTCGAAATCCCTGTGGTAGAGCCACTTTTCGATGTGGGCGGGCACTCTTGGCGTCTTAGAATGTCGGCAACGATGTTGCCGCCCGGGCAGGACCCCCCTCACCGGCGTAAGCCCCGAGATCTGCCGATGCGCGACGCGATCGCGTTGGGCCAGCGCGTGGCCATCGCCCGCGCCATGAGGGTGCCCTGGCGAGAGATCGCTGAAGCCGAGCAGGTGGCAGAGAGGACGCTGAGGCATTTCATGCGCCGGTGGCGGGCAGACCTCGAGCGCGAGCAGGAGCCAAACGCCGTGCTTATGCGGATCTGCAGGATGCGGGTCGATGAGCTAGCCGCCCAGGTCGAGCGCATGAAGCGATCAAATCGCGCTCGCCGGCGTCGCCAGCCCCAGCGGCGCACGCCAGCGCGATCTTCGCGCGGCTGAGGGTCGGCTACACCCCTTGTCCGGGTGCGTCCGTCGGGTGCTGGGCCGAATCGACCGCGCGTTTCCCCGCGCTCGCTCCACGGAGCACCCGTCCGCCGCTCCTGCGAACTTTCAAGGTGGCGTTGCCTGAAGACCTTCGCCTCCGGAGAGGCTGGGCGTTCGCGTCCAGCCTCACCTTTTATCCATCCGGGGCGGTAGCTAGCGTCATTCGCGTGAAGGTCTTCGAGGACATCGCTGATGGACGCTGCCGCGCAGCGCGGTAGGCGCACGCCCGCCTCTGCGAGCACGGGCCGCGGGTTGGGGTTGATGCTCCTGCCCAAACCTGGACGCTTGGCCGGGCCGGACGGAGGCTCTTCGAGCTCGGTTCCGTGGAACCAGCAGCAACCGCGTGTTGGGAGACGCGGCCTGTGCATCATCCTGCACCGCCCCTCGGGCCGACCGTGGTGCAAACGCGATGACCGTCGTCTTCCGCTTCGGCCCCAAGCCTCTCGGCCGTCGCCCTCTCGTCCCGCGCGCGCCGGCCGTGCTCGTCGCCCGGCCAGACGACGCGGGAATTCCAGCGCCAGCTCGCCGCCCGGCGGCGATCCCCCCGGAGGTGACGACCCGCCGGGTGATCCAAGCGCCAGGCGGGGTAGGACGACAAGGGCAGGGCATCTCCTCCCATCACGGCTCGAGGGACGCAGCGACCCTCGAGCGATGGTGGAGGCAAGTCCGTGATCGCCGACTCGGATCACCGACTGGAGCAGGCCTTGAGCTATGCCCGGGCACGGTTGGTCGCTGTTGCCGATCAAGCCGGGGACGAAGAAGCCGCACTGCGCGGTACTCGTCACGGTCCACGGATCGGCGCAGTGGGGATCCCTGGCGCTGCGCCCGGCAAGCACGCCGGAGATCGTGGCGTGGTTCGAGTCCGACCCGAACACGGGCATCGGAATCATCACCGGGAACGGCCTGGCCATTGCCGACTTCGACCGTCCCTGCCCCGACGTCCGCTACCCCGCTACGCCGACATCGCGCACTTCACGCGGCTACCACGTCTACTTCGCAGCCGAGGGCCGGGCGCCGGGATCCAAGCATCCCTGGGGCGAGCTGAAGGGCGACGGCGGCTACGTCGTCGCGCCACCGTCCCAGCACCCGAACGGGGGCCGCTACGAGTGGTTGATCGGACCCGACGACGCTCCGCTGGCACCACTCTCGTCACTGAGCGGCGTCGATCTCCGTCTTCCGAGCGTCCCACCTGCGTCGCTTCAAGGCAGGGCCAGAGGCAGAACATATGACCGGCCTCTGGCCCCCACCACGGCGGACCGAGGTACCGGCGACGAGCTAGCCAAAGCAGAGGAGGCCGTTGTCGCTGCCCTGCCTGGGCTCGGCATCACAGGGCGGCTCGGCTCGCCGTTTCGCTGCGTGCTCCCTGGCCACCACGACGAGCATCCATCGGCGTCGCTGTTTCGCGACCCGCGGACCGGCGTGTGGAAGTACCACGATTGGCACCGGGCGTCCCAGTCGGGTCGGGAGTGGTGGACGCTGGCCGAGGTCTTCGCGTCGCAGGTAGCCCGCCGAGAGGTCCGGCTGAACCCTCCAAGCGCGTCGCGGTGGTACCGGCGGCTGTTCTGGCAGGCCGGCCTCATCGATATCCCGGCGCCAGCATCGCCGCCGTTGCCGTCAAGCGCGCCGCGGGTGCTGCGGTGCGTCGCCGAGGGCTTCGCGTTGCTCCTCGTGCTTCGTGACGTTCGCGACCCGGGCGAGCCTAGCCCCTACTCGAGAGCCTTCGCCGCAGATTGGTGCGGCGTCAGGGAGAAGCAGGCGCGTGTCGCTATCGCTGAGCTGCGCCGGCTTGATGTGCTGCTCATCGCCGACGTGTACCGCCGGGGCGGAGTCGTCACGCCGCTTTACGAGATGGGGCCCGGGCCTGCCACCCGTCGCCGGGCCACAACCTCGCGCCGTGCCCTCGGCGCAGGAGCGTCGTGAGGCGCCGCGAGACAGCCAGCGGAGCGGCCGTCGGCACCCTGCTGGGATGGGGTGCCCACCGGGCCGCGGTGGCCGCGCGAGACGACGAGCGGCGCTGCGCGAACTGTCGCGAGTCGATGCTCGGCAAGCGACGCGACGCGATCTATTGTCGCCCATCGTGCTGCGCCGCAGCGAGTCGCATGCGGGCCTCTCTCCCGGGACCAGAGGCCAGGTCGCTACATCCACAGGGGAACGCGCGGGAAACCTCGCGGTGCGCTTCCTGTGGGTCGTGGCGGGCGGCTTCGAGGCTCTCGCCACGGCGGTCGAGGTCCGCTCTCGCCGCAACGACGTTCTTGGGGATGCCAGCGAGGTTGACCGGCGAGCCGCTTCCGACCCCACGAAGTCAACTGCCCCAAGAACGGTGGGGCGGCACGCGGAAGCGATCGCAGCGACCCGTCTGTGCTCCCGCGTCGCCGAGTCGCGAGCACGGGACCTACTAACGGACGTGGCATGACCGAAGGGCACGTAGCCATCGCCGATGTAGACGTCGCCTTGCTCGCGGACCTCGTGGCCGAGCGGGTTCTGGCAGGTCTCCGCCACGCACTTGGGCCCTGCGCCGCGGAGTCGCCGGAGGCCGGTGACCTGCTGACAGCGTCCGAGGTTGCGAAACGCCTCGGGATCGGACGATCGTGGGTGTACGCCCACGCCGCCGAACTGGGCGCTCGGCGACTTGGCGATGGACCGAAGGGGCGGCTGCGCTTCGACGCTGCGGTAGTCGCTGAGCGCCTGCACGCTCGCTCCACAGGCGAGAGGTCAGGCAGGGCGAGACCGCCCGTGCCGGCGGGCATTCGAGTGGTGACCGGGATCGAACATGCGCCGATTGACCTTGATCTTCTGCCGGAACGGTGGCGGCGAGCGGTACTCTCTGGGGTGACCACAGAAAGTGGGGCGGCGCCGCACGAACGGCCCGCCCCCGGCCCCGGAGGAGTGAACTCCGGCGCAGATCGCACGCTACCCGTCCGGGTGGGCCGTGCGTCCTCCGCCCGACCTGACTCAGCCGGCGCCCTGACCCAAGGGAGCCGTCATGCGAAATAGCGAACCGAACGTCCCGCTGCCAGACACGCGGAGGGAGCTCGTCGATGTCGTGCTCGAGCACAGCGCCGCCGAGGCGTCCGCGATCACGGGCGCGAGCTGATGGCGCGTCCAGCTACAGGCCAGGTGATCGAGCGCAGCGGCAAGCGCGGCCGGACATTCGCGATCCGCTTCACGTTGCCGTCCGGCGAGCGCCGGCAGGCGCGACTCGGGAAGGAATCCGACGGCTGGACGCGCCGGCGTGCGGAGGAGGAGTTACAAGCCGTGCTGGCTGACATGCGCCGCGGCCGACCGAATGACCTCGCGTCGCCGCCGACCTCCCTGCCCGATCCGATGTTCGCCGCATTCGCGTACGAGTGGTTCGAGCGCGTGCGGGGCGAGCTCAGACCGAACACCGTGGCCGACTACGACTGGCAGCTCGTGCGGCACGTGCTGCCGTGGTTCGGCGGACTGCCCCTATCGGCGATCACGTCGCAGCAGGTGGACCGCTGGCGGCAAGCCAAGGTCCGTGAAGGCAAGCTGGGGACGACCTCGATCAACAAGTGCCTCACGCGGATCGCGCAGATCCTCGAAGTCGCAGTTGAGTACGGCCTGATCGATCGCAATCCTGCGAAGGGGAAGAACCGAAGGTTGAAGGCCGCGAAGTACCGCGGAACCTTCCTCGACGGCGCCGACGCGATCGCGGCGCTGCTGGATGCCGCTGGCGAGCTCGACGCGCACCTGCGGTCGCAGCCGTACCGACGGGCGCTACTGGCGACGCTCGTCTTCGCCGGGCTGAGGATCGACGAGGCGTTGTCGCTCAAGTGGCGGCACGTGAGCTTGCCGGCGCGGACGCTGCGCGTCGCTCAGTCCAAGACCGACGCGGGTGAGCGGGTGATCGACGTGGTCCCGGCGCTCGTGGATGAGCTCCTGTCGATGCGGGCGCGCGCCAGCGGCGATCCCGACGCGCTCGTGTTCGCTACCGCGACGGGTGGGAAGCACTCGGCGAGCAACGTACGGAACCGACTGCTGGCGAGCGCGGTTGAAGGTGCGAACGCGAAGCTCGCGAAGGTGGATCGGCCGCCGCTGCCAGAGCCGCTGACGCCGCACAGTCTGCGTCGCACGTACGTCTCGATCCCGTTGACGCTGGGAGAGCCGGTGCCCTACGTGATGGAGCAGGCAGGGCATACGGATTCGCAGGTCACGCTCGGCATCTACGCGCGGGTGATGCGCCGCTCCGAAGGCGACCGGGAGCGGTTGCGCGGGCTCGTGGACGGCACGGTTTCGGCGCGTTTCGGCGCAGATCGTGTTTCTGAGCCGGAGGACATCGAGACGGCGGATGTCGGCTGAGCGGTAGAAGCCGGGCGTTCGCAGGGGACTTCGGGAGCGCGCCCGGGCCGATTCGAACGGCCGACCTCTCGCTCCGGAGGCGAGCGCTCTATCCACTGAGCTACGGGCGCTGGTCAGACGCGGGCGTCGAGACGCGGGCGCAGGTGGAGCTTATTCGACCCTCCGACGTCCGGTCGCTCGCCGGGACCCCGGTACCCTCGGCCGGGATGGAGCTCTCGGTCTTCTTCGCCGGCACCGCCGGATCGGTCCCCAGCGCCCGCCGGGGCCTGCCGGCCCTGCTCGTCCGCCGGGGGGCCGAGCGGATCCTGATCGACTGCGGCGAGGGCACCCAGCGCCAGCTGCTCCGGTCGGTCGGCCTGACCGACCTGACCGACATCTTCATCACCCATCTCCACGCCGACCACTGGCTCGGCCTCCCGGGCATGCTGAAGTCCTTCGACCTCCGCGACCGCGACCGCCCCCTGACGATCTACGGCCCGCCCGGGCTGGCCCAGCTGATGGCCGAGATGCGGCGGGTCTACGGCCGGGTCGGTTACGAGCTCGGGATCGTCGAGCTCGCCCCCGACCAGGAGATCCGCCGCGGCGAGCTCGCGATCACGCCGTTCGCCGTCTCCCACCGGGGGACCGCCTACGGCTACGCCCTCGTCGAGGATCCTCGTCCCGGGCGCTTCGACGCCGACCTCGCCGCCGAGCTCGGCGTCCGGCCTGGACCGGACTTCGGTCGCCTCCAGCGCGGCGAGACGGTCAACGGCGTCCGGCCCGACCAGGTGATCGGCGTCGAGCGCTACGGACGGCGGGTCGTGATCTCCGGGGACACGGCCCCGTGTGAGTCAGTCGCCCTCGCCGCCCGCGATGCCGATCTCCTCGTCCACGAGGCGACGTTCACCGAGGACGACCGCGAACGCGCGCGAATGACCCGCCACTCGACCGCCCATCAGGCGGCGATCCTCGCGCGCGAGGCCGACGTCCGCATGCTCGCCCTGACACACGTCTCCGCCCGCTACGCCGGTCGGGAGCTCTCCGACGAGGCTCGGTCCGTCTTCGCGCACTCCGTCGTGCCCAGAGACTTCGACACGATCGAGATCCCCTTTCCCGAGCGCGGCGCCCCCCAGCTCGTCCGCCACGACCGAGGCCGCCCCCCCGCGGGCGCCCCGGCCGCGGACGCTCCCGCGAGTCAGGTCACGTGACCGTCAGCGTCCCCTTCGCCGCCTGACCCTCGGCGTTCCTGCGTCAGTTGACCGTCAGCGTCCCCTTCATGCCCGCCGCCTCGTGGCCGGGGACCGAGCAGTAGTAGGTGTAGGTCCCCTTCGCCAGCTTCAGCGTCAGCGTCCTGCTCCCGCCGGTGAACGTCGGCGTGCTCCCGAGGATCTTGCCGGTCGAGTCGCTGACCGTCACGTTGTGCGGCGTCGTCGACCGGTTCTCGAAGTCGATCGTCACGGTCCCGGCGGACGCCGTCAGCGACTTCTGGTTGAACATCAGCCCACCCGACGAGTCGGCCTGGAGGGTGACCTTCGACGTGCCGGCGCTCGTCGCCGCCGGCGTGCTCGTGGTCGCTGCCGGCGTCGTGCTCGGGGTCGAGCTGCTGCTGCCCGACGACCCGCACCCGGCGAGCGCGACCGCCCCGACCACGCAGGTGAGCGACGATTTGAGAAGTCTTGTGTTCAACGGTCTTGCCTCCGATGAGTGGCTGTGTGGTGCCCTGCCGAAAAGTAGTTGCCTGACTCAGTCAGCGATTTCCTGTGTGGCCTCGACGTCCTTGCGCGCCCGGATCTCGCTGCCTGTCCGTCCTCCCGCCGATTCTCGCCGATGCCACAGATCGCCGCGCCGCCGCAGGACCCCACGCCCGCCCGCCGAGGCATCCTCGGCCGCTGCTAGAGTCGCGGGCCGCATCCTTTAACCCGGTCCCGAGAGGCCAGGAAGGAATGATCAGATGAGCTACGTCCTGCTCGAGGACGGAACCCGGCTCGACGGGGACGGTGTCGGTGCGGCGGGACACGTGACCGGTGAGGTCGTCTTCAACACGTCGATGACCGGCTACCAGGAGTCGGTCACCGATCCGAGCTACGCCGGCCAGGTGATCGTCTTCACCTACCCCCACATCGGCAACTACGGGGTCAGTGCCGGGGCGATGGAGTCCGACCGGATCCACGCGAGGGGGGTCGTCATGCGAGACGCCCGCAACCACACCGAAGCCCACGGATCCGACGGCGGCTGGCTGGACTGGCTCCGCGACCACGACGTCCCGGCGATCACCGGCCTCGACACCCGCGCGCTCGTCCGCCACATCCGCGACCTCGGGGCGATGCGCGGCGGCATCTTCGACGACGGGATCCCGACCGCGGAGGCGATCGGCCTGATCACGGCCGAGACGTCGATGACCGGACGCGACCTCGCCCGGCAGGTCAGCCCGGTCGAGGTCACGACGCTCGAGCCGACCCTCGCGACCGACCACCCGCGGACCGTCGCGGTGATCGACACCGGCGTGAAGCGGTCGATCCTCGACAACCTCCGGTCGCGGGGCGCCCGCCTGCTGATCTTCCCGTGCGCGACCGACGCGCAGACGATCATCGACCGCGACCCCGACGCGATCTTCCTCGCCAACGGGCCCGGCGACCCGGCGGCACTCGACTACATCGTCGACCAGGTCCGCCTCCTGCTCGGCCGCAAGCCGGTCTTCGGGATCTGCCTCGGCCATCAGGTGCTCTGCCGGGCGGTCGGCCTCGAGACCTACAAGCTGCCGTTCGGCCACCGGGGAGCCAACCACCCGGTCAAGGACCTCGAGACCGGCCGGATCGAGATCACCAGCCAGAACCACGGGTTCGCCGTGCTCGGGCCCGACGGCGCCCGGACGATTCCCGGCGACGATCCGGTCGCCTGGGAGACGGACTTCGGCCGGGCCGAGCTGACCCACCTCAACCTGTACGACCGGACCGTCGAGGGCCTCGCCCTCCGGGACGTCGCCGGATCGACGGTCCAATACCACCCGGAGGCCGGCCCGGGCCCCCACGATGCCCTCCACCTGTTCGACCGCTTCATCGCCGCGATCTGATGCCGGGCGGCTGCGGAGAACGCGACCTCGGCGGTATGCCGACCTGCCGGACGGCGATCTGATGCCCCGGCGAGACGACCTCCAGCGGATCATGATCCTCGGGTCGGGCCCGATCGTGATCGGCCAGGCGGCGGAGTTCGACTACTCGGGCGCCCAGGCGTGCAAGGTCCTGCTCGAGGAGGGCTACGAGGTGATCCTCGTCAACTCGAACCCGGCGACGATCATGACCGACCCGGAGTACGCGACGGCCACGTATGTCGAGCCGCTCCTCCCGGGCCCGGTCACCCAGATCATCGAGCGGGAGCGCCCGGACGCCCTGCTGCCGACGCTCGGCGGCCAGACGGCCCTCAACCTGGCGAAGGAGCTGACCGAGGACGGGACGCTCGCCCGCTTCGGGGTCGAGCTGATCGGCGCGAACTACGAGGCGATCAACCGGGCCGAGGACCGCAACCTGTTCCGCGAGACGATGGACGCCGCCGGCCTGCGCGTGCCGGCGTCGGCGATCGCGACGACGCTCGACGAAGCCCGCGCCGCCCTACCGAGGCTCGGTCTCCCGGCGATCGTCCGGCCGGCGTTCACGCTCGGCGGCCAGGGCGGGGGGATCGGCCGGACCGAGCAGGAGTTCGACGAGCTCGTCTCCCGCGGGATCGCCGCGTCGCCGATCGGCCAGGTCCTCGTCGAGGAGTCGGTCCTCGGGTGGGGGGAGTTCGAGCTGGAGGTGATGCGCGACCACAACGACAACGTCGTGATCGTCTGCTCGATCGAGAACATCGACCCGATGGGCGTGCACACCGGCGACTCGGTGACGGTCGCCCCCCAGCAGACGCTGACCGACCGCCAGTACCAGGCGCTCCGCGACCAGGCGATCAAGGTGATCCGGGCGGTCGGGGTCGAGACCGGCGGGTCGAACGTCCAGTTCGCGGTCAACCCGCAGACCGGCGAGATCGTCGTGATCGAGATGAACCCCCGCGTGTCCCGGTCGTCGGCCCTCGCGTCGAAGGCGACCGGCTTCCCGATCGCGAAGATCGCCGCCCGCCTGGCGGTCGGCTACGCGCTCGAGGAGATCCTCAACGACATCACCCGGGCGACGCCGGCCAGCTTCGAGCCGACGATCGACTACGTCGTCGTCAAGTGGCCGCGGTTCGCCTTCGAGAAGTTCCAGGGGTCCGACAGCTCCCTCACGACGCAGATGAAGTCGGTCGGCGAGGCGATGGCGATCGGCCGGACGTTCGGCCAGGCCTTCGCCAAGGCGATGCGCTCCCGCGAGCTCGACGCCGTCCCCGAGCTCGACCTCCCGGTCGACGAGCTGCTCCGGCGGATCTCCCGTCCGGGGCCGGCCCGGTACGACGAGCTGCTCGAGGCGCTCAAGCGTGGGGCGAGCGTCGAGCAGATCCACGCTGTCAGCCAGATCAACCCGTGGTTCCTGCGCGAGCTCGAGGTCATCGCCGGCGACCCGCAGGCGCCGTTCGCGGGGGTCCGGACGTTCAAGTCGGTCGACACGTGCGCGGCGGAGTTCGCCGCGCGGACGCCGTACTACTACTCGGCCTGGGAGCGGCCCGGCCGCGACGGGCGCCCGACCCACGAGGTCGAACGCGGCGACCGGGAGAGCGTCGTGATCCTCGGGTCGGGCCCCAACCGGATCGGCCAGGGGATCGAGTTCGACTACTGCTGCGTCCACGCGGCGATGACCGTCCGGTCCTCAGGCCGGGACGCCGTGATGATCAACTGCAACCCGGAGACCGTGTCGACCGACTACGACACTTCCGACCGGCTGTACTTCGAGCCGCTGACGCTCGACGACGTGCTCGGGGTGATCGAGCTCGAGCGGCCGGAGGGCGTGATCGTCCAGTTCGGCGGCCAGACACCCCTGCGCCTGGCGGCCGGCCTGCGGGACGCGGGCGTCCGCCTGCTGGGGACGAGCGTCGACGCGATCGACGCGGCCGAGGACCGCGGCCGGTTCGGCGCCCTCCTGGAGCGACTCGGCTACCAGGCCCCGCCGTACGCGACGGCCCACACGACCGGCGAGGCCGTGGTCGCCGCCGGCCAGGTCGGCTACCCCCTGCTCGTGCGGCCGTCGTACGTCCTCGGCGGCCGGGCGATGGAGATCGTCTACTCGGCCGAGGACCTCGCCGACTACCTCGTCCGCACGGCCGTCCCCGGCTCGTCGGGTCGCCGGGAGATCTTCCTCGACCGGTTCCTCGAGCACGCGATCGAGGTCGACGTCGACGCCCTCTGCGACTCAGACGACGTCTGGATCGGGGGGATCATGCAGCACGTCGAGGAGGCCGGAATCCACTCGGGCGACTCGGCCTGCGTCCTCCCGCCGTACTCACTCGGCCCGGACCTGGTCGACCAGATCCGCGAGTGGACGCGGGGGATCGCGCTCGAGCTCGGCGTCGTCGGCCTCCTGAACATCCAGTTCGCCGCGACGTTCGCCGGCCCGGTCCCCGACGACGGGAGTCCCCGGCCGCACCGCCTCTACGTGATCGAGGCCAACCCCCGGGCGTCGCGGACGGTTCCGTTCGTCTCCAAGGCGACCGGCGTCCCCCTGGCGAAGATGGCCGCCCGGCTGATGCTCGGCGAGTCGATCGCCGACCTCCACCTGCCGGCCGATCCGATGGCCGGGGCCCACATCTCGGTCAAGGAAGCCGTCCTCCCGTTCGGCCGCTTCCAGGGCTCGGACTCCCTGCTCGGCCCGGAGATGCGCTCGACCGGCGAGGTGATGGGCGTGGCCGCCGACTTCCAGACCGCGTTCGCCAAGGCCCAGGCGGCCGCCGGGTCGTCGCTGCCGTCGTCGGGAACGGTCTTCGTCACGGTGACCGACTTCGACAAGCCGGCCGGCGCCGTGCTCGCGCGGGACCTCCACGAGCTCGGCTTCAGGATCGTCGCGACGAGCGGGACGGCCCGGGCGATCGAGGCGATCGGCGTGCCGGTGACGCGGCTCAACAAGGTCGGCGAGGGGTCGCCGCACGTCGTCGACTGGATGGAGCGGGGGGACGTCGACCTCGTGATCAACACGCCCAACGGGTCGGGCGCCCGGTCCGACGGGTGGGAGATCCGCCGGGCGGCGGTGACCCGGGCGATCCCGTGCATCACGACGCTGGCCGGCGGTCAGGCCGCGGCCCTCGCGATCCGGGCCGCCCGCCAGGGCGAGGCCGCGGTGTTCTCGCTCCAGGAGATTCATGAACAGGGTCTGGCGTGAGCTGGTCGGCGGCGGCCGCCGAGCGGCCGCTGGCTCCGTTCGGTCGGCGGCGGGGGACAGTGCTCGCCCGGGGGTCGGTCGGCGCGTATATCGTGCTCGCGGTCGACGACCCGGCCGGCAGCTCGCACCCGCCGGACCCCGGCCAGTTCTACATGCTCGCGAGCGTCGACCGCTGGGGAGCGGGTGACGGCGAGCGGCCGTTCCTCCCGCGGGCCCTGTCGGTCCTCCGCGCCCGGGACGGGGTGCTCCAGTTCATGCTCGAGGACGTCGGCCCAGGGACCCGCCGGCTGTGCGAGCTCGCGACGGGCGACGAGCTCTGGCTGACCGGTCCGCTCGGGGCCGGCTTCCGCTCGACCGACCGCACGCCGGTCCTCGTCGGCGGCGGCGTCGGGACCGCGCCGCTGGCGATCCTCCAGGACACGATCGCCGCGTCTGCCGGGATCGGTCCGGCCGGCGGGGGAGGGGACCCGCCGCTCGCCCTGGTCGGCTTCCGCGACGCCGACCACGCCGACGGAGCGGCCCTCCTGCGGGAGGCGCAGATCGCCACCGACGACGGGTCGGTCGGCCACCACGGACGGGTCACCGACCTGCTCGAGCCGCTCTGGGACGACCCGATCGAGCTGTACGCGTGCGGCCCGCCGGCGATGCTCGAAGCCGTCCGCCGGCTGGCGGTCGACCACGACACCCCGGCCCAGCTGGCCCTCGAGTCGCCGATGGCCTGCGGCTACGGCGCCTGCTACGGCTGCGTCGTGGCGACCCGCGACGGCTACAAGCGGGTCTGCCTCGACGGGCCGGTGTTCGCCGCGGCCGAGCTCGAGGCCGTCGGATGATCGACTTCTGTGGGCTCGAGCTCGCCCACCCGGTGATCAACGGATCGGGAACCTTCGACGCGATCGCCGCCACCCGGTGCTTCGGCGACGAGCTGGCCGCGCGGTTTCCGTTCGCGGCCTTCGTCTCGAAGACGATCACGCTCGCCCCGCGCCAGGGCAACCGGCCGCCCCGGCTGTGGGAGACCCCCGCGGGCATGATCAACTCGATCGGCCTGCCCAACCGGGGCCTTGCCGGCTACGTCGAGTCCGATCTGCCGGTCCTCGGCCGGCTGGGAGTGCCGCTGATCACGAACGTGATGGGCTCGAGCGCGGCCGAGTTCGCAGAGCTGATCGAGGCCCTGACCGATCGGCCGGAGGTCGCCGCGTTCGAGCTCAACGTGTCCTGCCCGAATGTCAGAACCGGTCTCGACATAGGCGCCGATCCCCGCGAGCTCCAACTACTGGTCAGAAGGATTCGCCCGCTCACCGCCAAGCCCGTGATCGTCAAGCTGACGCCCAATTGCGCCGACGTCGCCGCGGCCGCTGTGGCTGCCGAGGAGGCCGGGGCCGACGCGATCTCGCTGATCAACACGCTCCGCGCGATGGGGATCGGGCCGGACGGCCGCCCTTGGCTGGGCGAGCGGTTCGGCGGGCTCTCGGGACCCGCCGTGCGGGCGGTCGCGGTCGCCCAGGTCGCCGCCGCGGCCGGCCGGGTGGGGGTTCCGATCGTCGGCATGGGCGGCGTCTCGCGCGGGCGGGATGCCGCGGATCTACTTGATGCCGGGGCAACCCTCGTCGCGGTCGGCACGGAGAACTTCCGCGACCCGGCCGCCGGTGCCCGGGTTGCCGCGGAGCTGGAGGGGATTCTTCCGCAAATTGCAGGCTAGCTCGACGAGTGTGGGCACACGATGCGTACAGGGTCTTTGAAAATGCCTGCTTAGGCACCAATTCAGGACCGGAGGGGACCAGTTCCATCAACCTCACATCGAGGTCTAGCTGAATCCGTGCAGGAGGTCTTGAACGGGGCTGGAGAGCAGGTAGACTCGCCGCCATGCCGCCGGGGCCCAACGCCGTTCACAAGCCATCGACCGCCCCGGAGCGCTCCCTCAATCAGAGGATGGACGCGCTGGCGAGGGCGAACGACATCCGCTCCAAACGAGCCCGGCTCAAGCGGGACCTGAAGGCCGGCCGCCAGTCGATCAACTCGCTCCTGCTCGACCCGCCGGAGTTCGTCGAGACGGCCAAGGTCTGCGACATGCTGATGGCCGTGCCCAAGTACGGCCGGGTCAAGGTCAACAAGATCCTCGTCGGCTGCCGGATCTCACCGAGCAAGACGATCGGCGGCCTCTCCGAGCGCCAGCGCACCGAGCTCGTCTCGCTGCTCCACCGCTGACCCAGCGCTCTCCGATCGGTCTGACCCGGCGCTCTCCGATCGGTCTGACCCGGCGCTCTCCGATGGGTCTGGCCCGGCTGTCAGAGTAGCGCGCGTGACCCCCCGCGTCTTCGTCATCACCGGCCCGTCCGGCGTCGGCAAGGGAACCCTGATCAGGTCGCTGCGTGAGCGCCATCCGGAGCTCGAGCTGTCGGTCTCGGCAACGACCCGGGCCCCGCGGACCGGTGAGGAGGACGGGGTCGACTACCACTTCCTCGCGCCCGACGAGTTCGAACGGCTGGCCGCGGCGGGCGAGTTCGTCGAGCATGCGGAGTACGCCGGCCACCGGTACGGGACGCTCCGCCGGGAGCTCGAGGCCCGCGGCTCCGGCGGAGCCCCGGTCGTGCTCGAGATCGACCTCCAGGGGGCTCGCCAGGTCCGCTCGGCGATGCCCGACGCCGCCCAGGTCTTCGTCGCCCCGCCGAGCTTCGGCGAGCTCCGCGCCCGGCTCGTCGGCCGGGGGACCGACGACCCCGAGAAGGTCGCCGAACGGCTCGCGCTGGCCGAGGCCGAGCTGGCGGCCGAGAGCGAGTTCCACCACGTGATCGTCAACGACCGGCTCGAGGCCGCCGTCGCCGAGCTGCTCGCCGTGGTCGAGTCCCGCCTCGCCTCGTAGGTGACGGTCCGGGGAGGTTGCGAGAACGCGGTGATGCCCTTCGGGAAAACTGCCTGACGCAGTCAGCTACTTTCGTGAAGGACGCCCGCCGCTCCCTTCAGGAAACCGAAGCCCGGTCGGTCAGGTCTGCCCGACCCCCAAATCCATGCCAGGTCCCCGTCCGGCTCGCATGGGAATTCCGGCGCGCCTCGCGTAGACTTATAGACCTACCGAAAGGCTTACCCTTGCCCGTCACCTCGCCTCGCATCGACAAGCTGCTCGACCACGTCGACTCCAACTACGCAAGCGTGATCGTGGCGGCCAAGCGCGCCCGCCAGATCAACTCGTACTACCAGAACCTCGGCGAAGGCAGCTTCGACGAGTTTCCCCCGCCGATGGTCGACACCGGATCCAAGAACTACCTGACGATCGCGCTCGAGGAAGTCGCGGCCGGCAAGCTGAAGTACCACTACCGCTAGCCCGGTCCCGCCGCGCACGATGGCGCGAATCCTGCTTGGCGTAACCGGCGGCATCGCCGCCTACAAGGCGCTCGAGCTCGTCCGCCTCGCGACGGGTTCGGGCCACGCCGTCCGCGTGATCCAGACGACGGCCTCCCAGCGCTTCGTCGGCCCGGCGTCGTTCGCCGGCCTGACCGGGGCTCCGGTGCTCTGCGGCGAGCATGACCCCGACCCCCTCCGGGGCGCCTTTCCCGGGGACGAGGGCCCCGCCCACGCCCCGTTGAGCCACCTCGCCCTGGTCGCCAACGCCGACCTCCTGGTGATCGCCCCGGCGTCGGCGAACACGCTCGCCAAGCTGGCCCACGGCCTCGCCGACAACCTCCTGACCAACGCCGCGCTCGCCGCCGGCTGCCCGGTCGTCGTCGCTCCGGCGATGAACGACCGGATGTACGAGCACCCGGCAACCCAGGCCAACCTCGACGTCCTCCGCGCCCGCGGCGCCACCGTCGTCGATCCGGGCTGCGGCCGGCTCGGCTCGCCCGGCGAATGGGGGACCGGCCGCCTCGCCGAGCCGGCCGAGATCCTCGCCGTCTGCGAGGACCTGCTCGCCAGCGCTCGATCGACGGCCGACGGTCGATCGCCGGCGCCCGGCGTGCGTCCGGTCGGGCGGACGTGGTCCGGGCTGCGTGTTCTGGTCAGCGCCGGCGGAACCCGCGAGCCGATCGACGCGGTCCGCTACCTGGCGAACAACTCATCCGGCCGGATGGGGTTCGCCCTGGCCGACGCGGCCGTCGCTCGGGGGGCCGGGGTCGCCGTGGTCGCCGCCAACGTCTCGCTCGCCCGGAACCCGGCCGTCCGCTACGTCGACGTGTCGAGCGCCGCCGAGCTCGAAGCCGCCTGCGCGGCCGAGTTCGACCGGGCCGACATCCTCCTGATGGCGGCGGCGGTCGCCGACTTCAGGCCGGCCAGCCCGGCCGCGGGGAAGCTCTCGAAGGACGGACGCGACCACCTCTCGCTCGCCCTCGAGCCGACCGCCGACATTCTCACCGGCCTCGCCGCCCGCCGTCGGCCCGGCCAGACGGTGGTCGGCTTCGCCGCCGAGCACGGCGCCGGGGGCCTCGCGCGGGCGCGAGCGAAGCTGTCGCGCAAGCGGCTCGACGCGATCGTCCTCAACGATGTCGCGACCCCCGGGATCGGGTTCGACTCGCCCGAGAACGAGGTCACGATCGTCACCGCCGGCGGCGACGAGCCGGTCGCCCGGGCGGCAAAGCACGACGTCGCCGTAGCCGTGCTCGAGGCGGTCGACCGCCTGCGTGGTGGGTCACCGCCTCCGGCCACCGGTGGTATGCTCGGATGACAGCTTTCTCGCCCGCGCATCAGCGTGGGTGGCCTCAACAGGAAGTGGGCGCTCGCCCGCTTTTTTTACGTCAACTCCAGCCCCATTACGGCACAGGACATGCTCAACAACGCCCTCCAGACCGAAATCGAGCAGCGCCTCTCCGGCCCCGTGCCGGGGATCGACGTGCTGCTCGTCGAGCAGTCCGGCGATGTCCTGCGCGTCTACATCGACCACCCCGACGGGGTTACACTCGGCCTCTGCGAACAGGTCACGCACGAGCTCGCTGACCTCCGCGAGCGGTACTCACTCGAGGTCTCCTCACCCGGTCCCCGGCGACCGCTGACCAAGCCCGAGCACTTCCGCCGCTTCGTCGGTCGGCGGGCCCGCGTCCGGACGGCAGCCGGCTGCGAGGTTCCGGCCAGCCGCAACCTCACCGGCGAGCTGGTCGCCGCCTCCGCTGATGCCGTGACGATCGCCGCCGAGGACGGCGTCGTCGCGATTCCCTACAGCGCCATCCAACGATCCCACCTCGTCGAGGAGTAGCCATGTCACGCGAGATCTTGGACGCCATGCACGCGCTGGCCCGTGAGAAGGGCATCGAGCCCGAGAAGTTGATGGTCGCGCTCGAGGACGCTTTGCTATCGGCATACAAGAAGCAACCCAGCGCCGCGAAGTACGCCCGCGTCGAGATCGACCGCGAGACGGCCGACTTCCGCGTCATCGAGCTGATCATTCCCGAGCGTCTCGAGGCCCACCTGATCGTCGAGACGATCGACGAGGCGACGACGGTCGACCCGGAGACCGGCGAGATGCGCGAGCCCGAGGATCCCGAGATCGACCCGGCCAAGTTCGAGGAGTACCGCGACCAGATCGAGGAGCGCGACGTCACGCCCGACGACTTCGGCCGGATCGCCGCCCAGACCGCCAAGCAGGTGATCCTCCAGCGGATCCGCGAGGCCGAGCGGGACATGATGTTCGAGGAGTACCGCGACCGCGTCGGCGAGCTGATCACCGGCATCGTCCAGCAGTCGGATTCCCGCTACACGCTCGTCCAGCTGCGCGAGCGGGTCGAGGCCCTCCTGCCGAAGTCCGAGCAGGTCGACGGTGAGCGCTATGACCACTCCCAGCGGATCAAGGCCGTGATCAAGGAGGTCTCGCCCTCGACGAAGGGCCCGAGCATCATCGTCTCCCGGCGGGACACCGAGCTGATCAAGAAGCTCTTCGAGCTCGAGGTTCCCGAGATCGCCGACGGACTCGTCGAGATCGCCAACGTCGCCCGGGAGCCCGGCTACCGCTCGAAGATCGCCGTGATCTCCCACGCGGACGGCGTCGACCCGGTCGGCGCGTGCGTCGGCCCGCGGGGCTCCCGCGTGCGGATGGTCGTGTCCGAGCTGCGGGGCGAGAAGATCGACATCATTCCCTACAACGACGAGCCCGCCCGCTTCGTCGCCAAGGCGCTCTCGCCGGCCCGCGTCCGCGAGGTCCTCGTCGACGACGACGCCAAGCAGGCGACCGTGATCGTCCCCGACGACCAGCTCTCCCTGGCGATCGGCCGCGAAGGCCAGAACGCCCGTCTCGCGGCCCGCCTGACCGGCTGGCGCGTCGACATCAAGTCCGAGAGCGAGTTCGCCGCCGAGGAGGCCGAGCAGGGCTACGGCGAGCAGCTCGAGGCGACCGGGCGGTGCGCGGCGATCATGAGCAACGGGCGCCGCTGCCCCAACGCGTCGCTGCCCGGTTCGCGCTACTGCGGCCTCGAGGCGCACCAGGCGTTGGAGACGAGTGCGGCCGGCGCCGCACCGGCTGGCGAACCCGTGGGTGAGGGGCCGGCGTCATAGCTCGGTCGCAGCCGCCGGAGCGGCGCTGCGTGGGTTGTGGGCGCAGCGCGCCGAAGAGCGAGCTCGCGCGCCTGGCACTGGCCGATCCCCCGTCACCCGGGGCGGCCGGGCTGCTCGTCGTGGACCGTGCCCAGCGGATGCCGGGACGCGGAGCCTACGTCTGCTCGGACGCCTGTCTCGCCCGTGCACGGCGCCGCGGCGGCCTGCAACGCGCGTTTCGCCGGCCGGTATCGATTGACGCACAGACCGTAGAATCGGTGGGCTGATGGCAAAGAAGCGCGTACACGAGATCGCGAAGGCTCAGGGCCTCCCGACCAAGGAGCTGCTCGCCAAACTTC
>DATCEH010000081.1:0-2276 GCA_036510225.1 Solirubrobacteraceae bacterium | reverse complement strand
CGGCGAGCAGTGGCACAAGGGAGCGAGCAGCGGCAACACGCAGACCGTCCGCGCGCTGCGGCTCGACTGCGACGGCGACGCGCTGCTCGCGCTGGTCGAGCCCAACGGGCCGGCATGCCACACCGGCGAGCGGACCTGCTTTCACCGGGGCGAGCTCGACCCGCCGGCTCCCCACGAGGCGCTTCCCGCGCTCGAGCGGACGCTTCGCCGGCGGGCGGCCGACCGGCCGGCCGGGTCGTACACCGTCGAGCTGCTCGACAACCCCGAGCTTGTCGGCGCGAAGGTGATGGAGGAGGCCGAGGAGGTTGCCCGGGCCGCCCGCGAGGAGTCCGACCAGCGCGTCGACGAGGAGGCCGCCGACGTGGTCTACCACCTGCTCGTCCTGATCGCCGGCCGCGGCCGGCAGCTGGTCGACGTCGAGCGCGTGCTCGACGCCCGCCGCCGCTGACGGCGCACGCCGAAGCCGTGTCCGCGTCGCGGATCTGATCCACGCGAATGTCGTCTGGACGTTCGATCGGCGCTGGACCAGCGGCGATCGTCGCGTCGCCATGCATTGAGCACGGCGCGACCGGGCCGGGAACCGGGATGCGCCGAGGAGATTGGCAAGACGTACCGCCGGCAGGCCGTCTGGGAGGATGCCGGAGGCGATGCCTGACCAACCCGACGAGCCGCACAGGCGACGCCCACACCGCTGGCCCTCGCACCGCCCCTACCGCGCGGTAGCTGACGGCGGCCGCGGGATGCTCGCCGACCTGGGTTCCGGCTCGATGGTCGACGAGTTGATCGTCGAGCGCCGCGCCGCGGCCGCCGCCGAAGACGCCGCCGTCGATTTCTCCGCCGCGCCGTCCCGCGAGGAGGTCGGGCCGTAGTGCCGGGCACGCCGCCGGCTGTGCTCGACGCGTCCGCCGTACTTGCCTACCTGCGCGACGAGCCGGGCGCCGAGCTCGTCGCGGACTCGATCGCGCACGGCGCGGCGATGTCTGCCGTCAACCTCGCCGAGGTTCTCAGCCACGCAGCTGACCGCGGTGCCGACCCGATCGCGCTTGCCGACCAGCTCGTCGCTCGCGGCCTGATTGGCGGCGCGATCGACATCGAGCCGTTCACCACGGGCGATGCGATCGATGCCGCCACTCTGCGGCCCTTGACCCGCGCCGCCGGCTTCTCGCTCGCCGGTCGTGCGTGTCTCGCTCTCGCTCGCCGACTCGGGGCCCACGCAGTCACCGCGGACACTGCGTGGGGCGACGTCGACGTCGATGTCGAGTTGACTCAGATCCGCTGAAAGCGCGTGGTCGACGCGAGGCTCGAACTGAGCGGAATCCGGGCACTCCCGGTCTCCAGGGGCGTCGTCCTCTCGCTCACGCGTGGTCTCTGGGTGCCCGAGTCAGAAGGAGTTGCCCCGTGCGCCCAACTCCCAGCGGGAGGGTACCGCTCGTGATGCTCGCGCTGGCCTCGGCGGCCCCGTGATCGGGTGTGGCGGTTAGCGTGCGCGGCTCGTTTGTTCTGTGGGGACTGGAGCCTTGAGATGACCAAGCAAGGATGTTGTTCGGAAGGTCGCCGCAGCGGCGGGCCTCAGCGGGACCGAGGCGGCTGGCGAGGTCGACGCAACGTTTGAAGTGATCGCTGCCGAGCTCGCTGCCGGCGGAGTCCGACCAGCGGGTCGATGAGGAGGCCGCCGACGTGATCTACCACCTGTTGGTCCTGATCGCCGGCCGCGGCCGGCAGCTGGCCTATGTCGAGCGGGTGCTCGACGCCCGACGCCCGCCGCCGCTGACGGCTGAACCCGGGCGTCAGATCAATGCTCGCGCGGCGGGCAGGAATCCGCCGCCGATCACGGCGTACACCTGGTCGGCGAGGGCCTGGTTGTAGGTGTGGCTGGACAGGTTGCGCGCCTGGAGGTAGCCCAGCCAGTCCTCGACCGACTCGATCATCCCGGCGTCGCCGGCCGCCCGGAGGACGGATCGTGGCGTCGCGAGATCGAGGCCTTCATCCTTGAGGCGGGCCTTGAGCAGCTTCCAAGCGAGCTCGAAGCAGAACTCGAAGGCCTGGATCGTCGCCGCCTGTTGAATGTCCGACGGTTCCGTGTCGAGAGCCTTGCCGAGGAAGGCGGTTGCCGTGGCCAGGTTGGTGGCCAGCGAGTCGGCCCTGTTCACGAGGCCACCCGGACGTCGCCAAGGGGAATCGCGGTCTTGAGGGCAACGTCGCGGAACTGCTGACTCGTCTGTGCGAGGTTGACGACATCCACCCGGTATGGCAGGTCGCTGTCTTCGAGAGCCTCG
>DATCEH010000080.1:0-49501 GCA_036510225.1 Solirubrobacteraceae bacterium | reverse complement strand
GAGCAGCTTCAGCATCGCGTTGATCGAGGTGTTCGACAGCGGCCGCCGATGGCGCTGGTAGCTGCCGACGCGCCGGTCGGCGACGGTCTCGCTCAGGGGCCGGCCCCGGTCGGCGGCGGCCCGAATCGTCGCGGCCTGCTCGTGTAGCTCGTCGCGGAAGCGATCGACCAGCGCGGCGTCGATCTCGTTGAGCTCGTAGCGACCGAAGAACCGCTGGAGGTAGGACAGCCTCCACTCGTAGTCCGAAGTCGTCCGGTCGGCGATCCGTAGGCGCTTCGACTTCCACCAGCGCGTCGCGAAAACCGAGAACCGCTCGTCCAGCCGGACGCCGAGCTCCGCCATGGCGGACGTCCGCCGCTCCTCCTTGGAGAGAACGGCCGGCGGCACCCAGGTCCCGCGCGCGACCTGCTGGACGATCTTCTCGAGCTCGATCTCCGCCCGCCTGCGGTTCCAACCCTGCTGGCTACTGCCAAAGGTGACGCGGGTCCGCACTCCATAGGCGTGGACCCGCGCGTTGAAGCTCGTCGTCTTCCCGTCGGTCCACAGGTACTCCAACACCTCGCCGTCGGCCGGCCGAGGCATCAGGCAGGAACCTTGTGAGTCGTGCTCTGTGCGCTCATCCTGGATGGTCCGGGCGCCCCTGGGCGCCTCGTCGGAGCGCACGATTCTACTGCCGCTGGCGGCCGCGACCGACCGCGTCCACGCGGCGACCAGGAGGGCGCCGCCGCGTGGCTTCAAGGGCGTCTCGCGCAGCGGCGAGGTCGAACCGGATCCGCGCACGCCGACCGTTGCCGAGCCGGATCGCTCCGAGCTGCGTCGCGTGGGCATACACGTAGTCGATCGACACGCCGAGCTGGGCGGCCAGCTCGCGAGCATCGACGAGCGCGAACGTCGCTGGACGCTGCTCGCGAAGCAGCTCGACCGTCCGCCGGGCGACGGCTTCGACGTCGTCCGGACTCAGCTGCACCGGAGCCCTCCCCGGATCGCGTGTCGGCCCATATACGTTGATCGAGAAACCCGCGTCAAACCAGACAACTCGGCAACTCGCCCAGATTTCGCCTCATGTCCCTTAATCGAGACAAGCCGCCTAAAGGTGGCGAGCCCGTCTCGGCAAGGCCCGCGCAGCCAACCGCCGCGCCCGCTCTTCAGAGCGGGCGGTAAGCGTCCCGACGGTGCTCGATGCGTACGACGATGACCTCGCGGGGCTCTGATCGCAGGCGATAAAGGACCCTGTAGGTGCCGCGCCGCGCAGACCAGAGCCCGGCCAACTCGCCGCGCAGCGGCTTGCCGACCCGCGTCGGCTGGCGGACCAGGGCGGTCGTTATGAAGTCGATCACGGCCCCGGCGACCGCCTCGGGAAGATGCTCGGTCAGCGCCCGACGAGCCGGTGGCGTGAGGACGAGTTCGTACTCACCCTCCGCATCGCTCACCGGCCGAGGCGGCGCACGGCGTCGACCCCGCGCAGGACATCGCCACGCGCGTACGCGGCGTCGGCCTCACGGATGTCTGCCAGCGCCGCCGGGTCGCTCAGGACCGACAGCGTCTCCTCGAGCTCCGCGAGATCTTCGGTGCTGATCAGGACGGCCGCGTCGCGGCCGTTGCGCGTGATGACGACACGCTCGTGCTGGTGCTCGACGCGGTCGACGACCTCGGACAGGTGATCGCGGACAACTCGCAACGACTCAGTAGCCATGGCCACAATTGTGGCGCTTTCAGGTGGGCGTGTCAACCGCCGGAGTGCGCGGGCTCCTTGCCGTCCTTCCCGACTCCGCGGGGCCTCAGCAAAGGCCTCATCAAACCCCTCCTTTACGATGAGGCCTCGGCTCCGGGTTCCCCCAGCAAACGCGCGTCTTTGCACCCGGCGCTCTGCATGACCACCCTCCCTCAACGTCGATTGATGGTGGTCATGCAGTCCTTGGGTTTCGACTCGGAGGGCAGGGGGAATCCGGAGCCGAGTGGTGACCGGTGAGTCCTGTGTAATTCAAGACCACAGAGGATGATGGGAACAGGAAACAAAGGAAGGCAAGGAGGAGCAGCGACGGATACGGCGGCTGCTCAGGATCGGGGAGGACGCGTGGTGGTGCGCGGGCAGCGCTTGTGCCTGGTAGCCGTGGAAGTCAACTGATGGCGTTCACAGCGACTGGACCGGGAAGCCGATCTTTGGCTGGTCTCGCGTGGCTGGCAAGAGTCGGCTGCTCCCCGATCGAGCCGCTCGCGGCCGTGATGGGCTGGAGCGAGCGAGTCGCCCACGACCACGTCCGCCGCCTGACCGACGCCGGTCTCGTCAGGCGAGTCGCCAGAACCCGAGGCGCCGGGTCGCTGATCCTCGTCACATCCAACGGCGCCGTGAAAGCCGGGTACCTGGCGACGAGAGCGCCCCGCGCGATCGGGCCGACCACGTGGGCCTACGCCGAGGCGTGCGCATGGGTCAGCGCCTGGCTGACGAAACGCCGCAGCACCTGGTGGAGCGAGCGCGATATCGCCGAGGACAAGTTCTGGCACTGGCGAGCGACCTACAAGGACCGCCGCGGCACCAACCGCGTCAAGCACCGCCCCGCGCTCGGCTTGAAGCTCGTCGAAGGCTACGGCGCGATCGAGGTCGAGACCCATCAAAGAGTCCCGGCCAGGCTCCTCGGCACGATGAACATGTACGACGCGCTCACAGACAACAGCGAGTCGCCGATCACCGGCGTGCTCTTCGTCACCAAGGACAACGTGATCGCCGACCAGATCCAGCGAGCCGCCCGAAAGGCAATGCTCAGCCCACCCCACATGAAGATCCGGTCGCTCAGCGAGATCATCCAACAGACCTCCACCGCCGACTGGGGAAACGCCGTGACCGTGCAGCAGCCCGACACCGACCCGGCCAACTGACTGCCCAAGCGACTCGACTCGACGATCCTGCCCGACAGGTGTCGAGGGCGGCGCCCGCCCACGGGGACGAATCAAGATCGCTCCGCCCCAACGCACCGCGCCCTCATCCCGGGCACCCTATTGAGGCTCGAAAGCCTCGCGGTCACGCGCCCGCCCACGCTCCCTGCGGTCGCGTCCCCCCGGGCGGGAGCTCCGGCGACCCCACGGCCGGGAGAACAGCAGCCGGTTTGTCTATCTCGGGCCGGCTGGCGGCGGGATGGCGAGGTCCTTCCAGATCTTGCGCGCCAATCCGAAGGCGATCTCGAGGTGCCGCGGGACCGCCGTCGAGGGGTCGGCGTCGAGTCCCAAGAAGCTGTGGTTGGCGGCCTCCCCGAGGAGATGAGCGCCGGGCTCGGCCAGGTGGCGCTCCAAGTCGCGACGCTTCACGCCGCGATATGCAACTCGAGCGATTCGCTGTCGGGCACCGGCTCGGCGAGCGCGTGCTCGCCGAAGCGCAGCTCGAGGATCCCGTGCAGGGCATCGATAACGCTCTCCCGCGGCTCTTCACGCGTCCGCCCCTGGCTCAGCGCGCCCGGGACTTCGGGGACCGAGGCGACGATCCAGCCCTCCCCAGCGGGCTCGAACACGATCGTCAGACGGAGCGACTGACTCACCCAACGAACGCTACTCCTTGGCGCACGATCAGACCGGCTCGCCGCATGCCTCCCTACCCCGGCCCGCCCGGGAAACTGCTCGAGCAGAACAAAGCACCCCCTCCTCGGGCTCGACGCACGACTGACCACGCGTGACGTGAGCAGCATCGTGCCGCCGCGAGCGGTTGGACGCTGTTCCGCAGACCGATCGCTCAACGGGAATCCGGAGCGGTCAGTGTTCGGGAAAGCTCTGCCGGGACCCGCGGGTCTTGTAACAATCGCGACTTCCTTGTCGGACGCGCGTTCTGAAGGGCATGAGGGCGCTTGGGTTGTTGATCGCGACGTTCGCTTTGGCCGTCGCTCCGGCCGCGGCTGCGCCGTGGTCGCAGCCGACGCAGATCCCTGGGGCGCCCGACGCCTTCCCGATTGTGGCCGATTCGGCCGGCGGGCCGCAGGCGCTCTACTGGGGGGCGTTCGACCTGCCCAACCTCCAAGCACCGATAGCGTCGTTTGTCAGCGTCCTCGGGCCAGGTCCCGCGCCAGGAGCGGCCGTCAGGCTGTCACCGTCGCTGAATATCTCGCAGGCAACGATCTACGGCAGGCGCGTTGCGCTGGCGACATTTGGCAGCGCGTCATCGACCAGTCCTGGGTCAGTGACCGGCGTCGCGACGGGCCCATTGGGCGGCCCGATGAAACTTCATGCCCTTCCCGCTGAGGTCCAGTCGATCGCCGGCAACGCAGCCGGCGATCTCGCCGTGCTGATCGAGCATTGCGCGACGAACGTCTCCGGCTGCCGCCCGTCGGCGCCGGCCGTCGTCATCGAACGCCCGGGACGCGGGTTCAGCAAGCCGATCACGCTCGATCGCAAGGGACACTCGTTCGGCGGGTCGCTGACGATCGACGCTCACGGCAGGGTGCTTGCCGCGTGGGATCGCGCCGGCGTGATCTACGCGCGGTTCATCTCGGTAGCCGGGAAGCTGTCAGCGATCCAGCGACTCGGCTACGACACCGGCCCGAGCGGCCTCGACGTCGTCCTCTCAGGAGACGGGCGCGCGGCCGTCGGCTGGACGTCGCAATCGGTTTCAGAAGGTGAGGCGGCGTCGGACTTCACGGCGCAGATCGCGCTTGCCGGGTCAAGCAGCCACTTCCACACAGCCCGCACCGTGGACACGGTCTCGGTGTTAGGCACCGGTCGCTACATCCCCTACCAGGGTCTCGTCATCAGGCTCCCCGCCGGCCAACCCGGCCTGGCGGCCTGGACCGGATACGACGGCGCTCACTACACAGTGCAGGCGGCGTCGATCAACGCAACAACGATCAGCCCGCCGCAAACCGTCTCGACGCCCGGTACCGACACGGTGCTCGCCGACGCCGCCGAAGGCGCCCACGGCCAAGCAGTCATCCTCCTACTGCCCGGGCGAGCCGGCGCCGACCCAGTCATCGGAACCCAGCCCGACGGCCTGATCGCAGTCACCCACCCGCCCGGCACGCAGACCTTCAGCCCGCACGAGCAGATTCTCCCAGGACCAGCCTACGTCGACGGAGCGACCGTCTCGATCGACACGGCCACCGGCGGCGTGCTCGCGACCTGGCGCAACGCCGGCAGCCCGGCGAGCTGGGCCGTCCGTACACCGCTCGCGTAAACGTTGGGCCTGGAGCGATCAGGCGGTGCCACCCCGCGGGCCGTATCGGGATCCCCCAGCGGGAGCACGCGCCGAGTAGTCACTTCCGCCTGAACTTGACCCAGAAATACAGATAGCCGACGATCGCAGCCACGATCCCGACGAGGGTTCCGACGACCGTCGGGTAGCAGTCCTTGCCGAACGGCCCGCAGGCGTCGGCTGCCATGATCACGCGTGCCCCATGGCTGCAGGTTACGCGGCGGTCGACGCGGGTCGGTCCCGGTGGGGAGCGGCGAACGGCACGTGAGCGAGTCGGAGTGACCGGGCCGTCGGCGCCCGACTCGGCGGCAAGACGGGCGGCTTGTTCTACACGCGGGCCGCGACGACGCACACGGCCAGGAATGCCATCACTCCGACGGCAAGCCAGAACACGAGTGCCGACACGGGCTGCCGCAGAGCGTCCGGCGACTCCCGAGCCAACCCGGCGATGAGCCCCGCAGAGCCAGCGAGTCCACAAGCCGCGCCGATTTGTACGTCGTGAAGCAAAGCGAACACTGGGGCGGCCACGCAAGCAGCGACGAACGCCGCACGGACGCTCAGCGACCCAAGAATGCGCGATGCAGTCACCCGCCCATCATGCTCCGCGTCGCGCCCGAGATCAAGCGACCCGCGATCGCGGTGCTCTGCACGGCTGTTCGCCGATGCGGGTGCGCTGGGGCGTCGCCAAGTATCGCGTGCCGCAGGGGGGATCCCGCTGCGGGACTATCGAGCGCTTCTCTGATCACGCGGAAGCGGACGTCTGCCAGCTTCCGCCATCATCTATCCGATGGAGGCCCTCACCGCGCAACAGGCGCTGGACCTGGCCCGCCTGATCTGTCCAGCGTGGCGTGAGGAACGCGGTTGCGTGATCCGCGCGGACACATACGAGCCAGGGAACTTCAGCCGGTGGTGGGCAGCCGCCGAGGGCAAGCACGGCAGCGTCGAAGCCGGTCTGAACCACCTGCACCTCTGGGACATGCTGCCTGTGACCGATGAGCACGACTACGGCGAGCTATGGGACCTTGGGGAGGTAATGGTTCGAGCCTGGCAGACCACTATCGCCCGCGACTTCCCCGGCCGAGAATTCCAGGTCTCTCTTGACGACGACTACGGCCCCACGGTCTGCGTGGTGTCCGTTCGCACGGACGGCGTTTGAGGCCGAAGCAACGCTACCGCGTAGCGCGAATTCCGACAGTCGGGGATCGGCCGGCCGTCCGGTAGCCGATCGCGTATCGACGCACGCAGGCGATTGGCCCCGACGCGTTGCAACTCGGACCGCTTCAAAGGCGGTCCTGCGTTTCGGCGATTCCGGGCCCGAGCCGCAACGTTCGGCGGCGGGGAGCGTTCTAGCTCGTATGGCGCGGCTCTGGCTCGTACTCGTCGTTCTCGCTGCCGTTTGGTGCGTGCCGGCGTCGGCTGGTGTGCTCGTCTTCCAGCGGCCCGCGGTGGGCGACTCGGCGATCGTCGCGGCCCGCAGCAGCGACGGTGGCGCCGCGCGAGTGATCGGGCGTGGCGCGGATCCCGTCGTCTCGCCCAACGGGCGGCGCGTCGCGTTCATCCAGCCGCGCGCGTCGTGCCCACGCGCTCTGTTTGCCGGACAGGGATGCAGCCGGCTGCTCGTCGCTGACCTCGACAGCGACGCCACAACGCAGGTCGCGCCTTTCGCGCAGCCGCCGATCGCGTGGTCGACTGATTCACGCTACCTCGCCAGCCAAGACACCAACCAGAACAACGCCCACACACAAGTCATCAGGCTCCGCAACCGGCGTCGACGAATCGTCCCTGTCGCCGGATCGTCGCCAAGCGACATCGTGTCGATCACGTTCTCCCCAGACGACGCGCAAGTCCTGACCTGCGACAACTACATGGGAGTCCTCGAGCTCTCGCTCGCGAAAACCGCCGCAGGAGGCGCCCGCAGCTATGGCGCGGTCGACGACTGCTGGGCCACATGGAGCCGCTACGGACTGGCGTACACCACGACCGACTCCACCAGGGACGACCCGACGAGCTACAACAACATCCTGCTTCGACCGGGACTCATGGGCGCCGCGCGAACCCTCGATCGCCTCGGCCCCACGTCGGACCCGTCGCTCGCGGGATGGTCGGCCAGCGGCGAGCTGCTCGCCGCCACCGCGGACCCCGGCGGATTACACGCCGTGGTGATCGACCCGCGAAACGACGCGACCACGACGACCTGGACCTCCGCGCCCGGCGCGCTCGGTGCCGCCGTCGACGGCATCTCCCGCAACGCGACACGGATCCTCCTCGAGCAGAACAACCAAATCCTTGCCGCCGATGTCGCGACCCGAGCGATAACCGTACTAGCGACGAACGCGGCGACAGCGAGCTGGAACGACTAGAGAGCACCGTCCGCGGCGCGGCTACGCCACGGACCAGTCATTCCGGATGAGGATCCTCCACTGAAGCGTCAGGGGTGAGCGGACCCGATCGCGATGGACCGTTGCCGGTCTTCGGGGCCCGGAGGTCCGAGATACTCCAGCCGATGTCCACCGACCATACCGACAGGCAGGCGGCCGAGTCCTATGAGGCCGCGGAGCGGGACTACCTAACGGCCGTCCGTGGCGACGCCGAGCGGGGAGCGCTCCGTGCGACGGCCGAGCGAGTCGCGCGAGCGGCGAAGCTGTGGGAGTCGAGGCGTACAAGCGCTTCTTCTTCCTCAGGGACACGGCGGGCGAGCCGGTGTTGGCGCGGGATGTCGAGATCCAGGCTGAGATCGCCGAAGCTCTAGCTGGCCTATGGGTAGAGCTCGCGTCCGCGCACTACCAGCAGATCCCTCCCGACGGCGCCTAGCCCGGCATGGCCTGCGGCTGGGGCGGGCTCACGGGCTCGCCTGTCGTCCCGCAGTGCGATCCTCGGCTGGGGCAAGCAGCGCGAAAACTGGCCGCTCCTTTCGCACCATGCGACAGCGTGCCCGCCGAGCTGCGTCCCACGTCATGGCGCTGGCCGGGCTACGCGTCGACCCCGACCTGGCGGGTTAAGACCTGGCCTCTCCATCCACGAAGCTCGAACGGGTCCGATCTGACGAACCCCTGCCGCTCGGTGCCCCATTCAGGTTTGGACGTCGGTGATCGGAAAGGCGCGCACGGCCATCGTTCCGAAGCTGTGGCGCAGATTGTGGAATCGAAGTGGCGGTCGCCCGCGCGATCCTGGGCGCGCTTGTAGCGCCGGTACATGGCGTCGTAGTCGAGGACGTCGCCGACCACGTTGGCGAAGACCGCCGACATCGCAACTACGCGCAAGTACATCCACTACGCACCGCAGCCCGAGGCGGCAGCTCGGCTGGGGGCGCTCGTGGGCGGGCAACTAGCCGACGTCACGGAGCTGCGCCAGGCCGTCTAGGCGAATGTCTGGACATCTTGCCCCGCGCAAGACCCACGACGTAGCACAACGCGCTCGGCTACTCGTGGCCTCGGCCTTTGCGCTGCCCAATGAGGCTAATCGTCGTCAGCGCCGCACCGCAGGAGTCCTCGAGCGGTTCTGGCTCTCCTTCGGGGATAGCGAGGCCTCCTCGTCCCTCGAGTCGGGTGACGGTGTCATCGCCCTGGTTCGCGACCCACACAGACCCTGCGTCGACCGCGATGGCCGAAGGCTGGGAGCCGACCCGGATCGCCGTGCCGACCGTCGTTCCAGTGCGAGCATCTATTTGTGTCACGGTGCCGTCGCCTTGATTTACAACCCATACCGAGCTTTGATCAACGGTGAGGGCGGACGGCAGCGCGCCGACTTTGATTGGCTTGCCCACTGCCCTACCGGTGCTCACGGCAAGTCTGGTTACGGTGTCCTCGTCGCCGTTCGCGACCCACAGAAGGCGGTCGTGAGCCGCAACCGCCTGTGGGTTGATGCCGAGTGTGTCCAAAGAAGCTCTACCGGTGCATCCGTCGAACCGGAGGATGCTTCCGCTCGCATCGAGAACCCACATCACGCCGTTGCCGATCGTGATCGCCGCAGGAATGAAACCTACCTGGTGCGGTTTTGCGCGTAGCTTCCCGGATAGGGCGCTGATCAGGGATAGGGTCGCGTCGTCGTGATTGATGACCCAGACCTCCCAGCCGGCTGTCGCGATTCCGACCGGCCCTTCGCCGACCCGAATCCCATCAGACTTCAGGTGGTCGTTGATCGGCCGGCCGACGACCCGGCCGCTATGGCCATCGATCCGCGTAACGGTGTCGTCGGCGCTGTTCGCAACCCATACATACGGCCCTCCGACCGCGACTGCCAGCGGCGTTTGCCCCACCACGATGCGGCCGATGACCTTGCCAGTGCGCGCGTCGATGCGGGTAACCGTGTTGCTGTTGCGATCCGCCACCCAGACATCTCCCCAACCTCCCGCGATCGCCACTGGCGCTTGGCCCACTTTGATCACCTCGACGGACGCGCCGCTACCGCAGGCACTGACGCCAAGCCCGCAGATAACTGCGACCGCCAGGCGAGCGAGCACCGCAACTACTCGCTCCCCGCGGCACCGTGGTCCGGTCCGCGCCGATCGGGAGACAAGGCGTTGTCGCATGTCCGCCGCACTCTCGCACAGGCCGCCGTAGGGCGGCTGCTTCGGCGATGGTCACCCGGTTCGCGCCGCAGACGAGTCCTGCGTCAAATACGTTGAACTCGAAACGGTCGTAGCCGACGCCCTGCGCCGCTTGGACCTCTGCTCGGAGCCAGCCAGCCTGTGCGCCACCATTCGACCGGAACTCTCCGCCTGGCCGCCACCGCGGAGAATCCGCTTAGCATGTCCGCCGTGCTGCCAAGTCTCGACATCGCAGCGATCCGCCACTTCTGCGAGCAGCGCGTGCCCCCTCACGCCCTGCACCAGGTCCGCCTCGAGGCGGTCGTCGACCCCCGGACGGTGACGATCGTCGAACGCCGCGCCCCCTGGCACGAGGACTACGGCCCCGAGTGGACCAGCAACGGCGTGGCGCGGTTCCGATACACCGCCAAGACCGGGCTATGGACGCTGTATTGGCGCGACCGCAACCAGCGCTGGCACCGGTACGACTTCACCGCCCCGTCGTCGAGCATCATTACGTTGCTCGACGAGGTCGATCGAGACCCGACCGCCATCTTCTGGGGCTGAGCACACCCTCGGACACACGGCTGCTGCTCGCGCGAAGCAGCAACGACGACTCGGGCTCGTGAGATGCTCCGGGTGTGAACGGCGTGACGTTCGAAGGCGAAGTTGTCAGGCTCACCCCGGAGCAGGGCGGTCGCCTGTCGGGACCGCCGACGGCGAGCGAGTACCCCGTCACGGGGTTCGTCCCACCGTCCACCATCGACAATGACTTGGCGTCCTTCTGGCGTGCGGGCTTCAAAGCTGGCGACTGGCTCCGGCGCAACCGGTTGGTGGCCGTTCGCCGAAAATGTTGGCCCCAGGAGATTGGGCCGGGCAGTGTGGTCGTGATCACTGAGGGCGCCAGGACGGTCGCGTACTTCCATGTCGACGAGGTACAGGCCGCCGACTCGTAGGCCGTCCAGCTGTCGATCATCGCGCGGAGCAGCCGCCTTTACCAATAGGTTGCGCCGGGGGCGGTGCGCGATTCGCTGCAGCACGGCCGCGCTGACCTCGAAGCAACAGTCTGCGACGCTAGCGGTGGATGACGGCGCGAGACGCGATTAGCCTGCTGTCGGCTCGCCTCGGTCTCATGGACGAGTCCCAAGATTGGGGCATCGTCAACGGCAGCCGCGACCGGTTCGAGGAGTTCATGCGGATCTACCGCGACGACCATCTGACGCCAGCACAACAGTCTGCTATGGCCGGACTGGTGCTCGCGTCCGCGAGCGAGCGGCTTGATGTCGACGCCCGAGCCAATCTCGAGGAGTTCGCGGGGCTTCTGCCCCGGATCGCAGCGGACAACCCATGGAGACCGACTACTGGCGCGGGCTCGACGGTCCAGAGTTTCCGCTCGGAGACTGGCTGCGCGCCCACGCGCCCTGACTGTCGCTTTCGCGTGAACTGGGCAGCGGCGGGCGTCCCGTAGCCCGAACCCCAGCCGGGCGCCGCAGGCCCCCGACCGGCGCGAGTCTGTCCCGCAGACGATGGGTTTGTGACGCACGATCCAGACCGCCCCCCGCATGCAGTAGAGGCGCCTGGCCATTGATTGCGCGGCGGCACCAGGTCGCGACCTCGGCCGCGACCTGCGCTGAGAACGCTCGGACGTGTCGAGCACCTCCATGCCCCAGTTGCTGGTGGCGGGATCGAGCCCGGTCCATCGCTCCCAGCGCGTCGCTGCCCACCCGTTGGCGCTCAGGACGTGCGGCATGTGGCGAGGATCGCGAGCGTGGCCGCGCATCCAGGCAGCGAATGCGTGGTGATGGTTGCAGCACCGCCGGGTCGTCGCCGCGGCGAGCCAATCGTGCCGCTTGCGCGTCCGGGCTGACGTCGAGCAGGCAGACCGCGACGGCGCTCAGCGCGACGGCCGACGGCGCGGCGAGGACCTCCCCGGGGCGACCGGGTCACCGGACAGCAACAGGTGACGGCGATCGGCTTGAAGCTCCAACGCGCGCCGAACGACGGCCTCTGCCGCCTGCTGGCGCCACGCGATATCCGGACGGGCCGGCACACTGACGATGTCGTGGAGTTCGACGCACTCGATTGTGGAGGCCAAGGCCGGAGCGACAAGCCGACGCACCGTTGACTTTCCGGCGCCGCTCGCGCCTGTCACGAGCAAGAACATCGCACGGCACATTGTAAGCCCGCGGCGCGCGAGGAAACAGCCGTCCTCCACGCTGCTGCATCGCGCGAAAGGCTGGTCGGCGACGGCCAGACGGCCGACCAGCCGCGGGGAGGTTCTGCTGGCGCGCGAGCCCTTCCTCGTCGCGGACCCGCTGGTGCTGAAGCCAGGACGCTACCGACGTTATACCTGGTGGTGGACGAGCCTGGACCAGCCGGCACTCGCGTGCGTTCCTGGCCGAGGAACCCAGCGCACGCAGGCTGGACGAGCAGGAGGTCCTGAGCGTCGTCGACCGTGATCGGCTCGCCGCCGCGGTCGGCGCCGACGAACGCCGAGAGCGCGGGTTCGGCGTGCGCGGCGTCCCGGCGGAAGCTGTACGGTCTGTCCGCGTGAGCGGGACGCGATCGGTCAGTGTCGAGTGCGAGCTCGACGGCCTGACGTTGACGGGCCGGCTGGCGCTCCCCGATGGGGAAGGGCGCTGCCCCGGCGTGCTGCTCGGCCATGAGGGGATCGGGCTCAACGACTTCCAGCGTGACCGGGCCGACCGACTCGCCGAGCACGGCTACGCCGCCTTCGCAATGGACTACCACGGTCGTTGGTTCTCCGACCCTGCGCAGACGATGGCGTTCCTGGGGCCGCTGCTGGCCGACCGGCAGCGGATGCGAGCGATCGGCCGGGACGCGCTCGCCGTGCTCCTCGACCAGCCGCGGGTTGACCCGGAGCGAGTGGCCGCCGTCGGCTACGGCACCGGCGGCACGATCGTGCTCGAACTCGGCCTGCAAGGCGCCGACCTGCGGGCGATCGCCGCCGTCAACCCCGTGCTCGCCAACCCGGAACCGGCGAGCGCCCGCAACATCGGGTGCCCCGTCCTGATCTGCGTCGGGTCCGAGGACCCGCTCGTCGGGCCGGCCGACCGCGCCGCCTTCGCCGCGGCGATGCAGACAGCGCGCGCCGACTGGCAACTCGTCATCTACGGGGGCGCCGAGCACGCGTTCCACCACCCGCCGATGAACCCGGACGGGTCCCTCGCCGAGGGCGACGCCCACCGAATCCCGAAACTTCCGGGCGTCGGCTACCACGCCGCCCACGCGGCTCGCGCCTGGCGGGCCGTGCTCAACCTGCTCGACGAGACCCTGCGATAGCTCGGGCGGCATCGGGCGCACGGTCAAACGGCAAGCCACGTGCAGGGCCAATGTCAAAGCGCCAGCGGCGCCGGCGGTCGCGTGTCGTAAGCGCAAACCCTGGCCGGTTCGACGCGCCGTCGGATCGCGACTCCGGCGCCGCCGGACCCGTGGTCGTCCCGATAGACCCGTTATGCCGATGTCGGCATAACCAGCCACTCGGCATGAGACCCGTCCGGCTGGAAATCCCGCAAGGGGGCCTCGAACGGCGCGACCCCGACCCTTTCGTCGGCGACGCCGATCCCCTCCTGTCGCTCAAGGCACCGGCGGCGACTCGCCACGCAGATGGAGCAGCTCGAGGTGCCGTCCGGCGGATCAAGCCTCCGCCGTCCCGACCGCGCCGGGCCGCCCCTCCTCGCCGATTCGTCAAGGCCGACGGATGCCCTCGTCGGCCTTAACCCACCCTATTTCGGCCTAAATCGACCGAAATCGAGGAGCGTGCGAGTCGCCAGAAGGTCAGAACGTGGCGATTTGCAGGTAGTTCCGAATAGCGAGCAAAAGAGAGCCGTCGACTTGTAAGCGATAGGTCAGGGGTTCGAGTCCCCTCTCCGGCTCTCCCGAAAACCCGGCGAACCTGCTCGGCCCGGCGAGCGGCGCCACCGACCACGCCGACCACGCCGCCAGGGAGCAGACCGGATGAGTATCGAGCGTCTCAGAGCGGATCGGGGCTCTCGCGCACCCCGTCTTGCCGCGTCCTCCAGCCCGGCCGGGACTCTCGACTGCCCGACCGCAGGCTGGTCAGCGTGATCGTGGGGTCTGCCTTGGTGTTGCGGACATTCCGCGAGTACCGTCCGCCCTGCCGGGCGAGGGCCCGAGCGGCTCATGCCGCCGCCAGGATTTGCCGATGCACGTTAGGTTTCGCCACTCGACCCAGTAGGGGGTATGAACTCAAAGACGACGATTGTGACGTCGAGCGTTCGGAATACGTCGACGACACTCGCACGATCAGACCACCCTGAGAGTCACACGACCAGGAGCACGATGAGAGCGACGCGATGAGGAGCAGTGTCGGCGGTTCGCGCCGAGTCGGCGTGTTGTGCTTCCTGTCGTTGGCGATGCTCGCCTGGGTGTTGCTGCTCGGCTTCCCGGCCGGGGCGCACGCCGTGCTCGTGTGGACTGCGCCGGCTCCCGTCGACCGCACCCTCGCGCCGCCGCTGGCTGGCGTCGCGTGTCCGTCGACCGCTCAGTGCACGGCCGTCGACGACGACGGGCAGCAGGTCAGCTTCGCTCCGTCATCACCCGGTGGGGCCGTCCCGACGATAGTCGCCGGCGGTAGGCAGATCAGCGGCGTCGACTGCGCGTCGACCAGCCAGTGCACGGCGGTCGACTACATCGGCGAAGAGGTGACCTTCGATCCGTCGGCTCCGGGAACGCCGACTCCGGTCGCTGTCGATCAGGTCGACGAACTGACGGCGGTCGCCTGTCCCTCGGTCTCGCAGTGCACGGCCGTCGGCAACGAGGGTAGCGAGGTCACGTTTGACCCGCAATCGCCCGGCACGCCGGCGCCGGTCTCGCTGGCTTCCGCGATCGAGATCACGGGCGTCGCGTGCCCGTCGGTCAGCCAGTGCACGGCGGTCGAAGGCTCGGGAGTCGTCGTCACGTTCGATCCGTCGACGCCGCAGGCCCGCACTGTCGGCGACGTCCAGCCCGACCCGCGGTCGGGTGACGGCGGGGTGACCGCGATCGCCTGCCCGACGATCGGTCAATGCACGACGACCAACTCGTCCGGCGGCGTCGTGACGTTCGACCCGCGCTCGCCGGGGTCACCGACCGAGACGAGCGTCGACTCCAATGGCTTCACGCTGGAGGCGCTGGCCTGCCCGTCGACCGGCCAATGCACGGCAGTCGATCAGGACGGCAGCGAGGTCACCTTCGATCCGGCTGGGCCCGACACTCCGACGATGGTCGCCGTCGATGCGGGCGACGTCCTCCACGACCGGCTCGCGTCCGTCTCGTGCCCGTCGACCACCCAATGCTCGACGGTCGACGGGATCGGTCACGAGATCACGTTCGACCCGACGTCTGCGGGCGGCGCGACGCCGGCGACGGTCGATCACACGGCCGGCGGGGCCGTGTTCGGTCTCGCGTGTCCGACGGCTGGCCAGTGCACGGCGATCGACGACGCCGGCCAGGAGGTCTCGTTCGATCCGCTCGCGCCGGGCACTCCGGTGCCCGCCTTGATCGACCCGATGAACTACAACGACCCGCTCGAGGCGATGGCCTGCGCCTCCGCGGACCAGTGCACGGCGATCGCCGAGTACGACTACGAGACGACGTTCGATCCGCAAGACCCGGGCGCGGCCGGGCCGTCCGGGTTCTCGGCTACCCAGGTCCTGACCGGCGTGGCGTGTCCGTTGACCGTCCAGTGCACGATCGTCGACGACCAGGGTCAGGCGTACACGATCGATCCGTCCGCCCCCGCGACGGGTGTCACGCCCACGCAGATCGACGGATCCGCGTTGTCGGGGATCGCGTGTCCGTCGACCGCGCAATGCACCGCAGTCGACGGCAGCGGCGGCGAGGTCACCTTCGATCCGGCGTCGCCGGCCTACGAGGTGTATTTCCCGTACGGGCTCACTGACTTCACCGGCGTCTCGTGCCCGTCGACCAGCCAGTGCACGGCGGTCTCCGATGCCGGCAGGGAGACGACCTTCGACCCGGTTGCGCCGACCGACACCGCGGCGATCACGACCCAGACGATCGACACCAGCGTCTTCGATGCCCTGAACGCCGTCGCGTGTCCGTCGGTCGATCGGTGCACAGCGGTCGACGACAACGGTCAGGCGATCACCTTCGATCCGTCGTCATCGGCCCCTCCGATCGTCAAGCAGGCCGATTCCTATGCCCTCTTCGCGGTGGATTGTCCGTCGAGAAGCCAGTGCACCGCCGTGGACGACGACGGCTACGAGGTCACCGGAATCGAGAACAACGTGCCGACGCTCGCGAACGTCTCGCCACCGACGATCTCCGGAAGCCCTACAGCCGGGGTCACCCTGACCGAGCAGCACGGAGCGTGGTCACGCCAGCCGACGGGATACTCGTACCTCTGGCTGCGATGCGACGCGGCCGGGAACTACTGCACCCCCACGGCGGACACGACCAGCAGCTACACGCTCACCGTGGCCGAGGACGCCGGCTTCGCGATCCGCGTCGAGGAGGTCGCGAGCGACGGGTCGGGACCGAGCCTGCCGGCCACGTCCGCGGCGAGCGCCGCGGTCGGGTCGCCATCCGCCGCAGGCGCAGGCTCGTCGGGAGGCTCGACGCCCGGAACGGCGCCCGGAGCGAGCAGTTCGCCGAGCTCTGGCTCGGGCTCGGGCTCGGGCTCGGGCTCGGGCCCCGGCTCGGGCTCAACGCCGGGCTCCCCGTCGCCGGGTCCCACGGCGCGGCGGGCGTCAGTCGCCGACCCTGGCACGAGCGGGACGGACGCCGTCGTCGTCGTCTCGTGCGTCGGCCCGTCCCCCGGATCATGCGGGGTCACGCTGAGCCTCAGTGAGGTCGAGACGATCACGGACGGCAAGCCGATTGCTCTCGCCGCCGCCGCCAAGCGTGGATCGACCCGCAGGCAACGGATCGCGCTCGGCACCCGAACGGTCACCGTCCCGGCCGGGCACCGGAAGACCGTGCGGTTGGCCTTGAACCGGGCCGGGAGGCGCCTGCTGGAACGCCGGGACGAGCTGCGAGTCGGGCTGGCCGCGACCCAGACCGGTCGCTCGGCGTACGAGCGGATCGTCGTCTTCAACCGGGTCAGGAGACGCTGGTAGGCGTACTACTCCACGACGACATCGCCGGCGTCGTGGGACAGGTGGGGCGCTTCGTCGTCGTCGCCGTTGTTCGGGCCGGGTACTGCTGGCGATCGACTGCTGAGAGGGATCCGGAGCACCTTCCTGAGCATCAAGGACGGACGCGTCATCGGCGGCGGCGCGCGACCCAACCCAACTGGCGGGCCGACCGGCGCTTGGTGCGCCCGCTGCCTTACAGGCGTTGGGCTGCGACCGCGCCGATGAGTTTCGGCGTCAGCTCCGGTCTCGTCGTCCAGACCACGCGACCGGGAAGGAACCAGGGAATGACGGATGTCTGCATGCGGGACGGCTGGTCCGACAGCCCCGAGAGGTTCGCCCAGATCAAACACGGAGGAGATGTCCAGTGAGACGACTGGTGTTGAGGATGTCGATGAGCCTCGACGGATACGTCGCAGGACCCGAAGGCGAGCTCGACTGGATGATGCGCACCCGGAGTCCCGAGGGCATCGATTGGGTAGAGCAGGCCCTTTGGCAGGCGGGTGCGCACCTCATGGGTCGGCGCACCTACGCCAGCATGGTCGAATACTGGCCCACTTCCACCGACCCGCTCGCTGCGCCGATGAATGCCATCCCGAAGATCGTCTTCTCCAGGTCCGGCAGCCTGGCGCACGAACCCACGACCGCGCCGGCGCCCGGCTGGGACAAGACACGCTTCCTCGGCAGCGACCTCGCGGCCGACATCGCTGCTCTCAAGGCCGAGTCCGGCAAAGACCTGCTCGCTCACGGGGGCGCGTCCTTCGCCCAAGCCCTGGTCCGACTCGGACTCGTTGACGAATACCGCCTGGTCGTGCATCCCGTCGTGCTCGGCTCAGGTCGCGCGCTGTTCGACGGCACGGCGCCATTCGACCTCACCCTCACCGACGCGACGACTTTCTCGACCGGAACCCAGGGGCTCATCTACCGGCCGAAGTAGGGGTCCGGTCGAGTAACCAACGGTCCTGCCCTATCTCTGGAAACACCGAGCTCGCCGGCCAGGTCGACCGTCCGCCGCGCGACCGCTTCGACCTCGTCCGGACTCGGCTGCACCGGGTCCACCCGGGATCGCGGTTTGGCCTGTACACGACGAGGCCCGCCAACCAACCGCCGGGCCCCGTGCCGTGGGCCGCGTCAGTGACCTCCATCGAGGACTGAGCGTCCGAACCGGTTGGTCGCATCCGGGATCCGCGACACGTTCGCCCGGCAAGTGGCCTGGTGGCTACTTGCGAGCGTGGAACACGGCCCGGCCTTGCGCGAGGCGCCCGATCGGGAAGACGTGGTGCTCCGCCATGAAGCGGAGAGCCTGCGGCGTGCGGCGTGCCATGCGGCCCAGTCGGTACGGCCAGGTGTCAGGTGTGACGACCCGAACGTCGGTGAAGCCGACGCTCTTGAGCATGGCGACCACTGCCTCGGGATTCGGACCCCACCAGTTGGTGGGATCCCAGCCCACCTCGAGCCCCGGGTAGAAGGCCATGGCCGGCCGCCGGGTCCAGGTCAGGTCGATGTGGGTCTCCAAGATGAGTTGATCTGTCGTCACGCTGGCGAGGCGCTCCAAGGCAAGCAACGGGTGACGAAGGTGGTAGAGGACGCCCAGAAACAGCACGAGGTCGAACTGCCCAACGTGTTCGGGCGAGAGGTCCATTACGTCGACTTCGACGTCCTCCACTGAAGAGCCCAGCGTTCGGCGGGCCAACTCAAATCCGTTCTTGTTGCTCCAGTTGTCCGCGTTCCACGCGAAGCTGTCGGCGGCGACGACTCGCTTGGCGCCGCGGCGCTCCGCCTCGAACGAGAAGAACCCGTCCCACGCTCCAACGTCGAGGACGCTCTTGCCGGCGAGGCTCTCCGGCATCTTGAGAATGTCGAGGCGCTCATGCGTGGGGTCGAGCCCAGGGGTTGTCAGGCCAGGGGCGAGCTCAATCGTGTGGAACCACTTGACTGCCGCGACCTCGTCGCGCAACCCTCGCTCGGCCGCCGGATCGCGGTTGCCTGCCACCGTCACGCCGCGAGCCTATCGATCGAGGCTGGCCAGATGCGGCCCGGCGCGGCCGACCCCACGAGCTGGTTCGGACCGGGACGCGACGGCGGAGTCCCGGGGGCTCGTACTCGCCAGCTAGGCTCCAGCCGATGGGCCCGACCGCCGAAACCGAGAGGGTCGCCCGCGCTCGCGAGGCAGTCGCCGCGAACCCGCACTGGTACCACACGCTCGAGCTGGCTCCTGGCGTGCTCACCCCGGGCAACGTGGATCTTCGGTCCACGGCGAAGAGAGTCCTCCCGGAGAACCTGGCCGGGCGGCGGACGCTCGATGTCGGGACGTTCGACGGGTTCTGGGCCTTCGAGATGGAGCGTCGCGGAGCCGAGAGCCTCGCGATCGACGTGGCGCGCCTCGACGCCGCCGAGTGGCCGCCAATCAACCGGCCAGAGCTGACGCGGCGCATGCATGAGTGGGACATCCGGCTCGGCCGGGGTTTCCGCTTGGCCTCTGAAGTGCTCGGCTCGAAGGTTCGGCGGGTCGAGTGCGACGTGTACGACCTGACGCCGGAGATCATCGGCGGCCCAGTCGATGTGATCTTCCTCGGCGCAATCCTCCTACACCTTCGTGATCCCGTCCGGGCGCTCGAGCGAGCGTTGGGGGCCCTGAAGCCGGGCGGCGAGCTGTTGATGCTCGAGACATTCTCAGTCCGGGACACGATCCTCTCGCCGCGGCGCCCGGTCGCGCATTGCGAGCCGCTGATAACTCAGTTCAACTGGTGGCATGCGAACCTCAGTTGCCTCAAGGCTTGGCCGTGGGCCGCGGGATTCATCGATGTCAAGCACACCGGCATCCACCGGCCGGCGGCAAAAAAGCCGATGGGCGGGCTCTACGCATCGCTGAAGGCCCGCAGACCAGAGTCGGCGACAGAGCGCCACGCTGTCGCTCGCGTACCCTGACCGCGGTAGGCACGTCCGCCACGCGGGTAGCGTGCTCGCCGTTCGTGCAGCGCCAAGCCCGGGCCTGCCGGTGTCCTCGCGTGGCTTCGCGGTCTGACCCGCCGATCGCTGCTCCTCGGCGCGACAGGCAGGCGCCGCCGGCGGCCTTTGTCGCGAGCCGGCGGATTCTTGGGTTCTCGTCGCGGCCGCTGCGGCCCGGGACAGATGCCTGCTCGGCTCCCGCCCGGGGGACGCGATGCTGAGAAGCGAGCGCCAGGGAGAGGCTACTTCTCGTTGAGCCGGTCATCGAGCCATGATTTCGAATCCCGGTCTAGTGCGAGGGTCCTGGTCAGCTCAACCGAGCAGGCATCCTCCCGCCCCACCCACTGATTGGATATTATCGTTCTGTGATTGGATACGATCCGTGTCGCTCACCCTTGGTCATGTGCTCCTCCTGATCGGGGCCGGCGGACTCGCCGGGGCGATCAACGCCGCCGCCGGGGGCGGATCGCTCATCTCGTTTCCCGCGCTCCTCGTGGCCGGGCTGCCGGCACTGAGCGCCAACGTGACCAACACCGTCGCCCTCTGTCCCGGCTACCTCGGCGGTGTCCGCGGCTTCGGCTCTGATCTCCACGGTCAGCGCCCGGCGATGCGGACGCTCGGCGCGACGGCGGCGATCGGCGCCGGGGTCGGGGTCGTCCTGCTCGAGGTCAGCCCGGTCGCGACGTTCCGCGCGGTCGTCCCCTTCCTGCTCCTGCTCGGGTGCATCCTGCTCGCGTTCCAGCCGCCGCTCGCCGGGTGGGTCGGCCGGCGACGGGGAATGCGCCCACCCAGCGAGGTCCCGGTCCGACTGGCGGTGCTCGGCGCCGGTGCCTACGGGGCGTATTTCGGCGCCGGCCTCGGCGTGATCCTGCTTGCCGTGCTCGGCGTCCTGGTCGCCGAGACGCTTCCTCGCCTCAACGCCCTGAAGGCCTACCTCGCGCTGGTCGTCAACGCGCTCGCGGCGGCCCTCTTCATCGTCATCCTCCCCGTCTCCTGGCCCGGCGTCCTGATCATGGCTCCGAGCAGCCTGCTCGGCGGGCACGTCGGGGCGTCGGCCGCGCGGCGCATCCCGCCGGCGATGCTCCGGGCGAGCGTCGTCTGCATCGGCGTCGGCGTCGCCGTCGCCCTGCTCGCGGGAGCCTGACGATGGCCGGCGTCGAGGCCCTCGCCGACGAGCTCCGGAGCCTGATCCTCTCGGGCGCTCTCCCGACCGGCTCGTGGCTGCGTCAGGAGCGCCTGGCCGCCGAGTTCGGTGTCAGCCGAACGCCGGTCCGCGAAGCCCTCCGCGCGCTCCAGGCGCGTGGGCTGATCGAGTTCCATCCCCACCGCGGGGCCCTCGTCTGCGGACCGACGGCACGCGACATCCGCGAGGCGTACGACGTCCGGGCCGAGCTGGAGGGCTTCGCGGCCGAGCTCGCCGCCGAGTGGGCCCGGGATGCCGAGCTCGACCGGCTGACGCAGGCGGCAGGCCTGTTCGAGCGCCTGATCGAGTCCGAGGTCGCCCGGCCGACGCAGCCGGCCGGACACGAGCGCCCAGACTGGCAGGAGGCCAACGACCTATTCCACGTGGCGATCCTCGACGCCGCCGGCAACCGCCGATTGGCGACGACGATCGAGGATCTCCACACGAGCTTCCCGCGGAACCTGACATGGTCGGCGCTCGCAGGCCACTCGGCGCTGCTGATCGAGAATGTTGACCAGCATCGGCGGGTGCTGCGTGCGATCCAGGCCCGCGACGGATCCGGCGCTCGGGCAGCGATGGTCGCCCACGTGCGCCGGGCCGGGGACCTCGTCGGCCGCCGCTTCGACGAGCTCGCGGCCCAGGCCGGGGCTACCGACCCACGGATATAGTTCCCGCAAAATTGGATCCAATCGCCCCGTGCATCCACAACCTGCCGGCCCTGCCGGAGACCGTCCACTGGGGCTATTTCGACCCGGCGCTCCCGCCGGTCCTGACCGTCCGCTCAGGCGACATCGTCCGGGTCGAGGCGATCACCCACCATGCCGGTGACGCGCCCGACCTGATGATGGACGAGGCGATCGATGCGATCTTCGCCGGCGTCGACGACCGCGGCCCGGGACCACACCTGCTGACCGGGCCGATCGCGGTCGACGGGGCTCGGCCGGGCGACGTCCTCGAGGTTCGCATCCTGTCGGCCGAGCCGCGTCTTCCGTACGGGTCGAACCTCGCCGCACACTGGGGACACCTCTACCGGGACCTCGGCAAGGAGCGGGTGACGATCTACAGGTTCGACCCGCAGGCCCGGCTCGCCCGGGCATTGTTCGCCTACGACTGGACGGCCAGCCCGTTGTATGACGCGCCCGGCACCGTGGTCGCCCCGGACCCGGAGTCGAGGCAGCCGGCGCTCGCGGGCGTGCAGGTGCCGCTGCGTCCGCACTTCGGCACGATGGGCGTCGCCCCGGCCACGCCCGGGCGGACGAGCTCGATCCCGCCGGGCGACCACGGCGGCAACATCGACAACTGGCGGATCGGCGCCGGCGGGCGGATGCACTACCCGGTGGCAGTCCCGGGGGCGATGCTCTCGATCGGTGACCCGCACGTCTCCCAGGGCGACGGCGAGGTCAGTGGCACGGCGCTCGAGTCCTCGCTTACCGGCCTGATCCAGCTGGTCATCCGCCGCGACCTGCCGTATACGGTGCCGGTGCTCGAAGACGCCACCCACCTCCTCGTCCACGGCTTCGGCGACGACCTCGACGAGGCGATGCTCGCGGCCAGCCGGCGGACCCTCAAGGTCCTCGGCGACCGCTACGACCTCAGTCGCGACGATGCCTATTCGCTGCTCAGCGTCGCCTGCGACTTCACGGTGACCCAGGTCGTCGACGGCCGCCAGGGCGTGCACGCGAGCGTCGCGAAGGCGATGTTTCCGCGATTCGCGTGAAGCGCTGGACGTTCACGGCGGCCGACGGCGTCCCCGACCCGGTCGCCCCCTACGCCCACGCGACCGAGGCGAACGGCCTGCTCTGCGTGACCGGCCAGATGCCGATCGACCCGGCCAGCGGAGCCCTGGCCCTAGGCGGCGTGGCCGAGCAGACCGATCAGGTGATGCGCAACCTCGCCCGCGTCCTCGAGCTCTGCGACTCCGACCTCGGCCGGGTCCTCCATGCCCGCGCGTATCTCGTCTCGATGGAACTCTTCGACGCGTTCAACGCCGCCTACGAGCGGTGGTTCCCCGCCGGCCTGCCCGCCCGAACGTGCGTGGCGGTGGACGGACTGGCGGTCGGCGCCCTCGTCGAGGTCGACCTGCTCGTGGCGCGATGAGTCCGGGCGAGGAGGTCTCGAGCGGCGCCGCACCGCCGTCAACACCGCGCTGATCCGGGATCTGGCTCTACGAGCGGCTCCACGGCCGCAACCACGACATCGTCCCGCTGCTCCCGCCCGGCGTCGACGAGCCGATGATCGCCGCCCTGGCCAGGCACGGCGTCGGGCCTGGCGAGCTCGTCGAGGTCTATCTCTCACATCTCCACAACGACCACGCCGGCGGCCTGCGGCTGCTTCCGCGTCACGTCCCGGTACACGTCCAGCGGGGTGCGCTCGACCAGACCTCCAGCGCAACATCGACGAGGAGGCCCGGCCCCGGGGGCTTCGTGCACTGCACGCCCGACGTCCCACTCGCCTCGCTCCTGCGCCTCAAGGAGATCGCCGCGCGTGAGAGCCTGCGACGGCTCCCGGGACATGACCCGCAGGTCTGGCCGGCGTTCACCGCCGAGCTGCTCGGACCAGGCCCGCCTCACTCGTCAGGCCAGTAGCCCATCCGCAGGTTCGCATCGCCCGGGCGATGCGACCCGGTCGCAAGGATCTCGAGTCCGCCCGGCCCGGCCTCGAATGCCCGGGTCGACCCCGGGGCGACGCGGATCGCGTCGAGCTTGCGAATCGACCGGACCTCGTCGTCGATCGCCACCCGGCCGGCTCCCTCGAGCACGACGTAGATCTCCTCGTCGACGCCATGGTCGTGGCCGAACGCCTGGCGGGCGCCGGGGGCCAACCGCTGGAGGCTGAGGCCGGTCGTCACGGCGCCGAGCGCCGTCCGCGCGAAACGCGCCTCGCCGGTCTCGCCGTAGCCGAACCTCGGCGCCATGTCCTCGACGTCATCGAGGTTGACGATCGCGTGCCCGGTCGCACCCAGCGGGTAGCCGGCGCCGCCGATCGGCTCGACGTCGATCCGCTCGAAGCCGCCCGGCTCGACCAGCTCGAGCACGGCCGGCATGCCGGCTTTCGCCTCGTCGGTCGCGAGCGCCGCGTCGAGGTCCTCCTGGCTGCGCCAGAGCTCGGTGACCCAGACGACGTCGGGCTCGCCCGGTGCCCTGTTGATCACGTAGAGCCGGCATCCGGCGGCCTCCTGTAGACCCCGCGCGACCTCGAGCAAGATGTCCGCGAGGGCGTCTCCCCGACCCGCCCTGGCCGTGATCTTCGCGTAGCGCCCGACGCTCGTCATCAGGTCGACGATACCGCGCCCGCCGCCGGCCGGCCAGATTGCCCGTCAGACCCGGCGCTCCGTCCTCAGTGGACCAGGCGTGCCGTCTCGCGGGCCTGAGCGTGCTGGAGCGGCGAGCCCGGGGGCGTGATGTCGATCGCCGGGACGAACGCGACGATCAGGTAGACGCCGAACACCAGTGCGGCCACCCGGAGGTGCGCCCGCCGGGTCAGGGCGGCGAACGGCAGCAGCCAGAGCACGTACCACGGTGCCTGCCAGCTCAGCGTGGCGAGCAGCACGAAGACGGCCACGCCGGCCGGCGCAATCCAGTCACCGCTGCGCCGGCGGGCCCACTGGGCGCAGACGGCGACGGCGATCACGAGGGTGATCACGAGCACTGCCCGGAGGCCGACCGTCTCCCCACCGAGGCCGAGCCCGTATCCGAACAGGCTGGGCAGACCGACATCGGTCACGAGGCTGCTCTGGGTGCCCAGATCCGGGAGATGGGGGCCGAAGGCGACCAGGCTCGCGAGCACCATGACGACGCCGGCCCCGGCCATTCCGGCGAGCAGCCACCGGCGGTGGCCCGAGACGACGAAGACGATCGGCAGGAGGATCGCGGCCGGCAGCTTGATCGCGATCGCGCAGACCAGGGCCAGGCCACAACCGAACTGGAGTGCCTCCTCGCGCGCGATTACCAGCTGCGCCGGGAGCGCGTCACGCAGGCGGGTCCTCAGACCCAGGCTTGCTCCCTCGACCGCGGACGCCGGCGATCCGGACCCCGATCCCGACGGCAGGGGGACCGCGGCCGCCTCGGCTCCCAGCCAGCCGCGGGCGAGCGCGAGCCGCCCGGCGGGCACCGGCCAGCGAGCCCGTGCGAGGACCTCGCCGAGGGCGCCCGACCGTCCGGGTACCACCCGCCGGGCTCCCGCTCCGCCCAGCCAGGCGCCGGGGCGCCCGCGCCGGCCTCGAGCCGGACGCGCCCGCCGGCTCGGCCGGTGCCCGGCAAAGAGGTCGCCGCGAACTGTCAGGGCGCTCGCGAAGCCCTGCGATCTCGAGCGCAGGAGGAGGTAGACGGCGACCATGACGAAGAGCATCATGAAGAAGTCGTTGTGGTCCCCACCGAGACCCCAGACCAGAACGAGCGGGTTCAGCCCGACCAGGAGGATCGCCTTCAGCGGGTCGCGGTGGAGGAGCTCGGCGCAGCGCCAGACGAGCCAGATGCTGGCCAGGCTGACGAGCATCAGGGAGGCCTTGAAGACCCAGAACGACGTCGCCACGCCGAGTGGGACGAGGGCGAACGTGAAGAACGTGAAGAGCGGCCCGTACGGGCTGAGCAGGTGATGCCAGTTGCTGATCGCGAACGCCGGGTCGCTGTGGGGCTCGAGCGCCGGGATCGTCGCGTACGGGTTGAGGCCGTGGGCGATCTCCATGCGCCCGTAGTTGAGGTAGTTGAAGACGTCTGTGAGGACGAGCGGCGGCGAGACGAAGAAGATCACGTGAGCCGCGACGATCGCCGCGATCGTCCACCGTCGGCGCAGGTACGGGGCGCAGAGGAAGGCGACCAGGTAGAAGGCGTACATCGCGCCGATCGCCGCCGTGAACGCCACGCCCAGGCCGGTGTTGGTCAACGGGAGCGACCAGATGCCGTGGAGTGGACCGGCCAGCCAGGCCGGAAAGATCCGGGAGTGGGTCGGCGGGGAGAGCATGCTCGGCCGGCCGGCGCTCGCCCCGACGACCAGCAGCCCGGTTACGAGGAGTCCGGCCAGGGAGACCGCGCCGGCGGCGATGACCACCGTCGGTCGAGACACGTCGATCGGCGGGCGGCGGCGATCTTCGTGGAGGATGCCTGTTCGAAGCACGGCGTTCGCGGCCGGGCGAGCGGCCGCCGCAGGGAGGGCGAGCATAACACCCGATGAGTTGCCCGAGCCCCCCTCCCCCGGGCCGCGCAGGCCCGGCGCCGGGATATCCTGCGGCCGTGCCGTGGCGCCGAGACCCTACGCCCCGGGCCCGGCGCGGATGAGCGACTCGCCGCCGGGTGCAGGCCAGCGCCGGCGTCGATCGACTGCCGCCGGTGCGTTCGCGACCGCGGGGCTGACCCTGCTCGGGGCGTTTCTCGCGATGGAGCTGTGGAAGGCCGACCTCGGCGTTCCCCTCCGCTACACGCAGATCGACGATTCGAAGTTCTACTTCATGCTCGTCAAGGGAATCCTCGATCACGGCTGGTATCAGACCAACCCGAACCTCGGGGCCCCGTTCGGAGCACAGCTCTACGACTTCCCCCAGGGGGCCGACAACCTCAACTTCCTGATGATCAAGGTCTTCGGGCTGTTCACCTCCAACTGGGCGGTCGTAACAAACCTCTTCTTCCTGCTGACCTTCCCCCTGACCGGGCTGGCCGCGTACTACGCGCTACGCCGGCTCGACGTGTCACCGGCTCCGGCGAGTGTCTGCTCGGTGCTGTTCTCGCTGCTGCCCTACCACTTCTACCGCCATGAGTCCCAGCTCCTCCTCTCGGCGTACTACTCGGTCCCGCTGACGTGTTACCTGTTTGTCGCCCTGGTCACCGGCAAGCCGGTCTTCGCCGGTCGGACGAAGGCCGGCCGGCGCTGGCTCGCCCACCTCAGTGGCCGGTCGGTGGCGACCCTCGCGACCTGCGTCGTGATCGGCTCGGCCGGCCTCTACTACGCCGGCTTCGCGCTGGTCCTCCTCCCGGCGGCGACGATCGTCGCGGTGGTCGGCGGGCGCGGGCGCACAGCGCTCGCGAGCGGCGCGGTCGTCTGCCTGGCGGTCGGCGCGACGCTCGCGTTCAACCTCGCCCCGAGCATCGTCTACGGAGCCGAGCACGGCGCGAACACGGCGATCGCCCGGACTCCGATCGAGAGCGAGCAGCTCGGCCTGCGGCTGTCGAACCTCCTCCTCCCCGTCCAGGGCGACCGGATTCCGGGGCTCACGAAGGTCAGCGTCGACTACGCGGCGACCACGTCGCCCGGGTACTGCGAGTCGTGCAACGAGGCGCTCGGGGTGGTCGGGGCCGGCGGCTTCCTCGTGCTCTGCGTCGTCGGCCTCACCGCCCTCGTCGGCGTCGCCGGCGTCGCCGGCGCCGGCCGGCTGACCTGGCAGGCCCGTCTGCGCCCGGCCGCACTCGGGGCGGCCGTGGCATTCGGGATCGGGACGACCGGGGGGGTCTCGGCCCTGATCGCGTACTTCGTCACGCCGGATCTCCGTGGCTGGAACCGGCTGTCCCTGTTCATCGCCTTCTTCTCCTTCCTCGCCGTCGGCACCCTCCTCGACGGCGCCCGCCGCCGCCTGCGGGGGAGGGCGGCCGACGAGGTCAGAGCAGGTCGACCGACCGACTCGGCCAGCCGCCGACTGGCGATCGGATGGGCTGCGGTGCTGATCGTCGTGCTCGGGATCGGCGCGACCGAGGAGACGTCGAACTTCTATCTCGTCAGCTATTCGGCGGCTGCGCGCGAGTACGACTCAGACCAGGCCTTCGGCAGGCTGATCGAGGCCCGGCTACCCCGGGGCTCGAGCGTCCTCGAGCTGCCGTACGTCCCGTTCCCCGAGGGCTACCACGTCGCCGGAGTGCCGACGACATCCACCACGAGCTTCGGCACGAGCTACGAGCTGCTACGGCCCTACCTGAGCACCACAGGCCTCGACTTCAGCTTCGCGGCGGTCAAGGGCCGGCCGGCCGACTGGGAGTCGGCGCTCTCGGCCAAGCCCCTGAACCTCGCCGTCGCCGGAGCGGCGGCTGCGGGCTTCAGCGGGATCTACGTCGATCCGCGCGGCTACGGGACCGACGCACCGCGGGTGGCGCAGTGGCTGCGGCAGCTGCTCGGGGTCGCTCCGCTCGTCTCGAGCCTCGACAACGCCTGGTTCGTCGACCTCCGGCCGTACGCCGCCGCACTCGACAAGAGCGCCTCGCCCGGCGCGATCGCGGCGCTCCGGCGGGCCACGCTCGACCCGCTCGAGGCGACCTGCGGTCCCGGCGCCGCCGAGCTCGAGCTGACGAACCCCGGCCGCGCGCCGGCCCGAGCGTCGTTCTCGGCAACGCTGCAGAACGGGTTGCCCGGCCGCCTGCCGGTGCTGATCACCTTCCCCGGCGGGGCGACCGAGCGGCGGACGGTCTCCTCGAGCAGGACCACGACGCTCCAGCGTCGGCTGCTCGTCCCGCCGGGGACGAGCACGGTGACCTTCCAGGCCGCCGCGACCCCGACCGTCGCCGCCGGGCCGGCCGTCAATCTGGTGATCTCGGATTCGACGTTGACCGCCGCGGCCTTCGCGCCGTTTCGGTCGTTCCGGACGATCCACGGGCGGACACCCCCGCAGACGGGTCTGGTCGCGCCGAGCTGCGCGGTCCAGTACGAGGCGACCGTCCCGCCCCTGTGAGCGGCCCGGGAACCGGGGTGGCGTCGCTACGCGGCCTGGATCTCGGCGATCGTCTCGAGCGCCAGGTCGACCGCCCGGCCGACGGCGCCGCGGACGGTGTCGCTCAGGCCGATCGCCATGTCGTTGACGTGCTCGACGACCAACTCGGGCTCGCAGGCGAGCACGAGGACGCGCGACGGAAGCTCTCCGCTGACCTGCTTGACGAAGCGCAGGACCGACGTCGGGTCCATCGCGTGGACGTCGAACGACCCGCCCGCGGCGATCGCCGCGTCGATCTCGTCCTCGTCGGGCTCGATCACATAGAGCGTTCCCGGGGGGTGGCCCTGGCGGCTGATGTCGATCAGGATCAGGGCGTCGTAACCGGCCATCACCTCGTAGGCCAGATTCAGGCCGCCGGTCCCGAAATCGGTCACCGTGACGCCGTCGGCCAGCTCTCGCTCGAGCAGCCGCTTGGCCACGGCCGGCCCGAACCCGTCGTCCTGGAGCCAGTCGTTGCCGACGGCCGCGACGAGGATGCGCTTCATGGAACCTCCAGCTCGGATGGACGAAAACCAAGAAGCCCTCGGTCGCGCCCAGAATCTACACTGACCTCACTGTGCCGACCTTCTGCCGCCACGGCGGCCTGATCGAACAATGTCCGATCTGTCGCTCGACGATCATCGCGACTCCCACCAAATCGACGCGTGGCGCCCGCACCCCGGCAAAGCGCTCGCCAAAGGCCGCGGGTCCCGCCAGGCGAGCGCCCGCCCGCGGCGGTCTACGGATCCGCCAGGAAGCCCGTGCGGTCGACGACGGCTACCGCTGCCAGCTGGTCCCCGGCCTCCGCGCCGAGGTCGAGGCTCGCCAGCTGGCTCGGGAGCTCGGCTTCGCGAGCGGCCGGATCGCCCTGCTCGGGAGCGACCCGCCGGGGCTCTACGGGGAGGTCTCGAGCGAGCCTGACATCGAACAGGCGACCTGGCTTGCCTTCCAGATCGTGATGCTCTCGCCGCTCGAGGCAGACGATCCGTTTGCGTCGATCGACGCGGCCCGCACGACGTGGGCGAGCGGTGACGAGCCGCAGCTCGGATCGGTGCAGCGGGGCCCGCGGAGCCCGTTGGATCCTGTTCGCGGGCAGGCCACGCTGGTCGCATATCGGCGGTGGGCGGCGGCGGCAGGATCCCAGCGTGCCGCATTCACCGGTGATTCCGGATGGAGCCCGGAGCGGCGTTTCGAGCGCGTCTTCGAACGCCTGTCGCTTCCCGGACTCGGCCGGCAGGGACGCTACGACCTGCTGGTCACACTCGGCGGGATCGGCCTCTACGAGCTGCGGGCGCCGGGGCTTCTTTTGACCGACGACGACACGACGTCCCGAACCGCCAAGCGGGTCTTCGCGATCGGCGACCGCCTGACCCTCGAGCGACGGGCCGACGCCCTCGTCGGGGAGGCCGGCGTCCGCGTCGAGGCGCTCGATCTCGCCCTGACCAACTGGCAGGGCAGCGAGCCGATCACGCTCGGCGTTCCGGCGACCACGCTCGATCACGCAGCCGAAGCCGGGGCACTCACCGCCCTCGGGCTCAAGGCGACCTGACCTCACCTTCAAGTCGAGAGTTAGAATTGCTCCTCGGCTTGAGGGCCGGCGGGGACGCGGCCAGTCAGCTGAGGATCATCCGCTCGTCGAGGTGGGCGCCGACCTTCCGCTTGACGCGCTGGAGGGCGTTGTCCACGGTCTTCGTGTCGCAGTCGAGCCGCTCGCCGATCTGCTCGTACGAGTAGCCGTCGAGGTACAGCGACAGGACGTTCGACTCGAGCTCGGAGAGTGCCGTCGACAGGCACGTCACGAGCGACCGCAGCTCCTCCGAGGAGACCGCCTGGCTCGCCGGATCCTGGACGGCCGGACCGGCGATCAGCTCGTCGAAGGTCGGCGCCTCGTCGTCGAAACCGCCGGCCGGGGCCGAGAACGAGACGTAGTGGTTGAGCGGGCTGTGCTTGTTGCGAGTGGCCGTCTTCACGGCCGTGATGATCTGCCGGGTGATGCAGAGCTCGGCGAAGTTCCGGAAGCTCGACTCCCGGTCGTTGCGAAAGTCCCGGACCGCCTTGTAGAGGCCGACCAGGCCCTCCTGGAGGAGGTCGTCGCTGTCGCCGCCGGCGAGAAAGTAGGACGACGCCTTGAGGCGCACGAAGCCGTGGTAGCGCTTGACGATCTGGTTGTAGGCAACCGGGTCGCCCTGCTTGGCCAACGCGATCAGGTAGCCATCGTCAACCCTGACTTGAGGCTGAGAGCGGGAGGTCTGTGGGGCCACGAGCGGTTCCTTTCTTGCCCGAAAGTGCTCAGGCAGGATTTGCTCAGTGGCGCACTCCTCCCCTGGCGCCAGCTGCAGATGACAACATCAGGGTCAACTCGAGGGTTGCACTGATGCGAGGGGGAGACTACGGGCTTTCAGGTTTCCATGTCAAGCCGAGCCCTCTGCTGCAACACCTCGTACATCAGGACCGCCGCCGCCGCGCTCACGTTCAGCGAGCCGACCTGGCCCATCAGGGGCAGACTGACGAGGTCGTCGCAGCGCTCGGCGACGAGCCGGCGAAGACCCCGGCCCTCGCCGCCGAGGACGAGCACCACGCCGCCGGAGTAGTCGGGCGCGTCGTAGGCGACTCCCCCGCCCGACGCGGCTCCGTGGCACCAGAAACCGACCTGCTGGGCCCGCTCGAGGAAGGCGACCATGTTGCGCACGCGGGCGATCCGCAGATGCTCGACCGCGCCTGCGGACGCCTTGCAGACGGCAGGCGAGACCTCGGCGGCCCGCCGCTCGCAGATCACCACGCCGCTCGCCCCGGCGCATTCCGCCGTTCGCGCGACTGCTCCGAGGTTGTGGGGATCCTGGAGCTCGTCGAGCGCGACGATCACGGAGTCCGGTCCGGCGAGGATCTCCTCGGCGCCGGCGTAGGGATACGGGCCGGCGTCGGCGCAGACGCCCTGGTGGTCACTCGACCCGCAGGCCCGCTCGATCGCATCGGCCGCCGCCAGCTCGATCGGCACGGCCCGCAGCCAGGGCTCCCGCGAGACCGACTCGGTGGCGACGACGTGGGTCACCGCGTGGCGCCGCCTCCCCCGCAGGAGCTCGCGGACCGGATTTCTTCCGTAGACGATCACGTCTCGTGGGCCACCAGCTCGAAGCCGTCGCCCGCGTCGCGCACGGACCACCCGCGCTCCTCGATCGTATCCCGCAACCGGTCGGCAAGCCCGAAGTCCCTCGCCGCGCGGGCCGCCTGGCGCTCGCCGGCGAGCTCTACGACATCCCGGGGCGCGCTCGCCGCCGGCGCGTCGAGCAGATTCGCGAGCCCGAGCACGTCGAGCATCTCCCGGAGATCGTCAGACCCGACGGGCGCCGGGTCGGCCGCGCCGGCCCGGCGGTTGGCCTCGCGGATCCAGTCGAAGATCGCCGCCAGCGCCTGGGGCGTGTTGAAGTCGTCGGCCAACGCCGTGAAGAATCGCTCGCGCAGCGGGCGCATGTCGGCCGGCGACGGCCCCGGACCGACGCGCCGGGCGACCTCCCGAATCCGGGTGACGCTTGCCGCCGCCTGGGCGAGCTCGGGCGACCCGAAGGCGATCGGCTGGCGGTAGTGGCCGCCGCAGAAGTACATCACCAGGGCGTCGCGGCCGTGCTCGTCGAGCACCTCGTGGAGCGCGGTGACATTGCCGAGCGACTTGCCCATCTTCTCGGTGCCGGTCTCGAGCATCCCGTTGTGCATCCAGATCCGGGCGAGCTCCGCCCCACGGGCGCAGCGCGTCTGGGCGGCTTCGTTCTCGTGGTGGGGGAACGCCAGGTCCAGACCGCCACCGTGGATCTCGAACCCGACGCCCAGCAGGGACTCGGCCATCGCCGAGCACTCGATGTGCCAGCCGGGCCGGCCCCGGCCCCACGGCGAGTCCCAGGCGACGTCTTCGCCGGCCTTCTGGGCCTTCCACAGGGCGAAGTCGAGCGCGTCGGTCTTCCGGTCGGCGCCCTCGAGCTCCTCGCCCTGATCCATCTGGTCGATGTCCCGACCCGAAAGGCCGCCGTAGGCCGGATCCGAGCGAACCCTGAAATAGACGTCGCCGCCGGCCTCGTAGGCGTGTCCGCGGTCGATCAGCGCCTGGGTCTCCTCGATGATCGCCGCGATCGACTCGCTCGCCAGCGGTTCGTGGTCGGGCCGGCCGAGGCCGAGCCGGTCGGTGTCGGCGGTGTAGTGGCCGGCCATCTCCCGCGCCAGCGCCGCGCTATCGCCGCCGGCGGCCGCCGCGTAGATCTTGTCGTTGACGTCGGTGATGTTGCAGACCAGGGTGACGTCGAGGCCCGTCCGGTCGAGAAACCTGGCCAGCTGCGCGAAGACGACGAACGGCCGGGCGTTGCCGACGTGGACGCGCGAATAGACGGTCGGCCCGCACACGTAGATTCCGACGTACCGGCCGTCCCGCGGGCGAAGCACCTGCTTGGCGCCGGTGAGCGTGTCGTAGAGGCTGATCTCCACCACGGCCAAAGATAGTCGGCCGGGCAGCGACTCCCCGGGCCCGGAGCTCAGCCGGTCTCGATCGTCGCGATCGCCAGGGCGGCCGCGCCCTCGCCCCGACCGACGAAGCCGACCAGCTCACCCGTCGTCGCCTTGACGTTGACCTCGCCGTCGGCCAGGCCGAGCGCCGCTGCCAGGCGGGCCTCCATCGCTCGACGGTGGGGAGCGAGCTTCGGCCGCTCGATGACGACCGTCGCGTCGACGTTGCCGACCCGAAAGCCGGCTTCGCCGACCCGTCTGAAGACCGTCTCGAGCAGACCGATCGAGTCGGCTCCGGCGAACTCGGGGTCGGTGTCGGGAAAGTGCTGGCCGATGTCTCCGAGCCCGGCCGCCCCGAGCACTGCGTCGATCACCGCGTGGGTCAGGACGTCGGCGTCGCTGTGCCCGTCGAGGCCGACGTCACTTTCGATCTCGACGCCGCCGAGGATCAGCCGTCGGCCGGCCAACAGTCGGTGGCTGTCGTAGCCGATGCCGGTCCGCGTCATCCGATCGACTCCAGCGTCCTCGTCCGGTGGTCGAAGACGCACAGCTGACCGACGCCGAGGCTCTCGAGCAGCTCGAGGGCGGCCTCGTACCCGTGGCCGACATCGGCCGGGACGTGAGCGTCGCTCGAGAGGGCGACCGGCGCGCCGACCTCCAGGCACATCTCGAGCAGCCCGATCGCCGGATAGATCTCGGCCGTCGGCTTGCGCAGACCGGCGGTCGAGACCTCGATCGCGACCCCCGATTCGGCGATCCCGTCGATCGCCCGCTCGTAGAAGCGGCGCAGGTCGCCGTCCGGATGCGGACGACCGGCCCCCCACATCTTGACGAGATCGGGGTGCGCGACGATGTCGAACAACCCACTCCGCGCGGCCTCGCCGAGCATGTCGAAGTACCGCCGCCAGATCTCGTCGGCGCTGCGCCCGCTCTGCCAGATGTCATACCCGCCGTGGTCGACCGCGAAGTCACCGACGAAGTGGACCGACCCGACGACGTAGTCGAGGTCGAGGCGCTCCAGCAGGTTCCGAGTCCTGTCCTCGCGACCCGGGACGAAGTCCATCTCTATGCCCAGCCGGAGGTCGGTCTGCTCGCGGACGAACTCGCAGTATGCGTAGATGTCGTCGACCGCCTGCTCGGACCAGAATGGGTGCTGCCAGATCTCGAGCGACTGGCTGAAGCGGTGAATGTGCTCTGACACGCCGAGCTCGGCGATGCCCGCCTGCTCGGCGACCTCCCGGTAGCGCTCGGCGTTGGCCGGCGTGAAGTAGTCGACCGCCCGGCAGCCGAGGTCGTCGGGCCGGAGGTGGAGGTGGTAGTCGGTCAGCACCGCTCGCCCAGCCGGCCGACCGCCGGTTGACCGGTGCTCTGCAGCCGAGTCGTACGCTCCAGGAGCAGCTCCGAGGAAATGCGCAAATCCCGCGGGGTCGTGACCTTGAGGTTCTCGGGCGAGGACTCGACGATCCGGATCCGGCCGCCGGCCCGCTCGACCAGCCACGACTCGTCGGTCGCCTGGGCGAGTACGTCGGGTGAGACGTCGAGCGCCTGCTCGAGCGCCGCCCGGTGAAAGACCTGCGGCGTCTGCACCGCCCAGAGACTCGAGCGCTCGAGCGTGCGCGTGACGATCCCGTCGGCGTCGGCCTGCTTTGTCGTGTCGGTCACCCTGGTCGCGGCGATCGCCCCGTCGACGCCGTCGATCCCACCGAGCACCCGCTCGACGAGCTCCCGGCGCACGAGCGGGCGGGCGGCGTCGTGGATCAGCACGGGATCGCCGGCGCTCGCGGCGAGCGCGGCGGCGACCGACGCAGCCCGGACCTCACCGCCGGGCACGCCGATGCATCCGGCCGGGGCCTGCTCGCCGGCCGGCAGGGCGACGACGATCTGGTCGATCGCCGGGACCTCACGGAGAGCGTCCACGCACCAGTCGAGCATCGGCCGGCCGGCCACGATGACGAACGCCTTGGGTCGATCGGACCCAAGGCGTTCACCACGACCAGCGGCCACGACCAGCGCGACCGCCATCGGTGTCCCCGATTCCTACTTCGCGCTCGCGACGATCTTCGTCTCGGCCGAGCGGGACAGCAGCTCGTCGAGGTACGCCTCGGCCTCTTCCTCGTCCTTGTCGAGCGCATACATCAGCTCTGACGCAAGGATCTTCTTCGCCCGCATGAACATCTGCTTCTCGCCGGTCGACAGACCCTTCTCGTTCTCCCGGAGGGCCAGGTTCCGGACGACCTCGGCCAACTCGTAGATGTCGCCGGTCTTGATCTTGTCCCGGTTGTGCTTGAACCGGCGGTTCCAGTTCTTCGGCATCTCCGATACGTCGTCCCGCAGGACGAACAGGACCTTCTTGACGGTCTCCTCGTCGATCACCCGGCGCAGGCCCGCAAGGGCCGCGTTCTCGGTCGGCACCATCACCGTCATGTCGTTGTGAAGGATCTTGATCGTCAGGTACTCACGCGTCGTGCCGAAGATCTCCTTCAGCTCCTTGCCCTGCACCTTGCCAGCCCCATGGTGCGGGTAGACGACGTTGTCGCCGAGCTCGAAATCGATGAACTCAAGCGGCTCCGGCTCGAGATCGTCCTCCAGCAGAGTGTCTTCGATTGCTTGCGGAATGATGTCCTCCTTGGGTTGCGACCGACGGTGTTCTCGCCACTCGTGTGTCCTTACAAAAGTTCTGCTCCTGCGCTCCTGACTGCGTGCTGCTCCTGCGTCCTGCGCTGCTCCTCTGACTGCCTGCTCCTGTGACTGCCTATTCAGCTCTGCAGGTATCGATCGACCAGATTGATCTCCTGCAGGCGGCGAAGGCCCTCGCGGATGTCCTTCGCCCGGATGTCCCCGACTCCGTCGACGATCTCGAGCTCGGCGTCAGTCGCGGCGAGCAGCTCATCCAGCCCGCCGAACTCTCGAACGATGCTCGTGACGATCAGCTTCGGCAGCCGCGGGATCCGTCCGAGGATCCGGTAGCCGCGCGGCGCCACGGGGTAGTCCAACGTGTTCAGCTTCCGGTCGTAGCCGAGCAGCTCCGCCAGGCGACCGAAGTCCAGCAAGTCCTGATGTGCGAGCCGACCGATCCAGTCGAGGACGCCGGCAAACGCCTCGTCGGTGTGCTGGGCGATGTAGTCGTGGACGAGGGCGGCCTTCTCGGCCGCGGTTCCGACCATCGTCTCCTCGAGGTGCATCTCGATCAGACGACCCTCGCTTCCCAGCTCGACGATGTACCGCTCGATCTCGACCGCCATCCGCGTGACCAGCTCGGCCCGCTGGAGCACGGTCAGCACGTCGTGGAGGGTTCCCCCGCCCTCGAACTCGAGAGCCGTCAGGCGGGTCGACACCTGGTCGAGGCGGGCCCGGTACTTGTCGAGCGTCGCCAGCGCCTGGTTGGCCTTGGCGAGGACGATCGGGATGTCCTCGAGGATGTACTTCGCCCCCTCGACATACAGGGAGATCACCTCCCGCCGCTGGGAGATCGCGATCACCAGGGCGTCGGTCTGCTTGGAGACCCGCTCGGCCGTCCGGTGGCGCATCCCCGTCTCCAGCGAGAGGATCGTCGGATCGGGCATCAGCTGGACGTTGGCCATCGCGATCTTCGTGACGTTCGCGTTCAGCGTGATCGCCCCGTCCATCTTCGCCAGCTGGTAGACGAGCGCCGGCGTGTAGTCGCACTCGAGGCGGATCCCGCCCGAATAGAGGAAGGCCATCTCGTCGGGCTCGCCGATCACCAGGAGGCCGCCGGTCCTGGCGTGGAGGATGTTGTCGATACCCTCCCGCAGCGCCGTCCCGGGGGCGACCATCTCCAGCGCGCGGACGAGTCTCGGCTCCTGGCGAGAGTCGATGTCGTGAAGCTCTTCAACGGATCGAGTCGCCATCCAGCCATACATTTTAGCGTGATTTAGCGGCTATTTAACGCAGACTTCAAATCCCCTGGAGGTGGGCCTGTATCGGCCGCCGGCGGCGGCTCGGGCGGCCGGCCGCGAGCAGCCTCGAGCGTGGTCTGCCGGGCCACCCGCGACGCCTACGCCGCGCTCGCCACGCGGCGGGCGCCGAGCACTGACCCCAGCGCCGAGCGCAGTGTCGGCGAGTCCCGGGCACCCGATCCCGGTGGTCCGAGGATCGGGTCGAGGCCGAACTTCCGGGCTTCGGCGATCCGCCGCTCCGGATGCCCGACCCACCGGACCTCGCCGGTCAGCCCGAGCTCGCCGAACGCCGCGACCGGCCTGGTCGCGCCGGCCGGCCCGAGCGCCACGCCGCGGGCTGCGCCGGCGACCGCGAGCGCGACCGCGAGGTCGGCGCCCGGCTCGTCGATCCGGACGCCGCCGACGACGTTGACGAAGACGTCCTTGTTGCCGAGCGGCACGCCCGCATGGCGGGCGAGCACTGCGAGGACGAGGGCCAGCCGATTGCGGTCGAGGCCGTTGACCACACGGCGGGGCGGGATCAGCTCCGACTGGGAGACGAGGGCCTGGACCTCGACCAGAAGCGGCCTCGCCCCCTCCATGGCTGCCAGCACGACGCTCCCCGGCGCGCCGGTCGCCCCACCGACGAAACGGGCCGAGGCGTCGAGGACCTCGATCAGGCCGCCCTGATGCATCTCGAAGACGCCGGCCTCGTTGGTCGAGCCGAACCGGTTCTTGATCGCCCTCAGCGTCCGGTAGGACCGCTCCCGCTCGCCCTCGAATTGGAGCACGCAATCGACGAGGTGCTCGAGGACACGCGGGCCGGCAAGGCCGCCGTCCTTGGTCACGTGTCCGACCAGGATCACCGCGATCCCCCGCCGCTTGGCGACGGCGACGATCCGCCCGGCGACCTCACGGACCTGCCCGACCGATCCGGCGACCCCGGTCAGCTCGGCCGCTGCGACCGTCTGGACCGAGTCGATCACGCAGACCTCCGGACGCTCGGCCTCGAGCGTCGCCAGGACCGTCTCGAGGTCGGTTTCGGCGATCACCGGCACCGACAGGGCAGCGCCGGCCAACCGCTCGGCCCGCAGGCGCACCTGCTGGGTTGACTCCTCGCCCGACACATACAGCGTGCGGTGACCGGCGCCGGCGAGGTTGCCGAGCGCCATGTTCGTCAGCGTCGACTTCCCGATTCCCGGGGCGCCCCCGAGCAGGACGACCGAGCCGGGAACGATGCCTCCGCCGAGCACCCGATCGAGCTCGCCGATCCCCGTTTCCAGGCGGGCGACCGCGGGCGCGACGACATCCGCCAGGCGCGTCGGCGCGAGCGCCCGCGCCGGCCGGCGCCCACCGGCTGGGCCGCCGCCGCGTCCACCCGCGGCCGTCGGCGGCGCCTCCACCAGGGTGTTCCACTCGCCACAACCCGGGCAGCGCCCGTGCCAGCGGGGCTCCTGGTGGGCGCACTGCGAGCAGACGTGGATCGAAGTTGGGCGGGCCATCGGTCGCCCAGACTACGTGGCGCTCCCGACGGCAACGAGGCCGACTCGCCCTGCTGGGCCCGGCCGGCTACTCGGCGACCGGTGGCGGGTAGACCTCCCTCACGTAGGCGTCGACCTGGGCGCTCGGCAGGCGTTTGGCGATCGCCGAGAAGTAGATCACCAGGCTGAAGACGGCGAGCACGAGGAGGCCGTAGCCGAGGTGAAGGGTCCCCTCGCCACCAACGAGGACCTTCTTGAAGATCCCCACCCCACCGAGGATGCATTCGCTGGTCCTGGGGCCGGGTCCCCGTCCCGGGTGACATTCGCGGCGGTGACGCTCACGCGGCGGGGCTTGGCGAGCGGCGCCCGTCGCGGATCATTCGGGCCGGGCTCGGGCGCTCAGAGGCGGGCGAGCTCTCCGCGGGGACCGGGTCGTGGAGAAGGGAACTCTCTCCAACGAAAAGTAGTTGACTGACTCAGTCAGCTACTTTCGCGACGAAGGTCTCCCATCCACCTCCACCGCCCGGGAGGAGCCCCGGTCGATCACATCCCACACCCCCGCGCCCCCCCGCCCGACCCGGCACCCGCCCCCCGGCGCCGTCGCCTGTCTAGGTGGCGCGCTCGCGCGAGGCGAATCCGCACTCGCGATGAGCACGGTCACAGAACGGCTTGGTCTGCGAGGCGCCGCACCGGCAGAGGGCGATCGCCTTGCCCTCGGTCAGCTCGAACTCGTTCCCGTCGGCGTCGATCAGTCGGACCAGGCCGGTCACCTTGTACGGACCGTCGTCGCGGACCTTGATCTCGACCACCGCCGGCGACTCGGCGATCACCGGCGCGCCGACGCACCCGGCCGCGTCAGCGACCGTGGCTGTCGCGCCAGTCGCCGGCAGAGCAGGCTCGGGGGTCGGGTCGGCTATTTCGCGGCGTCGCCGTCAGCCGCCGAATCGTCGGATCCGGCCATCTCGTCGGCGTCGGCGTCACCGCCGTCTGCTCCGACACCGACTGGTGTCTTTGCCTTCTTCGGCTTGACGACCGTCAGGCGCACCTCGGGATCGGCGGGATCGCGATCGGCGGGAGCCGGATCGACGACAACGGTCGAGCCGGGGGGAACCTCGGCGCGGAGAACGAAGTCGGCGAGCGGGTCCTCGATGAAGCGCTGGATCGCCCTGCGCAGCGGCCGGGCGCCCATCGCGGGATCCCAGCCCTTCTCGACGAGCAGGTCCTTCGCCTCGTCGGAGAGATCGAGCTGAAGCTCGCGGTCGGCCATCGACTTGCGGATCCGCAGCAACAGGAGCTCGATGATCTGCTTGATCTCTTCCTTCTGGAGCTTGTGGAAGACGATCACGTCGTCGATCCGGTTGAGGAACTCCGGGCGGAAGACCTTCTTCAACTCGCCCATGATCCGGTTCTTCATGTCCTCGTAGGTGATGCCGGTCTCGTCGTCGGACACCGCGAAGCCGAGCGGCGTGTTCCGGGCGATCTCGGCGGCCCCGATGTTCGAGGTCATGATCACGATCGCATGACGGAAGTCGACCGTCCGACCCTGCGAGTCGGTCAGGCGACCGTCCTCGAGGATCTGCAGGAGGATGTTGAAGACGTCGGGGTGGGCCTTCTCGATCTCGTCGAGCAGGAGCACGCAGTACGGCTTGCGCCGGACCGCCTCGGTCAGCTGACCGCCCTCGTCGTAGCCGATGTAGCCGGGAGGCGAGCCGACCAGACGGGAGACGGCATGCTTCTCCATGTACTCGGACATGTCGATCCGGGTCATCGAGTCCTCGTCGCCGAAGAGGAACTCGGCCAGGGTCCTGGCGAGCTCGGTCTTGCCGACTCCGGACGGCCCGAGGAAGACGAACGACCCGGTCGGCCGCTTGGGATCCTTGAGCCCTGCTCGCGACCGGCGGATCGCCTTGGAGACGACCTCGATCGCCGGGTGCTGGCCGATCACGCGCTTGTGGAGTTCCTCCTCCATCCGCATCAGCTTGGCCGTCTCGGCCTCGGTCAGCTTGAAGACGGGGATGCCGGTCCACATCGAGACGATGTCGGCGATCTCCTCCTCGCCGATCGACGGACGCTCGGCGCCGGTCTCGCCGGCCTCCCACCGCTCCTCGAGCTCCCGCTTCTGGTTGGTCAGGCGCCGCTCCTTGTCGCGGAGGTTGGCGGCCTTCTCGAACTCCTGAGCCTCGATCGCGGCTTCCTTCTCGCGCCGGGTCGTCTCGATCTCGTGCTCGAGCTCGCGGTTGGCCGGCGGAGCGGTCATCGACTTGATGCGCATCCGGGACGCCGCCTCGTCGATCAGGTCGATCGCCTTGTCGGGGAGGAAGCGGTCGGATATGTAGCGGTCGGCGAGCTCACCGGCGGCTGCGAGAGCCTCGTCGGTGATCGTGACCTTGTGGTGCTGCTCGTAGCGGTCCCGCAGACCCTTGAGGATCTCGACGGTCTGCTCGACCGACGGCTCGTCGACGCGGATCTGCTGGAAGCGGCGCTCGAGGGCCGAGTCCCGCTCGAGGTACTTGCGGTACTCGTCGAGCGTAGTCGCGCCGATCGTCTGGAGCTCGCCGCGGGCGAGCGCCGGCTTGAGGATCGACGCGGCGTCGATCGCGCCCTCGGCGGCACCGGCACCGACGAGGTTGTGGAGCTCGTCGATGAAGAGGATGATGTCGCCCCGCTGGGTGATCTCCTTCATCACCTTCTTGAGGCGCTCCTCGAACTCTCCCCGGTACTTCGAGCCGGCGACCAGGGCCGCGAGGTCGAGCGTGTAGATCTGCTTGTTCTTGAGCAGCTCCGGCACGTCGGCGTTCGTGATCCGCTGGGCCAGGCCCTCGACGACGGCGGTCTTGCCGACGCCGGGCTCGCCGATCAGCACGGGGTTGTTCTTCGTCCGGCGGGAGAGGATCTGCATGATCCGCTCGATCTCGGTCTCCCGACCGACGCACGGGTCGAGCTTGCCCTCGGAGGCCAGCTTCGTGAGGTTGCGGCCGAACTGGTCGAGCAGCTTCGAGGACTTCTTGCCCTCGGGGCTCGCCGTCCCGGCCGCCGCGCCGGCGCTCTGACCCTGGCGGCGCCCGCCCGGACCGGAGAGCATGCGGATGACCTCGTTGCGGATCTTCTCCGAGTCGGCGTCGAAGTCGAGCAGGATGCGCGCGGCCACCCCCTCGTTCTCACGGACCAGGCCGAGCAGGATGTGCTCGGTGCCGATGTAGTTGTGGCCGAGCGAGAGGGCCTCGCGAAGCGCCAGCTCGAGGACCTTCTTGGCCCGCGGGGTGAACGGGATCTGCCCGGAGGTGACCTCCTCGCCGGAGCCGACGATGCGGACGACCTGGGCGCGCACACGCTCGACGGTGATGTCCAGGCTCTCGAGCACGCGTGCCGCGAGGCCCTCCTCCTCACGCAGCAGCCCGAGCAGGATGTGCTCGGTGCCGATGTAGTTGTGCTTGAGCGTCCGCGCTTCCTCTTGGGCCAGGACGACCACCTGCCTGGCGCGCTCTGTGAATCGCTCGAACATGCTTGTGGCGTCCTTCCTACCGGCTGAGCCTAGTGTCTTGCGTGATGGTCATGGCGTCGAGGTGGATGGTGGGACGCGCAAGCGCCCGTCGTACTCACCCAATCGGCTGCGGCGACCGAAGAGATGAGGGATCGGGGACCGGATAGCCGCGCTGGTCCTCCAGTCTACCAATCGCCGACGGGTCCCCGTCGAGGACCTCCGCCGGCCGGCCTGCACACTGCCGGCGGGGGTCAGTCGCGCATCGCCGGGAACAGCACGACCTCGCGGATCGAGCGGCGGCCGGTCATCGCCATCACGAGCCGGTCGATGCCGACGCCGACGCCCCCGGTCGGCGGCATGCCCTGCTCGAGCGCGGCGAGAAAGGCCTCGTCGAACGGCTGGGCCTCCTCGTCGCCGGCCCGGGCCTGGGCCCGCTGGGCCTCGAAGCGGCGGCGCTGCTCGTCGGGGTCGTTCAGCTCGCTGAAGGCGTTGGCGATCTCGAAGCCTCCGGCATAGGCCTCCCACCGCTCGACGAGGCCGGGCTCGGTCCGGTGGGCCTTGGCAAAGGGCGAGAGCTCGACCGGGTAGTCCATCACGAAGGTCGGCTCGATCAGGGTCGGCTCGACGTACTTGGAGAGGAGGTCGTCGACCATCATCGGCCAGGTCCGCCCGGCCGGGAGCGGCTCGAGTCCGGCGGCGGCGATCGCCGTGGCGAGCGATTCCGCGTCGTGGTTGGCGATCACGTCGACCCCGGCCTGCTCGAGGATCGCCGCCCGGAGCGTGACGCGGCGCCAGGGCGCCGTGAAATCGATCGCCGGCGGCTCGTCGAGCACGGCGGCGACCGCCTCGCCGATCCGCTCGAGCCGGTCGGCCTCGACCTCGTAGTCGGCGTAGGCCTCGTACCACTCGACCATCGTGAACTCGGGGTTGTGCTTGACCGAGAGGCCCTCGTTGCGAAAGTCCTTGCCGAGCTCGTAGACCCGCTCGAGACCGCCGACGATGCACCGCTTGAGATAGAGCTCGGTGGCGATCCGCAGATAGAGCTCGCGGTCGAGGGCGTTGTGGTGGGTCGTGAACGGCCGGGCCTGGGCCCCGCCGTAGAGCGGCTGGAGGACGGGGGTCTCGACCTCGATGAAGCCGGCCCGGTCGAGCTCGGCGCGGACGGTCGCGATGATCCGGGCGCGGGTCATGAAGACCTGGCGGACATCCGCGTTGGCGATCAGGTCGAGCTCCCGACGGCGATAGCGGGTCTCGGTGTCGGTCAGGCCGTGGTGCTTGTCGGGCGGCGGGCGGAGTGACTTGGCGAGCACGGTGAAGTCGTCGACCCTGAGTGAAAGCTCGCCCCGGCGGGTCCGGACGGCCAGTCCGTCGACGCCGATCAGGTCGCCGAGATCGAGCGAGACGAGCCGGTCGAAGCGTCCGTCGCCGAGCAGGTCGACCTGCGCGTGGAGCTGGATCCGGCCGGACCGGTCGACCAGGTCGAGAAAGGCGGCCCGGCCCTGGCCGCGCCTCGCGGCCAGACGTCCGGCGACCCGGTGGGAGACGGTCGTCTCCTCGCCGGCGGCGAGGTCGGCGTGCGCGGCGACGACGCCGGCGATCGGCTCGACGCCGGGGAAGTCGTGGGGAAACGGATCGATCCCGTCGGCCCGCAGCCGGTCGAGCTTGGCCCGGCGGGCGGCAAGCAGATCGCTCGGCCCATTGTCATCCCCACTCATCGCGGGGATCTCGCGGCCGGGGTCACTTACCTGAGCCCGACCTCGATCTTGGTGATCGTGAGCTTCCGTGCCGGCCCCTTGGGGACCTGGACCGAGACGAGGTCCCCGCGCCTGCGACCGAGCAGGGCCCGGCCGACCGGCGACTCGTTGGAGAGGCGGTTCTCGGCAGGCTTGGCCTCGGCCGAGCCGACGATCGTGTACTGGACGAGCTTGCCGGTGTCCTCGTCCTTGACGTGGACGACCGAGCCGACGGTGACGACCTCGGTCGAGAGATCGTCCGGCTCGATCACCGTCGCCATCCGGATCTTCTCCTGGACGCTGGCGATCCGGGCCTCGAGCATGGCCTGCTCGTTCTTGGCGTCGTCGTACTCCGAGTTCTCGGAGATGTCACCGAACTCCCGGGCTTCCTTGATCCGCTCGGCAACCTCCCGGCGCCGGTCGGTCGACAGCGTGTCGAGCTCGGTCTTCAGCTTCTCGAGTCCTTCGGGTGTGAGGATTACGTCCTTTGCCATGTGAGCCCCTGTTGGCGTTTCGAAGATGGCCGGCGCCACGTGTCAGCGCCGCCGAGGTTCTGAGGCATTCCAGCGGCAATCCTGACCGCCGGGCGACCGAGCGGACGCAGCAGTATAACGACGCCTCCGGGCGCTGCTCAGGCGGCCGCGGCCATCCCGCGCGCGGCCTCGGGCCCGGCAGGTCCAGCGGCCAGGAGCAGTCCGCGAGCCTCGCCGATCGACGCGGTTCGGGCGAGCGCATCGGCGGTTGCCGGGGTCGCCTCGAGCCGAGCGAGGTACCACGGGTAGAACTTCCGCAGATAACGGGCCGCGCGATCCTCGCCGAGGTGGTCGATCGCTGAGTCGATCACCCAGTCGAGCTCGGCGAGCACCTCGTCGGCGGTCGGGTCGAGCTCCCGGAGACCGAGCACCTGCTCGAAGAGCCAGGGATTCCCGAGCGCCCCGCGGGCCAGCATCACGGCGGCCGCTCCAGTCTGCTCGAAGGCACTCCGGACGGCCTCGGCGCTGCGCATGCCACCGGTGAGGATCACCGGCGCGTCGAGCGTGCGGACCAGCTCGGCGCTCAGCTCGTGGTCGGGGCGCCCGGCGTGGGCGACGGCGGCCGACCGCGGGTGGAAGGCGATTGCGGCGACGCCGGCCTCGTCGACCAACCGGCGGGCGACCGAGAGTCCGTCGCGGTCGCCGGGCCGCTGGCCCGAGCGAATCTTGACGGTGACGGGAAGGCCGCTCCCCTCACCGGCGGCGCGGGCCAGGGCGACCGCGAGGTCGGGATCGGAGATCAGGGCGGCGCCGGCGCCGGTCTTGCAGACCTTTGGGACCGGGCAGCCCATGTTGAGGTCGATCAGGTCGGCGCCGGCGGCGGCGACGGTCGCCGCGGCCGAGCGCATCACGTCGGGGTCTGAGCCGAACAGCTGAATCGATACGGGGCCACCCGAGCGCTCGTCGGGGTGGATCCGCAGCAGCTCGGTACAGGTCCGCTCGTTGCGGTAGTGGACCGCGAAGCTCGAGACCATCTCCGAGACGACGAGCCCGGCGCCGTGGCGGCGAGCCTGCAGGCGGACGAACCAGTTGCCGATCCCGGCGAGCGGGGCGAGCGCGACCCGATTGGGAATCTCGATGCCGCCGAGCGTCCACGAGTCGGTCAGGGCGGGCATCACCCCAGAGTAGCCGGGCCGGACGGGCGGTCAGGTCAGGTCAGGTCAACGGTTGCGTTCGCGAATCAACCTGAGGCCCTCGAGCGTCAGGAGGTCGTCGACCCGGTCGATCGACTCGGTGAAGGGAACGATCACCCGGGCGAGGCCGCCCGTCGCGATCGTCGCGACATCCGGTCCGAGCTCGGCCCGCAGCCGGGCGACGATCCCGTCGACGGCGGCCGCGAAACCGTAGACGACGCCCGAGCGGATCGCGTCGACCGTCGACTTGCCGATCAGGGTTCGCGGCTCGCCGAGATCGATCGTCGGGAGCTTGGCCGCCCTCGAGGAGAGGGCCTCGAGGGAGATCTGGACGCCGGGCGAGATGATCCCGCCGAGGTAGTCGCCGTCGCCGGATACGACGTCGTAGGTGATCGCGGTGCCGAAGTCGACCACGACGCACGAGCTCCGGAAGATCTCGTAGGCGGCGACCGCGTTGACAAGGCGATCGGCGCCGAGCTCGCGGGGGTTGTCCATGCGGATCGGCATCCCGGTCCGCAGGCCGGGGCCGACGACGGGCATCTCGTGGCCGAGGTAGCGCCGGGCCATTTCCGTCCATTCGGGCGCGAGCTCGGGAACCGTCGAGGAGACGATCGAATCGTCCAGCCCGCCGAGGTCCATCCCGCGGAGCTCGAGCAGGTTGGCAAGCGCCGCGCCGAGCTCGTCGGCCGTCGACTGGCGGACGGTGGCGAAGCGCCAGTGCTCGAGCAGGTCGGTGCCTTCGTAGGCCCCGAAATGGGTCTGGGTGTTCCCGACGTCGACCACGAGTAGCACCGGGTCATTATGGGCCAGTGTTCGGCATGGTCGGGCGAGCCCCGGCGCTCAGCGGAGCGGGAGCGGCGCTCCGGCCAGCCGGACGCCCTCGGTGACCGGGAGCAGGGCGAGGGCGTCGGACAGGCGCCGGCCGTCGGGCGTCCGCAGCCCGAAATCGAGCTCGAGCAGGGGAATCAGGACGAAGCGACGGGAGAGCACCTGCGGGTGGGGAAGCGTGAGTCGCGGGGCCGAGTGCTCGAGTTCGCCGAGCAGGAGGATATCGATGTCGATCGGCCGGGGTCCGTGGCGCGGTCCGCCGGCGAGGCGGCCGAGGTCGGATTCGACCGCCTTGCACAGACCGAGCAGGTCGGCCGGGCCGAGCCGTGTCTCGATTCTCAGGCAGGCGTTCAGGAACGAGGGCTGGTCGAGCAGGTCGCCGACCGGGTCGGTGTCGTAGGTCGACGACGACGCGAGCGGCGTGACGCCGCCGGCGGCGAGCCGCAGGACGGCGGCCGCGAGGTTTGCCCGGCGCTCGCCGACGTTCGAGCCCAGGCCGAGGTGGCCGATCATCGACGCAGGCCGTCGGACGCGACCGCCCGGGCCGCTCCAACGACGAGCCCGAGCGCGGCATGGAGCCGCCGGAGGATGCTCGGCGACCACCAGGCGCCCTCGCCGAGCACGCCTGGAACCAGCGGCCCGCGACGAGCCGTGGCGTCGAGCGCGACGGGGATCACCGGACCGAGGTCGAGTCGCTCGTCAAAGCAGGTCTCCGACATCGCGAACGATCCGATCGCGACGCAGAAGAGCAGCGCCGTGGCCGTGATCAGGCGGCCGGTCCGCTCGAGCCCGACGGCGACGCCCGGCCGGCTCGCCAGACCGGCGTGGCGGGCCTCGCGGATGCGGTCGAGGATGAGGATGAGGATGAGGACCCCATTATTCGGGTGGCTCGCGCCAGACCTCGACCGAGACCTGCTCGACCGGCAGCGGGATCGGCGGCTCGGGCTTGGCGGCCTTGACCCAGACCGACTGGGCGGCGAAGTCCTCGATCAGGCGGTCGGCGATCACCGTGCATAGCCGCTCGAGCGTCCGGTAGGTCCGCTGCTGGGAGACCAGCGCGACGAGTTGGCAGACCTCCCCATAATCGACGGTGTCCTCGATGCGATCCGTCTCGGTCGCCGCGGATTCGCCGATGTCGATCGTGATGTCGAAGATCAGCCGCTGGCCGACCTCGCGCTCGGCCTCGCCGACGCCGATGTGGGTGTAGAGCGAAAGGCCGGAGATCTCGACCGTTACGCCGGTTCGCATCCCCTCGTCTTCGTCGGGGTCCTCGTCGTCGCCGTCCCTGCTCCACCCGTCGCGGTCTAGGTCGTCGGCCTCGTCGGGGTCCATTGACCGCTGACCGTAGCAGCCGCCACGGCGAGCGCGTCGCGAAGCGGGGCCGGGTCGTGGACCCGGAAGACACTGGCGCCGCGCTCCAGGGCGAGGACGTTCGTGGCGATCGTCCCGGCCAGGCGGTCGCCGTCCGGTCGACCAGTCAACTTGGCGAGGAAGGACTTCCGCGAGGTTCCGACGACGATCGGCCGGCCGAGCGTGCAGAGCTCGTCAAGGCGACGGAGAAGCTCGAGGTTGTGGGCGACCGTCTTGCCGAAGCCGATTCCCGGGTCGAGCATGATCCGCTGCTCGCTGACCCCCTCCCGGACGGCCCAGTCGAGCCGCTCCTCGAGGAAGGCGCGGACGTCGTCGACGACGTCGTCGTAGCGGGGGTCGCGCTGCATGGTGAGCGGCTCTCCCCGCATGTGCATGAGGCAGCAGCCGACGCCCCGGTCGGCGACGAGCCCGGCCATCTCGGGGTCGACCCGAAAGGCGCTGACGTCGTTGACGTAGGTCGCCCCGGCCTCGAGCGCGGCCTCTGCGACCTCGAGCTTGGTCGTGTCGATCGAGATCGTCGATGCCGTCCCGGCGCGGACGAGCCCTTCGATCACCGGGACGACGCGCTCACGCTCGAGCAGACCGGGGACGGGTTGGGCGCCCGGGCGGGTCGACTCGCCGCCGACGTCGATGATCGCCGCCCCGTCGCGCTCGAGGGCCAGCCCGTGGGCGACGGCGGCCGGCGTCTCGAGGAACAGGCCGTGCTCTGAGAAGGAGTCGGGCGTGACGTTCAGCACGCCCATGATCACCGGGTCGGGCACGCGCCGATCGCTGGTCAACAGCTGGCGCAGCTCCACTCGATCGAACCGAGCCCGGGGAAGCCGAGGGCGCGGGCGGTGGCTCCGGTGAGGTCCCACTCCCGCCCGGCGATGTACGGCCCCCGGTCGACCACGGGCACCTGGAGGGTCCGCCCGTTGTAGGTGAAGTCGATCAGCGTGCCGCACGGCGCCGTCTTGTGGGCGACACCGATCTGGTTGACGCCGAGCAGGCCTCCGCAGGCCAGACCGAGCCCGTAGTCGACGAAGACCGAGGCGACGCTGACGTGCTCGCCGGTCTTCGGCTCGTCGACCCACGGGAGCAGTCCGGCAAGGTTCGCCGCCGCCGCCGTCCGCGCCTGGCGCTGGGCGGCGTACATCTGCTGGAGCTCGGTGCGGACCTCTGCGTCGGATGGCGCTCCCGGAGAGATCCCCGAGCGGCGGAAGCTCGCCGGGATCGGGTGGGCCGGGGCGACGGCGGCCGGGACCGGGACCGCGGCGGGGTCGACCGCGCCCAACAAGGCCGGGGCCGGCCGGCCGGCGTGAGGACCACCTGCAGAGCGGTGGGCGTCCCCGCAGCCGAGCGCCAGGCCGGGGACGAGGATGAGCGCGGCGATCAGGCGAGCCCGCAAGTGCGCCTCGGACCCGGCTGGTGCTAGATCAGGTCGGGCTGGCGGGGCTCGGTTCCGCGCAGCTCTGCCGCGCCGCCGGCAAGTCCGGGGCGCGGGAGCGGCCGGGGCGCGTCGCGCTGACGGTCGGGAGCCGGCGACGAGCTCGGACCGACCGGAAGCTCGGGCGTGGCCGGCTCACCGGGTCCGAAGACCTCGGTCTCGGTCCTGCCGGCGAGGAGGCCCTCGAACTGCTCCTTCTCGATCGTCTCGTGGCGGACGAGGATCTGCGAGATCGAGTCGAGGCTGCCACGATGCTCGGTGAGGATGCTCGTCGCCCGCTGGTGGGCGCTCTCGATGATCCGGCGGACCTCGTCGTCGATCTCACGGGCGATCTGATCGGAATAGTCGGGCTCGGTCGAGAACTCCCGGCCGAGGAACGGCTGGCTGTGGTCGTGGCCGAAGACGCGCGGCCCGAGCTTCTCGCTCATCCCAAAGCGCATCACCATCTGCTTCGCCGTCGCCGTGACCTTCTCGATGTCATTCGACGCACCAGTCGTGATCTCCCCGAACACGATCTCCTCAGCAGCCC
>DATCEH010000079.1:0-10889 GCA_036510225.1 Solirubrobacteraceae bacterium | reverse complement strand
CGCGAGACGAGCCGCCACGGGTCGATCGGCATCGACGCCTGAATCGTCGGAGACCGACGGTGCTCGACGCGCCACATCAGCTCAGCCAGACGCGCGTCTCTGACTCTCATCGGTCAAGCACCTCCCCGGGTCGGGCATGATGTTTGCCGGCGGCACGCACGTTGCGGCACCGCAAGGCCGCAACCGTCGCTGGGCGGGCGAGGCGAGCGCCGGCGAGCGGGAGCGTAGCGCAGCGCGATCCGACGACCGTCCCTCCCGGTCAGCCTCGCCCCAATGGCCTGCTCAGGCGGCCGGCGGCCGGCCGCGCGGAGTTCGGTGCGCCGGGGGCCTCCCGTCAACGGCAGGTGTCGGCGACACGGTCTCCGGGTACTCGCCGGATCCCGGAGATCCGCCACCGGCCGAGCATATGAGGCTTTAGACTTCCTTGATTGCGCGCGCAAACGTCGCGCCCGGTGCCGACAACGCGTCACGAGGAGCGTGGAAGCTGATGGACCGCAAGTGGTGGACCCTGATCGCCGTCTGCATCGGCACGTTCATGTTGCTGATCGACGTGACGATCGTCAACGTCGCTCTGCCGGACATCCAGACGGCCCTCAAGTCGAGCTTCTCCGATCTCCAGTGGGTCGTCGACGCCTACTCGTTGATGCTCGCGGCCCTCCTCCTGACGACCGGGTCGCTCGCCGACCTCTTCGGCCGTCGACGGGTCTTCGCGATCGGACTGTGCATCTTCACGGTCAGCTCGCTCCTCTCCGGGCTCGCCACCACGCCGCTCTTCCTGAACCTCGCCCGCGGGGCCCAGGGGGTCGGCGCGGCAGCGATGTTCTCGACCTCGCTGGCCCTGCTCGCGTCGTCCTTCCGGGGGCGCGAGCGCGGCATGGCGTTCGGCGTGTGGGGAACGATCACCGGCTTGGCAGTGGCGATCGGCCCGGTCGTCGGCGGCGCCCTCACGACGGAGTTCGGCTGGCGCTGGATCTTCCTCGTCAACGTCCCGATCGGCGTGGTCGGCGTGATCGTGACGCTGCTGCGGGTCGAGGAATCCCGTCAGCCGGGGGCCCGCCACCCGGACTGGCTCGGGGCACTGACCTTCAGCGGTGCGCTTGCCGCGCTCGTCTACGCGCTGATCCAGGGTGAGAACAAGGGCTGGGCCTCCACCGAGATCGTCGCCTGCCTGATCGGCGCGGGAGTTCTCCTGCTCCTGTTCCTGATCGTCGAGCTCGCCCAGAAGGCACCGATGTTCGATCTCTCGCTGTTTCGCAACCCGACCTTCTCCGGCGGATCGATCGTCGCCTTCTCGCTGTCGGCCGGCATGTTCGCCCTGCTCCTCTACCTGACCCTCTACCTCCAGGACGTGCTCGGCTTCTCGGCGCTCCACACCGGCCTGCGGCTGCTCTTCCTGTCCGGGGGGATCCTGCTCACATCGACGCTGGCCGGCCGCCTGACGACGCGTGTCCCGATCAGGCTCCTGATCGCCCCCGGCCTGGTCCTCGTCGGCGTTGGCCTGATCCTGATGCGCGGACTGAATGCCGCATCCGGATGGGAGCACCTGATTCCCGGCTTCGTCGTCGGCGGCGCCGGTGTCGGGCTGATCAACCCGCCGCTCGCGTCGACCGCGGTCGGCGTCGTCGAGCCGGCACGAGCCGGAATGGCCTCGGGCATCAACTCGACCTTCCGGCAGGTCGGCATCGCGACCGGCATCGCAGGCCTCGGGGCGATCTTCTCCCACGCGGTCCGCACGAAGATGACCGGCCTGCTCGCCGTCACCGGCGGCATCCCGCAGCCCCAGGCGCATCTGATCGCGGCCAACGTCGCCCAGGGGTCCGGCGTCGGCGCCGCGGTCGCCTCCGCCCCGCCGGCCGCCCGGCAGGCGGTCATCGAAGCGGTCCGCGTCAGCTTCGTCGGGGGTCTCAACCAGATCTTCCTGATCGCCGCGATCCTCAGCTTCGGCGCGGCGCTGCTCTCGATGGTCCTGATCCGCAACAAGGACTTCGAGGCGTCGGCCGCCCACCAGGGAGCCGGCGGACCGCCACCCGCCGCACAGGCCGGCCCAGCCGCGAACGCCGACGCGCCGGGACTCGAGCCAGCCGCGGCCGAAGCCGTCGGACCGGCCGGCGGGCAGGACGCCGACCCGCTCGCGCCCGTGGCGCCGGACGAGGTCCCGCCGCCGCTGCCCGTGTCGGACGACGTCCCGGCGCCGCCGGCGCCCTCCGTCCCGGCCCTTGCCGGGGCTGGTCGCAACGGCGGGGCGGCGCCCGCCGTGTCGGGACACAACGGCGGGCCGGTCGGCCCGGCCGTCAGCGAGTCGTCGCTCTCGGACCTCGCCGAGCGCTCGTACGCGGTCGCCCTGGCGGCCGAGCAGGCGGCCGCCGACTGCGCGGCCTACATCGAACGGATCGCGACGCGCGGGCACGAGGCCGCACCGCTCGGCGCCGGACCCGCCGGGGGCGACGGGTCGCTCGCGGAGGCCGACCGCGCGGTTGCACTGCGCGACCGGCTCAACAGCCTCACCGACGAGCGTCGCCGCCTCGTGACGACCCTCCGCGAGCAGACCCAGGCCGTCGGCGAGCATCTCCGCGCCGCGCGTGAGCAGACCGACCAGGCCGCCCGCCTCAGCGAGCAGGCGGGCCGGTTCGGCGAGCAGGCGGCCCGGTCGGGCGAGCAGGCCGGGCACACCCGGCAGGAGCTCTACGGCCTGATCGCAGCTCTCGCGGCCCTCACCGACGAGGCTCGCTCCGAGGCACCCGCCCCCGCCGGTCCGGCGGCCGACTAGGCGCCGGCGACACGCCGGCGCATCCCTCGGCCGGGCGCGTGCGTAACGTCATCAGTGATGGAGTATTTCGACGACCACTCGATGATCCGTCGCGTCCACCGGGAGAAGGCCGTCTTCCTCTACGGACGCCGCGCCCTCCTCATGCAGGCCGCCCACCCGCTGGCCTTCGCCGGGTTGATGGCCCACACCGGATCGATGGACCAGCCGTACGAGCGGCTCGCCCGGACGGCCCGCGTGATCGACGCCGTGGTCTTCGGGCCGCGCGCCGAAGCCGACCGGCTGACCCGCAGAGTGCGCGCGATGCACCGCCGCGTTCGCGGCGTCCTGACCGAGCCGGCCGGACGCTTCCCGGCGGGGACGCCGTACGCGGCCGACGACCCCGAGCTCCTGCTCTGGGTGCTCGCCACGCTCGCCGACTCGGGTCGCGTCGTCTACGAGCGCTACGTCGGGCGCCTCGGCCGATCCGGGCGCGACGCCTACTGGCGCGACTACCGCCAGGTCGGGCGTCTGTTCGGATTGAAGGCCAGCCAGATGCCCGACTCGCTGGAGGACTACGTCGACGGGATGCTCGCCGGGCCTGACCTCGCGGTCACCGCCGTCGCCCGCGAGCTCGCCGTCCGGATCATCCTCCACCCGCCCGTCCCGTTGCCTGTTCGCCCGGTCCTCGAGCTCGCCAACTTCGTCACGATCGGCCTCCTCCCGGCGCGCCTGCGGCAGGAGTACGGGCTGCGCTGGGACCCGGCCCGAACGTTGGCTCTGGCCGGGGGAGCCGCGTACGCCAAGCGCCTCGTATTGCCGCTGCTGCCCGCCCGGCTGCGCTACGCGAGCTGAGCGTCCTCAGCCAAGGTGCGCCGCGATCAGGCGCGCGACCGCAACCGGCTGATCGCGCGCGAGGTCATGCGTGCCGCCCGCGATCACGTGGAGCGCCGCCCCGGGGATCAGGTCGGCCAGATGCTCGCCGACGGCGACCGGGCTGACCGGGTCAGAGTCACCCCACAACAGGAGCGTCGGCGAGTCGATCCGGCGCAGCTGCCCGGTCTGGTCGGGCTGCGGATCGGCCACCCATCTCGCGGCATGCGGGAACGCGCGCTGGTAGTCCTCACGCCAATCGTCGGCTCCCAGCCGCCGCATGTCGACCCCGCCGGACGTCGCGACGAGCACGAGCCGGCGGACCAGGGACGGCGCCCGCGCAGCCACGCGGACCGCGATGATCCCGCCGATCGACTGGGCGACCAGGTCGCTCGGGCGCTCGAGCTCGTCCGCGACCCGCTCGACGAGGTCGTCGAACCCGCGCACCGCCGCGTTCTGGGGCTCGTCGCCCAATCCAGGCCAGCTCAGGTAGACCTTCTCCCACGCCGCCGGGAGCGCCTCCCCGGCGCCGCGCCAGAACTCGCGGTCGCCGCTTGCGCCGGGTAGGAAGACGACTCGCCGTGGCTGCGTCACGCGGGCATCTTCCCCCAGTCCCCGCGCGGTCGAATCCGACGCGTGGAGTGCGACCCGATCGGGCACACCATCGAAAGTGAGGATCACCCGGACCCAGCCCGTCACCTCCAGGAGGCAAGCCCATGGCTGACGATCGCGCCGGCCGATCGCAGAACGGCAGCCTGAGCACCGAGCTCAAGGCGCTCGTCGGACAGACGACACGCCTAGCCAAGCTCGAGCTCGAGCTGGCCAGGGGAGAGCTGACCGGGAAGATCGGGTCGCTCGGCAAGGGCGCCGGTCTCCTGATCGCGGCGGGCCTGTTCGGATTTCTCTCACTCTGCGTGATCACCGCGGCCGCGGTGCTCGCGCTAGCGACCGCGCTCGCCGCCTGGCTTGCCGCGCTGATCGTCTTCGCCTGCTACCTCGCCGCCGCTGCCCTGATGGCGTCGATCGGCCTGCGCAAGCTCAAGCACGCGACTCCGCTCGTGCCCGAGCGCACCGTCGAAAGCCTGAAAGGAGATCTCAAGTGGGTCGAGACACAGCTCAAATCAGCCGAGAGATAGACCAGACGAGGGCCGAGCTCGCGACGACGATCGTCGCGATCCGCTCGACCGACGTCAAGGCCAGGCTCGAGGACGTCCGCACGCTCGCGGTGACCCGGGCCAAGGCCAAGGCCGACCAGCTCCAGCCGGTGCTGCGCGCCCGCGCCCAGGCGAAGATCCGCGAGCTCCAACCCGCGCTGAAGGCCCGCGCCCAGGCCAGGGCCGATGACATCAGGACGGTCGCGCTGACGCGCGGCCGTGAGAAGATCCAGGAGCTCAAGCCGGTCGCCCTCGCCCGCGTCCAGGAGCTCAAGCCGGTCGCGATCGCCCGCGCCAGGGACAAGGTCGCCGAGGTCAGGCCGGTCCTCGCCGATTCCGCGAAGGCCAAGGTCCAAGACGTCAAGCCGATCGTGATCGCCCGCGCCAGGGCCGCAGTCGAAGCGCTCAGGACGCAGGCCCGCACCGCCGCGAGCACCAAGCTCGGAGAGACCAGGGACGCCGCGGCCAGCGGCGCCGCCGACTTTGCCGGCCGCGCGCTCGAGGCCGCAGGCTCGAAAAAGGGCCTCGGCGCCGCCGGCGGCGCGCTCGCCGGCGGGCTCGCCCTGGTCGTGACCCGACGCAGGCTCCGCAACCGCTCGCGGACCCGTCTCCAACGCGTCGTCGCCCAGGCCGACGCCGTCAACCACGACGCGCTCGAGCGTCTCCAGCGTGTACGCGGGCGAGCCGCAGACGGCATCCAGCACGGCGCGGACGCACCCAGGCGACTGCGCAGGCGGATCCGACGTGGCTAGGCGCGCGCGGGGCGGCGACGATCCCGAGCGCCGCTCGGAGCCCGACGAGCAGGGTGAACCCGCCGGCGGGCGGACGCCGGCCAACGACGACGCCCAGGGATCGGACTTCTCGCTGGAGCCCGCGCCAGCCCGTTCCGATCAACTCCCCGAGGACGCTCCCGAGCCGGTCGCCCCGGACTGACCCCGGCGACCGGTCGGCGACGGGATTCTCCTCGTCTGCATAAGCCGACCCGTTCGGGGGTAGACCAATGCCATGAATGCTTGTTGCCCGCCCGGTGAGGGCTGCAACAGCCGCTCCGGCCAGGAGCCCTGCTCCCTGTCGCGTCTGCGGCGTTGCCACACACCCGAAGCCGATCGCGCCCTCCGGCTCTGGATCCGCTACGTCCAGACGCGCGGCAAGATCGCCCGCCAGCGCAGAGTCGCCCGGCGAGCCTACGTCCGGACCCGCGATCGCGCTCTCGGGCTCTGGAGCCCCTGGGACTCGATCAGCGTCTGACCCGCCCCGGGCTGACCGACCCGGACCGGCCGGAGCGCGGCCCCTCGGACTCGCTCAGCGTCCAACCCAGCCCAGCCCTCGGACTCGCTCAGCGTCCAACCCAGCCCAGCTGACCGGACCCGCCCGCGGGAGCCGGGGACCGGCGGTTCTCAGGCTCCGCTGACGAAGGCCGAGATGTCCGGGACACCCCGTCCGGTCACATAGTCCCAGCCGGTCGTCGCCGGGAACAGCGTGTTCGTGCCGAGCACGATGTCGCGGAACGCCGACGCCGGCTCGGTCCCGTAGATCACCGGTCCGGCGAAGCCGAGCGTCCCCCCGTGGGCGGCCTGCGCGCGGGCCCAGATTCCCTGCCACGCCGGCGCGCTCGCGCTCGTCCCGCCGATCCCGGTGCTCAACACCCCGCTGATCACGACGTCGTAGCCGCTGTTCGGGTCGGCGTCCAGGCTGACATCCGGGACTCCCCTCCTGATCCCGAGGAAGCTCCCCCCGGCGCCCTGCTGCCAGGACGGCGTCGCCTCGAACAGGCTCGTCCCACCGCCGCCCGCATACCAGCCCAGCTCGGTCGGCCCGCCCCCGAACAGCAGGCTCAGCCCGAGCAGCGGCGTAGCCGAGACGATCGACGTTCCCCCGACGCCGATCGCGCTCGGGCTCGATGCCGGGTACTCAACCCCCGGAGCTCCGACCGGCAGTCCGTTGAAGCCGAGCAGCACCGGGCACTGGGATCCGGAGTCGCCGCTGGAGACGAACAGTGACTTGCCCTGTGCGGCCGCCGTCGCCAGGACCGCATCCAGGGCCGGTACGAACCCGTCGAGCTGCGCCAGCAGCTCACACTCGCCGGCAGAGAAGCTCGCCTGGTCGCTGAGCCCGTCGGTCACCCACCGATCGACCGCCGTCACCGTGTCGGCGTCGGCGAGCGACGCCGCGTCGTACACGTTGACCTGTGAGACCCCCGGGGCCATGCCGGTCGCGTACTGCGTGTCGAGGTCGTACTCGCCGGCTTCTGAGGTGTCACTCGACGCCGGGCCCAGATCGATCTCGTTGAACCTGACCGACGGCAGACCGAAGTGCGACTCGAACGTCGAGAGGTCCGTTCGCACGGAGCTCAGGTCGCCCGACCCGATCACCGAGACCTGCTGGCCGGCGCCCGTCTCGCCAGCTGGTGCGCCGTACAGCGACCACAGATCCTGGGGGCCGTAGCTCGTCGTCGATCCCAGGCCGCCGGCCGACCGGTAGAGCTTCGCCGGGGTGATCCGCGAGAGATCGGACAGGCCGAGGATCGCCGTCGCCTGCCCGGCGATCGCGCCCGGCAGCCTGGCCGTCCCGACGCTCGACACGAACGTCGAACCCGCGCTGCGCTCGAACCGGTCGAAGCGCACGCCGAGCGCCGCTCCGAGCGTCGAGCTCGACCCCGAGACGTGGACCAGCTCCCGGTCGGGTGAGACCGAGTCGACGTGGAGTCCGGCCGATGACGCCCAGCCCGTGACGGCGGCGACTGTGGCCGCCGTCGGTCCGAACCGCGCAGTGCTCTGCGCCGCGCTGAGCGAAGGATGGTCCGGTGAGGCCAGGAACGACGCCAGCCCGCTCGCGTGACCCGGCGCCAGCACCAACGTGATCGCCCGCGTCCGGGCCGGCGCCGGCCCCAGATCGGTTGCCCCGCGCACGAGCAGCTGCGCTGACCCCGCGACCGCCCCAAGGGGCCCCGCGACCGCCGTGCCCGCGCAGCCGACCGTGACTCCCGCGGCCAGCGCGGCACCGACCACCAGACGCGAACAACCGTGCATCGCCCACCCCCCCGTCGATCTGACCGGACTCCCGAGCCGGTACTTATACCGCCTCGGTCCTTCGCCGCGTCACATCCGCCGGTCAGCGTCTCGACGAGCCGCTCATCCGCCCGGACCGGCGCCCCCCGAATCCACGAAGGTCGAGTTCGGCGCCCGGCTTGGATCGAGTGTCACGCCCGGCGGATCCTCCGTCGTGTCGACGAAGACACACAGCCAGGGCCCCCGATCGCCGCCCGGAACGCACGTGCGAAACAGGTTCACGTCGAGCACTGCCGTGTCGGCCTCGCCGATCCGCCGCCGGAAGGCGACCGGCGCCTGCGCGAGGACGTAGCGGCGGGCGGCGAGGGCCTGCTCGCCAAACGCACGTCGCTGCGCGTCAGCCGCCCCGCGATTACCGATCCCCAGCAGCGCGAGCAATCCAAACAGGACGACGATCAACCCCCTCGCTGCGTAGTCGCGGGCCACTACAACCGGCAGGTCCGGGCGCGCTCGCCGGACCAGGCTCCCGGCGGCCGGCGCCAGACCGGCGACGACGAGGAGGTTGAGGACGCCGGCCAGCAGCACCGCCCCGACCAGCTGGGTCCGGTCGCCCGAGATCGGCAGCACGTGCATCAGGACCCCGTCCGCGACCACCGCGATGACGAACGTCGGCCAGAGCCAGGCCCCCCGCCTTCGCCAGCGCAGTCGCCTCAGGGCTTCGCCGCCACCGACCATCCCCACCCAGCATAGGCGGCCGGTGGTGCACGGCCGCCGGCTCGGATCGTGTTCACGTTCGCCTGTGCGATCCTGGGTCGATGGACGAGATCTGGGTCTGCCAGCTCGGCGTGGTCCCCTACGACGAGGCCCTCACCCTCCAGCAGCGCCTTCGCGCCGCCCGTCAGGCCGACGCCGTCCCCGACGTCCTGCTGCTCCTCGAGCACCCACCCGTCTACACCCGCGGACGGCGAACCGCGCCCGGCGAGCTGCCGATGGGCGAAGCCTGGTACGCCGACCAGGGGATCGACGTGGTCGACACCGACCGCGGCGGCCGCGTCACCTATCACGGCCCCGGCCAGCTCGTCGGCTACCCGATCATGCGGATCACCGACGTGATCGTCTACCTGCGCACCATGGAGCATGCGATCATCGCCGCTCTCGCCGAGGAGGGTGTCTCCGCCCAGGTTCGCGAAGGACTCACCGGCGTCTGGGTCGCCGACCGGAAGATCGCCTCGATCGGGGTCCACGTCTCACGCGGCGTGACGACCCACGGCTTCGCCGTCAACGTCGAGAACGACCTACATCCGTTCGAGTGGGTCGTCGCCTGCGGGATCCAGGGAGTTCAGATGACCTCGATCGAGCGGGAGACCCGCCTGCGTTCGCTTCCGTGCTTCCGCAGGCGGATGGCCCACCAGTTCGCCGTCGCCCACCAAGCCCGCCAGCGACTCGTCTCGCCGGCGCGCCTCGAATCTCTGCTCTCCCCGGCCGCAGCCGGCCACGTCGCCTAGGCCTTCCCGGAGACGACTGCTCCCCCCAGACCGGCCAGCGCGAGTTCGGTCAGCGCGCCGAACGCGAACGCCCGCAGGCCGATGTTGCCCTGCTTCTTCGCCCGGCGCGTGGCCAGCAGCCCGACGACGTCGGTGGCCAGCCCCATCTGGACGAGCAGCGGACGCGCCGCCTCCGGCCCAGCCAGGATCGCCGCGCCGAGGGCCGCGTTGCTGGCCCCGTTGAGGCGCACCAGGTACGACGCCGAAGGGTTGCGTCCCGGCTTGAGACCAGTCGCGAAGGCAGTCAGCCCGGGGACCAGAATGCCCGCCGCGCCGATCGCCACGCGAGCGCCGCCGAGGAGTTTCGCCGGGGGGAGCCCTCCTCCGCCGACCTTGCCCAACGCACCCTCCACTGCAGACTTCACGTCTTCAATCGCAGACAAGCTAAACCGCCCCCTATACCATTTTGGGTTCGATGACTGAGCCCGCGCAATATACCCGCTCCCGAGCCAATCCGGGCGGAATGAATGTCCACGACCTGCTTGGTGAGGCGACCGTCGACATGCGCGCTCGCAAGCCCCCATGGTTCAAGGTTCCAGCGCCCGGCGGCCCCCGACACCGGGCGCTGAGCAAGCTGATCGCGACCGCGAATCTCCACACCGTCTGCCAGGAGGCCGCCTGCCCGAACATCGGCGAGTGCTGGGAGCGCGGGACCGCGACCTTCATGATCCTCGGCGATACCTGCACCCGTCGTTGCGGCTTCTGCAACGTCAAGACCGGCAAGCCGACCTGGCACGACCCGCTCGAGCCGGCCCGCGTCGCCCGCGCGATCGCCCGCATGGGCCTCCGCCACGCCGTGATCACCTCGGTCGACCGCGACGACCTCCCCGACCTCGGCTCTGGCGCCTTCGTCGCCGTGATCGCCGAGATCCGCCGCCAGGCGCCCGACTGCCAGATCGAGGTCCTGACCCCGGACTTCCAGGGCCAGGAGATGCCCTTGGCGAGGGTCATCGCGGCTCGCCCGGACGTCTTCAACCACAACGTCGAGGTCGTGCCCAGGCTGTACCCCGTCGCCCGCCGCGGCTCGGAGTTCCTCCGCTCGGCCCGCGTCCTGCGCAACGCCAAGCAGCTCGGCGGCTCGGCCGTCCGGACCAAGTCAGGCCTGATGGTCGGACTCGGCGAGACCTTCGACGAGCTGGTCGACACGTTCGCCCAGCTCCGCGACCACGACGTCCAGGTGCTCACGGTCGGCCAATACCTCCGGCCGAGCCCCCAGCACCTCCCGCTCGTCCGCTACTGGCATCCCGACGAGTTCGCCGAGCTCGAGGCCGCCGCATACGCCCTCGGGTTCGATCACGTCGCCGCCGGGCCCCTGGTCCGCTCCTCGTATCACGCCGATCTCCACGTCCCCCAGCCGCACGCCGGCACCGGCCCCCTGGCTGAGCTCGCACCCACCGGCACGGCCGGCTAATGGTCTGTCTCAAACCTATCTCGGCGTCTGGCGGCGTCTGGACGTGCCTGGCGCCACCCGGCGTCCGACAACGTGCGACCAGCACGCCCGCGGACACCGTGCGACGCCAGATCACGCCCAGCCACTCGCCAGCCACTCCAGCTAATTCCGAGACAG
>DATCEH010000078.1:0-32634 GCA_036510225.1 Solirubrobacteraceae bacterium | reverse complement strand
CGACGATTCTGGTCGGCGACCGCGGGGAGGCCGACGAGACGGCCGCCGCGCTGATCGCCCTGCTTGCGGGGCCGGCCGGCCGGTCGTGCTGACGGCCGGCGTGCTGCCCGGCGGCAGCTTGCGGAGCGGGAGGGCGACCGGCGGGTCCAGTCAGCGGAGCACGCGCTGGTCGGGGTCGTCCTCGTAGAGCCTGATCACCCGCACGCCGCCGTTCGGTCCGCCCTCCTGGTCGAGCGCGACGAGGCACAGGCGGCAGAGGACGCACTCGTCGAAGTTCGACTCCACGAGCGTCAGCGTGCCGTCGTCGGCAGCGGCGAAGATGTCGACCGGGCAGACCTCGACGAGCTTGGCGACGAGCTTGGCGTCCGAGGCGACCGCGGGGTCGACCTCGACGTTGATGAACAGGGCGCTCACGCGGCGCTCCGCTCGGCGATCTTCGCCTGGATCAGGGCGGGAATCTCGGAGATCTCCTCGGCGACCTGAATCCCGGCCTCGGCGAGGCGGGCGATCTTCTCGGTCGCGGTGTCCTCCTTGCCCTCGACGATCGTCCCCGCGTGGCCGAAGCTCATCCCGGGCATCTCGTCCATGAAGCGGCCGGCCATGAAGGCGATGATCGGCAGACGGGAGTCGTGCTCTGCGACCCAGCGGGCGAGCTCGGCCTCCATCCGTCCGCCGGGCTCGGTGTAGATCACGATCCCCTTGGTGTCCGGGTCGGCCTCGAAGAGGGGCATCAGCTCGGCGTAGGTCGAGCCGATGATCGCGTCGCCGCCGATCGAGACGGCGGTCGACTGGCCGAGGCCGGCGGCGGTCAGGGTGGATGACATCTCGGTCGTCATTCCACCCGACCGTGAGATCACGCCGATCGGACCGGGCGTGTACGCCTGGGCGGCGTTCTTGGCTGGCCCGCCGATGCCGCCCATCTTGACGACGTCGGGGACGATCATGCCGAGGCAGTTCGGCCCGATGATGCGGGCGCCGCGCAGCGCGGCGAGCTCGACCATCTGGGCGACGTCGCGGCGGGGGATCCGCTCGGTGACGATCACGATCAGCTTGATGGCGTTCTCGATCGCCTCGACGACGGCGTCCCGCGTGAAGGCGGGGGGGACGGTGACGACCGATCCATAGATCGCCTCGCCGTGGTGCTCGACGGCCTGGGCGACGGTGTCGAAGACCGGCACGCCGTGGACGTCGCGGCCGAGCCGGCCGGGGGTGACGCCGCCGACGATCTTCGCGCCGGCGCCGTAGTCCAGGCACTCGCGGGTCAGGTTGACCGCTTCGCGGCCGGTGATGCCCTGGACGATGAACGTCGTGTCCGCGTCGATCAGGATGCTCACGATGTGACTCCCCCGGCGGTCGCGCCCTGGATCTTCACGACGGCCCGGCGAGCGGCCTCGTGCATCGAGACGGAGCGGTCGGCGTAGTCGATCCCGTAACGGCGGAGGATCTTGAAGCCCTCGTCCTCCCAGGCGCCGGGGATCCGGAAGATCGCGATCTTCTCGGCGGGGTCGTAGCCGAGCTCGACGCAGGCCTTGATCACGCCGCGGGCAACGATGTCGACGCGGGTATTCGAGACGATCGACATCATCACGGCGATCTGGTCGACGCCAGGCTTCTGGAGGACGAGCTTGGCCAGGCCGCAGGCCTTGGCGACCGATGGGTTGCCGCCGATCTCGCAGTAGTTGGCCGGCCGGCCGCCGTGCGCGCGGACGGCGTCGAAGAGGGTCAGCGATCCGCCGCCGGCGCCGATCACCAGACCGATGTTGCCGTCGAACTCGGTGACGTTGCCGGCCACGCCGCGGTGGTCCTGCGCGTCGACCGCCTCGCCGGCGATCTCGAATGGCGTGGCTTCGCGGGCCTGGCGGGTCTCCTCGTCGCCGACGCCGAGCGCGTCGAGCAGCTTCTTCTGGCGGGGGCGGGCCTCGTTCTCCATGTCCATGTGGGCGTCCAGCGCGACGAACTTCCCGTCGGCCAGCTCGCCGATCGGGTTGATCTCGGCGAGCGTCATGTCGTAGTCGACGAACAGGCGGGCCAGCCGCGCGAGGATCGGGGTCAGGCGGTTCAGCCGTGAGCCGGTCACGCCGACCGAGGCGATGACCTGCTTGGCCTGCCAGTCGGAGAACGGGAGGATGTTCGAGAAGTGACCGCGGCCGACGTGGTCCGGATGGTTCTCGGCGACCTCCTCGATGTCGATCCCGCCCATGTCTGAGAAGAGCATCACCGGCTGCTTGCGCAGTCCGTCCCAGACGACGCCGGCGTAGTACTCGTGCTCGACGGCGGCCCGCGGGTCGACGAGCACTCCGCGGGGCATGTGGCCGCCGATCTCGAGCTCGAGAACGGTCGCCGCATGAGCGGCCGCTTCGGCGGGTGTCGCGGCGAACTGGATCCCGCCGGCCTTCATTCGGCCGCCGGTGAGGACCTGCGACTTGATCACGATCTCGCCGCCGATCTCCCGGGCGATCGCCTCGGCCTGCTCGGCCGTCGTGGCGAAGCCGAACCTGGTCACCGGTATTCCGGCGCGCTTGACGATCTCGCGCGCCTCGTATTCAAAGAATCGCATCGTCAGGCACCGTAGCGGGCGGCGAGTTCGGGGTCCTTCTCGGCGAGCATGTCGGCGAGCGTGACCATCACCTTGCACTGCTTCCAGGTCGCGTCGTCCTGCATCTTGCCGTCGATCATGTGGACGCCACGGCCGTCGGGGATCGCGGCGAGCACCTTGCGGGCGAAGGCGACCTCCTCGGGGTCGGGGCTGAAGACGCGCTTGGCGATGTCGATCTGAACGGGGTGGAGCGACCAGGCGCCGACACAGCCCATCACGTAGGCCGAGCGGAACTGCGTCTCGCAGCCCTCGACGTCGCGAATGTCGCCGAACGGGCCGTAGAAGGGGAGCGCGCCGACGGCCGCGCAGGCGTCGACCATGCGGCCGATCGAGTAATGCCAGAGATCCTGCTGCGCGCTCGGTCGGGGCGCGTCCGGCTGGTCTGCGTCGGGGTCGGCGATCACCCGGTAGCCGGGGTGGCCGCCGCCGACGCGGGTCGTCCGCATCCGCCGGGATGCGGCGAGGTCGGCCGGGCCGAGGCTCATCCCCTGCATGCGGGGGCTGGCGGCGGCGATCTCCTCGAGGTTGGCGACACCGAGCGCGGTCTCGAGGATCGCGTGGATCAGGATCGGCCGGTCGAGACCGGCCCGAGCCTCGAGTTGGGCGAGCAGGCGGTCGACGTAGTGGATGTCGAAGGCGCCCTCGACCTTCGGGACCATGACGACCTCGAGGCGGTCGCCGATCTCGGTCACGAGGGTCGTGATGTCGTCGAGCGCCCAGGGCGACTCGAGCGAGTTGACTCGAGTCCACAGGGCGGTCGCGCCGAGGTCCATCTCCTTGGCGATCCTGACGAGACCGTGACGGGCGGCCTCCTTGCGCTCGACGGCGACGCCGTCCTCGAGGTTGCCGAGCAGGATGTCGGTGCGTGCGGCGATGTCCGGGACCTTGGCCGCCATCTTCTCGTTGCTCGGGTCGAAGAAGTGGATCATCCGCGACGGGGTGACCGGGATCTCCCGGAGCGGGTCGGGGGCGCCGATGGCCAGGGGCGCGAGGAAGGCGCGTGGGTTGCGCAAGGCGATTCTCCTTGGTCGACGCGGCAGAAGCTCGCGGGTACCGTAGCGGGGAAAGCCCGTCGGAACCGCCGCGAGCCGCCGAATCGGCGGTCGAGAGCGGACGGGATTGCTTGCTTTTGGCCGGGTTCGTGCTATGACGAGGAGGGTGCACACTCGACGCCTGTCGATCCCGGTGATCCTGCTCGCCGCGCTTGCCTTCGCCGGACCGGCCGCGAGCGCGACCAAACCGGCGTCCAAGCCGGCGCGGCACACGTGGCACGTCAGCCTCCGCGGACCGGCGCAATTCAACCTGGAGTTCGCCGAGCTGCGCTTCGCCGGTCGGGGGGGCTCGTCGCTGCGTTTGTCCCTCACACGGGCGCCGGGGCTCTATTACACGGCCGGCGCGCTCGTCCGCAAGCCGTCGTCCGGCGGGCCGCGGGCGCTGGTCGTGATCGTCAACGAGCGCCCGCGTGGCTCGCAGGCGCCGGACGCAGCGACGATCGGGCTCCACGTGACCGGCGATACGGCGCTGGGCGCGCCGACCGTACGTGAGCTGACCAACCCGCTTCCCGGGCCGGCCGGTGCCTCCTCGACGGGGCACCTCTGCGGGCTCGGCAGGGCTCACGGCGCGGCCGGCCTGTCAAAGCTCCTCGGGGCGGGTCGCGCGCTCCCGGGGTTCTCGGCGACGGCGGCGGTCGCCGAGGCCTACGACGTCGCTTGCGGCCTGCCGTACGACCCCGCGTTCGCCCGTGCGGTCACCGGCTGTCAGACGACCCTCGCGGCTGGATGCTGCCCGGCGAACGCGATGTGCGTAGCACCGGCGCCGACGCCGACGCCGACGCCGACGCCGACGCCGACGCCGACCCCCACGCCGACCCCGCCGCCGACGCCGACCCCGACGCCGATCCCGGTCCCGGTCTGCCCGTGCCCGCGGCCGCCGGTGTGCGCGGTCGGTCACGCGTGCCCGCTCGACCTGTCGCGGGAGCTGCGGGCGATCGAGTGTCCGCTGACGGCGACTCCTGGGATCGCCTGCTAGGCCGGCCGCCCAACTCGGGAGACGGCCACCCCGAGCGGATCGCCAGGTCTCGGAGCGAATCGCGCCCGATATGCTCTCGGCGGCCTGGCTGCTCGACCGATCGGCCCGCCAGGGGCCGAGCCCGGCGGCGGACACCGCCCGGTCAGCGCAAGCGCCGTCTGTTGTCTTTGGGCTCGCCGGTTGGCGGCCACGTGAGAAGGAGAACCCGATGAGCCAAGTCGAGACTGGCCAGGCGGCCCGCGAGGCGAGCGGCGCCCATCCATACGGACGCTACCTCGAGGAGTTCGAGGTCGGCGCGGTCTACAAGCACTGGCCGGCGAAGACGGTGACCGAGTCCGACGACCACCTGTTCTGCCTGATCACGATGAACCACCACCCGCTGCATCTCAACGACGTCTACGCGGCTGCCTCACAGCAGGGGCGCAACGTCGTCGTCGGGCCGCTCGTCTACTCGCTGGCCCTCGGCATGTCGGTCTCCGACGTGAGCGGCAAGGCGATCGCCAACCTGGCGACCGACGAACTGCGCCACCCGGCGCCTGTCTTCCACGGGGACACCCTGTACTGCGAGTCGGAGGTGCTCGAGAAGCGGGAGTCGAAGACCAAGCCGGATCGGGGGACCGTGCGGGTCCATACGCGGGTGCTCAACCAGGACGGAGTGCTGGTCGCCGAGTTCAAGCGCCTGGTGCTCGTGCCGCGGCGCAGTCCCGGTGGTCCAGAGTAACCCGACAGGATGGCCGGCGGGGCCGTAGAGTAGGGCCGAGAGAGAGTCCGTTCAACACACAGAGGAGTTAGCAAGCCGTGATCGAGACCACCGCCCCGACCAAGCACCAGCGTTTGATCGCTTGGGTCGCTGAGGTCGCCGAGCTCACGCAACCCGACGCGATCCACTGGTGTGACGGCTCTGACGAGGAGTACGACAGCCTCTGCCAGGCGCTGATCGACGCGGGTACTGCGGAGCGACTGGCCGACGACAAGCGACCCAACTCGCTGCTGGTCCTGTCCGACCCGGCCGACGTGGCCCGCGTCGAGGACCGGACGTTCATCTGCTCGCACGACGAGCGGGACGCCGGCCCGACGAACAACTGGCGCGATCCGGCTGAGATGCGCGAGCTGCTGGCCGGCCTGTTCAAGGGTGCGATGACGGGGCGGACGCTGTACGTCGTGCCGTTCTCGATGGGCCCGATCGGCTCGCCGATCGCCCATGTGGGCGTCGAGTTGACGGACTCGCCGTACGTGGTCGCGAGCATGCGGGTGATGACCCGGATGGGTCAGGACGCGCTCGACGTGATCGGGGAGGACGGCGAGTTCGTGCCCTGCGTGCACTCGGTCGGGATGCCGCTCGGCGAGGGCGTCGAGGATGTGGCGTGGCCGTGCAACGCTGATAACAAGTACATCGTCCACTACCCGGAGACCCGGGAGATCTGGTCGTTCGGGTCGGGCTACGGCGGAAACGCCCTGCTCGGGAAGAAGTGCTTCGCGCTGCGGATCGCATCGGTGATGGCGCGGGACGAGGGCTGGCTGGCCGAGCACATGCTGATCCTCAAGCTGACCTCGCCGGACGGTCAGGTGAAGTACATCGCCGCGGCGTTCCCGTCGGCCTGCGGGAAGACGAACCTCGCGATGCTGATCCCGACGATCGAGGGCTGGACGGTCGAGACGATCGGCGACGACATCGCGTGGATGAAGTTCGGCGAGGACGGCCGGCTGTACGCGATCAACCCGGAAGCCGGCTTCTTCGGCGTGGCGCCGGGGACGAGCGACAAGACGAACCCGAACGCGATGCTGACGGTCGCCGAGAACACCGTGTTCACGAACTGCGCGAAGACTGACGACGGCGACGTCTGGTGGGAGGGCATGACCAAGGAGCCGCCGGCCCACCTGGTCGACTGGCACGGGGACGACTGGACGCCGGAGTCGAAGACCCCGTCGGCTCACCCGAACGCGCGCTTCGCGGTCGCCGCGTCACAGGACCCGGCGATCGCCGCGGAGTGGGAGGACCCGGCTGGCGTGCCGATCGACGCGATGCTCTTCGGGGGTCGGCGGGCTGGCGTGGTCCCACTCGTGTGCGAGTCCTTCGACTGGGAGCACGGTGTGTTCATGGGGTCGACGATGTCGTCGGAGATGACGGCGGCGGCGGCCGGGACGGTTGGCAAGCTGCGCTTCGACCCGTTCGCCATGCTGCCGTTCTGCGGCTACAACATGGCCGACTACTTCGCGCACTGGCTGAAGCTCGGCGAGGGCGCCGACGCGGATGCGCTGCCGAAGATCTTCTACGTCAACTGGTTTCGCAAGGACGCGGACGGCCGCTTCCTGTGGCCGGGCTTCGGCGAGAACAGCCGTGTCCTGGCCTGGATCTTCCAGCGGTGCGCGGGCTCGGTCGAGGGCGTCGAGACACCGATCGGACTGATGCCGGCGGACGGCGGGATCGACACAGACGGTCTGGACATCGCGGCCGAGGAGATGGCCGAGCTGCTGGCGGTCGACGAGGACCAGTGGCGGGCGCAGCTGCCGCAGTTTCGCGAGCACTTCGCGAAGTTCGACCGTCTGCCGGGCGTGCTCGCCGAGCAGCTTGACGCGCTCGAAGCGCGCCTGCGCTGAGGCGGATCGCACTGTGGGCCGGCGTCGCGGGAGTGGCGCCGGCCCGTGCGGACCGACGCGATGATCGCGTCGCTCGTCGCAGCCGTCGCCGTGCTCGGCGTGCTCACGGTCATCCCGGGGCCGGACACGGCGGTGGTCACGCGAGCGATGGTGGCCGGCGGTCGGCGGTCGGCTGCGCAGACCACAGCCGGCGTCGTCTGCGGCCTGCTGGTATGGGGCCTGGCCGTGGTGGCGGGGCTCCATTGACGAACCTCTTGAACCCGAAGATCGGCATCTTCTCCAGAAGCGGCCTGCCAGCGCTCGTCCCGGCGGGCGCTCCGACGTCGGCGACCCAGGCGGGCCTGGTGCTCGCCCACGCGGTCCTCTCACGGGTCTGGCTCAACGGCTGGGCCCGGGCGGTCGAGCGTTCGGGGCGTTGAGGCGCCCGCGGGTCGGCCGGGTTCTCGAGCGGATCAGCGGCGCGGTGCTCGTCGGATTCGGTCTGGAGATCACCGTCCAGATCTGACCAGTCAGCCTGTCGCACGGGGCAGGAAGACTGATCGCCGTCTCGATCGACGGCGTCGGACTCAGGCCGGTTCGACGCGGTCGCCGACGGTGATCACCCCGTCGGCGAGGAGATCGGCTCGCAGTCCGCCCCGGTGGGCGAGCCCGCGCAACGTGCCCGGTCGGGTCAGCCGCTGCAGGTGGGCGCACGGCTCGCACAGCCGCCGCCCGATGCACTCGACCTCGCCGACCCAGAAGCGCCTCCCGACGAGGGCGTTGAGGTCGACCCCTCGCGTCACGACGTTTCGGCGAGCCTCCTCCGGCGCCAGCCGCCCGGTCGGGAGCACCAGGCCGTCGAGCGCTTCGCCCTCGATCAGCGTCAGGTCCACGCCGGTGGCGTGTTCGTTGGAGAACGTCCCGCGACCGTCGAAGTAGCGGTCGCCGACCAGCCCTCGGCCGGCGCGCGCGGTGGCCCGCGCGACGACCGTCATCGCCGCGGCGGCGTCCCCGGCCAGCGCGAGGATCTCGACACGCCCACGATCACGCCGCCCGGCCGCCCCGATCGGCGTCCACAGCGACACGTCCGCCGGGGCGAGCAGATAGCCGGCCTCGACTTCCTCGAAGACCTCCGGGCCGGCCAACGGCTTCCACGCGAGGTCGGGCGGGGAGCCATACGCGACGCCGGCGACGAGACCGCCGTCGCCACCGGAGCGCAATAGGGCGATCCACGGTCCAGGCCAGCCGAAGCTTCGTGGATCGGATACGGGCACGAGACCCAGACCGCGTCCGCCGAGCCAGTTGCTCCACACCGTCCACGGCTCGGGATGCCCGGCTGGCGGAGTCGGCACGTCGGACACCTCGAGTTCGAGGATGCAGGCGATGCACGCCGACACCGAGCGACTCAGCGCGGGGAGGTCGGCATCCGCTGCGGCGACGGGACGCATCCGATCAGCGTAAGCCGCGCGCGCCCCGCGCCGGCGAGGCGCAGGGCCGCGCGCGTGCCCCGCGCCGGCGAGGCGCATTCACCGGCTGGCCGACGAGGCCTTCGCCGCGCTTGGTGGCCGCTAGTGGTGATGACTTGGCCTGCGTGATCATCTCGACGATGAACGAGCTTCCCGGCTACGTGATCGAGGAGGTGCTCGCCTTCCGCTTCGACACGTCCGAGCTCGGCTCGACCGGACCGAGATCTGCGCGTACGGGACCGCGGTCAGGGCCCGGCCGCGCTAGCCGCCGGCACGTTCGGCGCTCGCGAGGACGCCGATCGCCCATTGCCGCAGTGCCTCGTCGAGCATCGCCCCGTCGAGGGCTACCGCCCCGTCGCCCTGGCCGCTGCTGGCCGCCTCGAGCGCCGAGATGATCTCCCGGGCGCGGGCGACGTCCTCGTCGCCGGGTGTGAAGATCTCGTTCAGCGAGCCGACCTGGGCCGGGTGGATCGCCCATTTGCCGTCGAAGCCGAGCTCCAGCGCGCGGAGCGCGGCCGCCCGGAACGGCTGGTCGACGGCGATCCCGAGGTACGGTCCGTCGATCGCCTGGAGGCCGCTCGCCTTGGCGGCCAGGACGACCGCGTTGCGGGCGCCGTCCCAACTCGAGCCATCCGGGTGGGCAGGGCCCGGCGGCCGGCGGCCGAGCGAGACGCTGAGGTCGGCGTAGCCGAGGATCAGGGTGTCCAGGCGCTCCGACGAAGCCGCGATGTCCGGGGCACGGCGCAGGCCGGCGGCCGTCTCGATCAGAGCTTGGACGCGCAGCGGCCGGGTCACGCCGGCGCCGGCCTCGACGCCGGCGAGGAGGCGCTCGACGAAGGCGATGTCGGCCGGGCTCTCGGTCTTCGGGAGGATCACCGATGCCGGGGGAACCTCGGCGCAGGCAAGCGCGATCAGGTCGACGTGGCACCACGGCGAACCGGGGGAGTTGACGCGGACCGCGATCCGGGCGGCCTGGTCTCCTGCTCCGGCCAGCGCGGCCACGACATCGGCTCGGGCCTGATCCTTCGCGGGGATCGCGACGGCGTCCTCGAGGTCGAAGATCAGCTCGTCGACGTCGAGTGAGAGTGCCTTCTGGATCTTCCGCTCGGACGAGCCCGGCACCGACAGGCAGGATCGGCGGACGGCGTGGGCCATCGGCGCTAGTGGGGATCCGCGCCCGGCGTCGCCGCCGGCGGGCGGGACTCCTCGGCGAGTGACGTGATCGCCAGTGCCCCCCGGGCGGCTTCCTCGAGCACCTCGGTTGCCTCGTCGAGCGACCGGGCGTACAGCTCGACCAGCAGGTGGACGACGATCCGGTTGTCGTCCTCGTGCTTGTGGAAGCGCACGTGCGTGAAGAACTCGCGAACCCCGTGGTCGCCGAACGCGGCGTAGGACAGGGCGTCGCCGGCATCAGGTCCCGAGCAGCTCTCGACGTCGTCGGCGTCGACCGTCACGGTGCACGAGGCAACCCACGGCGTGCCGGCGACCATCCGCTCCCAGCGATCCTCGATCGGCTCGACCCGACCGTCCTGGAAGCCGAGGTGCGGCTGGTCGTGCATGCAGTCGAGGCACTGGACGACAGCCTCCTGGAGCTCGTCGACGACCTCGGCCCGCTCACCGGTCTCCGGGTCGATCTTGTGGATCCCCTCGTAGTGGACCTGGACCTCGAGATCCTGGGACCAGCAGCGGTAGCAACGCAGCCAGCTGCGGGGGTCGGCGTCCACGCGTTTGATTCTATGCGGACCGGGATTCACTGGACCCGCGGAGGTCTGACCACCCCTCCGGCGGCGGGGATCGGGCTCAGCCGAACGTGAACGAGAAGCCCTGGGTGCCGGGCGAGAACCTCAGCGTCAGGCGGTGGCGGCCGTCCTTGGTGAACGAGGCCACCGTGTACAGGCGCTGCCCGGTCACGGCGATCGACCCGTCGTGCACGTCGACGCCGTCCGGGGCCGGCCGGCCGTCGACGGTCACCTGGACGTGGCCGCTCGCCCCCGGCTTCGGCGGGCTCAGCACGATGTAGACATCCTTGCCCTCGACCTCCGTGTCGATCCGGGCGTTCGCTCCGGCGACGACCTCCTGGGAACCGATCGTCCAGGTCCCGCCATAGCTGAACCTGCTCAGCGGGAGGGCGCCCGTCGACGCGGCAGTCGTGTGGGTTCCGGCCTTCGGGTTCGACGGGACCCACCCGTCGGCTCGGGCGTAGCCGAGATACGTCTCGGGGGTCGCCTGCCGGGACGGGGTGATCGCGCCGACGGCCCTGGCGTCGGAGCCGAGCGCGGCGTGACCGGTGGCCGCCAACAGGGAGCGGATCTTCGCCTCGGTCTGGGAGTAGTCGCCCTCGCCGAACTCGGCCGACCGGACCTGGCCCTTGGCGTCGATCAGGAACTCGGCCGGCCAGTACTCGTTGCCCCAGGCGTTCCACGTCGCCATGTTGTTGTCCTGGACGACCGGGTACTCGATCCCGAGCGTGCTGATCGCGTTCGCGACGTTCGACGCGTCCTTCTCGAAGGCGAACTCCGGCGCCTCGATGCCGACGATCGTCAGTCCGTCAGACGCATACTTCGAGTTCCAGGCTTCCAGGTAGGGGAGGGTCCGCAGGCAGTTGATGCACGTGTAGGTCCAGAAGTCGATCAGCACGACCCGTCCGCGGAGCCCGGCGAGCGTGAGCGGGGCGCCGCCCGGCGTGTTGAACCATCGCTGGGTGCCGACGAAGTTCGGCGCGGTCCCGAGGTCCGGGAGCGAGGACGCCGGCGCTGTGGGTAGCACCGGCGCGGCGCTGGCCGCCTGGGCGGCGTCGGAGGTGAACCGGGAGCTGTGGGTGTGGAGCGATCCGGCGATCCGGCTGGTGACGGCGTGGCTCGACTCGAGTGACGCGGTCAGGCTGACCTGGGGGATGTGCTCGGCGATCTGCTGGTCGAGCTTGACGTCGAGCTGGGTGACGATCACGACGGCCGTGAGGATCATCACGACGCCGAGCGTCCGCTGGACCTGCGGGCCCCGGCCGGCCGCCCGCAGCCGGTCGATCACGCGCCGACCCCCGAGCGAGAGGGCGAACAGGACGATCGCGGAGCCGAGCGCGTAGGACAGCCCGACGGCGATCGAGCGGCCGGAGGCCGCGCTGACCGCGATCACCGCGGCGAGGATCGGCCCGGCACACGGGGTGTAGACGAAGCCGAGCGCGCCACCGACGACCAGGCCTGACGCGAAGCCGTCGCCCCGGGTCCGGGGGCCGAGGCGCGAGAGGAAGGCGAGTGGCTGCTCGAGGCGCTGGGCGAGCGATGGGACGAGGAGGGCGATACCGAACAGGACGAGCACGGCGACGGCCAGATCCCGCAGCGGATCCGACCCGAGGCCGACGCCGCCGGCGACCTTCGAGATGCCGACGATCGTGACCGTGAAGGTCGCCGTCAGGCCGAGCACGATGCCCAGCGGACGGCGCCGGCCGCCGAGTCCCCCGGCCGAGAGCAGGGCCGGCAGGACCGGCAGGACGCACGGGCTGAGCGCCGTGCCGGCACCCGCCAGCAGGGCGAAGAACATCAGGATCAGCATCTGCCGACATCATCGGCGATCGTTCGGGCAGGGGCGTCGATCGAACCTTTCAGATGTATGAACTCGATCCGCCGGCGTCTCATCGTCCCGGCCGGCGGGCCGCCGCCGCCATGGATAACCTGCACGCGTGCGGCGAAACACGGCCCTCATCCCGCTCGTCCTGACGGCGCTCGTGGCGGCCGGCTGCGGCGGCGGTGCCGACCAGAGGGCTCAGGTCCGGGCGACGGTCGTCGCGTACGGGAACGCCGTCGCCGCGAAGGACTACGCGACGATCTGCAAGAGCCTGCTCGCGCCGAACCTGCTCCAGCCGATGGCCTCGATCAACCTCCCATGCAAGACGGCCCTCTCGCGCGCGCTCGGCGGCGTCAAGAAGCCCACGATGACCGTCGGCACGGTCAAGGTGACCGGCCAGAGCGCGATCGCCAGCGTCCACACGACGGCGGCCAACCAGCAGCCGGCCGACACGACGCTCGGCCTGGTCAAGGTCGGCAGCGGTTGGCGGATCGCCTCGCTCGCCGGGGCGGTCACGACGTCGCCTGCCACCGGCACGACCTCGAAGTAGACGCACCGGCCGCCCCGCGCGGATTGCGGTCCTCCGCACTGCTTCCTGCGGTGCTATCCTGAACCTTACGTTCACGTAAGCTCTCAAAGGAACCGCCGATGGCCGCGAAACCGAGCAGCACCTCAGTCCCCAGGGCACGCAGAAGCCTCGGCGTCTCCGCCGACCATCACAACTACAAGTGGTGGGCCCTGTCGTGCACCAGCCTCGGGATGCTGCTCGCCGCGACGAACTCCGGCACGCTGATCATCGCTCTCCCGGATCTCGAGCGGAGCCTCCACGGAAGTCTGCTCGGGCTGGTCTGGGTGATCCTCGCGTACATGATCGCCTCGACCGTGCTCGTCCTCAACGCCGGCCGCCTTTCGGACCTGTTCGGCCGCAAGAAGGCCTATGTCGGTGGCTTCCTCGTCTTCGCGGTCGCGTCGCTCGGCGCCGGGTTCTCGGCCGACGTCACGCAGCTGATCCTCTGGCGGATCCTCCAGGGGATCGGCGGCGCCTTCCTCTTCGCGAACGCCGCCGCCCTCGTCACCGACGCCTTCCCACGCGAGCAGCTCGGCATGGCGATGGGCGCGAACACGATGATCGCCGCCGTCGGCCTCGTCCTCGGGCCGGTGCTCGGCGGCCTGCTCGTCTCAGCCAGCTGGCAGTGGGTCTTCTGGTTCAACGTCCCGTTCGGCCTGATCGGCGCGCTCTGGGGCGGCCTCGTCCTCCGCGAGCTCGCCAAGCCCGACGGCAACCGCGGCTTCGACGTCCTCGGGACCGTGACCTTCGTGATCGGCCTGACCGGCCTCGTGCTCGGTGTCTCGCGCGGCGGCCTCAGCGGCTGGAGCGACCCAATCGTGATCGGCGGGCTCGCCGCCGCGATCGTCCTGCTCCCGCTGTTCGTCCTGATCGAGGCGCGCGCCACGGCGCCGATGCTCGACCTCGGGATCTTCCGCAATCGCCTGTTCGCCGCGGCGTCGGCCGCGTCGTTCATCAACGGGCTCGCCCGCTTCGCCCTGATGTTCCTGTTCGTCTTCTACTTCCAGGGCGCCCAGGGCGACTCCCCGATCACCGCCGGGATCAAGCTGATCCCGCTCGCCGCCGGCATGCTCGTCGCGTCGCCGCTCGCCGGCATCTACGCCGACCGCCACGGCTCGCGGGCGCTGGCCGCGCTCGGCATGGTCACGGTCGGCATCGGCCTCGGCCTGATGACCACGCTCGAAGTGCACACCGCCTACTGGGAGAGCGGGCTCTGGATGACCATCGTCGGCGTCGGCTCGGGCATGTTCAACAGCCCGAACACCGCAGCGATGATGGGTACGGTTCCGGCCCAGCGCCGCGGGATCGCCGCCGGCGCGCGGATGCTGCTCCAGAACACCGGTGCCGTCCTGTCGATCGCCTTCGTCCTGGCGATCGTCACCTCCGCGGTGCCGAAGGCCACCCTGTTCAAGATCTTCTCCGGTCTCGCGCAGGGTCTCTCCGACCAGAAGCTCGCGCCGTTCATCCACAACATGCACGTCGCCCTCTGGGTCCTGACCGCGACGTCCTTCGTCGGTGCGATCGTCTGCATGATGCGACCCAAGCACGTCTCCGCCGATCCTGACGCGGCCCCGGCCGACGAGGTCGAGCCGCTCGGGGACCCGATCGGCGAGCTCGAGATCGAGCAGGTGCTCAGCCGATGACCACAGAGACGCTCCGCATCGGCGACCTCGCCCGTCTCGCGGGGACCACCGCCCGGACGATCCGCTACTACGAGGAGATCGGCCTGCTCCCGGACGGCGGCGCCCGGATGGCCGGGTCGCACCGGCTCTACGACGAAGGGGACCTCGAGCGCCTGCGCGAGGTGATGCGGCTCAAGTCGCTGCTCGGCGTCTCGCTCGACGAGCTCAAGGAGCTGATCGCCGCCGAGGACGCGCGGGCGGCCCTGCGGAGCGAGTTGAGTCGTGACGATGTCGAGCCCGACCGCCGGCGCGCTCTGTTGATCGAGGCGCGCGACCTGCTGGAGCGCCAGCTCGAGCTGGTCCGTCTCCGCGCAGCCGATCTCGGCCGGCTCGAGGTCGATCTCTCCGATCGGCTGCGTCGAGTCGAGCGCAAGCTCGTCGACCTGGACTCGGCTCCGCGGCCGGCGATCGCCAAGTCCTGAGCTCGCCTGCGGATGGGTGACATCGGCAAGCCACTGCGCGAGACCGAGCGCCCGGCGCCCGTGCGCCTCCCGGTGCCCGACCGCCAACCCTCGCCTGCGCCCCTGCGACCGGAGGTGGCGCCCGCCCCGGACCGGCCAGCACCAACCCCTGCGTGACGCCGGAACCCCTGGCCCAGCCGCTCGTCGGCTTCCGCCGCTGGGGATGCCGGAAGGGCGGGCTGTACTCGGGCATCTTCGTCGCCGGCCGGTTCGTCCCCAACCCCGCGCTCGCGATGATCGCGCCCCGGGCGATTCCCGTGCCCTGGCCGGCCGATCACGATCGCAATGCCAAGTGCTTCGCCCTGGGCGGCCATGACGCCCCCCACGCGAGCTGCGGCTGCGGGTACTCGGCCTATTACGCCCTCCCCGACGAGCCCGACCTCCCCGCGCCGGAGGCCTCCTGGGGCGCGGTGATCGCATGGGGGAGGGTCGTCGAGTGCGAGCGTGGCTTCCGCGCCGAGTTCGCCCGTCCGCTTGCCCTGCTCGATCGCAGGAGCCCGCTCGATCGCCGGGAGGGAGGCCAGCGCCTCGTCCGGGCAGCCGACCACTACGGGATCCCACTGCTCGACGCCGACGAGCTCGTCACCTACGCCGCCTGGCACGGCGAGCTCGTCGGCTAGCTGACGCGGCCGGGAACCTTGTGGACCCGTTCGTTGGAAGACAAGTTGCCGACGCAGTCGTGGTGGGGGCTTTGTGAGCGTGCCGTCGAGGGATGATTCCGGCCGGGCTCGGGAGCTCAGACGCGGCCGAGCTGTTTGCGGGGGGACTGGGTCGTGGAGAAGTGGACTCTCCGCGGAAAGTAGTTGACTGACTCAGTCAGCGATTTCGCGATGAAGGTCTCAGCATCCTGCTCCGCCGCCCGGGAGCAGCCGGGTCGATCACAGCCCGCGCCTGCGCGCCCGACCCGCCCCGCCCACGCCGGCAACCGGCCACCCACCCGCCGCCCGCGCGTTCGGGAGGTCACCGGGCTCAGCAGCTGGCCACGACGGCGCTTCGCGGGCAGACTCGACCCTCGAACAGGGTAACGGTCTATAATGATTTTGACCGTTACTCTCACCCCCGAGCCAAGGAGGCAGCCGATGCCGGTCCATTCCGTGTGGGACTTCCACTTTTCACCCGAGCAAACGCAGGACGGTCGTGCGATCACAGAGGCGATCTGGCGCGACATGCCCCTGTTCGACGGCTACGTCACACACGAGGTGATCGGGGACCTCGACGACCCCGGCCACCTGCTCGTCGTCAGTCAGTGGACGACCCGCCGGCGGGCGGACGAAGTTCTCCGCGAGTACTCCAGCCACCCCAACGCGCACCGCGCAAACGAGCTCGTCTCTCGCCCGCGGACACGGTTCGTCGGCCAGGCCGTGTCTGGTCGAGGATGACGCCGGACACGCTGGTCCGGCTCGCGAACCTGACCGTCCCGCGTAAGCCCGACCGGCGTCCCCTGGTCCACCCCGACCCGCTCGCCAGGCCCGCAACAGCGGCGCGGGCGCTCGGGCTCCCGCGTCTGGACGCCGGCCAGCTCGGCGCGCTGGGCGAGCTCCACGAGACGGTCGTCGCGCTGGTCGACTGTCTGCTGAGCGGGCGCTCGGTGGCCCTGTCGGCGGCGCGTCTGGTCGCGCTCGCACAGCCAAGCACGGCGACGGTACGCCTCGACGTCGGGGAGGATCGGACGTTGCGTGGGCGGCTTGAGTGGAGCGAGCCGACGCCCGCGGCCACGCTGGCCCGCCGGGTCGCCCTGGAGCTTGCCGAGATCGACATGACACGTCTCAGGCGGTGCGAGCGGTCCGCGTGCGACCTCGTCTTCTACGACACGACGCGGTCCGCCACGCGGCGCTGGCACGCCGAATCCCCGTGCGGGGCCCGCGAGCGACAACGACGCTACCGCGAGACCTCACGCGGCGGCTCACCGGCCGACAGCCCGCCGGCCGGGAGGCCGGCACGGGCCTCGAGCGAGGCGACCAGACCGGGCGCGTCCTCCCCGGGCGGCTGATCGGCGACCCACGCCTGCGCGGCTCGCCGACCTCCGAGCCGTCGAAGCCCGCTGTCGCCGTGCTCGATCACGAAGTCGGTCAGCGCGCCGGCCCGCCGCGCACGGAGCCGCCGGCCGGCGACGTCGATCGACCGCTGGTGCGCGTCGATCGCCTCGGCCAGCTCGTCGATGCCCTGCGACGGGGAGACGGACGAGACCGCGAGGCTCGGCGTGCCCGGCGACCCTGCCGACGTCAGCGCGGCCCGGGCATCGCGAAGCGTGTCCTGCGCCTGGCGTCCGGTATCCGCCTTGTTGACGACGAGCACGTCGGGGATTTCCATGATCCCGGACTTCAGGTACTGGAGCGAGTCGCCCGAACCCGGCTGGAGGACGACGACGACCGTGTCGGCGACGCCGGCGACCTCCGTCTCGGACTGGCCGACCCCGACCGTCTCGACGACGACGATGTCGAACGCCACGGCCAGCACCTCGGCGGCGGTCCGCGTCGCCGGGGCCAGGCCGCCGAGTCTGTGCGCGGTCGCGGCCGACCGAATGAACACGCCGTGATCGGCCGCGTCGAAGGCGATCCGCACCCGGTCGCCGAGGAGCGCTCCGCCCGACCGCCGCGACGATGGATCGACGACGAGCGCGGCGACCGTCCGCCGCCGGCTGCGCCAGAGGGCCAGGAGCGCTGAGACCAGCGTCGACTTGCCGACGCCCGGCGGGCCCGTCACGCCGATGATGTGGCCGGCGGCCTCACCGCCGAGGGCGGCCGGCGAGACGACTCGCAGGAGCTCTGCGGCGGCGACACGATCGACCGGGGCCGTGCTCTCGAGCAGGTTGAGGACGGCCGGGGCGGCGCTCAGGTCTCCGCGTCGCAGTCGCGCGCCGAGCTCGGCGCCGCTCACCCGACGAAGGCCTGCGCCCGGTGGCGCTCGGCCACGACCGCGACGATCTCCCGCATGATCTCCGAGAAGCGGAAGTCCTTCGGCGTGAAGACGGCCGCCACCCCGGCCTTGCGAAGGGGGCCGACATCGCGGTCGGGGATGATCCCGCCGACGACGACCGGCACATCGACACCACGGTCGCGGAGCGCTTGGATGACCTCGGGAATCAGATCCCTGTGGGAACCGGAGAGGATCGAGAGGCCGACGACGTGGACACCCTCCTGGAGGGCCGAGTTCGCGATCTGATCGGGGGTCAGGCGGATTCCCTCGTAGACGACCTCGAAGCCGGCGTCCCGCGCGTGGACCGCGATCTGCTCCGCGCCGTTGGAGTGCCCGTCGAGGCCGGGCTTGCCGACCAGCATCTTCAACCGCCGGCCGAGGACCTCGGAGAGTCGGTCGACCTCGCCGCGAAGCTCCTCGAGGTCGGCGGTCGGTACCGCCTGGGCAGCCTCGCCGACACCGGTCGGCGCCCGGTAGTCGCCGAACGTGTCGCGCAGCGCCTGGGCCCACTCGCCGGTCGTCACGCCGGCCCGGGCCGCCGCAAGCGACGCGACCATGATGTTCTCCTCGCCGGCCCCGGCACGCCCGAGCGCGGCGAGAGCCGCCTGGACGGCGTCCCCGTCACGTTCGCTGCGCCACTTCCCGAGCGCCGTGACCTGCTCGGCCTCGAGCGCAGGATCGACGACGAGGATGCCTCCGTCGAGGCCGGCCGTCAGCGGAGACGGCTCGGTTCCGGTGAACCGATTCACTCCGACCACCGTCTGCTCGCCGGCTTCGATCCGCCGGATCCGCTCCCGGTGAGAATCGACCAGGGCTGCCTTCATGTAGCCGACGGCCGCGACCGCCCCGCCGTGCCCGGCGATCACCCCGAGCTCGGCGCGGGCCCCGTCGGCCAGCTCGTCGACGAGACCGCCCATCACGATCGACCCCTCGAAGATGTCCGGGTACTCGAGCAGGTCGGTCTCGAAGGCGAGCACCTGCTGGATGCGCAGCGACCACTGCTGGTCCCACGGCCGCGGCAGGCCGAGCGCCTCGTTCCAGGCCGGCAGCTGGATCGCCCGGGCCCGCGCGTCACGGCCGAGCGTGACGGCCAGCGCCTCGAGCACGATCCGCTGGACGTTGTTCTCCGGCTGGGGCTCGGTCAGGCCGAGCGAGTTGACCTGCACCCCGTAGCGAAACCGCAGGAGCTTGGGATCGCTCACCCCGTACCGGTCGCGGCCGAGCTCCTCCCAGACTCGGGCCATCGCCCGGAGCTTGGCGTGCTCCTCGATGAAGCGAACGCCCGCGTTGACGAAGAACGAGATCCGGCCGAAGACCGCGGCCATCTTCTCCGGGCTGCCGTCGAGCCGTTCGCGGACGGCGTCGAGCACGGCGATCGCGTTGCTCATCGCGAAGGCGATCTCCTGGATCGGGGTCGCCCCGGCCTCCTGGAGGTGATACGAGCAGATGTTGATCGGGTTCCACTGAGGCACGTGCTCGACCGTGTAGGCGATCGTGTCGGCGATCAGCCGCATCGACGGTGCCGGCGGAAAGGCGTACGTCCCGCGGGCGAGGAACTCCTTGATGATGTCGTTCTGCGTCGTCCCCCGCAGGTCTGCCGGCGCGACCCCCTGCTCCTCGGCGGCGACGATGTACAGGGCCAGCAGCCACGGAGCCGTCGCGTTGATCGTCATCGACGTGTTCATCTCGTCGAGCGGGATCCCCTCGAGCAGCTCGGCCATGTCGCCGCGGTGGGAGATCGACACGCCGACCTTGCCGACCTCGCCGCGCGCGAGCACGTGATCGCAGTCGTATCCGGTCTGCGTCGGCAGGTCGAAGGCGATCGACAGGCCGGTCTGGCCCTGGGCCAGGTTCTTGCGGTACAGCTCGTTCGACGCTCGGGCCGTCGAGTGGCCAGAGTACGTCCGGATCAGCCAGGGTCGGTCCGGACGGTCGAGGCGGTGCGGGTCACCACTCACGCCTGCGATTGTAGGGTTCCCGGCCCCACCGGCATTCGGAGGTTCCCGCCTGTGTCCAGCGACGACGTCCGCCCGATCGATGTGCACCACCTCGGCCGCGACCGTGTGATCTGCTCCTGGCTGGTCGGCGACGTCGTCGTCGACCCGGGTCCGACCTCGTCACTCGCCGCCCTCGTCGAGGGCCTCGGTCCGGTCCGGCCGCGGGCCCTCGCCCTGACCCACATCCATCTCGATCACGCGGGAGCCGCCGGCGCGATCGTCCGGCGCTGGCCCGAGGTCGAGGTCTGGGTGCACGAGCGAGGCGCCCGGCACCTCGTCGATCCCAGCCGGCTTGTCGCGAGCGCGACCCGGCTCTACGGCGACCGGATGGATCCCCTCTGGGGTGAGATCGTCCCCGTCCCGGCCGACAACCTCCGGATCCTCACCGGGGGCGAGACGCTCGGCCGGCTGACCGTCGCCTACACCCCCGGCCACGCCTCGCACCACGTCTCCTATCTCGATCGGCAGACCGGCCGGGCGTTCGTCGGCGACGTCTGCGGCGTGATGATCCCCCCCTCACGCTTCGTCCTCCCCCCGACCCCGCCTCCGGACATCGATCTCGACGCATGGCGATCGTCGTTGGACACGATCGAGGCGTGGCAGCCCGAGAGCCTTGCCCTGACCCATTTCGGCGGGGTCGCCGACCCGCAGGCGCATCTCGCGGCGATCAGGCAGGCCCTCGGCCGGTGGGGGGACCGGGCCCGAGAGCTCGGCGAGGCCGCCTTCGTCGAGCTGATGGCCGCCGAGATCGCCGCGGCGACCGATCCGGTGACGGCCACCCGGTACAACGGGGCGCTCCCGCCCGAGCAGAGCTGGCATGGTCTTGCCCGGTACTGGTCAAAGCGCGACGAGCTCGAATCACCCAGCCCGGCGAGCTAAGCTCGGAGGTCATGCCGGCGACGATCGAGCTCCCCCGCACCGATGGCCCCGGGACGGGCATGGGCGGCTCGTGGAAGGTGATCGTCCGCAACGACAGCCACAACACCTTCGACCACGTCGCCGCGACCCTCGCCCGGGTGATTCCCGGCGTGACGCTGGACGGCGGCTACGCGATGGCCGACGCGATCCACAACAAGGGGCTGGCAATCGTCTGGGTCGGCCACCAGGAACCCGCCGAGCACTACTGGGAGTGCCTGCGGGACGCCGGCCTGACGATGGCCCCCCTGGAGCGGGGCTAGCTGACGAGCCGCCCGCCTCGGGCCAAGCCTCCAGGTCATCGCCGGGGCGCCGGCAGAGCGTGCGCGTCGTGGGCTGAGCGAGCTAGTCTTGAGCGGATGGCCGACTGGGCCGACGTCCGCCGGATCGCATTGGGCCTGCCGGAGACCACCGAGCGGACCTCGCGCGAGCATGCCTTCTGGCGAGTCAAGGACAAGGGCTTCGTATGGGAGCGTCCACTCCGGGCAGCCGACCTCCGGGCGCTCGGTGACGGCGCCCCGGCAGGGCCGATCCTCGGCGTCCGGGTCGAGCATCTCCTCGCCAAGGAGGCGCTGCTCGCCGACGATCCCGACGTCTACTTCACCACGCCGCATTTCGACGGCTACCCGGCCGTCCTCGTCCGGCTCGAGCGGATCCCCGTCGACGAGCTGGAGGAGCTGATCATCGAGGCGTGGCTCTCCCGCGCGCCAAAGCGCCTCGCCCAGGCCTACATCGACGGCTGACCCCGTCGCTCGGCGCGTCTTCGGCCGCCCGCTCAGTCGCCGGGCGCCGCTCGGTCGTCGAACGCCGCTCGGTCGCCGGGTGCCGCTCGGTCGCCGGGCGAGAGTTTCGCCGCGGCCAGCGTCGGCTCGAAGAGCTCGACCGGATTGCCCGACGGGTCATCGAGCAGGATCTGCCGTCCGCCGACGCCGACGACGATCTCGTTGCGGAAGTGGACTCCGGCAGACCGCAGCCTGTCGACCGTCGCCGCGAGATCGGTGACCTCCAGTGAGAAGCGATTCCATCCGCCGGGCTTGGGCACCGAGCCGTCGGGCATCGCCTGGCCGCCGCCGCCGGCACCGCTCGGCGCGCTGAGCACGAGGCGGAGCTCGCCGCGGGCGAGCATCGCGAAGCTCGGCGCCGGGTGCATCACCTCGTCGAATCCCAGGTGACCACAGTAGAAATCGATCGCCGCGTCGACGTCGTCGACGATGTACCGGACGCTCACGCTTGGCATGATGGTCGTCTCCTCAGGGTGGGGTGGGAGGCCGTATGCCTCACGTGTACAGCTCGGCGTCCGGCTCGTCGATCTGCACGATCGTCCCGTCGGGCGCCCGGACGAACAGCGACCGTCCCCACTCCTGATCGACGATCCTCCCGTCAGGTGGGAAGCCGGCCAGCCGGAGGCGGTCCTCGACCTTCTCGAGTGGCTCGTCGGTGATCAGGTTCAGCGCCAGTCCCGTCCGGCCGGCGCCGTCGGCTGCGATCGCCGCGTCGTGGAGACCCAGGCCGCCGCCCGACGCGTCAAGCTCGACCCAATGCCCGGATCGTGAGTAGGCCTGGGTTCTCAGCCCGACGGCCTCGTAGAAGCTGACCGCGGCGGCGACGTCCGGGACGAAGTGGATCGGTCTGACTCTCATCGTGCGGAGTCCTCCAGGCGATCGAGATACGCGACGAGGGCGGTCTCGACGAGGCGCGAGAGCGAGACCGCCTGGTCCACCGCCACGTGTTTGGTCCGGCGGATCAGGGCCGGCGGGAGGTAGACGTTGAACTGCTGTTTCCCGTCGCCCAATCCCCGGTGGTTTGGCATGCTCGCATGCTAGCAACCTAGTGGACCGGATACGCCGGAGGTCGCCCGAGACGAGAGCGTCAGGGCACGTACGGTGGCGCGAGGCCCCATCCCCACCGGGGAACGGGCGCGTGCGCAGTCGACTCGGCTCCGGGTTGCGAGTTGTGGACGGCCAGGCGCGAGCCCCACTCGGCGTAGCCGATGATCGCGGCGCGAAACTCCGGATCGGCCGGGAGGCCCGCGTCGTCGGCCGCACGGCTGAGCAGCGTGACGAACCGCAGGCGCTGCTCGCCGCTGATTGCGAGGCCGACGTGCCGGCTGAGCATGTGCTCGTAGCCGCCGTGGCGCTCGGTGTACTCGGCCGGCCCGCCCATCACCTCGCACCACCATGCGGTCACGTGCCGACGGTGCGCCTCGCCGACCCGGCCGCCAAACACCGGCCCGAGCAACTCGTCGTCCTCGACGTGGTCGTAGAAGACATTCAGCCAGCGCTCGAACGCCGGACGACCGCCGGCCCATTCGTAGATCGTCGGCGGGGCCGTCGTCGGGTCTGGACTCACCGGATTCACGATAGCCCGACCCTGGCCTGGGGGAGGGGGCCGGTACCCTCCGACGATCGCTCTGAGACAGTCACGACCCGGGCGGAGCGCTGCGCAGCTCGCCCGCGCGGTGGGGAGCGGTCGGCGGGTCGCCGAGGCACTGCGCCATCTCGATGTTCACGGGTCCGAGCCTGAGTCGGTCGTCGTGGCCGAGGCGCTCGCGCACTTCCTCGTCGCCCGGTGTGAGTCTCACCACCAAGGATGGCGCGTCGTGCGGCAGGTCGTCGTCGACTCGGCAGCCGACGCTCCGTGGGAGCGATGCGCCCGCCGGGCGGTCCCGCAGATCACCGAGGACCTACTCGGACTCGTCGGTGAGCGGGGACGCACGCCGCTCGCCCGCGCCCAGCATGTCGCCGCCCGCCGCCGGGCCGAGCATACGGCGCCGTTCGTCGACGCCGACGCTGTCCTCGCCGGCCTCGGGCTGCCCCGCCGGGCGGTGACGCCCGAGCGTTGGCAGGCGGCGCTCGGCGCTGCGGTGAGCGCCCGCTCCCGCGACCAGGTGGCCCGGGCGATCGACCGGGCGCTGAGCGACTGAGGCCAGCTCACCCACGCCCAAGGCGGATGCCCCGGCTTTCGCAGCCCGTCGCGCCGTGCCGGGTCAGGCGCTCTTGGCAGCGACCGGCGAGCCGGTCTGGCCGGCCGGCGCAGCGCTCGGGCCTGGGCCGGTCCCAGCGACCACGACGTCGTGCCAGACGTAGACGATCGGCACCTGATACCAGCTCTGGCGGTTTGTCCGGAAGTCGATCATCTCCGGCCCGAGCCAGTAGCGCTCCCAGTCGAGCTTGCTCTCGAAGTCGATCACCTGGAGGAACTTGTAGCGGTCGTCGCGCGACCGGTAGACGATGTGGGAGCTGGCGCCATAGCGGAGCGAGATCTTCGAGACCCGCTCGAGCTCGGCGGCGAGCTCGTCGGCCCGGAAGCCGGTCGCGTACCAGGGAAGGTGAACGGTGCCGGCCATCAGGCGCCGACCTTCGCGTGGATCGCCCCGGGACCATCGGCGGTCCGGCCGCGTCCGGCGGCGGCTGCACCGACGAGGATCGCGATCTTCCCGAGGTGCTTGTTCTCCCGCATCAGCTGGTGTGCCTCGCCGACACCCTCGAATCCGAATGTCCGCCAGAGCACGGGGCGAATCCTACCCTGATCGATCAGCTCGTTGGCCTTCATGCAGTCGTACGCGTTGGCGAAGTGCGAGCCGATGATCTCCTTCTGGCGCATCCAGAGATACCGGACGTCGAAGTCGACGTCGAATCCGGTCGTCCCCGCGCAGATCACGACCTTGCCGAACGGGCGAACCGTGAAGACCGAGGTCGGAAATGTCGCCTTGCCGACGTGCTCGAAGACGATGTCCGGAGCCGCGCCGAGGATCTCCTTGACCGCCTTGGCGAAGCGTCGCATCTCGCCGAAGCGAGCCTTCTCCTCGTCAGGGCTCTCGCCGCCCTTGCGCATCATGCCGGCGAAGTCGTTGCGGTTGATGTATCCGGTGGCTCCGAGCTCCATCACCAGACGGCCCTTCTCCTCGGAGGAGACGACCCCCACGCATTGGGCTCCGGCGGCCGCGCAGAGCTGGGTCGCGAAGACGCCGAGACCGCCGGCGGCCCCCCAGATCAGGACCCGGTCGCCGGTCTTCAGGGCGCAGCGCTGGATCAGCATCCGGTAGGCGGTGAAGTAGACCAGCCCGTATGACCCGGCCTCCTCCCAGCTGAGCGCGGCCGGCTTGGGGAGCAGCTGCTGGGCCTGGACCCTCGTGAATTCGGCGAACGATCCCCAGGTCGTCTCGTAGCCCCAGATCCGCTGAGACGGCGCGGCCAGCGGATCGAGCCCGTGGACCTCGGGATCCTCGTAGGAGGCCTGGTTGCAGTGCATGACGACCTCGTCGCCCGGCTTCCACCGGGTGACCCCGGGGCCGACCTTCCAGACGATGCCCGCGCCATCCGACCCTCCGATGTGGTGGCCGTACTCGGGATGGTCGCCCGACCGGAACACCGAGATCGGCTTGCCGAGCGCCGCCCAGACGTTGTTGTAGTTGACGCCGGCCGCCATCACCCGGACGACAACCTCGAACGGGCCGGGCTCGGGGACTTCGATCTCCTCGATCTGGAAGGCGTCGATCGGCTCGCCCTGACGCTCCTCGCGGATCACCCAGGCGGACATCGACGCCGGCAGGGTGCCAGGGGTGAGGTCGGTGTTCGGGGCTGACCTGAGGTCGACGGCCATGTCGGTGGAGCCTCTCGTTGGCGAGCGGACGGCCGGGGAATCGTATACCGGCAGGCCGCCGCCAGCCGCGCCCGTCATCATGTCGACGTGGCGCGCCGGGGACCAGGCAGGGACGTGGAGGCCACGGGCGCGAGCCCGCCTGCGCCTGACAGCCCAGGCCACCGGGACCGGTCGCCTCGTGTGGCGAACAAGGCGCCGAGCGCCGGACCGGCCGAGATGTCGGTCTTCGAGAGCACGATGCGCTACTTCGAGCTCGCGGCCGACCAGCTCGGACTCGAAGCGGGCACGCGGGCGGTCCTGCGGTCGGCGCGTCGCGAGGTACAGGTCCAGATTCCCGTACGTCTCGCCGACGGTGAGCTCCACGTCTTCTCGGGCTACCGCGTCCAGCACAACGGCGCGCGCGGGCCCTACAAGGGCGGCATGCGCTACCACGAGGAGGTCAATCTCGACGAGGTGCGCGCGCTGGCGGCCCTGATGAGCTGGAAGACGGCGATCGTCGGGGTCCCGTTCGGCGGCGCGAAGGGCGGCGTCAACTGCCCGGCCGGGCGGCTCGGTGACGACGAGCTCGAGCGGATCACCCGGTCCCTGATCGACAAGATCGCCGCGGTGATCGGGCCGACCCGGGACATCCTGGCACCGGACGTCAACACCAACGCCCAGGTGATGGCCTGGATGATGGACGAGTACTCCAAGCTCCACGGCCACACACCGGCGATCGTGACCGGCAAGCCGATCGCGCTGGGCGGATCGCTCGGCCGGGAGTCGGCCACCGGCCGTGGCGTCGTCGGCTGCTACATCGAGGCCGCAACGGCGATCGGCCTCGAGCCGGACCGCAGTCGAGTCGTGATCCAGGGATTTGGCAACGTCGGCTCGTGGGCCGGCCGCCTGATCTGTGACCTGGGCTGCGAGCTGGTCGGCGTCGCCGACGTGAACGGAGCGATTCACTCGGAAGCCGGGATCGATCCATACGCGCTGCTCGCACACATGCGCGGCGGCGGAACCCTCCCGGAGTTCAGCGGCCCGGGCGTCGAGGAGATCGGGGGAGACGAGGTGAGCTCACTCGACTGCGACGTGTTCATTCCGGCCGCGCTCGGCGGGACGATCCACGCCGCGAACGCCGATCGGATTCGAGCCCGGCTGGTCATCGAGGGGGCGAACGGGCCGACGACGCCGACAGGTGACGAGATCCTCCGGGACAAGGGCGTCCTCGTCGTCCCCGACATCCTCGCGAACGCCGGCGGTGTGATCGTCTCCTACTTCGAGTGGGCCCAGAATCTCCAGCACGTCGGCTGGGAGGAGCCCGAGGTCAACGACCGGCTCGCCCGGATCCTGGCGACCGCCTACCAGGCGGTTGCCGCGCGGGCAGCTGCCGACCGGGTGGGGATGCGGACCGCCGCCTACGCGATCGGCATCGAGCGGGTGCTCGAGGCTGCGCTCGCCCGCGGCTACTACATGTAGCCCCGACCCATGTTCCGCTGGATCCGCGCAGACCGTGGTCCGGCCGGATCGGCTCGGGCCGCTGGCGCCCGGCGTCCGATCGCTTCGCGAGGCCGGCGTCCGATCGCTTCGCGAGGCCGGCGTCCGACCCGGCGGGCGCGAGGCCGGTGTCCGACCCGGCGTGCGCAAGGCCGCGGTCCGATGCGGCGTGCGCGAGGCCGGCGAGCGCCGGCGGGTGACTCAGAGGCCGACTGGGTGGCGGACGACGTAGCCGGCGGTCGAGCCGATCGTCGCACTCCAGCGGGTGCCGGTCTCCTGGAGGGCGACGGTGTCGAACCGACGTCCGTCGATGACCATGAACGCGTGGCTCGCGTTGGCGTAGATCGTCACGTCAGCGCCGGGCCCGGCGGCTCCGTAGCTCTCGAGCGTGGTCGAGTCCTCGGGCGTGTTGAGCAGGCCGGCTGCGTGGAGGACGTAGGAGACCGAGCCGGAGCAGTCGTACCCGTTCGCGGCGAATGAAGCATGGCCACCGCCCCAGATGTACGGGAGCGTGGCGATCCGGTCACCGGCGGCCTCCATCGCGGCGATCTCGGCCGGGGCCTGGGGGTTTGTCGCGGCCGCGACGCTGGGCGGAGCCGTCGGGGCCGCGCCGCCGGTGGCGGCCGTCGCGGCCGTTGCGGTCGGCGTCGGCGCGGCCGGGCCGGTCACGACGGCCGTGAGCGTCGCAGCCGTCGGGAGGGCCGCCGCGGCCGGCGCCACGGCGGGCGTCGCGGCCGCGGTCACCGCGGCCAGCAGATTTCCGAGCGACTTGCCGGTCGCGCTCTTGAGGCCGAGCGCGGCAAGCGTGTCCGGGCCGACGACCCCGTCGACGGTCAGCTTGTGGGCCTTCTGGAAGCGCTTGAGCGCGCTTCGCGTGTGAGCTCCGAACTGCCCGTCGGCGGACACGCCGAGCCTGCGCTGGAGGCTGCGGATCGCGGCCGCGGTGCTCGCGCCCGTGGTCACCGCGTGCTTGGCAGGTGTGGCCGAAGGCACGGCCGGCTTGGCCGGCGCGGTCGTCGCCTTGGAGGTGACGGCGGCCGGCTTGGCGGCGGCTGCGGGCGCCTTGACGGCCGCAGCCGTCGGCGGAGTCGCCGTCTTGGTCGGGGCGGCGGCGGGTGAGGCGCTCGCCGGGGCGAGTGTGCCGGCGGACACCCCGCCGGCCGGGCTGTTGACGGCGGCGCTCGCCGTCGCGGACCGGGCGGCTCGGGCGGTCGTCGCGGTCGGCTTCGCCTTGGCGCGGGCGGTCGAGGACTCGCTGAGCGCGGAGCCGGGCGCGAGCCCGAGGGCTGCGCGGGTCGCCGGACCGGCGACGCCGTCGGCGGTCAGGTGATGGGCCTTCTGGAAGGCCTTCAGGGCGCGTGCCGTCTGCGGGCCGAACGAGCCGTCGGCCGGAAGCCCAAGCGCCCTCTGGAGGCTCGCGACGTCGGCGTTGACCGCCGGGGCGGTCGCTGGAGCACCGGCAGGTCCGGTGGGAGGCGGGGTGTCGGCCTGTCCGGTGGTCGGCGTCGCGGCCGCGGCGACGGCGGCCATGACCCCGGTCGCAGGCGCGGCGACGGCGGCGATCAGGCCGACGATCGACAGTCCGCGGGCCGCCGGGGCGGGCAGGCCACTCGCCCGCTCGGCGGCGTCGCGGCGGGCGCGGGAGTGCTCGAGCGAGTCGAGCAGGACCTCGGGGTTGCTGAGCTCGCGGGCTCCCCTCAGCCGGCCCAACTCGATCGAGCCGCGCCGGGACCGGCGACGGCGCTCAAGAGAACGTTCCAGTGATCCCGCCCACAGGTCGGGGCGGATCAGATCGCGCGGGCCGTCATGCATGTTCCTGCGTCTCCTGGCGGTCGGGTTTGAGCCTGCGAGGTGAGCTGACGGGCTCGCGCACCGAACTTGCGCTACGCCGTGCATCCGGCGATTCGCCCCTGCGGCTACTGCCGCTTTTGGTTCCCCCGCTCACCGGTCCGTGAAGACCGGCGACTCGGCTCGTTATGTGAATGCGAAGATAGCCGAGATCGCGGATCGATGTCGCAGCGACGTACGACCGGCGTCCGGGGACCCTCCGGCCCCCTGGAGTTCGATCCGCGGCCGACCGGGCGAGCTCGGTTCACGCGTCCGGGCCGATCGGTTCCGGCGGCTCGAAGACGGTCCTCGACATCGACCTGGCCACCGGCAGGGCGCTGGCCGGCGGCGGGACGCTCAGCCTGTCCTACGGTCGGGCCGGCGGCCCGCTCCCGACAGCGAGGCTCGCGCTCTTGACGCCGGCCGCCCGGACGCTCACGGTATAGCTGCCGGGGAGCAGGCGGGCGCGGAGCTGGGCCATGTCCTGCGGGTTGATCGGAGCGGTTTCCTGGTGAAAGGAACCGGCGTCGGTCGACGCGACGGCAAGTTGTTGGGAGGCGTCGGTCATGTTCGTGATCACGAGCTTGACCGGACCGGGGCCAAGGTGGTCGGGGGAGAGGCTGACGCCGCCGGCTGTGATCGCGGTCGCGACGATCGTCGGCGGTTGACGGGCTGAGTGCCCGGGCTGCGAGTGGCCGTCGGTGCAGCCGGCGAGGACCAGCGTGAGCGACAGGACTGCGGCACGCCACGGGCCGACGGATAGGCGTGGGCCGGGGCCTCGGGTCATCGCTCCGCGCCGGGAGCATCCCCTCCGCCGGTGAACGGAAGCTCGGTGACGATGGCGCTCAGCGGTCCGTCGGCGACCGTCAGCCGGTCGCCCGGACCAGCGGCCCGACGGACGAGGGCGAGGGCGATCGGCCCGTGGAGCGGGGAGACGGCGACGCTCGTCAACGCGCCGACGACGGTCTCGCCGAGGCGAAGCTCGTCGCCGGGGCTGGCCGGGCCGGAGAGGCGCAGACCGCGGAGGTGGCGGTTGGGCTTGCCCTTCCAGTAGAGCCGGGCGACTGTCTCCTGGCCGACGTAGCAGCCCTTCGTGAAGCTGACCGCCCGCTCGTGGATCCCGGCTTCCTGGGGCATCGTCGTCTCATCCATGTCGACTCCCAGGCGGGGGGCGCCGTGTTCGATGCGGACGCATTCGACGGCGGCCTGGCCGACTGGGACCGCGCCGAGTCGTTCGAGCTCGCCGCGGACGACGGCGATCTCCTCCGACGCGAAGATCAGGTCGAGGCCGCCGTCTGTGCGGACGACGACGACCGGTACCCCGGCGATCGTCGTCTCGGCGTTGGCATGCTCGCCGGCGGCCGGCGGGTCGCCGACGAGTTCGTCGGACCGCGGACCGATCAGCGAGACGAGGCTGCGCTCGAGCGTCCGCTTGTGGAGCTCGGCCCGGTAGCCGATCCGGAGCTGACGGATCGCGTCGAAGAGGGCCTGGAGGCCGACGCGCTCGGTGTCGAGCAGGAAACCCTCGGTCGTCCGGATGACCCGTGGGTCGGCGAGGATACGGCCCTTGTGGGTCAGCAGGGTCGTGTACGCGCCGCCGCCGACCGGGATCCCGACGATGTCGTTCGAGAGCATCGAGTCGAGGAATCGGTCGGCCTCGTCGCCGGTCACGGCGAGCTTGCCCCGGTCGGACCGATCGAACAGGCCGGCACCCTCGAGCAGCGCCTGGTGCTCGAGAGGGTCGGGAGGCGCGGGTAGGGTGGTCGTGGTCATGGATCCGAGGATAGACCCGGTAGGCTGACGGCGGCATGGCGCTCGCGGACACGTTCAGCCAGATCGTCGGATCGTTCCCGGATGACTGGACCGATCTCGAACTGGATCTGCGGATCGCGGACGAGTCGCGGTACGTCGAGGCGGCCGTTTACATGGTCACGTGCAACGCCCAGCCGTACTCCTGCCACGACTGGCATTGGCGGATCCTCGTCGCACATCGATTCGGACACGGGGCGTCGGCGCCGACGGTCCACGGGACGCTCGCCCTGCTCGACGACGCCGGCCTGGTCGGCGAGCTCGCCGTGCGGGAGGTTCGGGAGGGCCGGATCGAGGTCACCCAGATGTGGGGCCGGCCGTACTCGGTCCGCGAAGAGCTGCTGCGCCTCCACTCTCAATAGCGTTCGCGGCGTCCGTGCTTTCGGCGCCTGGCTCGCTCGCCCGCGAGTGGCACCGGCGGGGGGTTTCGGCTGGTGGGCTCACTCTCGTCGGGGCGCCCTGCGGCCCGCACGTCGCGCTCGCAGGCGTATGGGAACCGCCTGTGAGTGCCTGGGAACAGTTCGGGCGCGGAGGGGGATGGTCGTCTGGGCGAGCGGCCGGCGGCCTGATCTCGGTGGGTGGCGATCGGGGTCGGACGGGGGCGGGCGGACTGCATCCGCGGGACTGCGTGTGGGGTGGAGGGCGTTTGACAGGTCGGTGCGGGCGGAACCAGTAGTACGAACTTGGGCGGTGCTCAGCCGGCGGCCGGCGTGGCGGGGGGTTCGGTGGGTCTGCTGACGGCGGCGAGGCTCCGGCGGAGGGCTTCGTAGACGGTCAGTCCCTCGGCGGCCAGGCCGGTCGTGAACTCGCTGAGGCCCTGGGCGCCGTTGAGGATCGTCAGCTGGGAGCCTTCGATCCCCTGGGCGGCGGCGACGACGAGGTCGGGGAGCATCTCGACGAGCTGGTTGGCGGCGATCAGGCCCTGGTTCTCGCCGGACAGGGCGCTGGCGCGGGCGGTGATCGCCTTGGCGTCGGCCTGTGCGGTCGTCAGTGCGGCGGACCTCGACCTCGAGCTGGCGCTCCTTGAGGGCGGCGTTCCGCTCGGCGAGGGTCGTCTGCTCGGCGATCACCTGCTGGGAGGCCCGGGCCTCGGCGAGCGGACCGGCGAGGTTGGCCCCACATTCGGGTATCGACGGACCCGCGACGGCACCGGCGCGCTCGTGCGGCGGTCGTCCTGAGCTCGTGAGCTCGTGAGCTCGTCTGGCGGCTACTGCTGGGGGACCGGCACCGAATGCAGTCCCCAGACCATCGTCCCGATCACGACTGTCAGTCCGAGTCCGGCGGCGAGCAGGACGATTCGCCAGCTGTGCCTGACGTGGCCGACGACGACGCCGACGAGGGCGATCCCAGGGCCGGCTGCCAGGCCGGCGGCGTACCACGACTGGCGGGCGCCTGACCAGCCGCAGATCGCCATCGTCGTCGGCTGCCCCTCGTTGAGGCAGCCGATCGTCTCGAGCAGACCGATCACGGCGACCAGGCCGCAGAAGAGCACCAGGCCGGTCTCGATCACGATCACCCGCCGCCGGGGCATCCGCCGCGGGCGCGTCGCGTCCGCCGGACTCAATCCGCGCCTACCGCGGCCGTCCGGCTATGCCCGTCCCGCCAGCCGGCGGGGCCTGTGCCCGACGTCGGACAGCCGCCAGGCCATCGCCGCGGTGAACGCCGCGGCGACGAAGACCGCCGGCCAGGCTCCGATCAGGAGGCCGAGGACGTGGGACGCGACGAACGCGCCGAGGCCGCACGCGCCGAGTTGCACGGCGACCCGCCGGCCGTCGCGGCGGTCCCAGGCGACGAGGCACCAGATGCCGAAGATCGCGAGAACCAGGCCGCCGAGCGGACGCGAGCCGGTCGCGACGGCGACCCCGAAGCCGGCGATCAGGCCGCAGGCGGCTACCGGGGCGGTCGGGAGATCGGACACACAGGGGAGCCTACGGTGCCCGGCCGGTCGGCGGCGGCTCACGGGCGAGGCGGCGTGGCGACGAAGGAGATGAAGGGGTACTCGCGGCGGGCATGCTCACGCGGCGAGTGGCCTTGGCGAGCATGCCGTCGAGGATCATAGGTGTGGACTCTCCAACGAAAGTAGCTGACTGACTCAGGCAGCTACTTTCGCGAAGAAGGTCTTCCATCCACTTCCACCGCCCGGGAGGAGCCCG
>DATCEH010000077.1:0-47299 GCA_036510225.1 Solirubrobacteraceae bacterium | reverse complement strand
GCGCTCGAGTTCTCGGCGATCTGCAGCCAGTGGTTGAACGACGCCTTCGTGATCGGCGAGCCGTCGACGACTGCGACCGCGTTCGACGGAACGCTCGTACCGCCGCAGGCGGACAGGAGGACGACGGAGAGGGCGGCGGCGAGGAGCGCCGCGGCGGAGCGAGAGGGGCGGGCCACGAAGTCGATGATGGTAGCGAACTCAGGCGGCCGCTCGTACCGCCGCGAGCACGGCGTCGGCAGCCGCGAGAACCGCCGGGAAGCGGAGCGCGGGATCCTCGGGCACCCGCACCGAGACCTGCGAGCGCCCGGATTCATACAGCGCTTCGGGCAGCGCGGCCCGGAGCGCGCGGGCCCGGACGGAGTCGAGCTCGATCGGCACGACGGTGAGGCGACCCGCCCGGAACGTGACCGACCGGGCACCGGCCTGGCCGAGCTGGATTCGCGCCCGCTGGAGAGCCAGGAGGTTGGCCAGTGGGTCGGGCACCGGACCAAAACGGTCCTCGAGCTCGTCACGCAGCTGCTCGACGTCGGCCAGCTCGACCGCCCCGGCGATCCGCCGGTGGATGTCGATCTTCGCCTGCTCGTAGGGGACGTAGTCGCCAGGGACGTAGGCGTCGACGTCGACATCGAGACGGACCGGCTCCCAGGTCGGCTCGTCACCCTCGACCGGTCCGGCCGCCCGGACGGCCTCGTCGAGCATCTGCATGTACAGCTCGAAGCCGAGCGCGGCGACGTGGCCGGACTGCTCGTCGCCCAGCAGGTTCCCGGCACCCCGGAGCTCGAGGTCGCGCATCGCGACCTGGAAGCCGGCCCCGAGCTCGGTGAAGTCCGAGAGGGCGGCCAGCCGCTGGGCAGCGAGAGGTGTGAGGGCGGCGGCCGAGTCGAACAGCATGTACGCGTACGCCCGTTCACGGCTCCGGCCGACCCGTCCGCGGATCTGGTGGAGCTGCGAGAGGCCGAACGTGTCGGCCCGTTCGACGACCAGCGTGTTCGCCTGGGGGATGTCGATCCCCGACTCGATGATCGACGTGCAGACGAGGACATCGGCGTCCCCCCGGAGGTAGCCGAGCATGATCTTCTCGAGCTCGGTCTCCCCCATCTGCCCGTGGGCGACGACGAACCGCAGGCCCGGGCAGAGCGACCGCAGTCGGGAGGCCGTCTCGTCGATCGTGTCGACCCGGTTGTGGAGGAAGAAGCCCTGCCCGCCGCGGGCGTGCTCGCGCTCGAGGGCCTGGCGGACGAGCTGCTCGTCGTACTCGCCGACGTACGTCTTGACCGGCCGGCGGCCCTCCGGCGGGGTCTCGATCACGGAGATGTCGCGCAGGCCGGCGAGCGACATCTGGAGCGTCCTGGGGATCGGGGTCGCCGACATCGCGATCACGTCGACCTGGAGGCGGAGCTGGCGGAGCAGCTCCTTCTGCTTGACGCCGAACCGCTGCTCCTCGTCGACGACCAGCAGACCGAGATCCTTGGCGCGGACGTCGCGCGAGAGGAGGCGGTGGGTCCCGATCAGGATGTCGACCTTGCCGGTCTTGAAGCCGTCGATCGCCACCCGCTGCTCGGCGGTGCTCCGGAAGCGCGAGACCTGCTCGATCGTGAACGGGTAGTCGGCGAGGCGCTCCCGGAACGTCCCGAAGTGCTGTTGGGCGAGGATCGTCGTCGGCACGAGCATCAGCACCTGCCGGCCGTCGGCCGCGCACTTGAAGGCCGCTCGGAGAGCGACCTCGGTCTTCCCGTAGCCGACGTCCCCGCAGATCAGGCGGTCCATCGGCCGCGGGGCCTCCATGTCGGCCTTGACCGCGTCGATCGCGTCCCGCTGGTCGGGCGTCTCGGTGTACGGGAAGCGCTGCTCGAAGTCCCGCTGCCAGTCGCCGTCGGGCGCGAACGCGTGACCGGCCCGCCGGCGGCGCTCGGCGTACAGCTGGAGCAGCTCGCCGGCCAGCTCCTGGGCGGCGTGCCGCGCCCGCGCCTTGAGCGCGTCCCAGCGCGTGCCGCCGAGCTTCGAGAGCGGCGGATGCTCGCCGCCGGCGCCGACGTAACGTGAGATCCGGGCGAGCTGGTCGGTCGGCACGTAGACCCGGTCGTCGCCCTGGTACTCGAGGTAGAGGTAGTCCCGGGTGACGCCGGAGACGGTCCGCGTGTCAAAGCCGGCGAAGCGGGCGATCCCGTGGGCCTCGTGGACGACGATGTCACCGGTCCGCAGGTCGGCGAACGACCGCAGCGCGCCCCGCCGGCCGAGCTGCGGGGCCGATCGCTGGTCTGTGCGGCGCCGGTAGAGGCGGTGGTCGGGGATCACGGCGAGTCCGAACCCCGGCGCGACGAATCCCTCGCGGAGCGTCGCACTGGCGAAGCTGAGCGTCTGCTCGGGCGTGCCGGGCTCGAGCCAGCCGGCGCTCAGGCGGGCGAGGTTGTGAGCCGCGCGCTCGCCCTCGCCCCGCCGCGACCAGGCGACGACCGTCCTGTAGCCCGACCGGAGCATCTTCTCCAGGCCGGCCTCAGCCTCGGCCAGCGACCGGGCGGCACTCCCGGCCGCCTGGGCGTGGAACTCGATCGCGGGAGTCCCGGTGGTCGAGTGCAACCGGACGTGGGCCCGTTCGGCGAGCTCGCGCTCGATCTCCTCGGGTCGCACGTAGAGGTCGTGGGCGTCGGCGTCGTGGAAGACCGCGCAGACGTCGGTCCACTGGTCGCGCAGGACCGGGCCGAGCTCCTCGGCCGCCGCGACGAGGATCGTCGTGCTCGGCCGGATCAGTTCGAGCAGCGGGCCGAAACGATCGACCGGGAGCAGGTCGGCGATGTCCGGGCGCTCGTCGCCGGCCTCGAGCAGGCCGAGCTCGGGCGGCCGGTATTCGGGTGCGAGCTCGGCGGCCGGGGCGATCTCGACTGCGTCGAGCGTGTCGAGCGAGCGCTGGGTGAAGGTCGAGAAGGACCGGAGCGACTCGATCTCGATGTCGAACAGCTCGACCCGAACGGCTCGATCGCCGGTCGCCGGGTAGACGTCGAGGATCCCCCCGCGGACGGCGAACTGGCCGCGGTCGTCGACCTGCTCGACCCGCTCGTAGCCGCATCCGACGAGCGCGCCGGCGCATTCGTCGAGATCGAGCAGCTCGCCGACGCGCAGCTCGAAGCCGCGCGGTCGAAGCGACGGGTCCGGCACCTTCTCGGCGAGGGCTCCGGCCGAGACGACGACGACCGGCGCGTCGGCCGGGTCGCGTCCCTCGTCCCAACCGAGCAGGGCGTCGAGCGCGGCGATCCGGAGTCCGACGAGATGCGGCGGGGGCGCGAGATGGGACTCGTATGTCACCCCGCGCGACGGGTAGTAGCGGACCTTCCGGGGGGCGAGCCAGCTCGCCAGGTCGCCGGCGAGGTCGCGGGCGGTCCGGTCGTCGGGGGCGACGACGATCGCCGGACGTCCGGTCGCCGGCGCGCCGGGGACACCGTCGATCAGCGCGGCGAGGAGGAATGGTCGGAGGGCCGACGCGCAGAACGCGTCGCCGCCGTCGCGCGCAAGGGCGACGGCGGCGTCGTCGCGTGCGATATGAGCCAGAAGCTGGCGCAGGGCCACTGGCTAACCGCCGAGGACGAGCTCGCCCGAGACGATCGCCGCCACGGCGTCGGCGGCTCGCCGGACGAGCGTCTCGACCTCGTCGGGTGTTTCGGCGAACCGGCCGAGCACGTGGGCCGAGACGATCTCCGGGTCCGTCGAGTCCGGCCGACCGACGCCGACGCGGACGCGGGCGAAGTCCGCGGCGCCGAGCTCTCGGCGGAGCGACTTCAGGCCGTTGTGTCCGGCCAGCCCGCCGCCGAGCCGGGTGCGGACCTCGCCGAACGGGATGTCGATCTCGTCGTGGATCACGAGCAGGCGGTCGAGGTCGACGTGGAGGGCCCCGCGGGCGGGACCGACCGACCGACCGGCATCGTTCATGAACGTCTGCGGCTCGAGCAGGCCGACGCGTGGTCCGCCGACTCCGGCGCGACCCTCGCGCAGGCGGCCCCGGAAGCGGTCGCGGCCGCCGTCGATCTCCCATCGGCGGGCGAGCTCGTCGACCACGGCGAAGCCGATGTTGTGCCGGGTTCGGGCGTACTCCCGGCCGGGATTGCCCAGCCCGACGATCAGCCAGGCGATCGGTGCGCCGCGACGGAGGTTCAACGTGGGATTACTCGGGAGCTGCGCTCAACTCGCCCGGGGCTGACCCGAAATCGTCGACCGGCAGGCGGGGTGACTACTCGTCGTCGCCCGCGGCCGGCTTGTCGTCGCCGACGAGCTCGGTCTCGCCTTCGATCTCCGGCGCGTCGTCGGTCTGGACGCGCGGCGGGGAGAGCGTCGCGATCGTGTGCTCGGGGTCGTCGAGAAGCTGGACGCCGGCCGGCGCGACGAGTGCGGCGAGCGAGATCGTGTCGCCGATCTCCATCCCGGAGACGTCATGGACGATCGATTGGGGCACGGCCGTCGGTAGGGCTTCGATGTTCAGCTCGCGGGTGATCTGCTCGAGCACGCCGCCGTCCTTGACGCCGGGCGAGTCGTCGCCGCCGGTCAACTCGAGCGGGACGATCGCGTGGATCGCGATGTCGAGCCGGACACGGACGAGATCGACGTGGAGCGTCTGTCCGCGGACCGGATGGCGCTGGGCGTCCTTCAGAACAGCCGGGGTCGGCGGGTCGTCATCGATGACGAGATCGAGGACCGCGCCGCTGCCGGCCAACGCATGGCGGAGGATCCGCTCGCCCACCGCGAATGCGACCGGGTCGCCGGCGCCGCCGTAGAGCACGCCGGGAACCATCCCCGACCGGCGCAGGCGACGGACGGCCCGCGATCCGGAGACCTCGCGGCGCGTGACTTCGAGCTTGGTGGGCTGGTTGGCTGCCATCGGCTCCGGCATCCTAGCGCAGCCGGCTCGGCCGGCCCGGCCCGCGGCACCCCCGACGGGCGTCCCCGGGCCGGCCCCCGGTTCGCGATGCCGGCTCAGCAGTCGCTGGTCAGGGGGATCGGCCGGCTGATCCGCAGCAGGGTGACCGAGATCCCGGAGACGGGGTTTCCACCCCGACGGAGCGTCACGCACTGGACGTCGGGGATGAGCCGGTTCCCGAGCTTCCAGGCGACCCGTGTCTGGCCGGTCTTCCCGGTCAGGGAGAACGCCGTGCCCGAGTGGTAGGCGAGGATCTTGACGGCGCCGGGTCCGCGCAGCCTGGCGGCGTCCGTCCGGACGATTCCCGGGCACGTCCCGGAGCAGCCGTGGAGCATCGAGAACATCGACGTCGTGTCACCCCGGGCCTGGGCCCTGAGCAGTCCGAGGACATCCTGGCGCTCGAGGTTCTCGACCGAGAGGAACCGGGCGAGCAGGCCGCTGACGACGAGGAAGGCGACGACGGCCGCCCCGATCAGGGTGATCTTGAGGGGCCGGGACACGGCCGGGAGAGTAGCCGGCCGGCGGCCGGCACCCGCGACCTGCCGCCGCGCGAGGAGATCGCCCCGCCGCCGGGCACCGGTCAGTCGCTGAGCTCGAGGAACCGCCTGACCGAGGCCGCCTGATGATCGAGCTGCTCGGCGAGGGCTCGGGCGTGGACGGCGGTCAGGTCGAGGAAGTCCTCGAGGCAGCGCTGGGGATCGTCGGGGAGCGGATAGACCCTGACGACGTCCTGCTGGGCGCACGCGATGCCGAGCGGCGGGCGGCCCTCGGCGAGCGTCCGGGCGCCGCAGACCGGCGTGACCGTCATCCGGCGCTCGGGCGCGACCAGGGCAACCGGCATCAGCCGGGCCGCGGGCAGGCGGGCGGACAGGGCGATCGATCGGTCGATCGTCACATCGGCGCCGATCAGATCCTCGAGCGGCTCGCGCCAGACCGCGAGCACGGTGTCAGCCGCGAGCAGGGCGTCGCGCATCGCGCGAGCCTGGCTGGCGTAGAGGTGCTCGGCGTCCTGGCGGTCGGCCGCCTCGGCGAGGTCGAGGTCGCACGGCACGCGGAGCAGCTCGTCCGGCGCGAGCGCCGAGCCGGCGCCGCGCCCGCCGTGGGCGACGTAGGTCTGGATCGTCCCGAGATCGCGGCGACCGTGGAAGACGACGGTCAGCGCGTCGCAGAGGGCGAGCCCTCCGACCCGCAGCGCGACCGCGACCGAGCCGTCGGAGTCGAGCAGGGCACGCCGGAGGAGCTCGTCGGCGTCGTCATCCATGCCTGGAACCTGATCGTGATCTTCCACTTGGTCTCCTTGGCTGATCCGCATTGACCACTGCATGCTGCCCGGAAGTTCTCGGAAACCTAATCGACCAAACGGGGGAAAAGCTAGAGCCCGTCAGTCTGCCGGTCCCGGCCCGCCGGTCGGGGGTTCGGTCGGTCGGGAGAATCCGGCCGCGGCGGCGGGGATCCGGACGGCGGGGAGGCCGGGGACCGAGTGCCGCGAAGCACGATCCCGCGGTCTGCGAGCGTCTCCAGGGCGTCCTCGAACGCGGCGAAGTCCCCGGCCAGGAGCAGGTCGATCGGGCGACCGGCCGGCCCGGTCGCCCGCATCCAGCGGTGGAGCCCGGCCGGTCCGGCGTGCTCGGCCGCGGCCTCGGTCAGCACGCCGAGGATCGGCAGCTCCGGCCGGTGGTCGAGCTCGCCGGAGATCAGGCTGAGCGGGTCGACCGCGAAGATCTCGAGCGTCTCGTCGTCGGTCAGGCCGAGCAGGCCGATCAGGCGACCCAGCTCAGAAGAGCTGGTTCTCGCCACCGAAGACCTCGCTCACCGACCCGTCGGTGAAGATCCGGCGGATCGAGTCGGTCAGGAGGTCGGCGCACGGGAGCACGACGACGTTGTCGGGCGCCTCGGCCCGGAGCGGAATCGTGTCGGTGACGACGATCTGCTCGAACGGGATCGACGAGAGCTTGTCGAACGCGTTGCCCGAGAAGATCCCGTGGGTCGCGGCGACGAAGATCCGCGAGGCGCCCTGGGCGAGCACGGTCTCGGCCGCGGCGCGGAGCGTCCCGGCGGTGTCGATGATGTCGTCGACGATGATCGCCGTCTTATCCCGGACGTCGCCGATCAGGTAGCCGATCTCGGCCTCCGAGTGGGCCGGGCGCTCCTTCGTGAGGATCGCCAGGTCGGCGCCGATCTTCTCGGCGAACTTCTGGTTGAGCTTGGCCCGGCCGACGTCAGGGGCGACGACGACGAGGTCGGGGAGGTGGAGGTCGTGGAAGTACTGGGTGAGGATGAAGAGGGCCGTCATGTGATCGACCGGCTTCTTGAAGAAGCCCTGGACCTGACCGGAGTGGAGGTCCATCGTCAGCACCCGGTCGGCCCCGGCGGCCTCGAGCATGTGGGCGACGAGGCGAGCGCTGATCGGCTCGCGGGGGGCGGACTTCTTGTCCTGGCGGGAGTAGGCGAACCACGGCATCACGGCGATCACGCGGTGGGCCGACGCGCCGACGGCCGCGTCGATCATCATCAGGAGCTCCATCAGGGCGTCGTTGGCAGTGATCCCATTTCCGGGGTTGCCGCAGGTCGGCTGGACGATGAAGACGTCGGCCCCGCGAATCGACTCGCCGTAGCGGCAGTAGACCTCGCCGTTGGAGAAGGTCTTCAGGGTGACGGGCCCCAGGCTGACGCCGAGCTTCTCAGCGATCGTCGCCGCCAGGCCGGGGTTCGCCCGGCCGGAGAACAGCATCAGGCGCTTGTCGTAGTCGATCGGAAGGCTGGTCAGTGCCGTCCGCGGCTCGAGCGCGCTCATCGGGCCCGCAGTCTACGTGCCGGGGTCGCCGGAACGCCGCCGATCGTAGCCGGGGACATTGCGCTGGCGGGCGCGGGCGACGGCGAGGGCGCCGTCCTCGATGTCATCGGTGACGACCGACCCGGCCGCCGTCCAGACGTCGTCGCCGACCGAGACCGGCGCGATGATCGAGACGTGGACGCCGCCGTGGCCCCTGGCCCCGATCGTCGTCCGGTGCTTGGCCCGGCCGTCGTAGTTCGCGGTGATCGATCCGGCACCCATGTTCGTCGCCTCGCCGATGTCGGCGTCGCCGATGTAGGAGAGGTGGGGAACCTTCGCGCCGGCGCCGATGTCCGAGTTCTTGATCTCGACGAACGTCCCGACCTTGGCCCGCGCGCGGAGCAGGGCGCCCGGGCGGAGGTAGGCGAACGGTCCGACGTTGGCCTGGGCATGGAGCTCGCAGCGGTCGAGATGGGAGTGGACGACGCGGACCTCGTCGCCGAGCACCGAGTCGATCACCGTTGAGTGGGGGCCGATCGTCGCGCCCGAGCCGATCCTCGTGGACCCGAGCAGCTGGGTGCACGACTCGACAACCGTGTCCTGTCCGATCTCGACGCCGACGTCGATCGTCGTGGTCTGGGGGGCGACGATCGTCACGCCGGCCAGCATGTGCCGCTCGTGGATCCGCCGCTGGGCCTCGGACCGGACGGCCGCGAGGCCGACGCGGTCGTTGACGCCGAGCAGCAGGGCCGGGTCGTCGACCCGATGGGTGCCGACCTCGTGGTCGGCCGCCCGGAGCAGGCGGATGACGTCCGGGAGGTAGTACTCGCCCTGAGCGTTGTCGGCCGTGACCTGATCGAGGGCGTCGAGCAGGGCGCCGCCGCGGAAGGCGAAGATCCCGGTGTTGACCTCGCGAATCTCGAGCTCGTCGGCGGTCGCGTCCCCAGGCGCCTTGGTCTCGACGACACGATCGACCCGACCCGACGGGTCACGGACGACGCGACCGTAGCCGGTCGGGTCGGGGAGCACCATCGTGGCCATCGTCGCCGCCGCCCGACTCGCCGCGTGGGCGCCGGCAAGCCCGGCGATGAACTCGGCCGTGACGAGGGGGACGTCGCCTGACAGCACGATGACGTCGCCGTCCCGGTCGATCTCGGCTGCCGCCGCCCGGACGGCGTCGCCGGTCCCGCGGGCCTGCGCCTGGACGGCGAGCCTGACCCCTTCGGGGAGGTGACCCTCGAGCTCCCGACCGGGGCCGCCGACGACGACGACCCGGCCGACGCCGGCCTCCACGGCCGCGGCGATCGGCCAGGCGACCATCGGCCGGCCACAGAGGTCGTGGAGGACCTTCGGCAGGTTGGAGCGCATCCGCGAGCCGACGCCGGCGGCCAGGATCACGACTGTCGGGGGGGACACGCCTTGAGCGTAGGGCAACATCCCCGGTCGGCGTTCCCGGGGCCGGCGCAAGCGATCCGGTCAGCGGCCGGAATCCGCGCCGGCCGGCTTAGAATCGACCTGGATCAGCCCTTGGGGGGTCGTCTAATGGCAAGACTCCGGCCTTTGGCGCCGGCTATCGGGGTTCGAGTCCCTGCCCCCCAGCTCGATCCGAGTCGCGCGGCGGCGATCAGTGGTGGAACTGGCCCACTTGTCGAAGGCCGGACGTCGGGAGCACACTACCGGCCGTCGCGACCACGCCGAGCGTGGCGCCTCGCCGAGCGAGGAACTGCCGACGACTCGATTTTGACGCGGCCACCCGGCCGCGTCAACCACGCAGCGGGCCCCTATCCCCGGCACGCCCCTGGACACCGGCCGAACGTACGAGGGCCCCAGACGCCCGGGCGAGCGCAGACGCAGAAGCGGGCGAACACTCGACGGATGAACGAGGCGGGCGCAGCACGTGCTGAGACCTTCATCGCGAAATCGCTGCCTGAGTCAGTCAACTACTTTCCTCGGAGAGTCCACTTCTCCACGACCCGATCCTCCGCAGAGGGCTCGCCCGCCCTCTGACCCCCCGAGCCCGGCCCGAATGATCCTCGACGGCACGCTCGGCGCTCTCCACCTTCCTGCTCCGCGTCTTCGCGCGCCGGCCCCTGTCCCATGGCTGGCCCGGGCTGGCCCGGGCTGGCCCGGGCTGGCCCGATCCTCGCAAGACCTGCCCCTCGAAAGGCCATCACCGGGTTCGCAAGGCCCCCGGGCTCGTCGGCTAGGCCGAGTTCGAGCCGCGCGCCGGCACCCGTCCGGCCCCGGTCCCGGCTTCGCTCGCCGGCCCGCGGGTCGACGCGATCCCGAGCACGCGCATCGCCTTCAGACCAAGGCTCAGCTTCTCCCGGCCGTCGCTGGAGCCGACGTCCAGACCGGAGAGCTCGCGAACCCGCTCGAGCCGGTAGCGGACGGTGTGGCGGTGGGTGAACAGCCGCTGGGCCGTCCCAGCGACGTTCCCGTCGGCCTCGAGGAAGGCCTCGACCGTGTTGACGAGGTCGGTCTCGTACTGCTCGTCGTAGGACACCAGCGGCTCGACGGTCTCCTCGTAGAAGCGGTGGAGCTCGGCCGGGTTCTCGCTCATCGCGCTGAGCAGCAGCCGGTAGGCGCCGGTCTCCTCGAAGGCGAGAATGTCCCGCTCGGCGTCGCCGTCGGCGACGTTCGCCGCCAGCCGGGCCTCGTCGGCGGCCCGGGGCAGATCGGTCGGGTCATGGGCGACCCGGCTGCGGCCGAGGGCGAATGTGCAGCCCGGAAGATTCGCCCAGAGCTCCCGCAGGACACCGTCGGCCGCCCGCTGGGCGACCGGCTCGTCGGTTCCGGCGATCAACAGGACGACCTCGGCCCCGGCGAGGGCGTCGCGCGCCCAGAGCACGGCGACCGCCGACGGGGCCGCCCCGCGGGCCCCGCGCTCGGCGACCTGGCGCAGGCGTGAGCGCCAGCCCTCCTCGGCGGGGACGAGCGACCGGGCGCGGGCGACGAGAATCGACCCGCCCCGCTCGATGTCGGCCAGGCCGAGGGCTCGGCCGCGGGCGAGCAGCTCCTCGCGGTCGGTGATCTCCCGGTCGAGGACCGCGCAGAGGAACGATGCGGCGGCAGCCTCGGACGCCCGGTCGGGAGCCCGGAGGCGCTCGACCTCGGAGGCGACGAGGGTGATCACCAGGCGCAGGAGCGCCGGGCTGGGCTCCGAGCGCACACGCAGGCGCAGCCGGCCGACCGGTGTGTCAGCGACGCGGAGCTCGACCGTCTCGACCTCGGGACCCGCGGCCTGGAGCGAGCGCTCGTCGGCCGGCGAGCGGGCGGCGACGGCGATCGTCTGCCCGCTGCGGTCGAGCACGGCGATGCTCGCGTCGAGCGCCCGGGCCGCCGCGCGGACGACTTCGGGCAGGCCGGCACCCGACTCGACGGCCTCGGTTATCGCGTCGAGTGCCTCGAGATCGAGCCCTGTCGAGACGGTCGCCATATGGTGATCCTCCCCGATCGCGACGTCCGGCGGCAAATCAGGTGGAAAAACGGTCGTAGAGCCAGAGGACCCCGCCGGCGCCGAGCAGGCCGATGCCGAGCAGTGCGGCGAGCACGTAGAGCGACAGGAAGGCCGCCGTGAAGCGCTGCCACAGACGGCCGTAGGAGCTCCACGCCGGAACGAGGATCAGGCCCACGAACGCGGCAAGGCCGAGTACCCCGCAGACTCCGGCAATCAGGTAGATGGTCGCGGTGTTGCTCACTGGTCACCCTTCGAGTTGTCGGCGGACCATGACCGCAGCCTCAATTGTGCCCTACCGGGCCGACGAAGGGGGCTGCGGCCACCGGCGCCGGGTCACGCTCGCGGGCGGCGGCTGCCGCGTCGGCGGCGGCGGCCGGTGACGCGAAGAGGCCGATCACGGTCGGGCCGGACCCGCTGACCATCACGACGTCGGCCCCGAGCCGGCGGGCGCAGGCGAGCGCCTCGTCGATCGTCGGCTCGAGCGCGCGGGCCGCCGGCTCGAGGTCGTTGACGTAGTCCGGCCGGCCGATCGGGTCGAGCCCGCGCAGGCCGGCCGCGTCCCTGCCGAGGTCCATCCGGTCGGCCTGGCGGTAGACGTCGGCCGTGCTCAGCCTGGCGGCCGACGGGAGCACGAGGATCCCGAACGGGTCGGGGTCGGGCAGGCGGACGATCCGCTCGCCCGCGCCGGTCGCGAGCACCCGGCCCGGCCGGACCTGGCCGGGGACGTCGGCCCCGAGGCCGGCCGCGAGCTCGAGCTCCAGCTCGACATCGTCGATCCCCGCGAGCCGGGCGATCAGGCGAAGCGTCGCCGCCGCGTCACCCGACCCGCCGCCCATCCCCGCGGCGACGGGGACGTGCTTCTCGATCTCGAGCACCAGCGGCGGACCGTCCCAGCCGGTCGCCGCCCGAAACGCTGCGAGCGCGGCCGCGCAGATGTTCGGCCCGTCGACGCCCGGGCAGCGAACCTCGTCGCCGTCCGCGCCCGGCTCCCCCGGCCGCAGCCGGAGCCGGTCGCAGAGCGTGATCGACTGCATGATCGAGACGAGCTCGTGGCGGCCGTCGGGCCGGGTCGGCCCGAGATAGAGGCAGAGGTTGATCTTGGCCGGCGCCAGGTCGACCAGCTCCCGGCGGGTCACAGGAGATCGGCCAACGCCGCGAAGTCGGCCGGCGAGAGCCGCTCGGCCCGGGCGTCGGCCGGATGGCCGAGCTCGACGAGGCCGGCCCGGACGGCCGCGACATCCGCGCCGATGCTCAGCGCGAGCGACCTGGCGAGCGCCTTGCGGCGGTGGGCGAACCCCCCGGCAACCAGCTCGCGCAGCTCGGCCGACGGAGCCGGGCCCGTCCGGCGCAGGCCGACCAGCACGGAGTCGACGTTCGGCACCGGGTGGAAGACCGCCCGCGAGACCCGCCGGAGCACGCGGACGTCGCACGAGAGCTGGGCGAGCACCGACGGGATCCCGTATACGCCGCTGGCCGGCCCGGCGGCGAACCGCTCGCCGACCTCGCGCTGGACCATCGCGACCCAGACCCGGGCGTCCGCGAGCTCGAAGATCGTCCGCAGGATCACGCCGGCGGCGATCCCGTAGGGCAGGTTGGCGATCACCTTGCCGACCGGCGGGTGCAGGCCGGCGAAGTCGAGGGCCATCGCGTCGGCGAAGTGGAGCGTGACGTTCGCGAACGGGTCGGTCGCATCCCTGAGAGCCGGCTCTAGCCGGCGGTCGATCTCGACGACGTGGACGTGGGCCGCCCGGGCGGCGAGGTGCTCGGAGAGGACGCCGAGGCCACCGCCGATCTCGAGCACGACGTCCTCGGGGCCGAGCTCGGCGGCCCGCTCGATCACGCCGAGGACGTTCGAGTCGATCAGGAAGTTCTGGCCGAGCTCACGCCGCGGACGGACGTCGAACTCGTCGATCCGGCGCAGCGACGGCTGCCGGGCGCTCACCACCCGAACAGCTCGGCCGCGGTCGTGTCGACATCGCGCTCGAAGTCGTCATATGACACTCCCCGCCGGGCGGCGAGGAAACGTGCGGTGTGGAGCACGCCGGCCGGCTGGTTGGGCCGCCCGCGCCGGGGCACGGGTGACAGGAAGGGTGCGTCTGTCTCGACGAGCAGCCGGTCAGCCGGGACGAGCTCGGCCGCGGCGGCGAGGTCGGCCGCCTTCGGGAAGGTGACATTCCCGGCGAACGAGATCCACCAGCCTTCGGCCAGGCACTCGGCCAGCCGGTCGGCCATCGAGAAGCAGTGCAACACGACACGAATCCCGTCGGCCCGCTCGCGCAGCACGGCGAGCGTGTCGTCGTCGGCCTCGCGTGTATGTATGACCAGCGGTTTCGCAACATCGCGCGCGAGCTCGATCTGCTCGATGAACGCCCGGCGCTGCTGGGCTGGTTCTGTGGAGCGGTGGTGGTAGTCGAAGCCGGTCTCGCCGATCGCGACGCAGCGGGGGTCGGCCGCCCACGGGCGGAGCAGCTCGACATCGAAATCGTCGGCGCTGTTCGGATGGCGGCCGATTGCCGCATACACGCTCGGGTGGGCGTGGGCCTGGTCGAGCACGGTGACGCACGAGTCGTCATCGATCGCAACGGTCAGGATCCGCGTGACGCCGGCCTGCGCGGCGGTGTCGACCAGCTCGTCGTCGGGCGGCTCGCAGAGGTGCAGGTGGGTGTGGCTGTCGACCAACGCCGCCGGCCAGGTCAGGCCTGGAGCTTGGGGAACAGCGGAGGGATCGACTGGACGTGCGCCCCGCTGCCCGACTCCCGGAAGTCGGCTGCCCCGAAACCGGCGTCGGACTCGCCGAGCGCGGCCAGCAGAATCCCCATCGAAGCCGGCAGGTACGGCACGAGCAGAACGCTGACGACCCGCAGCCCCTCGGCCAGCGACGCGAGCACGCCGTCGAGCTCGCCGGCCCGCGCGGGGTCCTTGGCGAGCTGCCACGGCGCCTGCTCCTCGACGTAGCGGTTGAGCCGGCGGACCAGCACCCAGATCGCCTCGAGCGCCTGGCTGATCTCGGCCCGGTCGAGCAGGCTCGAGACGCCGGCCGCGAGACCGGCGAAGTCAGCGGTCAGGGCCGGCTCGGTGAGAACCGGCGGAACGATTCCGTCGCGGTAGCGGTTGATCATCGCGATCGTCCGGCTCGCCAGGTTGCCGAGCTCGTTGGCCAGCTCGCCCTCGTAGCGGGCGTCGAACCCGTCGCGCGAGACCGACCCGTCCCGGCCGAATGACACCTCCCGGAAGCAGTAGTAGCGCAGCGCGTCGGTCCCGAATGTGTCGATCACCTCGAACGGGTCGAGCACGTTCCCCTGCGATTTGGACATCTTCTCGCCGTTCATCAGGAGGAACCCGTGGACGAACAGGTGGCGCGGCGGTTCGAGGTCGGCCGCCATCAGGATGGCCGGCCAGAAGACGGCGTGGAACTTGAGGATGTCCTTGCCGATCAGGTGGAAGTCGGCCGGCCAGAAACGGTCGGTCAAATCCTCGCCTGCGCGCGCGAAACTGAGTGCTGTGACGTAGTTGAGAAGGGCGTCGAACCACACGTAGAAGACCTGTGTCTCATCCCACGGAACCTGAACGCCCCACGTCAGCTTGGAACGTGAGAGTGAGATGTCCTGGAGGCCCTGGCCGATGAACGACCGCGCCTCGTTGAAGTGGTGGCTTGGCAGGACGAAGTCCGGCCGGTCGGCGTAGAGCGCTTCGAGGCGCTCCTGGAAGGCTGAGAGCTTGAAGAAGTAGTTGTCCTCCTCGTGATGCTCGAGCGGGATGCGGTGGATCGCGCACGTGCAGTCGGGGCCCATCTCCGTCTCGGTCTTGAAGTCGGCGCACCGCGGGCAGTACCAGCCGGCGTAGGTCCCCTTGTAGACGTATCCGTTGTCCCTGACGCGCGCGAGGATCTCCTGGACGCGGAGCTTGTGGCGGGGGTCTGAGGTCCGGATGAAGAAGTCGTTGGACGCGTCCAGGCGTGGCGCGAGCGCCCGGAACCGCTCGGCGTTGCGGTCGGCCAGCTCCTGCGGCGTGACGCCGAGCTTCTCGGCGGCGACGGCGACCGGCTCGCCGTGCTCGTCGGTTCCCGTCAGGAAGAAGACGTCCTCCCCTCGCTGGCGCATGTGCCGGGCGAGGATGTCCGCGGCGATCGTCGTGTACGCGTGCCCGAGGTGGGGGGCCGCGTTGACGTAGTAGATCGGCGTGGTCACGTAGAAGGTCATCAGTCGATCTGTTCGGTGAGTCCACGATAGAGACGGTTGGCCGGGACCCCCGTGAGCTTGGCGACGACCGCGGCAGCCGGCCGCTTCCTGGCACCGGCCTCGACCAGCGCGCGGACCGCTTCGAGGGCCACCGACTCCTCCGAGCCCTGGGGCTTTCCCCCGCCGATCACCAGAGCGACCTCCCCCCGGGGGTCCTCCTCCGCGTAGCGGGCGGCCAGCTCGGCCGCGGTCCCCCGGAGGACCTCCTCGTGGACCTTCGTCAGCTCGCGGCAGACGGCGACCGGCCGGGCCGGATCGATCCCGGCGAGCACGGCCAGCGACCTGCCGGTCCGCTTGGGCGACTCGAACGCGACCAGGGTCTCGACGTTCGTCCGCAGGACGGCCTCCAGCTCGCCCCGTTTGCGCGGCAGGAAGCCGGCGAAGCGCCACTGGGCGGACGGCAGGCCGGACGCGACGAGGGCGGCGAGCACGGCGCTCGGTCCGGGCAGCACCTCGACGGCGAGGCCGGCGGCGACGCACGCCTGGACGAGCAGGAACCCCGGGTCCGAGATCAGCGGCATGCCGGCATCGGAGACCAGGGCGACGACGTTTCCGGCGACCATCCTCTCGACGAGCTCCCGGGCCCGCTCACGCTCGTTCTGCTCGCGGTAGCTGACCAGCCTGCCGCGGACGCCGTACCGGTCGAGCAGCGTGCGGGTCCGCCGGGTGTCCTCGCACGCGACGATGTCGGCCTCCCGCAGACTCGACAGCACGCGGAGCGTGACGTCCTCGAGGTTGCCGATCGGCGTCGGGCAGACGACGAGCCGGCCCTTCATCGCGGGGTCCCCGGAATCATCCGACGGTCCTCGTGTTGATCGATTCATGGGCGAGCACGGCGGCCCCGAGCATGCCGGAGTCCGCGCCGAAGTGCGCTGCGGCGAGCCGGACGGCCTGTCCCGCCGGCGGGAGCGCCCGCTGCGCGAGCACGGCCCGGGCCGGTCCGAGGATCAGCTCGCCGGCCGCGATCACGCCGCCGCCGATCACGACGAGCTCGGGGTCGAAGATGTTCGCGATGCTCGCCACGCCGACGCCCAGCCACCGGCCGACGGTCTCGAGCGCCTCGACGGCCGCGTCGTCGCCCTGCTCGGCCAGCCGGGTGACCAGCTCTCCGGTGATCGGGGCTCCGCCGGCCTGCGCTCGGCCGAGCGCCGACTGCGGCCGCTCGGCCGCGACACGTCGGGCCTCGCGGACGACCGCCGTCCCCGAGGCCAACGATTCCAGGCAGCCGCGGCTCGGACAGCCCGGCCCGCAGTCGGGCCCGTCGGCCCAGACGACCATGTGCCCGAGCTCGCCCGCCCCACCCCGGCTGCCCCGGTAGATCCGCCCGTCGAGCAGCAGGCCGCCGCCGATGCCCGTGCCGAGCGTCAGCATCACGGCATCGCGTGCGCCGAGGGCCGCGCCGGCCAGATGCTCGGCGAGCAGGGCGAGGTTCGCGTCGTTGTCGACGAAGGCCGGGATCCCCAGGAGGTCGGAGATCGCCTCGGCGAACGGGAAGTCGGTCAGCGGCAGGTGCACCGACGACGACGCCCGACCCCGGTCGATCACGCAGGGAATTCCGAAGCCGACGGCCAGGACGTCGCCGTCGACGGCCTCGCGAACCTCGCCGACGAGCTGGGTGACCGCCTCGACCAGGGCGCTGACGTCGCCGGTCGGCGTCAGCCGGCGGGCGCGGTGGTGGACGCCCAGGTCGGCGTCGACGGCCCCGGCGAGGATCTTCGTCCCGCCGAGGTCGACACCGACGACCGATCCGCGGCTGGGCGGAGGCGGGCGGCGGTCTGGTTCGGTCGGGCGGTCGGCGAGCATGGCGGCGGCCGGCCTGGCGGCCCGCCGGCGGGCCGGGTCATGCACCGGTCGTGCCACAGGCGCGCGAGCGCAGCCGCTTCGCCACTATAGAGCCGCTCGATGGCCGACGATCAAGACCCCAACCCGCCACCGCCGGCCTCTCCACGCCCCCGCTTCCCCCCGCGCCCGGGCGAGCCCGGTCCCCCCCAGACGCCACCGCCGGCCGATCCCCAGGCCGGCTGGCCGCCTCCCCGATCCGGAGACGGCGGCGCGGGCGGCGGCGCGGGCGGCGGCGGCGGGGACGCACCCGAGGGCGGACGGGACCGCGAGCCCGCGGAAAAGCCCGAGTACACGCTCTACCGGGGGTCCCGACTCCCCCGCCCGGCACTGCCCGGCGCGGTCGGCCGGCTCGGCCGGGTCCGCCGTCCGGGATGGACGCGGGTGCGGCCGGGCCGGGGTGGACGACCGGTCACGTTCGGGCGGGTCGTCCGCTGGCTGGCCGTGGGTGTGGTCCTGTGGATCGGCCTGTCGGTCGTCGTCTTCGTCGTCAGCTCGCAGATCGCGCCCGGCGTCTCCTCCGAGGCGCGGGCGAGCCTGAGCTCGAGCGGGTGGCCGTTGACGTCGTCGAACACGATCCTCGTGCTCGGGTCCGACCAGCGTCCGGCCGGGACCCACGAGGCCGGGGCGACGACATCCGGGCCGAGTCGCAGCGACGTGATGCTGTTGATCCGGATCGGCGCCGGCCACACCGCCCGGCTGTCGATCCCCCGGGATACGGTCGTGCCGATCCCGGGCCACGGGACGTCGAAGATCAACGCGGCGTTCGCCTACGGCGGGGCGTCGCTGGCGATCCAGACGGTCGAGGGGTACCTCGGGATCAAGATCAACCACGTCGTCGAGGTGAACTTCACGAACTTCCCGGGACTCGTCAACGCCCTCGGCGGCGTCAACTACACGGGCAGCTGCGTCGTCTCGAAGATCAGCGGCGGCTTTCGCAACGGGGGCTTCACGCTCCGCCTGAAGGCCGGGACGACGCACATCGACGGGGCCCAGGCGCTCGCGCTGGCGCGAACCCGGGAGAACCTCTGCAACCCGGCGGAGACCGATCTCAACAGGGCCCGCCGCCAGCAGAAGCTGTTCTCGTCGATCGAGCGCCGGGTGATCTCGCCGGCGGCCTTCATCAGGCTCCCGTGGGTCGCGTGGGACGCGCCGAAGGCGATCCAGACGGATATGGGCGCGACGACGCTGCTCGGCCTGTTCGCTGCCCTGGAGACGACCGGATCCCCGCCGACGCAGGTGCTCGAGCCGACGGGCGGCGAGACGCTTCCCGGCGGCGGGGCCGGGCTGGTCGTCAGCGCGGCCGAGCGCGAGGCGGCGACTGCCCGCTTCCTCAAGGGCTAGTCGGTCTTCTTCGGTCCGGCCGGCTTGGCCTTGGATTCGGACTTGGTCTCCGTCTTCGACGCGGTCTTCGTCTCGGGCTTGGATTCCGTCTTTGACTCGGACTTCGACTCGGCCTTCGAGTCGGCGGCCTTCTCGGCCTTCTTGCTCCGGTCGTTCGACTCGACTTCGCGGGCGCGCTTCTTCGTCCCGTAGTCGGTGTTGTAGAAGCCCTTGCCCTTGAAATGGACGGTGATCGGGTGGAAGACCTGCACGACGGGGCGTTCACACGTCTGGCAGACGGTGATCGGGTCGTCGGTCATCTTGCGGAGAACCTCGAAGGTGTGCCCGTTTTCACAGCGGTATTCGTAGATCGGCATGTCTCGTCCCAGTATAGAAAGCCCTGCCCCCGCCTCGAATAGCATCCCTCGGATGACCGACACGGCAACCATGGAGAAGATCGTCGCGCTGTGCAAGCGCCGCGGCTTCATCTTCCCGTCCTCGGAGATCTACGGCGGAGTCGGATCGACCTACGACTACGGCCACTACGGCGTCCTCCTGAAGAACAACGTCAAGGCCCAGTGGTGGCAGGCGATGCTCTGGGAGCGTGAGGACATCGTCGCGCTCGACTCGGCGATCATCCAGCATCCGCGGACCTGGGAGGCCAGCGGCCACCTGGCCGGCTTCACCGACCCGCTGGTCGACTGCCGCAAGTGCGGACAACGCTTCCGCGCCGACCACCTCGACCAGCTCGCCTGCCCCGAGAAGCCGTCCAAGCACCCGGGCGAGGCCGAGCAGTGCTCGCTGACCGAGTCGCGGGACTTCAACCTGATGTTCGAGACGACGGTCGGCCCGGTCAAGGACTCCGGCGCGACGGTCTACCTCCGGCCGGAGACGGCCCAGGGAATCTTCGTCAACTTCAAGAACGTCCTCCAGTTCGCCCGCAAGAAGCCGCCGTTCGGGATCGCCCAGGTCGGCAAGTCCTTTCGCAACGAGATCACGCCAGGGAACTTCATTTTTCGGACACGCGAGTTCGAACAGATGGAGATGGAGTTCTTCGTGCCGCCCGAGGACGCGGTCACCTGGTTCAAACATTGGCTGGCCGAGCGGGAGCGGTGGTATCTCGAGCTCGGAATCCGGCCCGACCATCTCCGGCTGCGGGCCCACGACCCGGGCGAGCTGTCGCATTACTCGTCGGCGACCAGCGACATCGAATACCTGTTCCCGTCGACCGACTCGGCGCAGGACGGCCGGTGGTCAGAGCTCGAGGGGATCGCCAACCGGGGGGACTTCGATCTGACGGCGCACAGCGAGCACTCCGGCGAGAAGCTCGAGTACTTCGACCAGCCGACCGGCCGCCGGTACACCCCCCACGTGATCGAGCCGGCCGCCGGGGCCGACCGGGCGACGCTGGCCTTCATGGTCGACGCCTACGACGAGGAGGAACTCGACAATGGGACCCGCGTCGTCCTGCGGTTGCACCCCAAGCTCGCACCGGTCAAGGTCGCCGTGCTGCCGTTGCTGCGCAGGGACGGCCACCCCGAGCTGGCACGCGAGGTCTACGAATCGCTGCGCCGGCGGATCCCGGCCGAGTACGACGACGGCGGCTCGATCGGCAAGCGCTACCGCCGCCACGACGAGATCGGAACCCCGTGGTGCGTGACGATCGACCACGAGACCGTGGCCGACGGAACGGTCACCGTGCGCGACCGTGACTCGCTCGACCAGCAGCGGATTGCCGTCGACGATCTGGCGGCCGAGCTCGAGCGCCGCCTGACGGCGACCTGGCGGACGCCGAAGCTCGTTGCAAACCACACTTCAGAGGGGGCCTGAGACGCTCGGCTGGGTTATGGTTGACGAGCGATGAGAGGCTTCGTCCTGCGCATCCTCGTCCCGGTCGGCGTGGTCCTGATCGGCATCCTGATAACGCTCAGCATCGCCGGTGCATTCGGCGGGTCGAGCACTCACCAGCACGCGCAGACGGCGGCCCTCAGCCAAGCGGCGCCGAGCTCTGGCTTCGCGACCCACGTACAGGTGATCCCCCCGCCGCGGACGACCGCCACGCCGCCGACGGGGACCGGTCTGACCAATGCCGACCCGGCGACGCTCGCGGGGACGACGGCTGCGACCGGTACGACGACGCCGACGGCGCCGAGGGCGCCGACCGGTACGACGGCGCCGACCGGCACGACCGCTCCGGCGCTGGGGACACCGAAGCCGCCGGCGACGGTTCACGCGCACGCCAGGACCCCCAGCAAGAAGACGTCGACGCCGGCGGTCAGACCTGCTCCGGTGAAGCATCCGGCGAAGCCTGTCGTCGTGGTCAAGCCGGCGCCGGCGCCCGTCGTGACGCCGGTCGTCACCCACGTCGTGGCACCGATTCACGTGTCGGCGCCGAGCACACCGGCCAAGCACTCCACGCCGGCGCCGACCGCGTCGGCAACCAAGCCGTCGTCGCTCGCGGGCCCGTCCGGCCTCCAGGCCGGAGGATGATCGTCGGCGGGAGGATGCGACGGTCGGTCGTCGGCGGGAGGATGCGACGGTCGGGCCTCGCCTGCGTCGTCGCGGTGATCGCCGGGACGTTCGGGCTGGCGGGCTCGGGTGGAGCTACGAGCTTCCCGCAGCGGACCTTCCCGGTCATTGCCGGCGCCTCGGGGGCGAGCTCGGCACCGGCGATCTCGAGCGACGGGAGCACGGTCGCGTTCGACGCGACCGCGGGCGGGTCGGCGCCGACGAACGTGTACTCGTCCAACCTCCTGACCGGAACCACCAACCTCGTCTCGACCGGGCTCGGCGGGGCCGGCGCGAACGGCGCGTCGTCGGCGCCGACGGTCTCGAGCGACGGGAGCGTGGTCGCGTTCGCGTCGAGCGCGACGAACCTCGTCTCGACACCCGTCGGCGGCGCCGGGGATGTCTACGTCCGGCGGGCAGGAGGTCCGATCACGCTCGTCAGCGCAGGCATCGGTGGTCCGGCCAACGGCGTCTCCTCGGAGCCGGCGATCTCGGCGGACGGGCGGTACGTCGCGTTCGCGTCGACGGCCGCGAACCTCGTCGCCGGCGACACCAACGGCGTCAGCGACGTCTTCGTCGCCGACCTCACGACCGGCGCGATCACGCGGGTCAGTGTCGCCCACGGCGGAGCCCAGGCCAACGCGGCGTCGACCGGTCCGGCGATCAGCGCTGACGGGACGGCGGTCAGCTTCGACTCGAGCGCGACGAACCTCGTCGCCGGCGACAAGAACGGCGTGGCCGATGTCTTCGTCCGGGTTCCGTCAGGCGATACGACCGAGCGGGTCAGCGTCTCGACGAGCGGCGCCGAGCAGAACCGGGCGGCGACCACGGGTTTCAGCGAGGTCTCGTCGCTCAGCGCGAACGGGCGTCTCGTCGTGTTCGACTCGACCGCGACGAACCTCGTCCACGGCGAGGACCCGGCCGCCCGGAGCAACGTCTTCATGCGCGATCGGTCGCGGCACACGACGACCCTGGTCAGCGAGAGCAACGACGGCTACGAGGGCAATAACGACAGCTTCGCGCCGTTCATCACGCCGAGCGGCCTGTATGTGAGCTTCGAGTCGTTCGCCAAGAACCTCGCCGGCGGCGGCGGCCCCCAGGAGAACGTCTTCGTCCGGGACCTCACGCTCCGCACGACATCGGTGATCGACGTCGCCCCGAACGGGTCGCCGCCGAGCAAGGAGGCCGGCGAGTTGCTCGAGCGGCCGACGCTCTCGTCGACGAACGGGACGATCGCGACGTTCGTATCGAGCGCGTCCAACCTGACCGGGAACAGCTCCGGACTGACGCAGGCCTTCGTGCGCCTGCTCAGCCCGCCCCGGGGCAAGCTCGTCGGGAAGGCCCCGCCGGCCGGTCCGTCGGGACACCCGCGGGTCGTGGTCAGCGCCGACGACAGCCACGCAACCCTGTTCGAGTGCCGCGTCGATCGCCAGCTGCCGTTCACCTGCCGACCGGGCGTGCTCCGCCTCCCGTCACTCTCGCCCGGAACCCACACGCTCCTCGTGCGCGCCGGCGGGCCGGGCATGCTCTACGACTCGCGGGGCCTCGCGATCACGCTCCGTGTTACGTCGTGAGGGTTAGGCTCCAGCCGTGAGACTCTGGCGGGCGGCAATTCGGCGCGCGACGATCTGCCTGGGGATGGCGGGCGTGCTCTGCGGCGCCCACGCGTCATCGGCGCTCGCCCTCGCCGGGACGACGTCCGCCGTCAACGGAGCCGAGGGAATCGGGTTGAGCGGGACGGTCGCGACGTTCACCGACGGCGCCCTGCTGCTCGCGTGCACGACCGCGTCGAGCTACAAGGCAACCGTCGACTGGGGTGACGGTTCGACCTCGGCCGGCAGCGTCGGCCAGGCGTCGACCGCGCTGCTGGGAGCCTGCAACTACACCGTCAACGCGTCGCACACCTACGCCGAGGCCGGCGGCTACTCGGTCAGCGTGACGGTCAGCGGCCCGACCGGGGCGATCAACACGGGCGTCCGGACGGCGACGATCACCGACGCGCCGCTGAGCGCCGCCGGAATCGACTTCTCGGCAACGAAGGGGACGAGCTTCACGACGACGGTCGCCACCTTCGCCGACGCGAACGGCCTCGCACGGCCCGGCGACTTCTCGGCGACGATCTCCTGGGGCGACGGCTCGACCGCGGCGGGGACGATCACGGCGGTGCCGGGCGGCTTCGCCGTGGCGGGGACCCACACGTACTCTGCGACCGGCGCACTGAAGGTCTCGGTCGCCGTCCACGACATCGGCGGCAGCCAGATCTCGTCGGCGGCGACGGCCACGGTGGTGGCCACGCCGACCGTCACGCCCCCGCCGGTGACCGCGGTCCCGCCGACGACCAAGCCGCCGAGCCGGAAGCCGCTCAAGCTGGGGCTGAGCAAGCCGGTGCTCGCCCGCGGCGGAACCGTCGTCGTCGGCGTCAGCTGCCCGTCGGCGGCCCACCTCTGCCGGGGGCGCATCAGCGTGACCACGGTGGCCAACGCCCACTCGAAGGTCGTCGGCCTGCGCAAGGCCCTCGTGCTCGGAACAAGCCTGTTCATCATCCCCGGCGGCTCGAAGGCCGAGCTCAGCGTGCGGCCCAAGCAGGTGGTCGTCGGCGAGCTGCGCAGAGCGGGCACAGTCGGCGTCTCGACATCGGCGTCGTCCTACGACGCGGCGACCGGGCAGAGTCAGACGGCGACGTCGAAGACGACGCTCCGCCTGACGTCCACCACGTAGCGGCCGGGCCGCCCGCCTACTCGGCGGGCGGGGGCGTCGCGGGTGCGGTCGGCGGGCTGTAGGTGAATTCCTCCTCGGCGCCGAAGAGGGCGTCGAGTACGCGGTTGCGAACCTGCTCGCTCAGCACCACGGCGAGGATCGATACGATCAGAAGGATCAGGATCTTGCGCAGCATGTCGTCACTTCCCTCGAGAATCGAGCTGGGGCGTTGGGCCACCTAAAGATAGCCGGCCGGCCCACGACGACTCGGGCCGCGGGCACTCTGCGCCCCGGGAGGGCGCCATGTTGAAGTGGCGTACGGTCTGACAGGGGGCGCTGGGGTCGACTGGTTCGGGGCGACCGGTTCGCGGCGACCGGTTCGCGGCGACCGGTTCGCGGCGACGTGTGCGGATCGACCGGTCCGGGTCGAGTCGGTCCCGGGAGGCGCGGGATGTGATCGGGGTCGGCAGGGCTCCGTCGACGAAGGAAGGGGCCGTGGCTTGTTTCGCGAAATCGCTGCCTGACTCAGTCAGCTACTTTTCTCGGGTCCCCTCGTCCACCGCTCGGTCGAGCCGAGCCGGCTGACGTCCCGATGCCCCCGGCGAACCGGTTGACCCGCCGACGCCCCCTGTCAACCGGCTGATCTCCCGACGCCCCTTGCGAACCCGTTGCCCCCCGAGGCCCCCTGCGAACCGGTCGACCCGCCGACGCCCCCTGCCAATCGGCTGACCTCCCGACGCCCCCTGCGAACCCGTTGCCCCCCCGGGGCCCCCTGCGAAGCGGATGCCTAGTGGCAGACGGCGATCAGATCGAGGGCGTCCTGCGCGATCCGCTCGGAGCCGAGCTCGAAGTCGTCCGGCGTGATCAACTCGGTCCGCGGATCCTCACGGGCCCGCTCGCGCGTCAGACGGCTGTCATAGAGGCGCTGAAGCACCCGGCGGGGGACCAGGCGGCGGAGGCGGAGCGGGTCGAGCGCGAGCAGACGGTCGAGCGTGGCCTTCTGCTCGGCGATCAACTCGAGGTAGCGCGGCGACCCGAACAGCCCATGGATCTCGACGCGTGAGAAGTGGGCGGCCAGCAGCTCGGCGAGCTCGACCGGACCGTACTCGACGTAGTGGTACGGATCGATGATCTCGTCGGGCCGGCCGAAGGTGAAGCGGTTTGGCGTGACGAGGACGGCCGTCCCGCCGGGCTCGAGCACGCGGAGGACCTCGGCGACGACGACACCCGCGTCGGGTACGTGCTCGATCGAGTGGACCGAGAGCACGGAGGCGAAGCTCGCCGGTGGGAAGGGGAGCGAGCGCATGTCGGCGAGCACGGTCACCCGCCGCTGGCCGGCGAGCGCCGAGGCGTCGCGGTCGAGACCGACGGTCTCCCGCGGCGCGAGCAGCTCGTAGCTGTGACCGATCCCGCAGCCGAGGTCGAGAACGCGGCCGGGGCCCAGCAGCGGGGCCGCGGCGCGGTAGGCGGCGACGTGGCGCTGCCAGGTCGGGTTGAAGCCCCCGCTGCGGGTGGTGACGCGCTCGCCGGTGACGACGGCCGGCGTCACGGGCGGAACTTCGCCGAGCGCCAGATGCCCCGGCGGTGGAGGATCAGGCGGACACCGGCCCAGAGCGTCTTCAAGCCGTAGATCGTCGACGGCCGCCAGGCGATCGACGACGCGTCGTCGAAGTAGATCGTCCGGGCCGGGACCTCGACGATCCGGAAGCCGAAGTGGTTGGCCTGCATCAGCATCTCCGAGTCGAAGCTGAAGTCGAGCGCGTTGCGCAGGAACGGAACGGTCATCAGGAGCTCGCGGGAGTACGCCCGGTAGCCGGTGTGGAGCTCGGACAGCGACGTGCCCATCATGCGGTTCTCGATCGTCGTCAGGAACCGGTTTCCCAGGAACTTGTAGAGCGGCATCCCCCCGGCCCGGGCCATGCCCTTCTCGGCAAGGCGGGAGCCGAGCACCATGTCGGCCTGCCCGGCGAGGATCGGCGCGACCAGCTCGGGGATCAGGGTGGGCTCGTACTGGCCGTCGGGGTGGAGCATCACGACGACGTCGGCATCCCGCTGGAGGGCCTCGAGGTAGCAGGTCTTCTGGTTGCCTCCGTAGCCGACGTTGTGCGGATGCCAGGTTGTGTGGAGCTCGAGCCCGCGGGCGACGTCGATCGTCTCGTCGGTGGACTTGTCGTCGACGAGGATCACCTCGTCGACCCACCCCGGCGGAATCTCGCCGAAGGTGATCGCGAGCGTGCGGGCGGCGTTGCGTGCCGGCATCACTACGACGACCTTGCGCGTGTCCGTGTGGAGGGCCATCGAGCGCCTCAACATAGACGCTGCGAGCACGGGGTGCCGGAGCCGGCCGGATCGCCGGCGGGACGTGGGCCCCGCCGCCGGGCCACCGGCCCGGAGCGTCCGAGGGACCAACCCCTGACCGACCACGGGAGCCGGTCAGGCCCCGGTGGGAGCCTTGCGGCGCGGTGCGGCCGGCCGCGGGCGGCGCGGCGCGGCGGTGGGCGAGCCGTTGAGCGCTCCACGTGTCGGCGGGGACGGCTCGAGCGCGTGGGCGAGGACCTCGTCGACCTCGCCGACGAAGACGAAGCTCAGCTTGGCGAGCAGGTGCTCGGGGATCTCGTCGACGTCTGCGGCGTTGAGCGTCGGCGCGATCACGATCTTCAGGCCGTTGCGCTGGGCGGCCAGGGCCTTCTCCTTGAGACCACCGATCGGCAGGACCTGCCCGGTCAGCGTGATCTCCCCGGTCATCGCGACGTCATCGCGGACCCGCCGGGCGCAGATCAGCGAGACGAGGGCCGTGGCGATCGTGATCCCCGCGCTCGGTCCGTCCTTCGGGGTCGCCCCGGCCGGCACGTGGATGTGGAGGTCATGGGTCGCAAACCAGTCGGTCTCGAGCTGCGGGGCCAGCTTGCGGGCGTTCGCGCGTACGTAGGAGAGGGCGGCGACCGCGCTCTCGCGCATCACCTCGCCGAGCTGCCCGGTGATCGTCAGCTCGCCCTTGCCGGGCATCGCCGTCGCCTCGATGAACAGGACGTCGCCGCCTGCCGGCGTCCACGCGAGACCGGTGGCGACGCCTGGCTGGGCGGTCCGCCGCTTGGCCTCGGAGACGAACCGCGCCCTCCCGAGCAGCTCGCGGGCACGGCGCTCGGAGATCGAGATCCGCTTCGGCGCCGTCCCCTCGGCGACCTGGAGCGCCACCTTCCGGGCGAGCGTGCCGATCTGGCGCTCGAGGTCGCGAACGCCGGCCTCGCGCGTGTAGTCGGAGATCACCGCCCTGAGCGCGGCGTCGGAGATCTGCAGGCGGGATCGCTTGAGGCCGTTGCGCTCGATCTGGCGGGGCACGAGGAACCGCTTGGCGATCTCGAGCTTCTCGGCCTCCGTGTAGCCGCTCAGCTGGATCACCTCCATCCGGTCGCGGAGCGGCCCGGGAACCGTGTCGAGGCTGTTGGCCGTCGTAATGAACATCACGTCGCCCAGCGAGAACGGGAGGTCGAGGTAGTGGTCGCGGAAGCTGGAGTTCTGCTCCGGGTCGAGCACCTCGAGCAGCGCGCTCGCCGGATCACCCGACCAGGCGGACCCGCCGATCTTGTCGATCTCGTCGATCATGAAGAGCGGATTCTTCGAGCCGGCGTCCCGCAGGGCCCTGATGATCGTGCCGGGCATCGCGCCGATGTACGTCCGCCGGTGTCCGCGGATCTCCGCCTCGTCGCGCACGCCGCCCGCGCTGATTCGCTCGAACTTCCGCCCGAGCGCCCGGGCGATCGACCGGCCGAGCGACGTCTTGCCGACGCCGGGCGGCCCGAGAAAGCAGAGGATCGAGCCGCGGGCGTCGGGCTTCAGCTTGCGGACGGCGAGGAACTCGATGATCCGCTCCTTGACCCGCTCGATGTCGTAGTGATCCTCGTCGAGCACCCGCCGAGCGTGGTCCAGGTCGAGGTTGTCGACGGTGGCCTTGTCCCACGGGAGCGACGCGATCCATTCGAGGTAGCTGCGAATCACCCCGTGCTCGGCCGCCGCCGCCGGCAGCCGGCCGAGCCGGGCGAGCTCACGATCGACCTGCTTGCGGACGTCGGCCGGAAGGTCGATCAGGTCGAGCTGCTCGCGCAGCTCGTTGGCCTCGAGCGCCATCTCGTCGTCCTCGCCGAGCTCCTCCTGGATCGCCTTGAGCTGCTGGCGCAGGAAGTAGTCCCGCTGGGATCGGGTGAGCTCGGACTGGACCTGCGACTGGATCTTCGAGCCGATCGAGATCACCTCGAGCTCGCGGGCGAGGATCTCCGAGAGGCGACGCAGCCGCTTGGCGACGTCGAGCTCCTCGAGGAGCGCCTGCTTCTCGGCCGTCTTCAGCCGCAGGGAGCCGGCGATCAGGTGGCTGAGAGCGCTCGGATCCTCGACGTTGGCGATCGCGACCTGGAGCTCCTCCGGCAGGTAGGGGACGCCCTCGACGATTGACGAGAAGGTCGACTGGACGTTGCGCGTCAACGCGAGCAGGGCCGGCGTCTCCTCGACGACGTCCGGAGCCGGGACGATCCCGGCCATCAGGTACGGCTCCTGGCTGACCCAGTCGGTCAGGCGCACCCGCTGGGCGCCCTGGACGAGGATTCTCAGGGTCCCGTCGGGGACCTTGAGCATCCGGGCGACGACACCGACGACACCGACGTCGTAGAGATCCTCGGGTCCCGGCTCCTCGACGTCCGGGTCCTTGATCGTGACCATCACGAGCATCCGGTTACCGGCGAGGACGTCGTTGATCAGCTTGATCGACCGTTCCTTGGCGACGGCGATCGGGGTCAGCGTGTCCGGATAGGTGACGGTCTCCCGCAGGGGGAGGACCGGGAGCTCGGTCGGGAGCGGCCGCTCACGACCGATCTCGATCTCGCGCGAGCCGCCGGCCGACGAGACGATCTCGATCAAGGCGCGTCGGCGGTCGGCGGATCCGGGCGGTTGCCGACCTCGATCGGAACGCTCCGCCGGCGTTCCTCCCGACGGACCAGGGGCAGCTCGACCCGGAGGATGCCGTCCTCGTAGCTGGCCCGCGTCTCCTCGACGATGACGTCGACGCCGAGCCCGATCACCCGTCGAAACGGACCGTGCTCGATCTCGATCTGTTGGTACACGAGGCCCTCGGCCGGGGCCGGTCGCCGGTGGCCGGAGATGGTGAGCTCCCGGCCCTGGACCTGGATGTCGAGATCCTCGACGCGGATCCCCGCGAGCGCGGCGGTGACGATCGCCCTGGGCGGGTCCTCCGCGTAGGACACGTCGACCGGCGGCGAGAAGCCGGCCCTCCGGTGGTGGCCGATCGGTCGCTCGGAGACGTCGCCGAACAGCTCATCGATCTCCCGGCGCATGCGCTCGAAATTGGCGAAGAGGTCTCGCTCGCGTGCCACCCCACGGACTCTACCCGCGCGAGATCCGACCGACCGCTCGGCCGGCCGGCCGGCCGCCGGCGACCACCCGTTCTACTTCGTCGTCTTCTTCTTCGCCTTGTGCTTCTTGGTCGTCTTCTTGTGCGTGGCGGCCTTCGCCGTGTGGCTCGCCTTTGTCGCGGTGACCGTTCTGGGTGTCGTGGTCGGCGCGACACTGGATGCCGGGTCGGGGACGCCGATCGGCGGGGCGAGGCACTGGGGGATCGGGCCGACGTAGACCGGGTACATCACGTTCGTCTGGTCGGTGACGTGATCGTGTCCTGTGAGGTGGCCGATCTCGTGCGTGACGACCGTGCAGAGCATCGGCCAGGAGTAATCCTGCGCCAGGTTCAGCGAGATGCTGCAGTCGCTGTTGGCGCTGGGGTTGCCGTACGCCTCGACCGGGTTCCACCAGCTCGCCACGCCGTTGATCGACGGGTCGAGGGACTGCCACGAGACGTTGACGACGCCGCCGCACGGCATCACGCCCCAGTAGTAGATTGCGATCGTCTCGGCATCCGAGAGCGCCAGGCTGCCGACCGCGAACTGCGCGTCGTCGGCTACGGAGTCGCCGCTCGTGTCGTTGACCGAGAAGCCGTCGTCGTTGGCCTGGAAGGCGTGGCCGGCGGCCGGCGTACCCGACACCGAGAAGGCGACGCCCTCGACCGACGGCGCAACCCTGGCCGCGGCAGACGGGCCGATCCCGATCGCGCAGACGAGCCCGATCGCGACGGTTCCGGCGAGCTTGCGGGCCGACCGCCGAATGGTGCTGTTCTGGTCGATTCCCATGCTGGCGAATCGACCTCACGCGGGCTCGGTTGCAGACCCACCGGACCAACATCAACGTATATCCGATCTGTCAGCGCGAAAATTCAATCTAATGTCAGAACGGCCGATAAGCACCCTTACGGTCGTTCGAACGGCCGAGTTGAGCGGCCTCGACAACGGTTCCAGGGCGGTTCGATTCGCCCGGACGAGCCGCTGATCGGCAGCCGTGCCGTGCCCGCCGGGCGGGGCTGATCCGGCGGACGCCGGATTGACAGACGGCCTACGAACGCGCTCGGCAGCCGACGGACGCGCGGCAGCCCGGCGGCCCTACAGACGCGCGTGAATGGCGGCCTGCTCCTGTGCCGTGGGGAACGCCCAGGCCGCCCGGGTGCGGCGTTCGGCGCGGAAGACGAAGCGCAGCTGCTGCGGCGGCCGCAGGCCCTCAGGATGGTTCGGGCGGAACGTCGCGCAGGGCTCGGCGTCAACCAGCGCACATAGCTGATTGCAGCGGAAATAGCACTCGTCGCACGTCGGCTTGCTGGTACGTCCCCTCGACATCCTGGCTCTCCCTGTCCGTCGACCGCGGCCATCAAAGCAACGCGCAGGCGGTCCTACAAGGGCGCATTCCGCAAACTCCCGTGAATTGATTTCCGGGCCGAGCCGGCCATCCCACGGGCGGCCGCCGACCGGCCTCAGACGAGCTCCCTGTCGACCCGGTCGGCGACGTGGCGGGCGATCGCAAGCGCGGACGTCGCGCCCGGCGACGGCGCGTTGCGCACGTGGAGGGCGCGGTCGGTCCGCGAGAAGACGAAGTCGTCGACGAGGCTCCCGTCCCGACCGACGGCCTGCGCCCGGACGCCGGCGAACGCGGGTTCGACGTCCGCCGGCACGAGCCCGGGGATCAGGCGGGCCGCAGCCCGGACGAGCGCGCCGGGCACGGCCGCGTGGCCGAGCTCGACGATCGCCGCCGGCAGGTTGGCGCGAAGCATGCGCCATGAGCCGGGCCAGCTCAACGTGTCCGCGAGGTCGGCCGGACGAACCCGGCCCAGGCTGTAGGCATCGCGGGCGCCGACGACGAGCGCGCTTGGCCCGATCAGGACTCCGCCGGCGAGCGTCCTGGTGAAGTGGACACCGAGAAACGGGAGCCGGGGATCGGGCACCGGGTAGACCAGTGAGCGCACGAGCCCGCGCCGGGGCGCCCTGAGTGCGAGGTATGCGCCCCGGAAGGGCACGATCCGCGGATCGGGGTCTGCGCCGGCACGTACGGCCAGCCGGTCGGCCCAGGCCCCGGCACAGAACACGGCGGCGCGGGTCTCGAGCGTCCCGCGAGCGTGCCGCAGTCGCAGGCCACTCGACGCGCTCGTCACGTCGAGCACGCCGCAGCCGAGCCCGATGCTTGCGCCGGAGCGCCGGATCTGATCGGCGAGCGCCACGACGACCGCGCCGAAGTCGACGATGCCGGTGTTCGGCGAGTGGAGACCGGCGAGCCCCCTTGCGTACGGTTCGACCTCCGTGATCTCCGACGGACCCACGCGACGCAGGCCGGGGACCCCGCTGCGGCGGGCGCGGAGCTCGAGCTCGGCGAGCCGGCCGAGCTCGGCCGCGGACGTCGCGAGGATCAGCTTGCCGCAGCGCTCGTGGGGAACCCCGTGTGCCGCGCAGAACTCGTACAGCTCCCGGGCGCCATCGACGCACAGGCGGGCCTTCAGCGATCCGGGCGCGTAGTACACGCCGGCGTGGATCACGCCGGAGTTGTGACCGCTCTGGTGGGCTGCGAGTCGGGTCTCGCGCTCGAGCACGCAGATCCGCAGACGCGGATGACGGGCGACCAGCTCGCGCGCCACCGCGAGGCCGATCACGCCGGCGCCGACGACAGTCAGATCGCAGCGCTCTGGCGGCCCGGGCACGGCATGACACTACTGTGGTCCGATGCGGATCCTGATCACCGGAATCAGCGGATTCGTCGGTGGGAAGCTCGCCGGACGGCTGTCGGGAGCCGGTCATGACCTTCACGGCGCCTCACGCGACCCCGATCGGATCGATCCGCCCGACGGTGTCGTGATGCACCGAGCCGACGCGCTCACGGGTCTCGGCCTGTCCGGCGCCCTCGACGGCGTCGAGCTCGCCTACTACCTGATCCATTCGATGGAAGCCTCGGCCCAGGCCGGCGGCTTCGGCGAGCGCGATCGCCGGGCGGCCGAGCACTTCGCGGCGGCCGCGGCCGCCGCCGGGGTCCGGCGGATCGTCTACCTCGGAGGGCTGGTCCCGTCGCGCCCGAGGCCATCGGCCCACCTGCGCAGTCGCCGGCGGGTCGAGCGCGTCCTGCTCGACGCCGTTCCCGGGTCCGTCGCCCTGCGCGCGTCGATCGTCGTCGGCGACGGCTCGCGGTCGTTTCGCTTCCTCGTGCGACTCGTCGAGCGGATGCCGGTCCTCGCTCTGCCGAGCTGGCGCGACTACAGGACGCAGCCGATCGACGAACGGGACATGCTCGACTACCTGGCGGCCGCAGGCGTCTCCGACGTCGGCGGACGGACGCTCGACATCGCCGGGCCCGACACCCTCTCCTATGGCGAGATGGTCCGCCGGCTGGCCGAGCTGATGCTCGTCAGGCGACCGGCGGTCCGGCTCGGCTTCACCCAGACGCCGTGGACGAGCGCGGTGGCGGCCCGGATCGCCGGGGAGGAGCTCGCGCTCGTGCGACCGCTGATGGAGAGCCTGGACGGTGATCTGCTGGCCGACGACGCGGCCGCCCGGGACCTGCTCGGCGTGCGTCTGCACGGATATGACGCGGCCGTCGAGCACGCGATGCGCGATTGGGAACTGCGGGAGCCCCTGCGCGCCCGCTAGCGTTGGCGCCGGGATGAGCGCCGTCGAGGTATCAACTCTTATTCGCGCCACGCCCGAGGAGGTCTGGGCGGTCGTCATGGATCCCGAGCGCCTCGGCGACTGGGTGACGATTCACCGGCGGGTGGCCGACGTCTCGCGCGGCCCGGTACGCGGCGGCTTCAGCATGGCCCAGACGATTCATCTCCGTGGTGCGAACTTCAAGGTCCGGTGGGTGCTGGCCGAATGTGAGTTCGCACGCCGCGCCGTCTGGGAGGGTCGGGGGCCGGCGCTGTCGAATGCCCACACAGAGTACGTCCTCGCACCGCACGACGGGGGAACCCGGTTCCACTACCGTAATGACTTCCACGCACCTTTCGGGCCGCTCGGCGCCGTCGCCAGCAGGGCGCTCGTCGGCGGCATCCCCGAGCGCGAGGCGAGGAACTCGCTGCGCAGGCTGAAGACTCTGCTCGAGCAAGGACCGGTCCGTCCATCGGGCATGTGAGGTTTCATCTTCGCCGGAGGGGGAGTGTCGTCTTGCGTGTGTGCATACACTGTTACTTCGAATTCCGGGGAAGGAGTCCTTTGTGAGTAACTTTCTAGAAGAGAAGCGCAACGAGATCAGCGAGCGTATGCGCGAGCTGGAGCCGCTGATCGAGGAATACAGGCAACTCGAAGCCGCCGTCAAGGCACTCGCCGGCGTCAAGCCCGTCGCCTCGCCGGCGCCGCGTGTCCGCGTCGCGCGGAGCCGTCCGAGCGCCAACGGCTCATCCAGTCGCACGACGTCATCCAAGCGGCGTGGCCGGCCCCGCGGCAGCGGCACCCGGGCACGCCAGGCGCTCGAGCTGGTCGGTTCGCGACCCGGCATAACGATCCCGGAGATGGCCAGCGAGATGGGTATCAAGCAGAACTACCTCTACCGGGTCCTGCCGACGTTGGCTGACGACGGCAAGGTCGTCAAGCGCGACCGTGGCTGGCACGCGACCGCGGCCGCCAACCCAGACATCGCCGCCGACGCGGAGTAGCCAGCCAGGCCGGGCGCACCGGCTGCCGGGCCCGGACCCTGCCATGGTCCGGGCCGAGGAAGGCTCACCGGAGGCCCGCCGCCCGCGCCGAGCCGGGCGCGCCGAGCCGGGCGCGCCGCGGGTGCTCGCCGCACCGCCGGCCGAGCGGGCCGGCGCCGGAACCGCGCCGGCGGGCCTCCGCTCAGGCGCTCAGAGCAGTCCGAGCTCGACCACGGCGTCGCGCTCCTCGCCGAGCTCGGCCGCGGTCCGGTCGATCCGCTCGCGCGAGAAGTCGTTGATCTCGAGGCCTTCGACAACCGTGAAGTCGCCGCCGGCGCAGGTCACGGGGAACCCGGCGACGATCCCCTCGGGGACACCGTAGTGGGTCCCGTCGGAGGCGATCGCCATCGACACCCAGTCGCCGTCGGGGGTCCCGAGCGCCCAGTCACGGACGTGGTCGACTGCCGCGTTGGCAGCCGACGCCGCGCTGGACGCGCCGCGTGCGGCGATGATCGCCGCACCGCGCTTCTGAACGGTCGGCAGGAAGTCCGCCTGGAGCCATTCCCGGTCGGTGACGACGTCGGCCGCGTTGGACCCGGCGATCCTCGCGTTGAAGATGTCGGGGTACTGGGTCGCCGAGTGGTTCCCCCAGACCGTCATGTTGGTCACGTCGGCGACGCTGGCCCCGGCCTTCGCGGCAAGCTGCGCCTTCGCGCGGTTGTGGTCGAGGCGCATCATCGCCGTGAACCGCTCGCGCGGGATGTCGGGGGCGTTGCTCATCGTGATCAGGGCGTTCGTGTTCGCGGGGTTGCCGACGACGAGGATCCGGACGTCGCTCGCCGCATGGGCGTTCAGGGCTTGGCCCTGCGGCTTGAAGATCCCGCCGTTCGCCTCGAGCAGGTCGCTGCGCTCCATCCCCGGCCCGCGCGGCCGGGCGCCGACCAGCAGGGCATAGTTGACCCCGTCGAAGGCGACGTCCGGGTCATCGGAGATGTCGACGCTGTCCAGGAGGGGGAAGGCGCAGTCGTCGAGCTCCATCGCCGTCCCCTCGGCCGCCTTGACCGCCGGGGTGATCTCCAGCAGCCGCAGGGCCACCGGCGTGTCCGGACCGAGCATCGCGCCGCTCGCGATCCGGAACAGCAGCGCGTAGCCGATCTGGCCGGCAGCGCCGGTCACGGCAACGCGAACTGGGGTCTTCGTCATGCGTTCATCTCCTCGATGACCGCGTCGGCGAACTCGGAGGTGCCGACGGCGGTTGGGTCGTCACGGTTTGGTTTGAGGTCGAAGGTGACCTTCTCGCCCCGGGCGATCACGGCGGCGATCGCTCGCTCCATGCGGGTGGCGGCATCCGCCTCGCCGAGATGCTCGAGCAGGTAGACGCCGGACAGCATCAGCGCGGTCGGGTTGACCATGTTGCGGCCCTTGTATTTCGGTGCGGAGCCGTGCGTGGCCTCGAAGACGGCGGCGTGGGTCCCGATGTTCGCGCCCCCCGCGATCCCGAGGCCGCCGATCATCCCGGCGCAGAGATCGGAGACGATGTCGCCGTAGAGGTTCGGCAGCACGAGGACGTCGTACTCCTCCGGCCGGGTGATCACCTGATTGCAGAGGTTGTCGACGATCCGGTCGTTGAACTCGATGTCCGGATGGCGCTCGGCGACCTCGCGGGCAACCGACAGGAAGAGCCCGTCGGTGAACTTCATGATGTTGGCCTTGTGCACGGCCGTCACCTTCGCGCGGCCCTTCGACTCGGCGTAGGCGAATGCCGCCTCGACGATCCGCTCGGTCCCGAAGATCGAGATCGGCTTGATCGAGATCCCGGCGTCCTCCCGGACGGTGGCTCCAAGCCGGGCCAGCGCCTCGCGGAGCTCGGCGTTCTCAGGCGTCCCCTGCTCGAACTCGATGCCTGCGTAGAGATCCTCGGTGTTCTCTCGCACGATCACGATGTCCGTCTCCGGGAACCGCGTGCGAACGCCGGTGTACGCCTTGCACGGCCGGATGCAGGCGTACAGGTCGAGCTCCTTGCGGAGCAGCACGTTGACCGATCGGAAGCCGGATCCGACGGGCGTCGTCGTCGGTCCCTTGATGCCGACCTTCGTCCGCCGGAGGGACGCGAGGGTCTCGTCGGGGAACGGGTTGCCGGTCTCCTCGAAGGCGTCGATGCCGGCCTGTTGGATGTCCCATTCGAACTCCACGCCGGTCGCCTCGAGGACGCGCCGAGTCGCCTGGGCCAACTCGGGTCCGGTTCCGTCACCAGGAATGAGTGTCACTTCGTGAGCCACGGAGGATCCTTTGCCTGCTGGGGGAGGGCCGTCTCGGTCAGCGATGGTACCCGCGAGCGAGAGCCGGCGTATGCGCCCGGACCCGGCGGGTGCCACCATGGAGGGATGCGCCGCGGCGGGACGATCCAGCTGGCGCGGATCTTCGGGATCCGCATCGGCGTCGGGACGAGCTGGTTCGTCGTGCTGTTCTTCTTCATCTACATCCTGTCGGGCGTCTTCGGGGACGTGCTCGGCTCGAACACCGAGGGCTATCTCGTGGCCGTCGCCAGCACCTTCCTGTTCTTCGTCTCGCTGATCCTCCACGAGCTCGGCCACGCCGTCGTCGCCCGGGGTCTCGGAATCGAGATCGACGGGATCGACCTGTGGTTCTTCGGCGGTCTCGCGAAGACCCGCACCGACACGACGTCCCCGGGCGACGAGTTCAAGATCGCAGTCGCCGGCCCCCTTGTGACGCTCGTCGTGATTCTGATCTGCGTCGCCGCGGCCGCGCCGACGGGCCTCGACCGCTTCTACCACGCAGCGGCTCTCGACACGAGCGTCCGGTCGACGCCGGCGCTCGTCCTGTTGGGCTTCGTCGCGACGATGAACGCGTTCGTCCTCGTCCTCAACCTCGTTCCCGCCCTCCCGCTCGACGGTGGGCGGATCGCCCGTGCGATCGCCTGGCGGCTGACCGGTGACCGCGTCAGGGCGACGCGGGCGGCCGCCAAGTCCGGGCAGATCTTCGCGATGGTGCTGGGCGGCCTCGGACTCCTCGCGCTCTCCGACGGCTTGGTGTCGACCGCGATCTGGGCCCTGATCAGCGCGGTGTTCCTCTACCAGGCGGCTCGCGGGACGCTGGCACAGACGATCCTCAGCGAGCGGATCCGGGCGATCAAGGTCTCGGACATCATGGATCGCGAGCCGGTCACGATCCCGTCGGCGACGACGCTCGTCAACGCCGAGGAGGAGTTCTTCCTGCGGTATCGCCAGCCGTGGTTCGCCGTCGTCGACGAAACCCGCCACTACGTCGGTCTGCTGCGGTCCGAGCGGCTCGAGGCCGAGCTGCACGGCGGCCGGCCGGCGCTCACCGCCGGCGAGGTCTCAGACGACGAGCGGCCCTGGCGGATCGGCCCGGGCCAGACGCTTGAGGAACTGCTCGGCTCGGACGGGCTTCGCCGGCTCGGCGGGGTCGTGGCCGTCGACCCGGACGGAACGCTCGCCGGCCTGGTCACCCTCGCGCAGGTCCACCGGGCCCTCCGCCCGGCGGGCGGCGTATAGAGTTCGGCGCCGCCAGCCGGCTCGCCGGTGCCAGCCCAAGTAGAGACCGAGCCTGCATGCCAGAACACGACGTCCTGATCATCGGAGCCGGCCTCGCCGGCCAGCGCGCGGCGCTCGCCGCGGCAGGCGAGGGCGTCACGGTCGCGCTGATGAGCAAGGTCCACCCGGTCAGATCGCATTCGGTCGCGGCGGCCGGGGGGATCAACGCGGCGATCGCGGCCGACGACGACTGGCGGGAGCACGCCTACGACACGGTCAAGGGATCGGACTTCCTCGGCGACCAGGACGCGATCGAGATCATGTGCAGCCAGGCGACGGCCGAGGTGATGCACCTCGAGCACATCGGCGTGACCTTCCACCGCGACGCGGACGGCCTGCTCGACCTGCGGGCGTTCGGCGGGGCGTCGAAGAAGCGGACGGCCTACGTCGCCGACATCACCGGCCAGGCTCTCCTCCACGTGCTCTACGAGCAGCTGATGCGCCACTCGGACACGGTCGATCGGTTCGAGGAGTGGTTCGTCACGTCGATCCTGCTCGACGACTCGGGAACCTGCGTCGGCGTGGTCGCCCGCGACGTCCGCAGCGGGCGGATGGAGACCTTCCGGGCCAAGAACGTGATCCTCGCTTCGGGTGGCGCCGGCCAGTGCTACCGGCCGACGACCAACGCGCTGATCTGCACGGCCGACGGGATCGCCCAGGCCTACCGGGTCGGGGCGCCGTTGATGGACATGGAGATGGTTCAGTACCACCCGACGACGCTCGCCGAGAACGGCTTCCTGATCACCGAGGGCGCCCGCGGAGAGGGCGCCCACCTGCTCAACAGCGAGGGCGACCGGTTCATGGAGCGGTACGCGCCGAACAAGATGGAGCTCGCCTCGAGGGACGTCGTCTCCCGGGCCGAGCAGACCGAGATCCTCGAGGGCCGGGGGGTCGGAGTCGACGGAAAGGGCATCTACCTGGATATCACCGTCGTCCCCAAGAAGCGGATCCTCGAGTCGCTGCGGGAGATCGTCAACATCGGACGGGACTTCGCAGGGGTCGACATCACCCGCGAGCCGATCGTGATCCAGCCGGGGCAGCACTACATCATGGGCGGGGTGAAGACCGACAACGACGGGGCGACGAGGATCGAGGGGCTGTACGCGGCCGGCGAAGTCGCCTGCGTTTCGGTCCACGGCGGCAATCGCCTCGGCGCGAACTCCCTGCTCGACACGCTGATCTTCGGCCGCCGCAGCGGCGAGCACGCGGCCACCCGGGCGAAGGGCACGGCGATGCCGCGGGTCTCGGATGCCCGGCGCAACGACGACATCGCGATGATCGACGCGATCATCGCCCGCCCCCACGCCGGTCGGCGGATCTCGGAGATCCGCGAGGAGCTCGGGACGACGATGAACACCGAGGTCGCCGTCTACCGGGACGCAGCCGGCCTGGACCGAGCCCTCGAGGTCGTCCGCCGCCTGAAGGAGGAGGCCGACGACTGCTACGTCGACGACCGCGGCGCCGTCTTCAACCAGGACGTCCTCGGGGCGATCGAGCTCGGCTACATGCTCGACTGCGCGGAGACGATGGTCGTCGGCGCGATCGAGCGCAAGGAGTCCCGCGGCGCCCAGTTCCGGACCGACTTCCCCAAGCGGGACGACGAGAACTGGCTCAAGCACATCGTGATCGCGCCCGACGCGGACGGCGCGCCGGTGGTCTCGTACTCGCCGGTCACGATCACCCGGTGGCAGCCCGAGGAGAGGAAGTACTGATGGCCGAGTTCACCCTCCGCCTCCGGCGCTACGACCCCGAATCGGGCGAGCCGGCCTATTGGGACGAACACGTGATCGAGCTCGAACCCCACCGGTCGGTGCTCGAGGGAATCCTCCAGGCGCGAGCCCGCTTCGACGGGTCGATCGGGATCCGCTGCTCGTGCCGGGCGGCGATCTGCGGGTCGTGCGGGGTGCGGATCAACGGCGAGCCGGGGCTCGCCTGTCACACGCATCTCGATAAGGCCGTGGCGAGCTCGACCGACGGTGTGATCGAGGTCGAGCCGATGGGCAACATGCCGGTGATCAAGGACCTGATCGTCGACATGGAGGCCGTCCACTGGAAGAAGATCCGCGCGGTCACGCCGTGGCTGCTCGCCCGCGAGCCGGTCCCCGAGCGGGAGTACGTGGTCCCGCGGGAGACGATGGTCGACATCACGCAGTCGATGGCCTGCATCCAGTGCGGAGCATGCGTGTCGGACTGCCTGGCGATGGAGGTCGACGACGAGTTCATCGGGCCGGCCGCGCTCGCCAAGGCCTACCGGTTCGTCGGCGATCCGCGCGACGCCGAGCAGGAGGCCCGGCTGCGGGAGCTGGCCGAGGACGAGCACGGCCTGTACACGTGCACCCACTGCTTCAAGTGCGTGGACGCCTGCCCGAAGGGCGTCGACCCGATGGGTCAGATCATGCGCCTGCGGCGGATCGCCGGGAACGACCAGAAGATCGACGACCGGAACAACGGGCACCGGCACGAGGAGGCTTTCGTCAAGAACATCGAGCGCAACGGCGTCCTCCACGAGGCCGACCTCCTGACCGACTCATTCGGCGGCAAGCTCAACCCCCGGGCGCTGCCCGAGCTGCTCGCGTCGGCGCCGGCCGTCGTCACCGCGATGCGGCGGGGGAAGGTCACGCCGGCCAAGGCCCTGCTCCACCACCACAAGGCGCCGAAGGGGGTCAAGGCGATCTTCAAGGAGGTCGAGGGCCACGCCGAGCGCTACGAGCTCAACCTGTACGTCAGCGGCCGCGACGAGGACGACGCGCCGCCGGCCGGAACGGAGGCATCCGCATGAAGGTCGCCTACTGGCCGGGCTGCGTCAGCCGCGGCTTCACGCCCGAGCTCCACGGCTCGATGGCGAAGGTCGCCCCGCTCCTGGACATCGAGCTGATCGAGCTCGACCGGGGCAACTGCTGCGGGGCCGGGGTGATCGCCGAGCACAACCAGGAGCTCGCCGACACCCTGAACGCGCGGACGTTCGCGCTGGCCCAGCAGACCGACGGCGAGCTGATGATGAACATCTGCTCGACCTGCCAGGGCGCCCAGAGCGAGTGCCAGGAGCGACTCGACGCGAACGGCGAGTACCGGGAACACGTCAACCGAACGCTCGCGCCGGAGGGCCTCACCTATGCGAAGGGCCTCGCCAACAAGAACTTCCTCTGGCTGCTCGTCGAGGAGGTCGGACTGGACGCATTGCGGGCACGGGTCACGCGACCGCTGAGCGGCCTGAGGGTCGGGCCGTTCTACGGCTGCTACATCGTCCGCCCGAGGAGCCGGATCGGGATCGACGCCGACCACCCGCGGGACAGGTACCTCGAGCAGGTGATCGACGCCCTCGGCGGGACGGTGATCGACTACGCCGGATCCCACAAGTGCTGCGGCTTCCCGATCATCACGATGAACAAGCAGGCGTCGCTGACCCAGGCGGGCCGCCACCTCGGCGATGCGGTCGATGCTGCGGCCGACTGCCTGGTCACGCCGTGCCCGCTCTGCCACCTCAACCTCGACCTCCAGCAGCCGCTCGCCGAGCGTGTCGTCGGCCGGGAGCTGAAGATGCCGGTCCTCCATCTCCCCCAGCTGGTCGGCCTGGCGCTCGGCCTCGAGCCGAAGGAGCTCGGCATGAACCGCCACGTCGTGCGGCCGAGCTCGGTGATCGACTGGTCGACGACCGTGGTCGCGGCCGCGGCCACGGCCACGGCTGATTAGGCCAACGGCGAGACAGGGACGATGACCGCGCGGGCACCAGGAGACACGAGCCCGCTCGACGTCGATCTGACCGCGCTCGACGGGACTCCGCTCGACCTCGAGGGGCTCAGGCACTCAGCCGTGCTCGTCGTCAACGTGGCGTCGCGGTGTGGCCTGACGCCCCAGTACGAGGGGCTCGAGAGGCTGCAGAAGCGCTACTCGGCGGCTGGCTTCTCGGTCCTCGGCGTCCCGTGCAACCAGTTCGCCGGCCAGGAACCAGGGACCGCCGAGGAGATCGCGACGTTCTGCTCGACGACCTACGGAACGACGTTCCCGATGACCGAGAAGCTCGACGTCAACGGACCGGAGCGCCACCAGCTGTACGACCGTCTCACCGCGGTGGCGGATGCGCAGGGCCAGGCCGGGGACATCGCCTGGAACTTCGAGAAGTTCCTCGTCTCCCCGGCAGGCGAGATCGTCGCCAGGTTTCGGCCCCAGGTCGATCCGGAAGCCGAAGCGGTGGTCGCGGCGATCGAGCAGGCTCTCCCAACATCAGCTGATCGGCTTGCGTAAGCTCGTCGGGCGTGGCCGACCAGACATCCGCGGATCCGACGTCCGCGGGTCCGACCTCCACGTCAGTCCGGGTCGTCTTCGGCGGTCTGGTGCTCGTCATGCTGCTGGCGTCGCTCGACCAGACGATCGTCGCGACGGCGCTCCCGACGATCGTCGGTGACCTCGGCGGCCTGAAGGACCTCTCGTGGGTGGTCACCGCGTATCTGCTGGCCCAGACGGTCGTGACGCCGCTCTACGGGAAGCTCGGTGACCTCTACGGCCGCAAGGTGGTGCTGCAGGCCGGCCTCGTGATCTTCCTCGTCGGGTCGGCGCTCTGCGGGCAGGCGCAGAGCCTGACCGAGCTGATCGCCTTCCGCGCGATTCAGGGCCTCGGCGGCGGCGGCTTGATGGTCTCGGCCCAGGCCGCGGTCGGTGACGTCGTGCCGCCGAGCGAGCGGGGCCGCTACACGGGGATCTTCGGCGCGGTGTTCGGCGTCTCGAGCATCGCGGGTCCCCTGCTCGGCGGTTTCTTCACCGACAACCTCAGCTGGCGCTGGATCTTCTACGTCAACCTGCCGCTCGGGATCGCCGCCTTCGTCGTTCTGGCGCGGACCCTCCCGTCGGTGGCCGAGCGGGTTCATCACAAGATCGACTACGCAGGGACCGCAGTGCTCGCGGCGGCGCTCAGCGCGATCGTGCTGATGTGCACGCTCGGCGGCAATCAGTACGCGTGGGGCTCGAGCCTGGTGATCGGCCTGGGGATCGTCGGGGCGGTCGGCCTGGCGGCGTTCGTGCTGATCGAGCGGCGGGCCGCCGAGCCGGTGCTGCCGCTGCCGCTGTTTCGGATCGGTGTGTTCTCGGTGACGAGCGCCGTCGGCCTGATCGTCGGGTTCGCGCTGTTCGGGGCGATCACCTATCTCCCGACCTTCCTGCAGGTGGTCAACGGGGCGAGCGCGACCGCGTCGGGGCTCCAGCTGCTTCCCCTGATGGGCGGTCTCCTGGTCACGTCGATCGTCTCGGGTCAGCTGATCACGCGGACCGGCCGCTACAAGCCGTTCCCGATCGCCGGGACGGGTCTGATGGTCGTCGGTCTGTTCCTGCTCTCGACGATGGACGCCCAGACGAGCACGTTGACGGCGTCGGTCTTCATGGTCGTGCTCGGACTCGGACTCGGACTCGTGATGCAGGTGCTGGTCCTCGCCGTGCAGAACGCGGTCGAATACAGCCAGCTGGGCGTCGCCACGTCCGCGGCGACCCTGTTCCGGTCGATCGGCGGGTCGATGGGCACGGCGGTGCTCGGATCGATCTTCGCCGGCCACCTGACGAGCTCGCTCGCAGCGAAGCTGCCGGCCAGCGCCGCGGCGAAGCTGGGAGGCGGAGGCCAGGTCGACCCGGCCACGCTGCACACGCTCCCGCCAGCCGTCCACGCGGCGTACATCGGGTCGTTCACCGACTCGCTGAACGTCGTCTTCGTCGTTGCAGCCGGGATCGGCGCGTTCGCATTCGTTCTGACGTTCTTCATCAAGCAGGTGCCGCTCCGTCAGACGGTCGCCACGGCCGGAGTCGGTGAGGCCTTCGCGGTCCCGAACGCGACCAGCTCGCTCCAGGAGATCGAGTCCAAGCTGTCAACCTTGACCCGGCGGGAGGCCGGCAGGAGCATGATCGAACGCCTCGCCCAACGGGCCGGGCTCGAGCTGACCGCCGCCCAGTGCCTGCTCCTGGCCCAGCTCGACCGCGACCCCGATGTCGATCTCGGGGCGATCGCCGCGCGGCGGGAGGTCGACGCGGCCAGAGTCGTCGCAGTCGCCGACCAGCTCGCTGCGCTCGGGCTCGTGTGCGCGGCCGGCGACTCCGGCGGTCGAGCTTTGACGCCGGCCGGCGACAAGGCGCTCGACGTCCTGCTGAGCACGGCCCGCGGCCGCCTGGACGAGATGCTCGACGGGTGGGAGCCGGGCGAGCACCCGGAGCTCGGCGAGCTGGTCAGTCGGGTCGCGCGGGCCCTGCTGATCGATACCAGCCAGCTCGAGCGTCTGATGACACCCGCGGCGGCCGGCGGAGCGCGCTCGAGTTGATTGAGTGTGCCGGCCTTCGCCGTCCATCCGGCGACAGCCCACGCGTGCCCGACGCGGCGATTTCCCCTGGGTCTCGGGGTCAGGCCCGGTTCCGGGTCATATTCCGCGGCGGCGATGCTCACGCGGCTGGCCTCGCGCGAGCCCGCCGCAGATGGATCACCGCCCGGGCTCGAGAGGTCAGGGCGGCGCTCTCCCCGGGCGTCCGGGTGGTCTAGAGGGGACCCTCCAAGAGAAGTAGCTGACTGACTCAACTCGGGTTTCGCACTTTTCGCTGGGCCGACTGCACGTCGGAGCGGAGCGGAACGGCGGGCGGGGGCGGGGGCGGGGGCGCGGGGGCCGGGTGCGGGGGTGTGGGATCTGATCAACCAGGCTCCACCCGGGCGGTGGAGGTGGATGGGAGACCTTCGTCGCGAAAGTAGCTGACTGAGTCAGTCAACTACTTTCGTTGGAGAGTCCACTTCTCACAACCCAGTCCCCGCAGAGAGCTCGCCCGCCTCTGACCTCCCCGAGCCCGGCCCGAATGATCCTCGACGGCCCCCGACTGCCTCAGGCAACCATTTCACGACGAGCGTCGACAACATCCACACCTCCGCCGCCGGGGAGGAGCCGGCCGATCAGATCCCACACCCCCGGCGCCGACCCGCCCCCACCTCCGCCCGCGCCCCCGCCCCGCACCCGGCCCCACCCCCGCACCCGCACCGCCGCCACCCCCGCACCGGCGCGCAGCCGGCCCGCGGGGCGCCCTACCCGCGGATGCCGGCGGCGTTGCCCTGCAGGAGCCCCCGCTCGACGGCGAGCTCGGCCAGCTGGACGGCGTTCAGGGCTGCCCCCTTGCGGAGGTTGTCGCCGACGATCCAGAGGTTCAGGGTCTTCGGGTTCGACGCGTCCCGGCGGATCCGGCCGACGAGGACGTCGTCCCCACCGGCGGCGATCGACGCCAACGGGTAGACGGCGTTCGCCGGATCGTCGAGCACGCGGACGCCGGGCGCGCCGGCGAGCAGCGCCCGGGCGAGCTCGGGCGTCAGGTCGGCCGACGTCTCGAGGTTGACCGATTGGGAGTGGCCGACGCGGACGGGGACGCGGGCGCAGGTCGCGCTGATCCGCAGCTCGGGCAGCCCGAGGATCTTCCGTGTCTCGCCGATCATCTTGCGCTCTTCGGTCGTGTAGTCGTCGCCGTCCTTGAACGTCTCGACCTGGGGCAGGACGTTGAAGGCGATCTGGTGCGGGTAGATCTGCGGGGGCGGCGGCTGCACGCCGTCGAGGATCGCCCGGGCCTGGTCGTTCATCTCGGCGACGGCCCGGACGCCGGTGCCCGAGACGGACTGGTAGGTCGAGATCACGAGCCGCTCGATCCCGGCGGCGTCGTGGAGCGGCTTGAGGGCGACGACCATCTGCATCGTCGAGCAGTTCGGGTTGGCGACGATCCCCGAGTGATCGTCGATCGCCTCGGGGTTGACCTCGGCGACGACGAGCGGGATGTCCGGTCGCATCCGCCACTGGGACGAGTTGTCGATCACCAGACAGCCGGTCTTCGCGAAGCGCGGCGCCCATTCGGCGGAGACGCCCGACCCGGCCGAGAAGATCGCGACGTCGAAGCCGGCGATCGTCTCGTCCGACAGGGCCCGGACGACGCCCCCTCCGACGAGCTCGCGCCCGGCGGACCGTGACGAGGCGAACGGGACGATCTCGCTGGCCGGGAAGCCCCGCCGGCCGAGCACATCCAGCATCACCGTCCCCACGGCGCCGGTCGCGCCGACCACCGCTACCCGAAAAGAAGAACTCATCTGGCGAGCGGTCGGCCGAAGGGATCTTCCAGCCCGGACCCGGAGTCGTCGAGCCCGAACGCCGAGTGGAGCGCGCGGACGGCCTCCGGGACCCGGTCGAGCGCGATCACGCAGGAGATCTTGATCGGCGAGGTGGCGATCATCTCGATGTTGATCTCGGCCTCGCCGAGCACGGTGAAGACCTTCGCGGCGACGCCGGGGTGGCTGCGCATGCCGGCGCCGATGATCGAGACCTTGCCCATCGCGTCGTCGGTCGCGACCTCCTCGATGCCGAGCTCACCGACGATCTCGTCGAGCGCCCGGCGGACGGCCCGGAGATCCTCGGCCGGCACGGTGAAGGACATGTCCGCCCGGCGGCCGTCGGTGACCGGCTCGTTCTGGATGATCATGTCGACGTTGACGTTCGCCTCGGCCAGGGCGCCGAAGATCCGCCCGGCGATGCCCGGCGTGTCGGGGACGCCGAGCAGCGTGACGCGAGCCTCGCCGGTCGAGTGGGTGACAGCTGTTACGAGTGGTCTCTCCATGGTCTCCTGCTCTGCCAGGACAACGGTACCTGGACCGTCGTCGAAGCTCGATCGACAGTGGATCCGGACGCCGTGGTTGCGGGCGTACTCGACCGACCGCAGCTGGAGGACACCGGCTCCGGAGGCCGCCATCTCGAGCATCTCCTCGAAGGAGACGACCGGGAGCATCCGGGCGTTCGGGACGATCCGCGGGTCGGCCGAGAAGACGCCGGCGACGTCGGTGTAGATCTCGCATTCCTCGGCGCCGAGGGCTGCCGCGACGGCAACCGCCGTCGTATCGGACCCGCCCCGGCCGAGCGTCGTCACATCCTTTGCGGTCGATACGCCCTGGAAGCCGGCGACCAGGACGATCCGCTCGTCGTCGAGCGCGCGGATGATCCGCTCGGCCCTGACATCGAGGATCTTGGCCTTCGTGTGCGATGTGTCTGTCACGATGCCGGCCTGTGAACCGGTCAGGGAGATCACGTGGTGGCCCATGTCGTTGATCGCCATCGCGCACAGCGCGCATGAGATCCGCTCTCCGGTCGAGAGGAGCATGTCCATCTCCCGGGGGTGTGGGGCGTCGGAGACCTCGGCGGCCATCGCGATCAGCTCGTCGGTCGTCTTGCCCCGGGCCGAGAGGACAGCGACCACGCGGTGGCCGGACTCCCGCTTCTCGACGATCCGCCGGGCGGCCCGCTTGATCCGGTCGGCGTCGGCGACGGACGTCCCGCCGAACTTCATCACGATTATCTTGTCCCTGTCGCTGTCCATGTCCCGCCGGGAGGATACGCGCTGATGGGCCGGGCTCCGTCCCGCCGGCTGGTCCTCGTCCTCGTCGTCGTCGCGATCCTCGCGGGCGCACTGCTCGCGCTGATTCAGGGACCCGGCCATGCGAACAAGCTTCCGCAGGGGGGCTCGCGCTTCGCTCAGACGAGCACGCCGACCCCCGGAGAGTCGCTGCTCGACGCGCTGGCCCCGCTGCTCTCGAGCGTCCGGTCATCCGGCGGGGGAACGGGGTCGGTCAGCCCGACGCTCGCCCGGGACGTCGCCCAGCTCTTCCTGATCGGGATCGACGCGACCCCGGCGACAGCCGCTCGGCTGCGGGCGCACGACTGGGGCGGCGTCGTGCTCGGCAAGGCCAACTACTTCTCGCCGTCGCAGGTCCTCGGCCTGACCCAGGGGATCCAGGCGTCGCTGGCCACGCCGCCGCTGATCTTCGCCCGCCAGGGCGGTGGCGAGAGCAACGCCTTCGTGGACATGGCGCCGGCCAGCGAGCTCCAGCTGGGTCGGGTCGGGCGGACCGACCTCGTCAACGGCCAGTCCCAGCTCGCGGCCCGTGAGCTGCGGCAGGTCGGCGTCAACGGGACGCTCGCGCCGGATGCCGACCTCGCCGACCCGAACGGCCC